>JAHABL010000009.1 GCA_018376445.1 Mycobacteriales bacterium
CCCCCCCCCCCCCCCCCCCCCCCCCACGCCTCTATTTCGCCCATCGCCGGAACAGACAACGTCGTCAGAAGGTCAGGCTCTCTCAGAAGGGGAAACCTTGAGTGTTGAGAACTGCCCACATCACAGGTGCTGAGATAATACCTACGACTAGCCAGACAAGTGCCCCCCACTTGGGGCGAGTCGCCCATCCCCAGCGACCATCGACCGACCATCGGCCAGCGCCAGCCAGAATGACGGTTGCCGCCATCACAGCGATCAGGGTGATGATCTCGTAGGGGCCCTTTTGGCTCGAGAGAAACGCAGTGTCGCCGAGTGTGAGATGGGTGAGCGTAGCCATGCCCATCACTCCCAACAGTGCGGATGCACCCGCAGGAGCAAAAAGGCCCAGTGCCACAATGACGCCGCCCACCAGCTCTGTGACACCCGCACCGATAGCGAGAAGCTCGGTGTAGTTGGTGAAGCCAATAGAATGCAGGAGCTGCTCGGTGCTAGCGATAGACCCACCGAAGAGACCAAAGAGCTTATCTGCACCATGCAGTGCCATGATGATGCCGAGCGTCGCACGCAGAAGGAAAAGACCAAAGTCGATAGTGCCACGGTCGGAGCGCGGAGCAACGTCCTCGTCGGCGTCGGGCTCGTCACCCTCACCATTGTCCGGGACAGGAGCAGCCACAACTGGGGCTGGCGCTAATACCGCGGTCTCGGTTGCAGCGGAGTAAAGTGGCTCCACTGACGGTACGTAGAAGCTCTCTTCTGCCTCTGGGACGGGTGTGATGACCGTTGTCTCCCCTTCTGCCATGTCGCTGAAGGCGATAGGTTGTTCTGCGACCGGGATGTACTCCTCTTGACTGTCGGCGTCAGTCATTTCGGGAGCATCGAGCTCCCGCAGTGCGCCCTCCGCTTCCAGCGCAGGTTCATCATTCACTGCAGGTTCATCATCCTGCGCAGAGTCTTCGATCTGTATCGATTCGTCTTCCGCAGGCTCATTATCAGAGGACACCCCCGCTAGATTTCCGCCCGCGAGCTCTTCTTGTTGTGCCACAGAGATGGTGTCAACATCCGCTAGCAGATCCTCCATAAGGAGATCGTCTTCGGTGATCGGTTCAATCCGCTCGGGGACGGCTCGCCGCGGCGGCAAAGTGGGCTCAGGCTCGTTGGTAGGTGCGGGGTTTACGTCTTCGCTCATGCGTCCAGGATAACGGCTTATCCTGTGAAAATGCAGGACATCCCGGGTGAGTCGCTGAGGGCGACAACCCGGGATGTCCGGTTAAAGAGGTTTACGAGCAGATCTCGATGACGATCTCACGCACGCGCGCAGCGTCTGCTTGCCCACGTGTCGCCTTCATCACTGCACCGATGATGGCACCTGCTGCCTGCACCTTTCCGTCACGGATCTTATCTGCCACGTCAGGCTGAGCTGCTAGGGCCTCTTCCACCGCAGTGCGCAGTGCAGAGTCGTCAGAGACGACTGCCAGGCCACGCTTCTCGACAATGTCGGCAGGATCTCCCTCCCCTTCGAGAACCCCATCAACAACCTGTCGGGCAAGCTTATTAGTGAGCTTCCCCTCAGACACCATACCGATGACCTCAGCCACCTGCCGGGGAGTAATCGGGAGTCCTTCCAGCTCCACACCACGATTATTAGCCTGCTGGGTCAGATAGGACACCCACCAGTTACGTGCCTCTGCGGAGGACGCTCCTGCCTCGACGGTATCAGCAACGAGATCCATTGCTCCGGTGTTGACAAGATCGCGCAGCTCTTCATCAGAAAGCTGCCACTCTTTCTGGAGCCGAGCTCGCCGTACCCAGGGAAGTTCTGGCAGCGTAGCGCGAATCTCTTCGACTCGCTCACGCGATACAACAACCGGGGCAAGATCTGGGTCGTTGAAGTAGCGGTAATCGGCGGAGGTCTCTTTAGGCCTACCTGCCGCAGTGGTGCCCGTGGTTTCGAGGAAATGACGTGTCTCGAGCCGGATCTCTCCACCGTCTTCAAGCACAGCGGCCTGACGGCACATTTCGTAACGCACCGCGGTCTCGATGGATTTAAGGGTGTTGACGTTCTTGGTTTCAGTTCGAGTGCCGAACTCGGTCGTCCCCACAGGGCGGAGCGAAAGGTTGACATCGGCACGCATCGACCCCTGCGCCATATTGACGTCCGAGACCTTGAGCGAACGAATCACATCGCGGAGCGCCGTCACGTAAGCACGGGCTACTTCCGGGGCCCGCTCCCCCGCTCCTTCAATCGGCTTCGTCACGATTTCGATGAGCGGTACGCCGGCACGGTTGATGTCGAGGAGCGAGTGGGTGGCACCGTTGATGCGACCAGTTTCGCCACCGATGTGGGTGAGTTTTCCGGTGTCCTCCTCCATGTGGGCGCGCTCGATGTCAACACGGAAGGGAGTGCCATCAGCGAGCTCAAATTCCAGGTAGCCGTCAAAGGCGATGGGCTCGTCATATTGGCTGATCTGGTAGTTCTTCGGCTGGTCGGGGTAGAAGTAGTTCTTCCGAGCGAAACGTGAATAGGGAGCAATTTCGCAGTTGAGAGCCAAACCAATCTTGATGGCCCAATCGACAGCTTGCTGGTTGACGACCGGCAAGGCACCCGGTAGCCCCATGCAGGTGGGGCTGACATGAGTATTGGGTTCTGCCCCGAAGGCAGTGGGGCTATTGCAGAACATCTTGGTCTCTGTAGAGAGTTCTACGTGGACTTCCAATCCCATGACGGGATCGTACTTCGCAATTACCTCGTCGAAGTCGAGGATGTCATCTACACGGGCGCTAGTCATGTTTTCCAGTTTAGGTGAGTGAGACGGTTCTTGCAGTATCGGCCCGACACTTCGTTCTTAGCCGAGACGGCCAGGAACATCGGTGTCGAGCCGATACTCACTGTAGAGGGGATAAATATTGCCGGTGCGTCTGCTTCTACCGATGGGAGACGGTGAAGAGGGTAGCGCATCCTGCCAGTTGGGGATTATCCGAAGAGAGCTTCCATTTCCTTGTAACGGTCCATCGGAACTTTCTTGGGATGGCCGACAGCGTCGTCAAGGGAGATACGTTCGATGCGGTCATTGCGTACAGCAACGACCTTCCCAAAGTCTCCTTCAGCGACGGCGTGCACGGCATTCACACCAAAACGGGTACCGAGGACACGGTCAAAGGCAGTGGGGGTACCGCCACGCTGGATGTGGCCCAGCACGGTAGTCCGGATGTCGCGGTCATTCAGACGGCTACGAAGTTCGTCACCGAGCTGCTGTGCAACACCGGTGTAGATTTCGTGGCCGAACTTGTCGATGCCACCGGAACGCATTTCCATAGTGCCTTCCTTGGGAAGTGCGCCCTCGGCAACGACGCAGATGGCATAGGATTCGCCCATTTGGAAACGACGCTCCATGAGCTTGGCGATTTGGTTCACGTCGAAGGGAACTTCTGGAATAACGACCATATGGGCACCACCGGCCATGCCTGCTTGTAGGGCGATCCACCCGGCGTTGCGTCCCATCACCTCCACCAGTATGACGCGCTGGTGGGATTCTGCGGTGGTGTGGAGACGGTCAATGGCATCGGTAGCGATGGACACCGCGGTGTCAAAGCCGAAGGTGTAGTCGGTGTTGGCGACGTCGTTGTCGATGGTCTTGGGAACGCCAACGACATTGATGCCGTTTTCCATGAGCCAACGCCCACCGCGCAAAGTACCGTCACCACCAATGGGGATAACAGCATCGATCTCATTGTCGGCAAGGGTGGCCTTGATGTCGTCTAAGCGAGATTCCAGCTCGCGCGGATTCATACGGCCGGTACCCAGAATGGTGCCGCCTTGGCCGAGAATCTTATCGATGCTTTCGTTGTCGTAGAGCTGCACGCGGAGGTTGTTAACCAGACCGTTCCATCCGTCGTGGAAACCCACCACGGTAGCGTCGTAGCAGCTGTTAGCAGTACGAACGACACCACGAATAACTGCGTTCAGACCGGGGCAGTCACCGCCGGCGGTCAGTACGCCAATTCGAAGACCCATGTGACTAATCCTTCTCTATCGCTTTTCCGAGGAAAAGTGCTTCTAGATGCAGTGTACCGGTAGAAACTCAAGAAAACTTAAACGATCAAGCATCAGGTACATCTGAACTACCGCAGCTTCAGCGGTTATGTAACCAGGCTACGCCGAAATCCTCCCCTTCGCCCCGGTTTCTCGGACGAGAGGAGGATCTCTTAGCGACTTCTCAATCTCTCTACCAGCGGATTACTCCCCGATCGGACCACGCGCCTTTTCAAAAGCAGCACCCACCCGGTAGAGACGAGCATCTTCCAATGCCGGTGCCATAATCTGCAGGCCAACCGGCATACCGGAATCCGAGGCCACTCCTGCTGGTACAGACATGCCACACATTCCTGCCAGATTCAACGGCAACGTGTATAGGTCAAAGAGGTACATGGATACAGGATCATCTACGCGCTCACCCAGTTTGAAGGCAGTCTGCGGCGTAGTCGGTGAGACAAGCACATCGACCTTCTCATACGCCTTCTGGAAATCCTGAGCGATGAGGGTACGCACCTTTTGTGCTTGCCCGTAGTACGCGTCGTAGTAGCCAGCCGACAGTGCGTAGGTGCCAATGATAATACGGCGCTTCACTTCCTTGCCGAAGCCGGCAGCACGAGTTAGCGACATGACCTCTTCCGCAGAATGGGTACCGTCATCACCCACCCGCAAGCCGTAGCGCATACCGTCGAAACGCGCGAGATTGGACGAGACCTCAGACGGCAGAATGAGGTAATAAGCAGCCAACGCATGCGGGAAGTTGGGGCACGATACCTCCATGATTTCTGCCCCCAGACCCTTCAGCGTTTCCACTGCCTTCTGGAAAGACTCCGCGACACCCGGCTGGCATCCTTCATCCGTGAGGAATTCCTTGATGACGCCAACCTTCACGCCTGAGAGATCTCTCTCCTGCCCTTCCAGCGCAGCGCTCACCATATCGGGAATCTCGACTGCCAGAGAAGTCGAGTCATGCTCGTCATGTCCCGCAATAATGTTGTGCAGCATAGCCGTATCCAGCACAGTGCGTGCACACGGACCACCCTGATCAAGGGAAGATGCACATGCCACTAGGCCGTAACGAGAAACAGTGCCGTATGTCGGCTTCACCCCCACCGTAGCGGTAAGAGCAGCAGGTTGTCGGATGGAACCACCGGTATCCGTACCGATCGCCAACGGCGCCTCATAGGATGCCAGTGCGGCTGCTGAACCACCACCAGAACCACCCGGCGTACGCTCTTTGTCCCACGGGTTGAAGGTCGGCCCGAAAGCAGAGTTCTCCGTGGAGGAGCCCATGGCGAACTCATCCATATTGGTCTTACCGAGAATCGGAATGCCCGCTTCCCGCAGTTTCTTCGTGACAGTAGCGTCATACTGCGGCACATACCCCTCCAAGATCTTGGAGGCACAGGTCGTCGGAGCGTCCGTAGTAGTAAACACATCCTTCAGGGCGATAGGTACACCAGCTAATGGGGAAGCTGGCTGTTTCCCCGCAGCAATGTCCTCATCGACCCGCCGGGCAGTCGCCAAAGCTTCCTCTGCACCGACGTGTAGGAAGGCGTGGATCTCCCCGTCTACCTCAGCAATACGATCGAGGAATGCTTGCGTTACCGCCACCGATGACAATTCGCCAGAGTGGATGCGCTGAGCCAGGGTGGAGGCATCCAGAGACAGGATGGAATCTGCCGGAACCGTACGAAGAGCGTTCATGTCGATTACTCCCCTCCTTCACCCAGAATCTGAGGAACAACGATGCGGCCATCTTCGACCTCGGGCGCTTGGCTCAACACTTCTTCCTGGGAAAGGCACGGCTTAATGACATCCTCATGAGCGACGTTTTGGATCGCCACTGGGTGACTCATCGCCTCAACACCTTCAGTATCGAGCTCCGTGATGACATTCACGTGCTGCAAAATATCTTTGATCTGGCCAGCCAACTCATCCAGCTCGTCATCCGCCAACGCTAAACGCGCCAACTTGGCGAGGTGAGCGACATCGTCACGGGTAATACCGTCCACTGAAGCACCTTCCTTCGAGGTTGTACTGTGCGCATGCAGTCGTACGCTGCACATGCTACCGCGTTGCAGTAGGAACAAGCCACACGTAACAGCGAACCGTGAGGCCGGGAATAGGGTCCCAGAATCGAGAGGGCTCCAGCTTGAAACCTGCCCTTTCGTAGATGCGGTGGGCGTTCGTCATAGTGTCTTGACTGGACAGCACCAACTGTCGATAACCATTCTGAACAGCAAATTCTTGACATTCCCGAACAAGAGAAGTACCAATTCCTCTGCCCCGAGCAGACTCATCTACTGCCAACATCCGCATCTCAATCTCATCATCGGCAGCAATAGCCGCCCACGGGCTACCCCCTGCTGCCAGAGTAACCGCCCCGAGAATCTCGCCAGTTGCTGCATCTTCCGCTACGAAATGTGCGGTCGCTTCCCGAAAGCGAGGCGCCACATCGCGCAGAATGTCGAGGTAGGGGGAATTTGGTTCCTCATAGGGGATGTAGGTCGTAAACGTCATCTCACCTACCCCCACCAGATCAGATTCCTGCATAGCGCGAATGATCACTCCATCAGGTGACAGGTCGCTCATCTGTCTCTCTCCTTCAGTGCAGCTTCCCCACCTTGCAGCAGGGTGACGAATTGTGCCTCTGTAAGCACGGGAATACCAAGCGTTTCGGCCTTGGTCAGCTTCGCACCGGCATTCTCCCCAGCCACCACATAGTCTGTCTTCTTCGAGACAGACCCCGCTGCTTTACCTCCCCGTGACAGAATCGCCTCTTTCACTGAATCACGAGTGAAACCTTCCAACGCACCAGTAGCGACGATAGTGAGACCTTCCAGGGTAGGCCGCTGGACAGATTCTTGCCGATCTTCCATTTGCACGCCCGCGGCAGCCCACTTCGCCACAATGTTCCGATGCCAGTCCACCGAAAACCACTCCACCAAGGCGTCAGCAATAATCCCACCGACTCCCTCCACTTCAGCAAAGGCAGCAGCGTCACCCTGCACCGCCAGCTGTTCGATCTCCATCATGCTGTGGAAGGTCGCAGCTAGGGAGCGGGCCGCAGTCGGACCGACATGCCGGATCGATAACGCCACAAGGACGCGCCAGAAGGGGCGCTTTTTCGCATCCGCAAGGTTCTGGAGCAGCTTCTCTCCGGTTTTTGAGAGAATGACCCGTTTCCCATCAACCTCCCCAACAGGTGTGTCTGTATAACGAGGATCGGTATCGATACGGCGGGGAGCATTTCGGGTGTATTGGGATGTGCGAAGGAGATCATCAGCAGTGAGGGTGAAAAGATCTCCCTCATTATGCAGAATCCCGCGCTCATAGAGATCGCGTGCGCCCTTCTCTCCCAGAGCCTCAATATCTAAAGCGGAACGACTGGCCAAATAGAACAGCCTTTCCCGGAGCTGCGCTGAACAACTTTGTGTGTTGGGGCAACGCCAATCCTGATCGGATTCCTTTTCGGGGGCGAGCAGGGCCCCACATTCTGGGCAATGGGTGGGGAAAACAAACTCTTTTTCGTCCCCAGTACGAGCGTCGACGAGGGGTCCCAATACTTCCGGGATCACTTCGCCAGCTTTGCGTATAACCACCTGATCACCAATCAGCACACCTTTACGTTTAACTTCGAATTGGTTGTGCAAGGTGGCATTTGACACTGTTGATCCGGCAACTGTAACGGGTTCCATGAATGCATAGGGAGTCACTCGGCCAGTACGCCCCACTGACACACGAATATCTACTAGGGTGGTGATGGCTTCTTCCGGTGGATACTTGTATGCCACTGCCCAACGAGGCACCCGCGACGTTGCTCCGAGATCCCGCTGCTCCGCGATGTTGTTGAGCTTAACGACTAACCCGTCTGTCTCATGTTCTACCTCGGCACGATACTCACCCCAATAGCGCATCTTCTCAAGCACTGCCGCAATGCCGCACACTCGCTCTGTCTTATCGGAAACATGAAGCCCCCACGCTGCCATGGCGTGGTAGGCATCCCACTGTGTGGCAGGCTGGAACCCCTCCGTCTTCCCCAAACCATGGCAGATCATACGCAGATGTCGTCGCGCCACCTCAGCAGGGTCTTTCTGGCGCAGCGAGCCGGCTGCAGCATTGCGTGGATTAGCAAACGGCTTAGGTTTTCGACCCGCTTCTTCCGCCTCCGAAACAATCCGCGCATTGAGTTCGGCAAAGTCATCAAGAGCGAAGTACACCTCCCCACGAACCTCCAGAAGCGCTGGCAGCGGATAGTCGGGATGATCCGTGAGACGTACGGGGATATCCGCGATAGTGCGCGCATTGAGTGTAATGTCCTCCCCGACCCGCCCGTCTCCTCGGGTGGCAGCTCGTTCCAGTACCCCCTCTCGATACACCAGGTCGATAGCCGCGCCATCAATCTTGAGCTCGGTGAGGTATTCCTGGTCCGGACCGATTTCGTTCTCTAGGCGAGTGAGCCACTCCGTCAACTCTTCCGGGCTAAACACATCCTCTAGGCTCAGCATTCGTTCGGGATGTTCGGCGGAGTTGAACGTCGTCTCGAAACCGCCACCTACCAGCTGCGTGGGGGAATCTGGAGTACGCAATTCAGGATACTCATCCTCCAACGCCACCAGCTCATGAAAAAGCTGGTCAAACTCGCTGTCGGTGATGATAGGAGAATCCATCACGTAGTAGCGGAACTGGTGGTCACGCACAACACTGGCAAGCTCAGTCCAGCGCTGCTGAATATCCGAGGTTATCACGTCTTTAGCCTAGCGTCTCGCGCCAACCGAACACTGAATTTGTCACTGTCGGAGAGTAACCTGGGGACAACATCACCGAAAGGGTTATGTTCCCGCCGTGGACCACGAGGAGATCCCGTGTCAGACTCTTTTTTCACCCCACACCATATGTGCTCCTTCGATTTAGAGACGACGGGCCCCAACCCTCGGACGGCACGCATCGTCACATCCTCTTGTCTTGATATCGACCTCCCAGAGTCCTCATCAACAGGCGTGGAACCCCATCTTGTTACGCATAACTGGCTCGCCGATCCGGGTTGTGACATTCCCGCTGAAGCCACTGCAGTGCATGGTATTTCGACGGAACAAGCGCGGCGTGAAGGCAGCCCCCATGCAAAGGTCGTCAAGGAAACTGTCGCGCATCTCTATACTGCTTGGGAGGAGGGCCGCACTCTCATCGTCTATAACGCCTCGTTTGATCTCACCATTCTGCAACACTGGGAACCAACATTCGAGGTACGGGGGCTAGTGCTTGACCCTTATGTAGTGGATCGTGCTCTCGACAAATACCGGAAGGGTAAGCGCACCCTCGGTATCGTGTGTGAACACTACCAGGTCTCACTAGACAATGCGCACAACTCTGATGCGGACGCTTGGAGCGCTGCACAGCTTGCCACGCGGTTAGCAGATGTCTATCCACAGTTGCTGACTACCCCGGCAGACGATCTCATGGCACTGCAAACTGAATGGCACCGTGAGCGTCAACAGAGTCTCCGGGAGTACCTAGAGCGGGTAGGACGGGATTCCCACTCCGTGGAAACAGAGTGGCCGCTACTGGGGCCACTCGTCCAACACTAACTCAGGCATCTCCACGAACGACCCCAACCGCTCTTGTATACTGTGCTGCGATACGCCGTGGGTGTTCTGCGCTGAATAGCACAACGCACTGTCATGAAAGATGGGCAGTGACGACTCCTGCGGTGCCACCGCCACATCCCGGAGGAGAACAGCAAGACGATGGGCTTGACGTCGACGTTCCCGCAGTGGTACCGCTAACGGCATCACACACTCTAACCCGCGTCCCCACTGGTCGAAGAGCTCTCCCATCTCATCCCGCTGTGCAGTCGATGGTTGCAACGAGACTGGGAGTGCTACTCGTAGCGTGCCCGCTCGTAGCGCCGGCGCACACTGGCGCACCCACTGGGCACTCTCGTGAGGAAGGCGAAGCACTACCCGGCCAGTCGCTGCCTCCCCCACAGCACTCCACTGTGCAGGCAGGATCTGTTGATCCGGCACGGGAATGTAGTCCCACTGGTGTGCCCCCGACAATGTCCCGCCCAGTGCGGGCCCCGCGTCACTCTCATCCATCACTATCCACGGGTCACGCCCAGTTCGTCGTGATAGGTCACGCGTCAGCTGTGCCACCATCTCCGAATACTGTTCCATCATGTCACGGACAGCGCCTGCGTCCGTCAGCATCCAATGCCCGTTGGAAAGCTCCACATGGGATAAACATGCGACAGGACCCGCCACCACCACGGTAAGCGGCCCGCTGCCAATACCTGTCGTCTCGACAATCTCCTCCAACAGATCCAGATCCTGCTCAAGAAGGGAGCGTGCAGCGCGATGGAAACGCGTTTCCTGAGGCCCACAAACAAATGTGCGCACACCGTAGCCCCACACCATGTCCGGCAGGAATGCCGTCATTCGCCCTACAGAACTGGCCGGCAAACCGCGCGCAGGTAGCACGGGGAGAAAGAACGCAGACGCTGCCTCCCCCGCAATTATCCGCAGAGTGGAACGCATATCGGTGCCGGGTAACGACCCCTCCGCATGCACCATCATGAGGATTCCGAGGCCCCATTGAGTGGAGAAGATACCGTCATCTCCGCACTACTCTGCCCTACGAGGGCATCACGACTCTCAGCTGTCGCGTGGATAGTAGCCGCCCCAAGCACAATGTCGCCTGCTGGATCGGGTTGGTAGAGCACTGCGCTTTGACCACACGCCACCCCGCGTAAGGGAACATCTGTGTGAATGGTAACGGTCTCCCCCATCATCTCAACGGTGCACGGCACCGGTACTGTATGTGCCCGCACCTGCACTTCACACCGGAGTTGGTGGCACTCCCCCGCTGCCGCACATTCCGCCAGCTCTTGCGATAACCAGTTAGCTGGCCACCCACGCAGGTAATTCGTCTCCAACATGTCCCGTGTACCGATCAGCACAGTATTACGCCGCACATCTAAGCCCACCACATAGCGCGGTAAACCATCTGGTAACGGGCCTACTAGACCCAGACCCTTACGCTGTCCAATGGTGAATCCGTAGGTGCCTTGGTGCTCGGCAACAATTTTCCTTGTCACCATATCGATGACCGGCCCAGGCCGATCGCCCAGCCTTAAGTGCAGAAAACCGCGGGTGTCTCCATTGGGGATGAAGCAAATGTCGGTGGAATCGGGTTTAGAGGCCACGCTAAAACCATGTGCTGCTGCCTCCTCTCGGATCTGCGGCTTTTCCGTATCACCACAGGGGAAGAGAGAATGATCGAGCTGATGACGGTTGAGAACCCCCAACACGTACGACTGATCTTTTGCCTGGTCGACTCCGCGTCGCAGCATCCCATCAACAATTTGGGCATAGTGGCCAGTCGCTACGGCATCGTAGCCCAAGGCTAGACCACGCTCGAGAAGTGCGTCGAACTTAATGCGCTCATTGCATCGTAGACAGGGGTTAGGGGTCTCCCCTAACTCATAGGTATCGACGAAATCCTCAATGACCTGGGCGCGGAAACGCTCAGAGAAATCCCATACATAAAACGGGATTCCCAGGTGGTCCGCAACTCGGCGGGCATCTCCAGAATCCTCCAGAGAACAGCATCCGCGTGCACCCGCACGCAGAGTGGCAGGCGCACTGGACAATGCCAGGTGAATACCGACGACGTCGTGGCCTGCATCGACCAGACGGGCGGCAGCGACAGAGGAATCGACACCTCCCGATAACGCAGCTAAAACACGCATAGATATAGCCTAAGCCAGCCCTGCCAGACGGGCACGTTCAACAGCCTCCGGCAGCGCCTGCAATAGATCGTCAACATGCTGGGGAGTTGTTGTGTGCCCCATGGAAAGACGAAGTGTACCTCGCGCCTGTGGCTCGGGAACTCCCATCGCAAGGAGGACTTCCGAGGCATGTGCGACGCCTGCTGTACATGCCGCCCCCAAAGAGACACTGATTCCTTTCCCATCCAGAAGCATAAGCAGTGCGTCCCCTTCGCATCCAGGAAAGGACGCAGAGACAATTCCAGGAAGGACGGGACTATCTGCCCCCTCGGTGGCTTTCTCCGGACCGTTAATGATGACATCGTCACAGACCTTGTGCAGACCGGTGATGAGCTTATGACGTAGTGCCACCAACCGAGCAGTTTCGTCGGCTTGACGCGCTACCGCTGCCTGCAACGCCGCAGCCATACCGACGATACCCAACACATTCTGCGTTCCTGCCCGGAGGCCACGCTCCTGTCCGCCGCCGTGGAAGAGCGGGACGAGGGGGGCATCACGTCGCGCTAAAAGCACACCGATACCAGTGGGGCCACCAAACTTCTGGGAAGCCACAGACATAGTGGTGATGCCAGGGTGGGAAAAATCAAGCTGCATATGAGTGACGGCTTGTACCGCGTCCACATGGAACGGGACACCGGCTGCCGCGGCTGCATCGGCTAGCTCTGCGACGGGTTGTACCGTTCCCACCTCATTGTTGGCAGCCATTACAGTCATAAGCAGTGGGATGTCCGACTGGTGGAGACGCTCGCGGACGACACTGAGCTCGACACGTCCAGCCTGGTCCACGGGCAGTACGTCCAGATCCACGCCGAACACATCGTGCCGGTAGCTGGCTAACCATGTGGCAGCATCGGTGACGGAGTGGTGTTCGACGGCACTGAGGAGCAGACGACGGTATCCCTGCTCGGCGCGCGCTAGGGACATGCCCTTTAGTGCCAGGTTGTCTGCTTCCGTTCCCGATGCGACAAAGATCACTTCGCTGGGGCGTGCACCGAGGAGTTCTGCGATGGATTCGCGGGCTTCTTCGACATGGCAGCGTGCTCGGCGGCCTACTGAGTGGACACTGGAGGGGTTCCCCATGTCGCCGGCCAGTTCGCACATTGCGGTATGAGCTTCTTCCCGCAGTGGGGTGATCGCGGCGTGATCGAAGTAGCTTGCCTCGGCTAGCAATTCTGGGGATTCACAGAGCATGCGGGGTCTTTCTGTGCTGTAAGAGACTTCAGCTGCGGGCTTTCATTAGGTCAATGAGCTGCGGCACGATATCTTCAACATCGCCCACGATACCGAGGTCGGCAATAGAGAAGAGTTGTGCATCCGGGTCGTTATTAATGACCACAATGTGCTTGGAGTTCTGCATTCCGGCCTTGTGCTGGATTGCTCCGGAGATACCTAGTCCGATGTACAGGTCTGGGTTGACGGTGACACCCGTTTGGCCGATTTGGAGGGCACCTGCGCAGTATCCGAGGTCCACTGCATCGCGAGTTGCACCGACTGCTGCACCGAGTTGGTCGGCAAGTCCCTCCACGTAGTCGTGGAAGCCTTCTGCGGAGCCGACACCGCGGCCACCGGCTACCACTACCTTCGCCTGGGTGAGGTCAGGCCTATCGCTGGGGGTGTCTTCGATGCGTTGCGAAACGCGGACGCCGCGTCGAATGGTGGGATCAGGCAAAGCCACGGTACGTATATCAACATCGTGCTGGTCTGCTGTCTCTGCCTCTGTGGCTTCGACGACACCGTTACGAAGAACAACAATTGGATAGCGGCCACGGACCTCGGCAGCGACATCACGTTGCGAGCCAAAGATGGAATGCGTGACGTGCGCGAGATCGGTGAGGGCGACAGCATCGGAGGCTAGACCGGATCCCAGACGGACGGCTACCCGCCCAGCAATTTCACGGTTGATGATGCTGTCGGGAAGAAGCACTCCTGCTACCTCCTCGGTCACCGCAATCGAGCAGAGGACATCGACGAGTGGGGTGGCGAAGAAGGCGAAAGCGTCTTTGTCTTCGGCAGCGTGGAGTGCCTCCACCCCAAAGGGGGCAAGTGCGGCGGCGAGGCTGGTGGAAACACCCGGCTCGCACAAAACGACAGCGTGGACGGTATCGATCGTGCGGGCTACGGAGATCGCCTCAAGGCTCGCTTGAGTAGGCTGTGCCTGGTCACCACGACCGGTGTACGAGATGGGGACAAGGATAGTCATTGTCGTGTTCTCCTATACAAGCTTCTCGGAGACGAGGTAGTCCATAATGCGCTGTGCGCCGTCACCATTGTCAGCGAATACTTCTCCCTGCTGCTTGACGGGGCGTTCGGTGGTGTTGACGACGACGGTACCTGCACCGGCTTGCCCGACTTGGTTGGGCAGCACTCCAATATCTGCAAGGCTCCACTCGGTGACCTCCTTCTTCTTGGCCGCCATAATGCCTTTGAAGGAGGGGAAGCGCGGTTCGTTCATGGTCTCTGTAACGGAGACCAATGCTGGCATGTCGGCAGTGAGTTGGTAGGTAAACCCATCGGTGGCTCGTTCGGCACTCAACGTGCCATCTGCTTCCACTGTGAGCGAGTTCACGCTAGTGAGAGCGGGGATGCCCAAGTACTCGGCAATGATTGCAGGGACAGTCCCTGCTCCGGCATCGGAGGATTGGTCGCCACAGATCACAAGTTTGGTGTCAGCGATGTGGCCAAGGGCGTTGGCCAGTACCCAAGCGGTTTGGATTACGTCTGAACCGACGAGGGCATCGTCGCAGATGTGGATGCCGCGGTCCGCCCCCATGGCCATTGCCCGGCGGAGGACCTCCACTGCACTGGCTGGCCCCATAGTGAGCGCGATAATTTCATGGGGGGTTTCCAGCACGTCATTGAGCTGTACTGCCGCCTCTACCGCATGCTCGTTGGTTTCGTCCAAGATTTTATCGACGCTCTCTCGATTGAGGCGGAAATCGTCGGTGAGCGAGTTGTCCGTTTCGTAGTCAGGAACTTGCTTCACGAGGACGACGGTGGCTGACATGGAAACCTCCTGGTTGAGGGTACACAGGCGGAAATGTGCCTGCAAAGATGGTAACGCGAATAGCTTTCTCTACCTAGTTATAGTGGTTGTTGTTCGCGGACAGGATAGGGTGAAAAGGTGAGTAACCAGGACTTCCCCGCTGACCCCGATACGGTTGTGCCACTCCCCATGACAGGTGAGCGTACGGCCCCGGATACCGACCAGGAAAACTACTGGTTCCGCCGCCACGAAATTGTGTATCTGGCGTGGCGGGAGCACTGTCGCGGCAGGGACATTATTGAAGCTGGGGCTGGGGAAGGCTATGGGGCGGGTATTCTGGCACCCTACGCCCAATCTCTCCACGGGATGGATTACGATCTGCTGGCCTGCCAGCACGCGGCGAGCAAATACGGGGTTGGTGCTCCCTGCCCACTCACCTTTACCCAGGCGGATTTAGGGGCATTACCGTTGGCGGACGAGTGCACGGACGTCATCGTTAATTCCCAGGTCATTGAGCATCTCCCCGACCAAGAAGCGTTTGTTGCCGAGTGCTTCCGGGTGCTGCGACCGGGTGGTGTGTTCTTAGTTGCAACTCCCAATCGAATTACCTTTACGCCTACCGGCCAACCTATTAACCCGTTCCACATTCGGGAGCTTAACGCGCGCGAATTAGCTGACCTGCTGGTTGAGCCGGGCTTTGAGCTGGTGGAGACGCTGGGGGTGTATCACGGTCCACACCTGCGTTCCCTCGATAACAAGTGGGGTGGCCTTATTCATGCGCAACTGCAACCCTATTTGGAGAACCGTTCCTGGCCTGCGGAGCTGCGGGCGGATGTCGATAGCATCACCGCCATCGATTTTGAATTTCGCAGCTGTCCGCCAACCGAGGTAGAGCTAGGGAAGCTAGACGACCCTACGTCTCTCGATGACAGCTTGGATCTTGTTTTTGTGGGGAGGAAACCACGATGACAATGTCACCCACTGTGCCTGGTCTTTTTACGCTGGTTCTCCATAGTCATCTCCCCTGGTTTGCTCATCATGGGGCATGGCCGGTGGGCGAGGAACTTCTCTATCAAGCGTGGGGGAACGCCTATATTTCTGTCGTCGAAGAGCTCTATCGGTTAGCAGAAGAAGGCTACCGCGATGTGCTTTCTCTCGGGATCACTCCCATTGTGGCTGCCCAGCTAGACGATCCCTACTGTCTCCGTGGTATGCACGAGTGGCTGGCAAACTGGCAGATGCGGGCGGCGGAAGCGGCTAGCTTTACTGCTGCTGCTACGGTGGACTCCGCCTCAGCCCATGGCACTGATGCCGTTCGGGCCATGGGAGGCCGTGAGGAAGCAGCAGCTCGTTGGGCCACCGAACGCTTCCTTGCTCGTTGGACCAGCGGTGGTTCACCAGTGTTCCGCCCGTTGCAGGATGACGGTGTGGTCGAAATGTTAGGGGGACCACTCGCTCATCCCTTCCAGCCGCTCCTCCCCAAGACGTTGCGCCGTTTTTTTCTTGAGTCAGGTCTTTCCGACAGCGAACTGCGGAGGGGTACCCGTCCGGCTGGTCTGTGGGCTCCTGAGTGCGCCTTCACTCCCGGTATGGAAGTGGACTACCAGCGTGCCGGCGTGACTCACTTTATGGTGGATGGACCTTCACTCCATGGGGACACTGCGTGCGGCCGTCCGGTAGGCGCAAGTGATGTTGTGGCGTTTGGCCGCGATCTCACCGTCAGCTATCGTGTGTGGTCCCCCAAGGCGGGCTACCCTGGCCATGCTGATTACCGTGATTTTCACACGTACCACCACGAGACTGGTTTTAAGCCGGCGCGGGTCACTGGCCGCTCTGTCTCCCCAGAACATAAAGCCCCTTATAATCCGACACGTGCTGCAGCACGTGTCGACCACGATGTTGCAGACTTTGTGGAGACTGTTGTGGGCCGTTTGCAGAGTGAAACTGAGCGATGTGGTCGCCCCGCACACGTCGTGGCGGCATTTGATACTGAACTCTTTGGGCATTGGTGGCACGAGGGGCCCGAGTGGCTCGGGAAAGTTATCCGTGCTTTGCACGCTGCGGGTGTTCGCGTTGGTTCTCTGGCAACGGCGCGCGCCGCTGGCTATGTGGGCACTCCCGTGGAGTTGGGTGACTGTTCATGGGGTTCTGGTAAGGACTGGCGCGTCTGGGAGGGACCACAAGTGGCTGACATCGTGGAGCTTAACCAACAGATCAGTGCTGAGCTGGCGACGGCGTTGTGGGAGTTTGTCCCCAGTGACGCCACCCCCGTCCGACCGCGTGACCGCTACTGCGACCAGATTGTCCGAGAGGCAGCACTCGCGCTGCAATCTGACTGGGCGTTCCTCATTTCGAAAGACACGGCGGCAGACTACGCACGGAACCGCGCTTATCTGCATGCCCACGCGATGCGCGAACTAATTACTGCCCGGCGCCATCATTGGCGGGAGCAGGAATCACAGTTGCTCGGCGCGTGGCAGGCCGCCGATGGGCCCTTCTCACAATTGGACGCTCGGCTGCTACGAAACGCCTATGATGAGGAAGATTAACGATCCCGAACTGTTCTTTCCGGTGCTGTGAGGAGTCCATACAATATGAAGGTGCTGATGATCTCCTGGGAGTTTCCCCCGGTGATGGTGGGTGGCCTGGGTGCCCATGTCGATCGTCTTGTGGGAGAGTTAGCAGCGGCAGGACATGAGGTCGTAGTGGTGACGCGTGCTCCCGCCGCCTCTCCTGGAGTTGTAGCAAAAACGACCGATGAGATGCGGGGGAAGGTGCGGGTGGTGTCTGTTCCGCTCACTCCGCTAGCTATTGACTTCACGAGCGATCTGATGGCGTGGACACTGCTCATGGGGACCGCCATGACGCAGGCAATTCAGCATCTTCTCCACGGCACCGGGCCGTGCAGCGAGCATGGTGCCTGGCAGCCTGATGTTATCCATGGCCACGACTGGCTCGTTGCGGTACCTGCCTGTGCTATCGCCGAACAGTACGGGCTCCCTTTGGTGGGAACGTTCCATGCTACTGAAGCTGGTCGTAACTCCGGTTGGCTGTCTCACACCCTCAACCGCCACGTTCACTCGGCTGAATGGTGGTTTGCCCACTCCTGTGACTATCTCATTGCTTGCTCGCGTCCGATGGTGGACGAAGTCTCTGCAGCCTTCGGAGATCCCGCCAGTGGGTCTCCCGGGTTACCTCCGCTGCGTTTTATCCCGAATGGCATTGATACTCGCGGGTGGACTATTCCGCATCGCCCGGCGCGCGCTACCACTGCCCCACACCTGATCTATTTTGGCCGTTTGGAGTGGGAGAAGGGCGTTCACGATATTCTCTCTTCACTGCCGCTCTTGCGCCGCCGCTACCCCGGTATTCACGTAACCATTGCCGGGGAGGGGATGAAGCGGGAATGGCTCGAGTCTGAACAGTGCCGGCACCGTCTCTGCGGCCCTGTCCACTTCGCCGGTTTTATGAAAAAGGATGAATTGCGGGAGCTGATCTCTACTGCCGATCTGGCGGTACTACCGTCCCGCTATGAGCCTTTCGGCATCGTCGCATTGGAGGCGGCCGCTGCCGGGATTCCTGTGGTAGCTGCGCGTGCTGGGGGGCTCGCTGACATTATTGTTGATGGTAAGACCGGCTGGAGCTACTCCCCTGGCATCATCGACGAAATGGTGGAGACCATCGATGCGGCTCTACAAAATCCGGTAGAGCGGAATCGTCGGGCTGCCGCAAACCGTGCACAGCTTCCCCAACGGTTCTGCTGGACCCATATTGCTCAGCAGACGGTGCAGGTCTACGAGTGTGCTGTCGCTGGTTCAACTCGGCGAGCCCAGTTGGCTCTCCCCCGGCCGCTGATACCGCTGCGCCCGCTTCCTGAGCGGGATTGGACGACTCCCGTCGATGTGGCAACAACCGTTCCACAACCGTAGTACCCTCCCCTGCCCGCTTCTCCCCAAATTGATGCCGCGCAACTATTGTGTATTCCGCTCAGATAGTTTTCTGCGGATGTTTACACTGCTCCGAGCCATTGTCTGTCGACAGCTGAACAGTGCTCAAGCGTCCAGTCAATGGCAGCTCGCATTTTGCTTTCCTATCCACTGCAATTTTCTCAGTGTTTTCTTTGGGTCAAATGCCTGATCATCCTGGTCACAGCCTCGCTAAGGTAACAGACGATAGACAAGTATGTACCAAGGGCATTTCTTCCTTGCTCCCAGCGCTTGGATCGAATTGTCCTCCGAGAGACCGAGGAGAGGTCCACTGTGGAGATCAATCGTCGTTCATTACTAAAGGGAATGGCCGCTACGGGCGTCGCAGCCGCAGTAGCTTCGGGAGCCACTCAATCCACCGGTGCACCTTTCGCACAAGCGGCGAAGCGCCACAAGATCACGGGGCCTGCTGACGGCAAGGGTTACTCGGTCGGTATTGGTATTTCCAGCATGACGGGTGCTGTCGCTGGACAGGGCATGATGGGTTATTCAGAACCGGAGCAGGTGGCTCGAGGTCTCCGCAGCCCCTACTACGCCCGTGCTTTTATCTTCGTCGATAACAAGACCAAGGAGCGTTTGGTCTACGTCAACGTCGATATGGCGTGCTTCTTCGAGGCCCTCCATCAGGAAGTCATCAAGCATTGTGCGAAGAAGTACGGCAAGCTCTACCCCGAATCGCACCTGTGTATCACTGCGACCCACAACCACAATTCTTGTGGCGGTACGTCGCATAATATGGCCTACAACACTGCGACATCAGGCTTTATGGAGAACAGCTTCAAAGAAGAAGTTGCAGGTATCTGCGAAGCCATTGACAAGGCTCACCGCGCCATCCGCCCCGCTACGCTACTACTTGGGCACGCCGAACTCCATAACGCCTCTGCGAACCGCTCTGCGGTAGCTTTTGAGCGGAATCCTGAATCAGATAAGGCCTACTACCCAGAGAAGATCGACCCACAGGTCCGTGTTCTCCGTATTCAACAGGCGGGTGAGGATGTGGGCGCCATTACCTGGTTCGCCACCCATGGCACCTCCCTCACCGATGCGAATTTCTACATCGCACCCGATAACAAGGGTCTTGCCTCATACATGTGGGAGCATGACGAAAAGGGTGTGCGCTACCTGCGCGGACACCAAAACTTCGTGGTGGCATTCTCGCAGACCAACGCCGGCGACATGACTCCGAACTTGGGCGTCAAGCAAATGAAGCCCACCGGTCCTGCCGGTACCGACTTCGTCAAGAACAACGCCATCATCGCCAAGCGTCAGTACGACGCCTGCAAGAAGGCATTCGAGTCAGCTACCCCCATTTCCGGTGCGCACCTCGATGTCCGCTACATGTACGTTGACATGGCACACCAGGTCATCGATGGAAAGTACACCCACGACGGCAAGCGCTGGCGTACCAGCCCGGCCATCATGGGCGGTTCGGGCGCTGCCTGCTCTATGGAAGACAACGTGCGCTGCCCCACTTGGGACATCCCCTTTATCCGCGAAGGCTGGCAGTTCCCGGCAGTCGAGCCGAAGATCAAGTCTATCCAAGACGCGATGAAGAAGATGGGAATTAAGAAGGTCCCGGAGCTGCCCCGGGAGGACATGCTCAACCAGTACCCGAAGGTGCCGCTGCTGCCACTCGGTTACTTGCCCCCAACCCCCTGGAACCCGCAAATCGTGCCAGCACAGATTATCCGCCTGTGTGATCAGCTCACCATTTGCGCGAACTCATCCGAGTGCACCATTGCGGGTGGGCTGCGAGTACGCCGACAGGTCGCAAAAACTTTGGATATTCATCTTGAAGATGTGATCTACCAGGGCTACACCAACTCGTACAACCAGTACATCACCACTCCGGAAGAGTATACGGCAACGCAGTACGAAGCTGGTGAAACCCAATACGGTATCGAGACACTCGGTGCCTGGATCCAGGCATTCGACGAGCTCGCGCAGGCGATGCGCGACGGTAAAACGGTTGCACATGGTCCCAGCCCTCTCAAGCATGAGTGGTTCCACCCGACCTGGTTGGCTGCCGTCCCGCCAGACACTTGCCCGAAGGGCAAGAAGTATGGCGACGTACTGGTTCCGCCGGAACGCAGTTACCGCAAGGGCCAGACCGCCCAGGTCGATTTCGTCGGTGCTCACCCCAACAACCGGATTCGCCGCAACAGCACCTACACAAAGGTGGAGCAGAAGAAGGGCGGCAGCTGGGTGTGCGTCTACGACGATTCCGATTACGAGACCATGTTCCACTGGGAACGCCCCAAGGATTCCAAGACAGAATCCATTACCCGCGTCATCTGGAATATCCCCACGTGGCAGGAAGCCGGTACGTATCGTCTGGTTCAGTTGGGCGAATCCCGCGATAAGGGGGGAAAGATCACGTCCTACGTAGGAACGTCACCTGCGTTCCGCGTGAGTTAGCCGCTCAATGCGCGATGGTATGTGTGCCCTTCACCTCTCCAGAGGTGAAGGGCACACTGCTCTGTGGGTATGCTTCCTTGGGTATGCGGTGCGCTAGGTCGCTGGCCTCTATACAAGGCAGAAAGCTATCCGCTCTTCGCTGATAGCTTCTTTTTCCGCTCGATGTCGGCCAGGTCCTCCTCGTGTTGGGCGCGGGCCGCAGCGCTCGCTTCCCACTCTTCTTTCCGGTTCCGTACCTGTCGAGCTGGGACGCCCACCGCGATACTGTAGTCGGGGATGTTTCCCTTGGCGACGGCATGCGCTCCGAGCACGCACCCCCGTCCAATTGTGGTGTTCCTCGTGATGGTAACTTTGGTCGCAAGCCAACAATCGGGACCAATACGCACTGGCCCTTTCACAATCCCTTGATCTTTGATGGGCATCGTGACATCACTGGTGACATGGTCAAAATCGCAAATATAGGTCCAGTCCGCCACCAGTGTGCTCGCACCGATTTCAGTATCGAGGTAAGAATTCACGACGACGTCTTTCCCAAAGACGGCTTTATCTCCGATGCGAAGAGATCCTTCGTGGCACCTGATAGCGGTGTTATCTCCGATATGTACCCATCGACCGATCTCCATCCGCCCCAGACCGGGACGGCACAACAGTTCCGTGTTCTTCCCCAGGAACACCATGCCACGCAACACGACATGCGGATTGCGGAGGCGGAACTTGAAGAGCCGCCAGTACCGCACCAGATACCAAGGTGAGTAGGCCTTATGGCGAACCACCCATTTGAGCGAATCCCAGGTGAGGAAACGGCATTGCTGCGGATCACGATGACGGGCGGCGGCGCGTCGGTCTTTCCAGGGGGTGCCCCACATTGATGTCATAGGATAATGCTACCCAACGAGACGAGCTCCACAGAGAAAGGCGACGGCACTGGTACCCACCCGGCTGATAACGAGAGTTCGCGCGGGTGCCCCGGCAACAGGCTTTGGAAGGACCGCACGGCGCACTGCGGTGGGGTCAACGTCCACTCCCCGTACCAAAATTTCGAGACTCGAGGTGGGGTGGCGACGCAACGCCTTCTTGAGTTCTGCGCTGCGATAGCGCAGCTGCTCAATAACGGGATAGTAGGGTACCCCAGCGGGAGCGAGGTCGCCTGTCAGGTGCGCAATACGATTATCAAGTTGCCAGAGGCCGCAGCGTGCAGCCCACTGCCGTACCAATCCTGCCCGTACGATGGCGCCATCCGGCTCAATGAGGATACTGCCGACCTCATCTTCCTTCACATCCGCTGCAGCAGCTGTTGAGACAGGGTCATCAGCTATCTGGTCAACTACATTGCCCTCCGGACTGAGTACCGTTGCCCTCCGCTTGACCGGCACTACCGAGTGAGTACGTCCGCAGAGGGGCGACGACCATAAGGCTGCTTCCTTCACTCCCCCCTCGCGAGAACCGGTGATGGAAATGATCTCCACTTCACCCTGCCAGGGGCCCGTCCCCCAACCATCAGCGAAGAGCTCTCCCCAGTCTATGCCCGGCGCGCATTTCACAAGGTAGGGACGGTGACGGTACGCCTCCAGAACAGAAGTGAGGGATGGCATCGTCGAATCGGGACCTCGGTAGCGGCGTTGTCCGGTTGCAGTGCGTCGTGCGGGGTCGAGCAAGGTTACTGTGTCCTCGCCCCAGTACGGCATCAAACAATCCGCGGTAGTGAAGGTAGCGATGGGGACGTTGTGCCGAGCCATCGCCAGCCGCGCCAGGTCCGTGTCTGATCCGCTGAGCTCGCTTGTGGCTCCTGCGGTTCGCAATGCGGCCAGCTCAGTACCAATAGAACAGGTAGCGTCGTGGATGCTATCCGACTCCCCGAGTCCCAGAGAGAGCAGCCGCTGTGCCCGGTAGTGTGCTACTGCGCGTGGAGTGGCTTGCTGCACGGCTGCGAGTGAAAGAAACCACTGGGCGGTCTCCGGGCCGAGTTTCTCCACGGCACGATGGCGCGCCTGGATGAGGTCAATAGTGCCACTGAGCAGCTCCGGTGAGAGATCCGGATAGAGACGCCGCAAGTGAGCTGTCGAATTCAAATTGTCCGCGGGAGTCCATGACAGTGTACTGGCAGTAGCGATCACTGCTTGCCCGGCGGGGCTTGCCCACCATGCTACGAGCTCCGGAGAAAGCTCTACTGCCATTCGTCACCTACTCCATTTGCCCAACCCACTGTATCTCTCCCCCGCTGACTATTCAGTCGTCATCTGGTCTGATCAACGATGGATGCTAACGAACTGTGGGGATCGGATGCCGTGAAGGTCCAGCAGGTCGTGGGCGGGCAGTGACGAATGGTTTTACCCCTGTGACGAGCAGGTTATAGAACCAGCTTTGTGGGATGAAGCGCTTAAAGAAGTGCTCATCCAACCACGTCGCCGCTTTGAAGAGGTTGAAGGCGAAGAAATGGTAGCGGAGGCTAAGTTGGTCAGTGGGAACCGCAGCCTCAAAAGTTCGGACGGGCCAGCCTTCCAGCGCGGCTGCAAACTCTTCCGCATTCACTTCTACTTCCACTGCACCAGCCCGCCGAGCCGCATCACGAAGCTCGGTCGGGGTGAAGGTATGAATGTCGACGACCGCTTCGAGCGCTTGTGCGCGGGACGATTCGTCCAGTTCTTCCTGCGGGCGGCGGTATTTCCGCACTGGGCCCAGCTTTGTCACCGTGGTGACGATCTTCCACGTCAACGTACTGATTGCGCGCGCATATTTGTCCCCAGTGGTGGATGGCTCACCGGCAAAGACGAAACGGCCCCCTGGCTTGAGGACCCGGATGACCTCAGCGAGGGATTGCTCTGGGTCAGGTATGTGGTGCAGCATCGCATGCCCGACTACCAGGTCGAAGGTGTTGTCAGGATAGGGGATGGTTTCTGCGTCTGCGACTCGTCCATTGACCTGCAGTCCCAATTGTTGTCCGTTTCGCAAAGCGACTTCTACCATGCCGGGTGAGAGGTCCGTCAGCTCACCGGATGTCGCCACTCCCGATTGCATGAGGTTGAGGAGGAAGAATCCGGTACCGCACCCTAATTCGAGAGCTTTTCCATAGGGCAGCTCAGCGTTGCGGATGTCAGACGAGACGGCTTGGTCGAATCGGCCTCGCGCATAGGTGATGCAACGCTCATCGAAGCTGATGGACCACTTCTCGTCGTAGGTTTCCGATTCCCAGTCGTGGTAGAGGACCTGCGCCATTTTATTGTCGTGGTAGGCGGCTTCCACCTCTTCAGCTGTGGCTTGGCGATGTGGAATGCTGTGCAAGGAGGGTTCCTCGGTCACGTGTCGTCCTTCTCTGTTATTAGTGAGGGTGGCCTTAGTTTACTGGAGGAAGTGGGATGACGTCACCTGTCATCATCTGGATTACCGTTACGCAGGTCACCGAGCAACCATTCCTGTGCCTCGTGGAGTACCAAGTCAGGTGCTGCGAGGCGTTCCACAATCCCCGCTGCTAGTGCATCGCTGGGGCCAATGAATCCTTGTTCTGGTGACGGGTACAGGCGGGCATTATCCCCCATGACACGGTAAGAACAACGTTGCGCCAGCTCCCATGCTTCACCACAGGTGTATCCGCTCAACGCCGCGACTACAGGAAACTCTGTTACTAGCACAGCAAGGCGTGCGCAACAGCTTTTTGCTGCTGCCTCCCATGCTCGCCTATGGGCGTTGCTGACGGTGGCCCATTGTGACCCGTCATTCCCTACCGAAAACATAGTTTTTGATCCCACGAGCACCGCACCACGGAGAGTGCTGTGCGAAGAAGGCAGCATTATGCCTGTGCCCTCACTGTCATCACCTTGTAGAGCGGCGACAACGGCGTCGAGTTCCTCCCACATACGCAGCGTAAACGCATTCCAGGGAGATTTCCGGAAACGAATGAGGAGAATACCTCGATAAAGCTGGAGATCAAGGTAGAGAAGCGTAGATGGGTGCGTGTGAGCTGCCGTCACTGGGGTTCTATGCTCCGGCACTGTGACGGCCTCGTGTATAGTCCCGGTGCGCAAAGAAGCGCCCCTCCGAGGTACTCACCACAATGGGTTGACCGAAGGCTTCGGACAGGTGCTGTGATGTGATGACGTCGTTGACCGGACCTTGGTGCAAGGCTCGGCCGTCACGCAATATCATCGCGTGAGTAAAGCCGCGTGGAATCTCCTCAACGTGGTGGGTGACCATGAGGATGGCGGGTGCGTGCGGATCCTCTGCAAGCTGTTCCAATAGTTCAATAAGATCTTCGCGTCCGCCCAAGTCGAGACCCGAGCTCGGTTCATCAAGGAGGAGGAGTTCGGGGGCAGACATGAGAGCTCGCGCAATGAGAACCCGTTTCCGCTCTCCCTCACTGAGCAATCCAAACGGCCGATCTTTCAGATGGATGACGGCGAAGTCCTCCAGCAGTGCAGTTGCCCGGTCAAGATCTTCCGCATCGTATTCTTCGCGCCATCGTCCGATCATGGAATATCCCGCAGACAGCACAACATCACGGGCAGTCTCGTGAGCCGGCACACGCCGAGCCAGGGCGTTGGAAGAAACCCCCAGACGGGTGCGTAGCTCGGTGAGATCGGTGTGTCCAAATTGTTCCCCGAGAACACTCAAGGTGCCTTTCGATGGGAAGAGATCGCCGCCCACCATATGCAGCAGTGAGGTCTTTCCAGCTCCATTAGGGCCGAAAATAATCCACTGCTCCCCTGCATTGACCTGCCAGTTGAGAGGTCCTACTAGGGTGGTGTCACCGCGATAGAGCAGAATGTCGCGGGTATCAATGACGAGTGTATTCTGCCGAGACACCTCTTCTTGCCCAGCACGTTCGGAACTTGCCACGGTCAACCTCTCCTCCTTCTATAGCTGTTGATGCTACCAGCGGTGTAGGGGCCCACGCGGGGACCCGGCCGGGCGACACTGAGAACAGACGACTGGCTCCCGTTAGGACATGTACACATCCAGTAAGCAGCGTAGTCGCGCCGCAATTATCTGTAATTAGACGAATGACCTGGGCATTTTGTTGGTTTAACACACATGTAACGAACGAGTATCCGAAGGTGTCCTCTATCCAAGTTTTTGATGAGAAAACTGCAGGTATAGACATGTGTTTATGAATAACAACCCTCCCCTTGCCAGTTATATTCGTGGCAACTTATCCGTGGTTGATGCCACAACTACCGATAAAAAGGAACTGGCACCAAAAGAGACATCGCCACTGCTGCAACACTTTTCAGTGTATATGGGTGCTAAATCACAAAGCTGATATATTGGTCATCTGTTCAACCCAGGAAGTCATCGACAGATAAGGGAATTTCTCGATCGGTTCCATCCTTTAATGAACGTAGAATTTTAAACGCTTGGTAAATAGAGCGGAAGGATAATCTCTTGCAACTTTCACGTCGTTCATTGCTCAAAGCTACTGCTGTCAGTGGTGCTGCAATCACCCTCAGCGGTGGACTAAGCGCTACGGCAAGTCCCTCCAAGGCTGCCGCCGCTCCCGTCAACAATTTCGCCAACGACACTGGTGATTGGCTCGTAGGTCTCGGCCTAGCCGACATAACTGGTGCTCCTGCCGGCCAGGGAATGATGGGCTTCGCTCAGGAAGACCAGATTGCTCACGGTATTCGCCAGCGCTACCTCGCTCGCGCTGTCATCTTCGTCGACAAGAAGACCAACGCGCCACTGGTTCACGTTACCGTCGACACCTGCGCGTTCTTCGCCAACGAAATGGACGAGCTCCTCTCCCGCCTGCAGAAGACCTACAGTGGTCGCTATAACGAGAAGAACGTCATCGTCACCGCGACCCACAACCACAACTCCTGTGGTGGTACATCCCGTGACCTCGCTTACGTACTGGCTACGAAAGGCCACCAGGAAAACTCCTTCCGTTGTGAGGTGGACGGCGTCCTCGAAGCTATTGCCCGCGCCCACAACAACATCGCACCGGCACAGCTTTACCTCGGTCGCTCTGAGCTCTACAACGCTTCGAAGAACCGCTCTGTCAGCGCCTTCAACCTCAACCCCGAGCATGACAAGCGAGAAATGCCGGGCGCTATCGATCCGCGTGTCTGGGTACTCCGCATCAAGCGTGGCACCAAAGACGTCGGTGTCATGACATGGTTCGCCACCCACGGTACCTCCCTCACTGACAACAACACCCTTCTCAGCCCCGATAACAAGGGCCTTGCTGCCTACATCTGGGAGCATGACGAGATGGGTGTCGACTACATGACCACCAAGGATCCCTTCGTCGCCGCCTTCATCCAGACGAACTCCGGTGACATGACCCCCAACCTGTGGCTGCGTAAGCTGCATCCCTCCGGCCCGACCAGTGACAACGTTCTCAACAACGCCATCATTGCCAAGCGCCAGTACGATGCCTGTCACAAGGCCTGGGCCAATGCCGTTCCGCTGAGGGGATCCGGCATCGCCACCTCCCACCGCTACGTCGACTTCGCCCACGAAGTTGTCCCCGGCAAGTACACCGTGGACGGCAAGCAGTGGCGTACCGTTCCCACCGTGATGGGAGCCTCCGGCGCAGCATCCTCCGAAGAGGATAACTACGAGTCTGTCGTCTACCCGTACATCCGTGAAGGTAACAAGGGTCCCTTCACCAAGTTCTGGGATTGGGACCGGAAGAACCAGCTTCTCGACGCCGACTGGGATTACCAGTCCCCGAAGCTCAACTTCCTCCCCCTCGGCTACCTGCCAGTGAAAGGCTGGAACCCGCAGGAACTCCCGCTCACCATCTTCCGCTTGGGCGAGCTGGTCTTCGTCTGTGGCGCTCTCGAGTTCACCATCGTCTCCGGTCTGCGCTGCCGTCGTCTGGTCTCCAAACGACTCGGTGTCCCCATGGAAAACGTCATCTTCCAGGGCTACACCAACTCCTACTGCCAGTACTGCGTCACGCCGGAAGAATACATGGCCATGCAGTACGAAGCCGGTGAAACACAGTTCGGTCGCGAGACCCTGGGCGCTCACCTGAAGCACTACGATGCCATGTGCGACGAACTGCTCGGCCGTGGCAAGCCCTACAAGAGCACCACGAACCGCGCCTACAAGGCCAACATGTGGATCCCCAGCTGGCTGCCTGCGGTTCCCGCCGACACCTTGCCGAAGGGCAAGAAGTACGGTGACGTTCTGCTGCCCCCGCCGGCCACGGTCAAGCGTGGCGCCAAGCTTGATGTTGACTTCCAGGCAACCCACCTTAATAACAAGCTCTACCGCGGAAGCACCTACCATGAGGTGCAGAAGCTCGTGGGCGGCAAGTGGGTACGCATCGCTGACGACTTCCACTACGACACCATCCTCGACTGGCGTCGTCCGGATGGTTCCAAGACCGAGTCCATCACTCGCGTCACCTGGAACATCCCGAAGAACCAGCCGACCGGTACTTACCGCATTGTGTTGCGTGGTGACGCCAAGAGTAAGAGCGGCAAGCTGACCCACTGGCAGGGCAAGACGAATAGCTTCAAAGTCGTCTAATACTGTCGCTGTTCACACCAGTGTGTGAACAAGGTCTAAACATTGTGGAGGCAGGAGATGCGATCTCCTGCCTCCACTGTATTTCCACTGTTCAACCTGCGCTTATCTACTATGCTGATACACAAGATTGGTACCCGTTTTCTGGGAGGAGTCACAGTGATCGGACGTTTCGGTATTACTGATGTCCAACCTGTAGTCGACAGCGGAAACTCTCCGGCAAAGGCTGTCGTTGGAGAGGTCATTCCCGTCAGTGCAACTGCCTGGCGCGAAGGCCACGACAAGCTCGCCTGCACCCTCTGGGTGAAGGGCCCCGGCGCGACCCGCGCACAACGCATCAGCATGACCCCAGGCAAAGTTGATGACACCTTCCATGCCTGCTTTGTTCCCGATCAAGAGGGCATGTGGACGTTCCGCATTGATGCCTGGTCTGATGTTCGGGCAACCTGGGTCCACGACATCAACGCAAAAATTGATGTCGGACAAGGACCCCAAGATCTTGCGAATGACCTTGAGATCGGTGCACGGATCCTCGAGGCGGCACTTCTCCAGAACAGTCGGAAGGTCATCAAAGCCACATTGCAGGAAGCCATTGATGCGCTCCGCAACACCGATCTTGAACTTTCCGAACGCATCGGACCGGCACTCTCGGACGACGTGACGGAGATTCTGGTAAAGCGTCCGGTGCGGGACCTTCTCACCCGAGGAAAACCTCACCGCATCTGGACTGATCGCAGCAAAGCCATGTATAGCTCCTGGTATGAGCTCTTCCCCCGTTCCACTGGTGGCCGCGATGAGCGTGGTCGTCCAGTACACGGTACCTTTGCAAGCACAGAAAAATGCTTTGCCCGCATCGCCGCCATGGGTTTCGATGTCGTCTACTTCCCACCCATCCATCCCATTGGGGAGATTAACCGAAAGGGGCGCAACAACACCCTCACCACTAGTAAGGAAGACGTGGGAAGCCCCTGGGCTATCGGGTCTAAAGGTGGTGGCCACGATGCCATCCACCCACAGCTGGGGACGATGAAGGACTTCACACATCTCGTCAAAGCCGCGAAAAAACACGGTATGGAAGTCGCCCTCGACCTTGCTCTCCAGTGCGCTCCAGACCATCCCTGGGCACAAGCCCATCCCGAATGGTTCACTGTTCTCCCCGACGGCTACATTGCCTATGCGGAGAACCCACCGAAGAAGTACCAGGACATCTACCCTCTCAATTTCGACAACGATTACGCCGGACTCACCGATGAGATTGAGCGCGTCGTCCGACTCTGGATAAAGAAGGGAGTCCGAATTTTCCGGGTCGACAACCCCCATACCAAGCCCGGAATGTTCTGGGAAGACCTCATCTCCCGAATTAAGCGCACTGATCCAGACGTCCTCTTCCTCGCGGAGGCCTTTACTCGCCCTGCCCGCATGTTCGGTTTAGCCCGTCTAGGCTTCTCCCAGTCATACACCTACTTCACCTGGAAAACCGCCAAGTGGGAGCTTGAAGAGTTCAGCAAGCTAACCTTGCGGCATCTCGATGAAGCCCGCCCCAACCTCTTCACCAACACTCCCGATATCCTGCACGAGAGCTTGCAGCACGGCGGACCGGGTATGTTTGCTATCCGCGCCACCCTGGCAGCAACGCTCTTCGCCAGCTGGGGTATCTACTCGGGATTCGAAATCTACGAGCATATTGCCGTCGCTCCAGGTTCTGAAGAGTATCTCCACTCAGAGAAGTACGAACTGCGCCCCCGCGATTTTACTGCCGCGCTAGAGAATCACGAAAGCCTCGAACCGTGGATCACCACCTTAAACCGTATTCGCCGCGAACATCCGGCCCTTCAACAAAACCGTCAGTTGGTCTTCCACCACTGTGACAATGATGCTGTCATAGCGTATTCGAAGTTCGATCCTAAGACTGGCGACTCCATTCTTGTTGTCATCAACCTCAATCCCTTCGGTACCGAAGAGACCACCATCAGTCTCAATATGCCTGCACTAGGCCTTGATTGGTACGACCAGATGGATGTGCGTGATGAAGTGACTCAGCAAACCTTCCATTGGACGCAACGCAATTATGTGAAACTAGAACCGTGGAGCAATGTTGCTCACATTCTTGTGCTACCTACGGTTCCCCAAGAACGTCGCGTTGATCTCTGCTACCGAGATGTTGCTGAGGACTAGGCGTTAGGAAAAGAGAAAGCCATGTCATCGACCTACGATCCGATGATCTCGGATATCGACCGCGCCACACTTGACGCAGTCGCCTGCTCGAACCCCCACCACTTTTACGGTGCACACGAGGAGGAAGCGGCTGGCGGAACAGTCTTCCGCACCCGCCAGCCCGCTGCTGACCTCGTTTCAGTCCGCATCGGTGGGGTGGACTATCCACTGGAGTGCCGCGGCTCCGAAATCTGGGCTGGCATTGTGGAGATGACTGACATTGCTGACTACCGACTTGTCATCCACTACCCCGATGGATGTACCCGAATTGTCGCAGATCCCTACCGTTTCCTCCCCACCGTGCACGAACTCGATGAGTACCTCATCGGAGAAGGCCGCCACGAAGAACTGTGGAAATCACTCGGCGCACACATCCGTACCTACACCACCCCCGACGGAGAAGTCACGGGTGTGAGCTTCGCTGTGTGGGCTCCCAATGCCCGCGGTGTGTCAGTGTGTGGCGACTTTAACGGGTGGAATACCCAGCAATACCCACTGCGCACACTTGGTTCCTCTGGTGTGTGGGAGATTTTCATCCCAGAGATTGGGGAAGGTGCTCTCTACAAGTTCGCTATCCATGGTGCGGACGGTGTCATTCGCGAAAAATTCGATCCCTTCGCCTTCGCCACGGAGGTGCCACCAGCAACTGCATCCCGTGTGTTTGAAAGCCACTATGAATGGCAGGATGACGAGTGGATGGATGCCCGCCCGGCGCGCCAGCCCCACCTCGAGCCTATGAGTGTCTACGAGCTTCACCTAGGGTCGTGGAAACCGGGACAGAGCTACCGAGAGTTGGCAGACTCCCTCATCGATTACCTGGATTACACCAACTTCACCCATGTTGAGCTTCTCCCGGTAGCGGAACATCCCTTCGGCGGCTCGTGGGGCTACCAGGTGAGCGCCTACTATGCTCCAACCGCACGCTTTGGGAGCCCCGACGACTTCCGCTATCTTGTCGACCGCCTCCACCAAGCGGGCTACGGTGTTCTGGTCGACTGGGTGCCGGCTCACTTTCCCAAGGATGCCTGGGCTCTGTCCCGATTTGATGGAACACCCCTCTACGAGCACCCGGATCCCCGTCGTGGGGAACAGCCCGACTGGGGCACCTATGTGTTCAATTTTGGGCGCCGGGAAGTCCGCAACTTCCTTGTAGCCAATGCACTCTTCTGGCTACAGGAGTACCACGTTGATGGTCTGCGAGTCGATGCCGTCGCTTCCATGCTCTATCTGGACTACTCCCGTTCTGATGGCGAGTGGTTACCCAACCAATACGGTGGCCGCGAGAACTTGGAAGCGGTGCAATTCCTTCAGGAAATGAATGCCACCGTGCACAAGCATTTTCCAGGTGTTGTCACCGTCGCAGAGGAATCCACCTCCTGGCAGGGAGTTACGCGCGACACCGCATCCGGAGGTCTGGGCTTCAGTTTTAAGTGGAATATGGGCTGGATGAACGACACTCTCCGTTACTTTGGGCGCGACCAGCTATTCCGCAACTACCATCACCAAGACATCACCTTCTCCCTGATGTACGCCTGGAGTGAGAACTTCGTCCTCCCCATCAGCCATGATGAGGTCGTCCATGGAAAAGGCTCGCTGTGGGAACGTATGCCGGGCGACGCCTGGGCTAAAGCAGCTGGGCTTCGCGCCTTCCTCGCCTACATGTGGGCTCACCCGGGCAAGAACCTTCTCTTCATGGGGCAGGAGTTTGGTCAAAGCCGAGAATGGTCCGACGAGCGTGGCCTCGACTGGGGCGATCTGGATGGCTGGCAGAGCGAATTCCACCGCGGTATTCTCTCGTGCACCCGTGACTTGAACCTCGTGTACCGCGAGAACCGCGCCCTCTGGTCTCAGGACCATCACCCAGGAGGTTTCAACTGGATTGATGCCAACGATTCGAACAATAACGTCATCACATTCCTGCGTTTCGGTGATGACGGATCAATCATGGCCTGTCTGTTCAACTTCTCCGGCATCCAACACGACCACTACCGGGTGGGCCTTCCCGCTGCAGGCTTCTGGCATGAAGTGCTGAACACCGATTCCACCTTCTACTACGGATCTGGAGGCGGGAACCTCGGCGGTGTCACAACTGAAGACGTGAGCTGGCATGACCGACCCTATTCTGCAGAAGTGACTCTTCCCCCAAATACCGGCATCTGGCTGCGGTACGAAGGCTAACCGCTCCAAGCACGAGAAGGGCGGGTGTTCATACAGTTCGTATGAACACCCGCCCCCATCTTTTCGTATCCTTCTCCCTGCTTTATCATGCTATCCGTTAGAACAGCAGAGAGGCCAGCTGCTGACGCGCCGCAATAACCAGAGGATCAGTGGGATCACACATAGCGAAGAGGTTAACGAGATGCTTGCGTGCTTCGGTCTTCTCCTCCCCCGTCGTGCGGGCAATCGTCGTGAGAAGACGGGTGAAAGCGGCTTCTGCTCCAACCTCCGTCATTTCTCGATCCGCGGCATCGCATTGGGCGGAGATGTCCGCGGGATGCGCGTCTGCGTAAGCAATCGTGTCCTCATCGGTGGAAGCGGCACGCGCAAGCGTCTGGTACAGCGCAAGCGCAGACTCTGCCGCATGATCTCCCGGGTTATGCTCCAGATGGTCAGCCAGTAGCGCCTCGGCTGCGGCATAATCCCCGGTATCGGCGAGTGCCTCAGCTTGGTCGACGATAGTGGCGGGAGCTGTATCTGACGCCGCATCAGTTGCCACCGGACCGCCAAAGGCCTCCAAGCCCGGAATATTTCCATCAGCAGGCATGGGGGAAAGACGACCGCTGACTGCGTTCATTAACGCATCAAGCCACCCTCGCAGTTGTGGTTCCGGTTGCGCGCCAGCAAAGGCGTCTAGCGGGTGTCCCTTGGCAATCGCCACCACGGTAGGCACTGATTGTACTTTGAAGGCCTGTGCGAGCACAGGCTCCTTTTCTGTGTTCGCCTTTGCCAGAATCCATTTACCTTGGTATTCGGCAGCGAGCTTTTCCAAGACAGGGGTGAGCTGTTTGCAAGGCTGGCACCATTCCGCCCAGAGGTCGATGACGATTGGTACGTAGTTAGAGAGCTGTATCATGGCCTCGAAATTGGCCTCGGTAAGCTCGATTATGGCGGGAAGTCCGTTGCTGCTACGCACGCTAGTAGTCGGGGTGCTTGATACTGCAGCGGTGGCTGCACTAGTACCTGCGGCGAAGGAGCCGGCGGCAGGGCGATCTGCCGGATGATCTTTGGCGATAAAACGTGGTTTATCACCAGCGGAACTAGCGCGGTGGGCCTTTGCGCGTTGTTGCTCTTCCGCCACACGCGCCTCCGCGACCGCTTTTAGGGCAGACAGATCGATGTTTTCCACGGTGCTTCCTTCACTTCTCTGGAGTGTTCTTCCTCAGTTTAAACAGCTGCTAAAAAAGTCGCAGCTCAGTGCTTTCAATACCGCGCAACTCGTCATAATCCAGAACTGTGCAACGGATTCCACGATCTTCCGCAAGAGTGCGTGCTTGTGGCTTAATGGACTGCGCAGCGAATACTCCGTGTACTGGTGCCAACACCGGATCTCGATTCAGCATGTCCAGGTAACGCGTGAGCTGTTCCACACCATCGATACCCCCCACACGTTTAATCTCCACCGCAATCGTCCCACCGGACTCATCTCGACAGAGAATATCCACCGGCCCGATGGCGGTGGGGTATTCACGGCGTACGAGAGTAAAGCCTTCCCCTAACACCTCAATATGTTCCGCTAAAAGCTCCTGCAGGTGCTGCTCCACACCATCTTTCTCAAGCCCTGGGTCCGGCCCCAGCTCAATCTCCTCGTCAAGTACCACCTCACCAATGAGGATGCGAAGCTGCTCGCGCGCTTTATTCTCAACTACCCATAGTTTTTCCCCGGTGGGACAGTCATCTTCATCCAGAATAGCCTGTTCTTCGAGCCAGCAGGGCGGGGTCATCCAGTTGAGAGGCTTATAAGCACGGTCGTCGGCATGTACGCTAATGGACCCGTCTGCCTTGATGAGAATAAGACGACGGGACATGGGGAGATGGGCGCTCAGGCGGCCAACGTAGTCCACCTGGCAGTCTGCAATAACCAATCGCACCCCTCCTACGATAGGTCAGATTGTCGGGAAATGGGGAGTGCCTTGCCTAGAATGGAGGTATGCCAGGTTCGACGTCTACCTCTTCTACTCCACCGTTTTTTGGTGAACCCACCACGCTTGCCACTCGCGAAATCTATCGAAACAACTGGATGGTGGTGACGGAGTCGGACCTAGAACGTCCTGATGGTTCTCCGGGCCTTTATGGGGTTGTTCACAAACCTACGGGTGTCGTGGTAGTGGCGTGGCGAGAGTCAGAATCGGACCCTGCAGGGGAAGTCCTCATGGTAGAGCAATATCGTTATGCGTTAGGCCGACGCTGCTGGGAATTCGTCGCGGGCACTGCACCCGACCTCGCTGAGCAGGAGCCTGCGGAACTCGCACAACGAGAACTTCGCGAGGAGACAGGGTACCGCGCCGCTGATGTTCATAACGTCGGATGGATTGATGTCGCACCTGGCTTCGTGGACCAGACGCAGCATGTCTTCCTTATGCGCGACATCACTGCTGGAGAGGCTGAGCAGGAGGAAACCGAGGCAGATATTCGCTGGCGCTGGTGGCCAGTCACCGAGCTAAAAACTGCATTACGGGACAGTCAGATTACTGATGCACAGGCCCTCGCAGCCTGGACATTGGTAGAACCATATTTGGAGTTTTAGGCTTAGCAATAATGACCTCAGAATCTCCTAAACCACTCCGGCCTCCCTACCCTCGCCGGTACATCACCCCATTTGGATTTGAGCCGGGAGAAGAACCAGGGAAAGAGTATTCCCGTTTTGGCTCTCCACTCCTAGGGGCTGCCGGCGAGACCCCCCGGAAGGCACGCACACGCATCTTCTGTATTCTCTGGGTACTGCTGAGCGGTGCGCACTTGTCGGGCGCTATCGCCTGTCTGTTGATCATCTCCAGCATTGTCCCATCAGATCGTGTTTTTCGGCCAGACGTGGCAGTGTTGACGTGGGAGGCTGTTCCAGCCTTCATCGGTATCGCCTACGCCATTGGTATCACTAGCTCATTCTTGTACATCAACCACGCTCTCAAATGGTTCGTCGAGGAGCGCGTTCCCACTGAGAAAAACCGCTGGCAGGTACTGCTGGGCCCCCGCCACCTGGCACTATTACAGTTGGCGCTATGGCTCATCGGGGCCGTGATCTTCGGTTTCCTCTATGGACAGGTTGAACTCTCCATGGGGTTGCGGATTGTCCTCACCGTACTGGTGGGTTCGGTCATCATGACCGCTGTGTGTTTCTTGGCTGCTGAGTTTGCGTTGCGCCCTGCCGCATCAGTAGTTCTCTCTCACTATGGGCCCCGTAGCCACTTTGTGACTGGCATTGCCTCCCGCATGTCTCTCGTGTGGATCGCCGGAACAGGCCTGCCCGTGTTGGGGTTGCTTTTAGTCGGGGCAACTAACCTCTACACCACAGAGTTCTCTATTCAAGAAATGTCGCGCTTCATCGTCATTATGGCGGTATGTATTCTACTGTTCTCAGCCGTGCTCAACATCCAGATCTCGAACTACATCACTCCCCCTTTGAACCGGGTGAGGTACGGGATGGAACGTGTGGCCATGGGCGATTTCGATACTGAAGTCGCAGTCTTTGACGGCTCAGAGATCGGTGAGCTACAAGCGGGATTTAATAATATGGTGCATGAGCTCCGGGAACAGCAGCATGTGAAGACCCTTTTCCGAAAGCATGTGGGATCGAAGATTGCCGACCGCGCACTCTCTACCTCAGCAGCCGGCCGAAATGTCACGCAACGTGACGCGTCGGTGTTCTTCATCGACATCATTGGCTCCACCAAACTTAGCCTGGAATACGACAGTTCCACCGTTGTCGATCTGCTCAACCGGTTTTATACCATCGTGGTGGAAGAGGTGAACCGCACGGGAGGAGTCGTCAACAAATTCGCCGGTGATGCCGTGTTGGCTGTGTACAACGTGCCGGATGACCATCCTGATCCGGCAGGTGCCTCACTCTATTGCGCCCGTGTCGTCATGAACCGACTCGATCGCGAGCTTCCAGAGATTGCAGCTGCTGTCGGGATTTCAGCTGGACGGGTGGTAGCCGGAAATATTGGCTCTAAAGACCGCTACGAGTACACCGTTATCGGAGATCCAGTCAATATTGCCTCTCGTCTTTCTGAGCTGGCTAAGCGCGAACCAGGCCGTATTCTGGCTTCCCAACGGACAGTGAACCTTGCCAATGCGGAGGAAGCGCACTTCTGGATGATTGATGGAGCAACGGTGCTGCGCGGTCGCTCAGATGCGACAGTTCTGGCCCGCCCAGAGAACCCCGTCGTCGCGTCCTTTGCTGAACGTGAAGAACGGGACCACCAGCGGGAGGTCCAAGACTGAAACGATCCTCCTCTTATATTTTCAGGGAGGTTTGTGCTATAGACCTTGTTGATAAAGACGCTTCGACGGCCGAGACTCCAACCAAGAAAGCAATGCGGCGTGGGCGGAGGGGCTCAGCGCCAATTCCACTTGCGGATCACAACCCGTGAGCGCAACAATCCGGGTGGACTCATCCATTAGTCGGATTTCCAGCCCATGAGGACTTCGACGCGCTGAAATGCGGATTTCTTCGCGGTTGAGATCGAAGGCTTTTCGATCAACGAATTTCAGAAGCTTGTAGAAACGTACTCGATTCTCTTCATAGACGAGAATCCCATGCCGCCATCCGTGTTCTCCCTCAGCCGGGAGAACACGCATGAGGACACCGGTACCTTTGTCCTTTAATGCAGTCATATGACGGTAGAAAAAATACAACGCAACCGCCAGCGCAATAAGTACTACGCCAACGGCTACGACACTAATCCACCACATGAAGGCAGCTTACCCCGAAAGCCCTATTGATCGCTAACTATCCAGCTCACGAACGAACTCCGGGGCAGCTCCCTCAATACTCAATTATTACTATGCTGAGGCGAGCCGCTTCGCGGCACGAATCTGTGCCTTCAGCTGTGCTCGTTCTCCCTCGGAAGATTCCTCAGGAAGCACCGCCAACTTCTTCTCGGCATCCTCGATGGAAATAGCCGAAGCAGGCGTGGCATTCTCCGCCATTACGACGACGTGAGTTCCGGTACAGGACAGCAAGCCACCGGACACCGCAAAGACGAGGAATTCACCATCGGTGCTATGCACCGTCACTACCCCATCGTCTGCCATCTGGGCCAGGATAGGCTGTCGTCCGTAGAGGATACCCATCTCGCCTTCGACCGTTGTACTAGTCACACTAGTTGCGGTTCCAGACCAGACGGCCCCATCAACCGAGACGATTGAAACATCCAAGTCGGCCATTGTGGTTACTCTTCCTTAAGGGCCTTGGCCTTGGCCTCCACCTGGTCCAGACCACCCACATCGTTGAAGGCCTGCTCCGGGTACTTGTCGAACTCGCCCTTGCAGATCTTGTCGAAGGCCTCAATGGTATCCGCCAGCGGAACCACCGAACCTGGGGTACCGGTGAACTTCTCTGCCACCAGCATGTTCTGACCGAGGAACTGCTCAATACGACGGGCACGACCAACCAGCACCTTGTCCTCTTCGGACAGTTCGTCCATACCGAGAATGGCGATGATGTCCTGCAGTTCCTTGTACTTCTGCAGCACACTAATAACGTTCTGAGCAACGCGGTAGTGCTCTTCACCAACGATGCCGGGCTCCAAAATACGAGAAGTGGAGGACAGCGGATCCACAGCCGGATAAATACCTTTGGAGGCAATACCACGCGAAAGCTCGGTGGTGGCGTCCAGGTGAGCGAAGGTGGTCGCCGGGGCCGGGTCGGTGTAGTCGTCTGCGGGGACGTAGACGGCCTGCAGCGAGGTAATGGAGTGACCCTTCACCGAGGTAATGCGCTCCTGCAACTGGCCCATTTCATCTGCCAGGGTCGGCTGGTAACCCACGGCAGACGGCATACGGCCGAGCAGTGTGGAAACCTCAGAACCTGCCTGGGTGAAACGGAAGATGTTGTCAATGAAGAGGAGCACGTCTTGGCCCTGCACATCGCGGAAGTACTCTGCCATGGTCAGCGCAGAGAGAGCGACGCGCATACGGACTCCTGGCGGTTCGTCCATCTGGCCGAACACGAGCGCGGTATCGGGGAGAACCCCCATCTCCCCCATTTCCAGAATGAGGTCGGTACCCTCACGGGTACGTTCACCAACGCCTGCGAAGACGGATGTACCGGAGAATTCACGGGCGATACGGGTAATCATTTCCTGGATAAGAACGGTCTTACCCACACCGGCACCACCGAAGAGACCGATCTTGCCGCCCTTGACGTAGGGGGTGAGCAGGTCGATGACCTTGATACCAGTCTCCAGAATTTCGGTCTTGCCTTCGAGTTGGTCGTAGCTAGGAGGATCGCGGTGGATAGACCACTGCAGACCATCACGGCCCAGGCCGGGGTCGTCAAGGCACTCACCGAGTGCGTTGAAGATGTGTCCCTTTACCACATCACCAACTGGGACGGAGATAGAGTTACCAGTGTCGACCACCTTCACACCACGGACGAGGCCGTCGGTAGGCTGCATGGCGATGGTGCGAACCACATTGTCGCCCAGGTGCTGAGCAACTTCGAGGGTGACGAGCCGGGTTTCACCGCTCAGCATCACCTCAACGTGGAGGGCATTGTTGATCTCTGGGATAGCACCACGGGGGAACTCCACGTCCACCACGGCGCCAATAACGCGGACGACGCGGCCTTCAAGGACGGTATCCGCTGCATTCTGATCAGTCAGGGCTGAGGTCATCTTTTAATCTCTTCCTGCACTCTCCGAGAGAGCGCCAGCTCCACCAACGATCTCGGTAATTTCTTGGGTAATTTGGGCCTGACGAGCCGTATTAGCAAGACGGCTGAGGTCTTTAATGAGTTCATTAGCGTTGTCGGTGGCCGCTTTCATAGCGGTACGCCGGGCAGCGCATTCAGACGCAGCCGACTCGAGCGAGGCAGCAAACACGCGCGTCGTAATGTAGCGCGGAAGCAGTTCGTCGAGGAGCTCTTCGGCATTGGGCTCGAACTCGTATTCGGGGGGCAGCGCGTCTGATCCAGCAGGGTCGGACAGCATGTCCTCGCCGAGGGTAATCGGATCGTCTTCGTACACTGCCTCGATGGGAATCATGCGGCGCACGGTGGGAACCTGCGACAGCATAGAGCGGAATGTTGTGTAGACCAGGTAGATTGCGTCACACCCGTGAATTTCCGTTCCATCAGGGGCCGGCAAGGTGCCGTCGGAGCCCTGTAGGTAGCTATCGAGCAGATGCTCTACCGGAACTTTTAGGTTCTCGTATTCGGGATTCATGGAGAATCCAGACCACTGGCCAGCAAGGGGGTGGTTGTGGAAGGAGTGGTGCGCAATACCTTTGGCGCCCATCACGTAGAGCACCGGCTCAGTGCCATGCTGCTGGAGCATTTCGCACAGCTCATCGGCTGCTTTTAAGACATTGTGGTTGTAGCCACCACACATGCCGCGGTCGCTGGTAATAATCAGCACGGCAGCGCGTTTCGGGTTAGGTCGGTCAGCAAGAAGGGGATGCGTCATGTTGGTCGCGCCTGCCACTGCAGATAACACATTGACAAGTTCTTGCGTATATGGTGCTTGTGCAGCTGTACGGGCCTGCGCACGAGTAATGCGCGAGGTCGCAATGAGCTCCTGTGCGTGGAAAATCTTCGCATTTGACTTAGTCGCAGCGATTCGACCTTTCAGCGCTTTAAGATCTGCCATTACTTACTCCCCTCCTTTCTGCCTGGTAGAAGTCGGATCGTCATGCCTTAGCCCTTCCGTGAAGCAGTGCGCTTCACCTGCAGGGTCTCTTGGGCGACAGCGTCTTCTTCCATAGCCTCAACACGCAGCGGGGAACCATCGGAGAGACGGAAGATCTTCTTGAATGCCTCGGTGGCGTTGACCAGAGTGGAGATGACCTCGTCCGTCAGCGGTGCTCCACCGTCGATAGCGTCGAAAATGTCGGAAGAATTGCGGTGTAGCTCGCTCATGAGCTGCTCTTCGAAGCGTCGAACTTCTTCTACTGGCACCTCGTCATAGTAGCCATTACTGGCCAGGTAGATGGTGACGATCTGATCCTCCACCGACCACGGGTGGTGCTCGCCCTGCTTCAGAACTTCCACGAGGCGAGAACCACGGGCCAACTGCCGCTTCGACGCATCATCGAGGTCCGATGCGAACGCTGCGAAGCCTTCCAGTTCACGGTAGGAAGCCAGGTCTAGACGGACACGACCGGACACCTTCTTCATACCTTTTGTCTGTGCAGCGCCACCCACGCGGGACACGGAGATACCGACGTTGACGGCGGGGCGAACGCCACTGTTGAAGAGGTTTGACTCGAGGAAGACCTGGCCATCCGTAATGGAGATGACGTTGGTCGGAATGTAGGCGGAGACGTCGTTAGCCTTAGTTTCGACAATAGGCAGGCCAGTCATGGAACCGCCGCCCATATCGTCAGAAAGCTTCGCACACCGTTCGAGAAGACGGGAGTGCAGGTAGAAGACGTCACCGGGATAGGCTTCACGTCCTGGCGGACGGCGCAGCAACAAGGAGATTGCACGGTATGCTTCAGCCTGCTTGGACAGGTCGTCGAAGACAATGAGGACGTGCTTGCCTTGGTACATCCAGTGCTGGCCCAAAGCGGAGCCCGAGAAGGGTGCGAGCCACTTGAAACCGGCGGAGTCGGATGCGGGGGCTGCCACGATGGTGGTGTACTCCATGGCGCCGTACTCTTCCAGAGCCGCCTGGACACCTGCAATGGTGGAACCCTTTTGGCCAATGGCCACATAGATGCAGCGCACCTGCTTGGAAGGATCACCGGATTCCCAGTTCGCCTTCTGGTTAATGATGGTGTCAGTGCAGATAGAGGTCTTACCTGTCTTACGGTCACCGATGATGAGCTGACGCTGGCCACGACCAATGGGAGTCATGGCGTCAATGGCCTTGAGGCCGGTCTGCATCGGCTCATGCACAGGCTTGCGCTGCAGTACGGTAGGTGCTTGCAGTTCGAGGGGACGTTCACTCTCTGCCTCGATCGGTCCCTTGCCATCGATGGGCTGGCCGAGAGGGTTAATCACGCGGCCGAGGAAGGCATCGCCGACGGGAATGGAGAGAACCTCTCCAGTGCGGCGGACTTCGTCACCCTCCTTGATTTCTTCGAAGCTACCCAGCACCACGGCGCCGATTTCGCGCTCGTCCAGGTTCTGGGCGACGCCAAGTACACCACCCGGGAATTCCAGCAGCTCGTTAGCCATTGCCGAGGGTAGTCCGCTGACGCGGGCAATACCGTCGGCTGCTTCAACTACGGCACCAATTTCGCTGCGGGTAGCGCTGGGGTCGTAGGAGTCCCGGAACTGCGCAAGGGCATCCCGAATTTCTTCGGAGGAGATCTTCAACTCCGCCATCTTTTCCCTGCTCTTCCTAATTGTATTTGTCTAGACCAAGCTGCGCCGGAGCGATTCAAGCTTGCTAGCGAGGCTTCCATTGATAATTTCGTTGCCCACCTTGATGATGACGCCGCCGATGATGTTGCGGTCAACCACCTCATGGATGGACACCTCGATGCCGTAGATGTCGCGAAGCTTTGCCTGGAGGCCTTCACGCTGGGCATCGGTGAGTGCTACAGGAGTAGTCACGTCGGCAACACGCCGACCGGTTTCATGCGCCGCCTGACGCGAGAGAATATCGAGGTCATCAGCGACGAGTCCTTCTTGTGGGCGAGCTACCGCCTGTGAAGCGAGGATCTCGGAAATCGCAGAGACTTTTCCGTACAACATCTGTGCCAGCAGGGCGCGTCGCTCATCTGCAGAAGCCTGCCGATCACCCAAGGCCTGTTCCAATCCGGGATGGGCCTTGATCGTCCGGCTCAATCGGAAAAGTTCCTCTTCTACCTGCGGCAATGAGTTAGAAAGTTCAGCTGCCTGGAGAAGTGCAGAGCGGGCGGTGCGAACGAGTCCGTCACGGAGATCGGCCGGATTGGACCAATCACGTGCAGCAGCTTCCTGGCAGACACGCAATGTTTCGGGCAATACTTTGCCCTCAATGAGGCGCGTCATCAGTGCTTTGCGCTGTTCCGGGCTGTCGGACACGTCTGCTAGTGCAACGCGGGTCGGGCGGTCTGCTTCAACTAGTTCAACAATCGTGAACAGTTCAGCACCCATCTGCTGCCCTACTACTACGGACTGTTCACTCTCGCGAATAAGTTGTTCTGCGAGGGAACGGATGGTAGCAAGGGCATCGCGGCTGGCGGCATACATGACACTCATCGACGGGCAACTCCCGCAGTGTCATTGTCACCGAGGCTGGCGAGGAAAGCATCAATGGTGTCGGCTCGCTTGGCGTCGTCATCCAGCTCTTCGCGAAGGATGAGTTCTGCCAGATTCGTTGCTTGCACACCAATGTCGTTCTTCAGATCGGTGTAAGCCTTCTGACGCTGTGCGTCGAGGGACTGCTGTCCGCTGGCAATGATGCGGTCGGACTCGGCCATGGCCTTGTCCTTCATCTCAGCCACGATCTGTCGTCCCTGTTCACGAGCTTCCTCGCGAATCTGAGTTGCGTCATCGTGAGCTTGTGCCAGCTGTTGGTTGTATTCATCCAACGTTTGCTGCGCCTTGGCCTGCAGCTCTTCAGCCTTGGCCATGCCGCCTTCAATACGATCCCGGCGCTCCTGGAAGACCTTTCCATAGCGCGGGAGGACGAATTTCCACATCAACAGCATGATGACGATGAAACAGACCAGTGACCACACCACGTCATAGTTAGCCGGGAAGAGGGGGCCGAGACTTCCGCCGAGAGGCATGTTCTCGGTGGAGTCTCCTCCTCCGGAGGCAAGGATAAGTGAGGTCATCATTTCGGGTAGTCCCAACGTTTAGAAGAGGAAGCCGGCCACGAGGGCGATCAGGGCGAGGGCTTCGGTAAAGGCGATGCCGAGGAACATGGTGGTACGGAGCTGGCCGGCCATTTCGGGCTGACGGGCCATGGCCTCAACGGTCTTGCCGGCGACGATACCAATGCCCAGGCCGGGGCCGAGGGTAGAGATACCGTAACCGACAGTGCCGAGACCCCGGATGGTGGTTTCTGCGTTGGCGGCAAGCGTCATCAGATCCATTATTTTTCCCTTCTTAGTCCTCCCCACCCATCGTGGGGGAAGCTCAAATGATATACATATGAAGTTGTGGGAGGAGTGAACCTAGTAGCTTTTCTGGCGACTAATGCTCACTGGCGTGTAGTGAAAGATCGATATACACAGCGACCAGCAGGGCAAAGATGTAGGCCTGCAGGAAAATGACCAACAGCTCGAAAAGTGTGAAGAGGATGGCGGCGACCAACGTCACTGCGGACAGAGCGGTCCAACCATTGAGCTGCCAGAAGAAGAAGTTGGTGGCGCCAAAAATGAGTGCCAGGATGAGGTGTCCCGAGAGCATATTGGCCATGAGACGGATGGTCAGGGTAACCGGACGCAGGATGAACGTCGAGATGAACTCAATCGGAACCACAATAAGGTGCATCACCGGGGGCATGTTCGGGATGACAACCGAGGACTTCATGAACTTAAAGAAGCCGTACTTCCGAGATCCTGCGTAGATGAAGGCGATATAGCCGACAATGGCCATCACCAGTGGCATACCAATGCGTGCATTCGGGGAGACGTTGAGGAAAGGAATAACCGAGGGCAGGTTGAGGAAGAAGACAATAACGAAGGTAGTGGTGATAAGCGGAAGGAACCGCTTTCCTTCTTTCTTGCCGAGGATGTCTTCTGCAATGCCGGTGCGAACGAAATCAAGCACCATTTCTGCGGCGTTTTGGAGCTTTCCTGGAACAAGCTTGGGGTTGTGAAAGGCGGCACCGAAGAAGATCGCCACCAGCAGAATCACGAAGAGGCGTACCAGCATGAGTCGGTCGATGGTGAACCACCCACCAGCCACATCATGAAGCCAGATCGGATCAGGGAAGAAATCCCCGAGAGATGGGGCGTCAAATACACCCTTCATGGCCGCTACATCTGAGCTGATCAGTGGTCTCTCCCCTCATGGAATGGAACCGCATGCACACGTGTGGCACCAGTGAACACGACAAGACAACCCTAACAGGCACGGCAGAAAAGACCTATCTGCAAGAGGCGACTATGGCAAGGTTCACTGCGAGCGATTACACATGATTTTGTGTCACTGCACTGCTCTCTTTTTACTAGAAAACGGCAGAAAACGTGATCTACGAGACAACCGTGTTGCCCTTTCGGTGTCCGGCTACTCGCGCATACGTATCGATAGGAATACTAGTCCTCTTTTGACAACGGCGTAACGTAAGTGGCCTGCGTCTTTTTCACACCCACTGTCTCAGCTGCCAAAACAACTACCAGCGCCGCTGCCATCACCGCAACAAATGTGCCGCGATCATAGAACGTCAATCCTTTAATAGCAGCGACGACGACCAACACAATGAGAATCTTCAGCAGCCAACTCCCCATAATGATGGCCATCGTCGTCGCCGGCGGGAGATTACGGGTCAGCAACACCATCACCACTGTGATGAGTTCAAACACACCTGCGATGAGACCCCCGATTACAGCCCCCCAAATACCAGCAGCACCGGCCACGAACCAGCCCACGAGCATACCCAGTACTAACACCACTGCCAGCCCGATGGCACCATTACGCAACGCATTCAGTAACGGAACCGGTTTCTCTTCCCGATACTGAGTCGGCTGCGCGGCTGTGGCCTGCGCCGCATCCGACTGCTGGGGATCCGGTTGACCTGCAGCGGGTGCTGCGTCAGCGGGGGTGTTACTCATTGGTCGGTTCCTCTCGCAGAGTACGCTGGTCATTCCGTGTACGGACACGGTGTGGTAAATGGGGCGCCCGAGACCGGCGGACAGCCGGCTGTGGCCGCACCGTCGCAGAGCGACGGGATAACGAAGGAGATACCTCTTGCCGCACACGTGGGCCGACCCACCGCTGCTGAACGCGTGGCAGATACGTCATAATAGCGACAACAAGTGCCAACAAGATGATGAGCGGGAAGTAGACCTGCCACGGCACCAGCATTGGGGTGACGGCGGCGGTGGTGAGCCACCCGACCCAGAGGTAGATGATCAAAACCGAACGACGCTGCGAATGCCCCACCCGCAAGAGACGATGATGTAAATGCATCTTGTCCGGAGTGAACGGACTTACCCCGGCGCGCGTACGGCGAATCACCGCCATAACGAGGTCCAGTAGCGGAATAAACATCGCTGCTATCACCACCAGCAGTGGCGAGAGCAGAACGACCAAGTCCCCTACTCCATAGGCAGAGAGCGAGATGCGCCCAGAGGCGGAGGTCGATGCAGCAGCCAAGTTAAGGCCGATGAGCATCGACCCAGAATCCCCCATAAAGAGACGCGCTGGTTGGAAGTTATGCGGCAAAAATCCGAGGCACGCACCTGCTAAGACCACTGAAATAATCGCTGGTGGATACGCAGATACTGCGCCCTCTTGCTCTGACAACACGTGCACCGAGAGCACCATAATGGCGAGTGAGGCGATTGTTCCCAACCCCGCCGCCAATCCGTCCAGACCATCCACGAAGTTTACTGCATTGATGATCGTCACCATCAGCAGCACAGTGAAAAAGCCAGCCTGCCACGGGTCCAGAACAAGGTTATTAATTCCGCCGAAAGGAATATAAATCTGCGTCCAGGAGAGCCCCATCACCACCATAATGCTCGCCACCACAATTTGTCCCAGCAACTTAGTGACAGCATCAAGGCCCCAGCGGTCATCGACGATGCCAAGCAAAACGATGAGGCACGACCCCACCATCACAGCCTTCAGATCAGGAACATACTGAAAACCGTTCTGAAGAGCCGGCAGGTTGGAGGCGATGATATAGCCAGCGATAAGACCCAGAAAGATGCCCACACCACCCCACCTGGGAATAGGAATCACATGAACATCACGTTGACGCGGAATAGCCATCGCCCCACCACGAATCGCGATCTTACGTACCAGACCAGTAATGAGAAATGCGACAACGAGCGATGACAACATCACCAGCCCTAACTCTCGCCACGGCACGCCAAGGCCACCAGCGACGCCAAACATTGAAGCGTCAGCCAGAGTCTCTACCAGCGGGGCGGAAATGATGCTCTCTCTTTCTTTCAGCGTTAGGCCGCGGAGCGCAGCAGCACAGTAGCGGGGACTCCCACGACCCGGGCGATATCGTCAGCAGTAATAGCACCCTCTCGAATAATGCGTGGAGGGTCGCATGTAACGTCCACAATAGTGGACGCCGTACCAATATCGGCAGGTCCACCGTCCAGGTAGATGGCAACACTCTCCCCCAGCTGCTCTTCCGCCTGGTCAATAGACGTGGCTGGTGGATGCCCGGTGATGTTAGCCGACGACACCCCCAAGGGACCGGTGCGTCGCAGCAAATCCACCGCTACTGCATTCAGGGGCATCCGAAGCATGACAGACTCTGCCGTCTCCCCCAAGTCCCACTCGACAGACCGCGCCTGCGGAACCACCACACTCAAGCCCCCCGGCCAATACGCCTTCATCAACGTGAGTGCCGCCGCGGGTAACTCTCCTGCGATGTCCTCGGCAGCCTGCCACGATCCAACCAAGACTGGCACCGGCATATCCGGACCCCGATGTTTCGCTGCCAACAGTGCAGCTACTGCGGCTGGAGAAAACGCATCGCAAGCAATCCCATACACAGTATCGGTCGGAGTAACAACCAACTGGCCGGCAGCAAGTGCTGCCGCCGCTGCGGAGAGCGCGGCAGCCCGGTCGTGGCCAGGCTTACAGGTGTAGGTCGTCATCCGACTGTCCTTCCAGGGCATGCTCATCCGGGTGCCAACAGGCCGTCATAAAGCGTGGACGACCCGCCAAATCATAATGATCTCTACAGTCACTATAACCAGCTAGCGATGCCTCATGGCAGAGCGCCTCCCCCGTCATCTCATCATGCTCCATTCCCACCACCGCACCGGGTGAGAGAAGGAATGGCAGGTGGCGAAGGATAAGACGGCTAAGAACCAGCCCATCCTCTCCGGAAAACACCGCGTCTGCAGGATCATTCTCTGCAGTCTCCCGATCAACGGCACTCCCAGCGGGCACATAAGGCGGATTGCACACCATAAGATCGACGCTTTTACTGGGGATACCCCACGTGTCATAGGGCAACGCAGCATCTCCCGCCACAACCTTCACCTGCGGGGCAAGCTCCTCCACATTGCGATGGAGGTACCGCAACGCTCGCATAGAGTACTCCACTGCCCACACCTCGGCAGTAGGGAATGCACGTGCCAAGGCGAGAGCAAGAACTCCGGAACCCGCACACACGTCGAGGATTCGTAACGGCCGGAGCTCCCCGCCCCCCATCTCTACCGAGACAGTTCTCCCCGGGAAGTGCTGCACTTTACGCAGCGTATCGATAGCCCATTGAGCTAGCAGTTCGGTTTCGGGTCGGGGAATAAACACCCCCTCCCCTACTACAACCGAAAAATCGCAGAACGGGGCCTCTCCGAGGATGTGTTGAAGAGGCTCTCGGGACATACGACGCACTATCCAAGTGCGGAGTGTCTCACCTTGTATGTCGTCTACAATAGTGCCACTGTGCAGGATGAGCTGGGATGGTTCGCACGGAATCACGGCTGCTACTAAGAGACGCGCCTCAGCAGTAGGTGATGCCACCCCTGCTTCCGACAGACGGTCAGAGACCCAGCGCAACAAGGTGCGTACTGACATATCAGTAGGGGGCACAAGTTGCGATGCGTTACTCACCAGGTATTACTCCGCTTCAAGACGGGCTTTACGATCCGCCTCTACCAGCGCATCAATGAGGTCTCCCATATCCCCATCGAGCACCTGGTCAAGGTTGTGGGCCTTATATCCAATACGGTGGTCCGTAATACGGTTTTCCGGGAAATTGTAGGTACGGATGCGTTCCGAGCGATCCACAGTACGCACCTGATCAGTGCGCCCGGAGGCGGACTCAGCAGCCGCTTCCTCTTCCCGAATAGCCTGCAAACGTGCTTTCAAGACCTGCATCGCACGGATCTTGTTCTGCAGCTGAGAACGCTCATTCTGACAGGTGACGATCAGCCCCGTGGGCAGGTAGGTGATACGCACCGCCGAGTCGGTGGTGTTAACGCCCTGGCCACCCTTGCCGGAAGAACGGTAGACATCGATGCGGATATCCTTCTCATCGATCTCGATTTCTTCCACTTCCTCGGGTTCGGGGAAAACGAAGACACCTGCTGCGGAAGTATGAATGCGTCCCTGCGATTCTGTGACAGGCACGCGCTGTACACGATGAACGCCACCTTCAAACTTCATCTTGGACCAGACCCCATCGCGGGTGGGCTCTCGGGTCTTTACCGACATGGAGATGTCCTTGTATCCACCCATATCGGATTCGGTGGCGTCGAGCACTTCCACACGCCAGCCGAGCTTGTCAAAGTACTTGGTGTACATACGCGCGAGATCAGCCGCAAACAGTGCGGATTCTTCCCCACCTTCGCCGGACTTCACCTCCAGCACAATATCGTCACCATCATGCGGGTCACGGGGCGCCAACAGATCTGTGAGCTGTTCTTCTAAGCTGGCGACAACCGGCTCCAACCGAGCCACCTCTTCCTTGAAAGAAGCATCTTCGTCAGCCAGTTCGCGGGCAGCTTCCATGTCATCTTGCGCCTGCTGGAGATCGCGGTAGCACTTGACCACCGGACCGAGCTCGGCGAAGCGCTTAGCAACACGACGGGCAGCAGCCTGGTCGTTATGCAGCTCCGGATCGGCGAGTTGGGCCTCGAGACCGGCATACTCTGACAGGACGTCATCTACTGCAGAAACTGCGGTAGCCACAGCTCTTAGTCCTCCTCGTCCATATTGGGGGTGGTCTTCGCGATCTGCATGAGGAATTCTCGGTTGTTCTTGGTCTTCTTGAGTTGCTTGATGACAAGCTCAATAGCAGGAATCGGCTCGAGACCGGAAAGCACCCGGCGGAACTTGTGGACAATCTGGTATTCTTCAGCGCCCAGTAACAGCTCATCCTTGCGAGTGCCAGAGGGGTTGAGATCGATCGCTGGGAAGACACGCCGCTCTGCGATGCGACGATCGAGCTTCAGCTCTGCATTACCCGTGCCCTTGAACTCTTCAAAGATGACGGTATCGCCGGCGGAGCCAGTCTCAACCATGGCGGTCGCGATAATCGTGAGCGAACCCCCATTTTCGATGTTGCGGGCAGCACCGAGGAAGCGCTTCGGCGGGTAGAGCGCGGTGGAGTCGACGCCGCCAGATAGGATGCGACCCGATGCGGGGGAACTGTTGTTGTAAGCGCGCCCCAAGCGGGTGATGGAATCCAGCAACACAACAACGTCCATACCTTGTTCCACCAGTCGCTTGGCCCGCTCGATAGCAAGTTCGGACACTGTTGTGTGGTTGGAAGGCGGGCAGTCGAAGGTGGAAGCAATAACTTCGCCCTTCACACTGCGCTGCATGTCCGTCACTTCTTCTGGGCGCTCATCGACCAGTACCACCATGAGATGGCATTCGGGGTAGTTGGTGGTGATTGCATTGGCGATAGCCTGTAGCACGGTAGTCTTACCGGCTTTCGGAGGGGACACGATAAGAGCGCGCTGACCTTTACCGATCGGCATGATGAGGTCAATGAGACGAGTGGTGATGTTCTCCTTGGTAGTTTCCAGGCGCAGCCGCTGGTTGGGGTACAGCGGGGTTAGCTTGGCAAACTCGGGACGCTGAGCGGCCAGCTCCGGAGTCAATCCGTTGACGGAGTCGATCCGCACCAAAGGGTTAAACTTCTGCCGATTATTGTGGTTCGGGTTGCCACCTTCGCGCGGCATCCGCACCGCTCCCACGATAGCGTCACCACGGCGCAGGCCAGCCTTACGCACCATATTCATTGACACGTAAACATCATGCGGGCCAGCGGAATAACCGGAGGTGCGGACAAACGCATAATTGTCGAGAATGTCGAGAATACCTGCGACGGGCTGCAGCACATCGCCTTCTCGAATCTCAGTATCACGGTCATCCCGGTTTCGGTTGTTGTTGCGATTATTGTTGCGATCGCGACGATTGTTGCGATCACGACGGTTTCGGTTGCGGTTGTTGTTACCGTCCTGGGTACCGTCGTTCTTGTCGTATGAGTTATCTCTTGCGCCATTCGCACCCGCATTACCGCCCTTAGGACTGTTGGCGCCACCGTTCTTCACAGAATTACGGTTCGAGTTTCCCTCCGCATTGACGTTATTACCGCCATTAGCATTCCCGCCAGCGTTTCCGTTGTTACTGCGGTTGTTGCGATTACGGCGGCGCCGAGAACGATTATCGTTACCGTCGTTATCAGTGCTGTCCTTCTTTGCTTGCCCCTGCTGGTCGTTCTTCTGTTCTGAGGCGCCAGACTTCTTTTCTCCGTCGGCTGCAGCTTCGCCCTTGTCTACGGTATTGCCAGTGGACGCAGCCACACCATTCTGCGCTGCAGGCTGAGAGTCTTTGTTTCCTTGCTCCTTGTCGTTGGCATTGCGCTGCTGAGCTTGGATAGCTTCGATGAGGTCACCTTTGCGCATTCCAGAGGTACGCTTGATGCCCATTTCGGTAGCCATTTTCCGGAGCTCGGGGATGACCATCGAGGAGAGTCCTTCGCCTTTACCGCGGCGGGAGCGGGTGGGTTCTGCCGATGCAGCATTATCCATAGTGTCCGTACTAGTCACGGATGTCCTTTCATCCCTATACAGGAGTGCATAGGAGGCTTCATATGATTCTCCCTCACAGCATGTACCTCTGAGAGGAGTACGAAAGCTGTTCAGAAACGGGGAATGTCCGTCAGATTCCACACAGAGGCAATGACCGTCAGTAACGTTCTGTGACTGGTAGTGACCACGTCATGCCTACGTTACACGCCCTAACTGGTGGCGGGACACTTCCAGAATAGCTTCACAAACGGCAGCTAAGCAAGAATGACATGACCATGCGGTTAATAAACTCGCTGAACACCCTCGCAGATATCGAGGTGTAGAACACGCAATCCGTCTTCTTCGGCTTCTCGCTGTAGGTCTGCCGGGAAGTCATCTACATGGAGGCACAAGGCGGTTGGACCGGCACCAGACACCATGGCAGCCAACTCACGATCACGCAGACTGCGGATCCACCGCGTGGTGATGGGCAGCGCAGCAGCCCGCTGACGTTGATGGAGACGGTCGTCAGAGGCATCAAAGAGCAGGTCGGGGCGTTTCGTCATGGCTAACATCATCATTGCTGCACGCGAAACGTTAAAGACGGCATCCTGATGCGGCACCATGGAGGGGAGCACTGCGCGAGTCTCCTCCGTGGATGAGCGGGAGTATGGGACGAGCACGGTGGCCCGAATATCCGGGTGCACATCGAGCCGAATAGCGTGGTAAGACGAGTTAGCAAAGCCCGGTTGATCTGCCCAGGACACCACCATCCCGCCAAGCACTGCCGCGGAGGAATTATCAGGGTGGCCTTCAAACTCTGAGGAGATCTGTACCATCCGTTTGAGTTCGAAGGGGCGATCGCAGAGCGCGTCGGCCAGTGCGACGCCACCGACTGCGGCAGCTGCTGAGGAACCTAATCCGCGTGACTCTGGAACGCGATTGTGGCAGACCAGCCGTAATCCGGGCACGTCATACCCGTTAGCTTCCATGCCAGCACGGAACGCGCGGTAAACGAGGTGTCCTTCGTCGAGAGGCACCTCTCCTGTTCCTTCGCCAGTGACCTCGATAACGAGACCAGATGCGATTACTTCGCAGGAGACATCATCCCAAATTCCTAGTGCCAGACCGAGGGTGTCGAAACCGGGGCCCAGATTCGCGCTAGAGGCGGGTACGCGAATTGCGGCCTTTGCGCCAACCGGAAGCATACGTGCTTCGGCCATCCCATCTTTCACGATGAGTCTCCTTTAATGAGTGGTAGTCCTGCCGCTCCGTGGCGAGCGGCTTAGTTCTCCTGGCCTTCCATACGGAGCACCGAGGTCACTTTGACAACGCTGTCGGAGTGACCAAGAGATTCCACACAGGCAGCGAGGTTAGCTTCGCTAGCACGGTGGGTGACCACAACCAGGCGGGCAAACTTACCATCGGGATCAATGTTGGTGCCGTTTTCATTCTCCACTTCATCATCTTGATGGACGGTGGCAATGGAGACATCATGGTTGGCGAACACTTCAGCGACCTTGGACAAGGTGCCTTTTTCGTCCACCACATGCATGTTGACAAGGTAGCGGGTCTGTACGTCGCCGAATTCAGCAATAGGCAGGTTGGCATAGGTGTTATCTCCCGGAGCACGTCCCCCATGCACAACGTTACGGGAAGCGGCGACGAGGTCACCCAGTACTGCAGAAGCAGTAGGCGCTCCACCTGCACCGGGCCCATAGAACATGATCTGTCCGGCGGATTCGGCCTCCAGGAACACCGCGTTGAAGGCACCATTAACGGTGGCCAGCTGGTGGGTGAGCGGAACGAGGGCCGGGTAGACGCGGGCGGAAACGGACTGCGAACCATCCTCGGAGATAATGCGCTCGCACACTGCCAGCAGTTTGATCGTGCAGTTGAGCTTGTGAGCGGACTTAATGTCCTGCTGAGTAATCTTGGTGATACCTTCGCGGTAAACATCATTGGCCGTCACCCGAGAGTGGAAGGCCAGAGTCGAGAGAATGGCAGCCTTCGAGGCAGCGTCGAAACCTTCTACGTCAGCGGTCGGGTCGGCTTCGGCGTAGCCCAGTCGACCGGCTTCTGCGAGGGTGTCAGCGTAGTCGGCACCGGTTTCGTCCATCGCAGAGAGGATGAAGTTTGTAGTGCCGTTGACGATACCCATGACGCGCTGGATCTCGTCCCCCGCCATCGACCGCTTGAGGGGGCCAATGATCGGGATAGCCCCGGCGACGGCAGCTTCGAAGTATAGGTCTACCTGGGACTCATCGGCTGCCGCTGCGAGCTCTGCAGCGTGAGCTGCAACCAGCGCCTTATTGGCGGTAACGACGGACTTACCCTGCTTGAGAGCAGAGAGCAAGAGCTGACGGGAACCCTCAATGCCGCCGATAACTTCGACAACAACATCAACGTCGGGACGATCAACGAGTGCCTGGGCATCGTCGGTGATGAGGCTGGGATCGACACCACGATCACGAGCCGTGTCACGGACAGCAATACCGCGAATAACGACGGGAGCCCCGATCCGGTGGGTAAAGGAATCACCGTGCTCGTTGAGAAGACGAACTACTTCAGTGCCCACCGTTCCCATACCGAGAATGGCAACGCCAACCTCGGACTGACGGAGTTCGGTGTGAGCTTCGCGGGTCATGAAACCTCCAGGCTAAGCAGGTCGTCGAGCGTTTCTCGACGAAGAATGAGTCGGGCCTTGCCGTCGCGCACAGCGACGACGGCAGGTCGGGTCAACATGTTGTAGCGGCTGGCCATGGCGTAGCAGTATGCGCCGGTGGCCGCTACACCAAGAATATCGTCTGGACGGATATCCGCGGGCTGCCACGTGTCACGGACGACAACATCACCACTTTCGCAGTGCTTGCCCACAACTCGGCACAGTGCGGGTTCTGCGTCAGTGGTGCGATTGACGAGCCGACAATCGTATTCGGCATCGTAGAGGGCGGTACGAATATTGTCACTCATACCTCCGTCCACTGCCACATAATGGCGGGTGACACCAGAGGGCAGCACCACGTCTTTCAGAGTACCAACGGTGTAGAGAGTCACCATGGATGGGCCGGCGATGGACCGTCCCGGCTCCACCATCAGCTGCGGGGTGGGGATTCCAGCAGCAGCAGCTTCCTTATCCACGATGGCGTGCAGATCTGCGGCAATATCGGAGATAGCCGGCGGATCATCCGACTCGAGGTAAGCAATACCGAATCCACCACCGAGGTCGACAATGGAGAGGCCTTCTGTTGCTTCCGGACCGTACTCGTCAACGATAGCTGCAAAGAACTTAATGATACGATGCGCTGCCATTTCGAAGCCGGCAACGTCGAAGATCTGGGAGCCGATATGACTGTGCAGACCATTAAGGATGAGATTGTCAGCTTCGATGACCCGACGCACTGCCTCCGCAGCCTGGCCGCTGGCGAGGGAGAAACCGAACTTCTGGTCCTCGTGGGCAGTGGCGATGAAGTCATGCGTGTGCGCCTCCACCCCACAGGTGACGCGGACGAAAACGTTTTGGCGTTTCCCCAGCTTGCCTGCCACTGCGTTGAGCCGGTCGATCTCGTAGAGGGAGTCCACCACAACGTGCTCAACACCAAGCTCAACAGCTTGACGGAGCTCATCGACGGACTTGTTATTTCCGTGCAGGGTCATGCGGCTGGCGGGGAATCCGGCGGCGAGAGCGACACCCATCTCATAACCCGAGGCGACATCCATGCAGAGTCCAGCCTCGTTGATCCAGCGGGCGACCTCCCCGCAGAGGAAAGCCTTGGCGGCATAGTGCACGTTGTGGGCACCGCCGAAGGATTCTGCCATGGTGGCTACACGGGTGCGGAAGTCTTCTTCGTCCAGGACGAAGAGGGGGGTGCCGTACTCGGCTACCAGGTCTGTGACGGCGAGGCCTCCAATGGTGACGACACCGTCGGCGTTGCGTTCAGTGGTCTTGGGCCAGACGACAGCCGGCAGAGCATTCATGTCAGCGGGAGGCTTACGCACTCCCATGAGATCTGCGACTTCGTGAGTTTCGTGGCGGGATCCTGCGGGGTTGACGGTCACATGCGCTCCGGTGCGGTAACGCCGAGGAGCTGCAGGCCATTGTCGAGAGTTTGACGGGTTGCAGCACACAGGGCTAGGCGGGCTGAGTGAAGGGTGGCGTCTTCATCGTTATCGACGATCTCTGCTTTGGGGAGAACCTGGCATGAGTCGTAGAACCGGTGGTAGGAGGCAGCGAGGCCTTCCAGGTAACGGGCGACTCGGTGGGGTTCCCGCAGTTCCGCAGCACTTGCGACAACGGAGGGGAATTCGCCGAGGGTACGAATAAGGTCGCCTTCGCGCTCGTGGGTGAGGAGCGCAAGGTCGGCGGCGTCACGGGTGACGCCAAGCTCATCAGCTTTACGCTGCAGAGAGCACAGGCGAGCGTGTGCATACTGCACGTAGAAAACCGGGTTGTCATTGGACTTGGAGGCCCAGAGTTCCAGGTCAATATCCAAGCCTGTGTCCACCGAAGAGCGGATCATGGAGTAACGGGCGGCGTCTACGCCGATCGCTTCGACCAGGTCATCGAGAGTGATGACAGTGCCGGCACGCTTTGACATTTTGACGGCCTTACCGTCACGAACCAGGTTCACCATCTGTCCGATAAGAACCTCTACCCCATCAGGGTCGTAACCGAGCGCCTGGGCAGCTGCCTTTAGACGGGCAATGTAGCCGTGGTGGTCTGCCCCCAGCATGTAGATGCAGAGGTCATGACCACGGTCGAATTTGTTCTTCACATAAGCGATATCGCCGGCAATGTAGGCGGCATTCCCGTCAGATTTGATGACGACGCGATCCTTGTCATCACCGAAATCGGACGATCGTAGCCACCAGGCACCATCAGCAAAATAGAGATTTCCAGACTCTTTGAGGATGCCGATTGCGGCATCGACGGAGCCATCGTCGAAAAGCGAGTTTTCGTGGAAGTACACGTCGAAGTCGGTGCCGAATTCGTGGAGGGTGCGCTTGATGTGCGCAAACATCATCTCCACACCTTGGCTGCGGAAGATCTCCTGGCGTTCTTCCGCGGGGAGGTCGCAGACACCGGGGTTGTTGGCAACGATAGTGCCGGCGATGTCGTCAATGTAGGCGCCTGCATAGCCGTCTTCGGGGGTGGACTGGTGCAGGGCGGCTGCAACGAGGGAGCGAGCGAAACGATCGATCTGCGTGCCGTGGTCATTGAAGTAGTACTCGCGCGTGACCTGCGCACCTTCTGCCTCCATGATGCGTCCCAAAGCATCACCGACGGCAGCCCAGCGCGTTCCACCGAGGTGAATGGGGCCGGTGGGGTTCGCGGACACAAATTCGAGGTTGATGCGTTTCCCAGCGAAACTGTCTCCCCTACCGAAGTCTGCTCCAGCGGAAAGAATGGTGTTGACGAGTTCACCCTGAGCATCGGCAGCGAGGCGGATGTTAACGAAACCAGGGCCGGCTACCGCCGCTTCCGCGATGGCAGTGGAGGTGGACAGCTGGGCGGCTAGATCAACAGCAAGCTGACGCGGGTTAGTGCCGAGTTTTTTGGCGCTTTGCAGAGCAATGGTGGTGGCGTAGTCGCCGTTTTCAGGGTTGCGGGGACGCTCCACTGTTACCTCTGCGGGGAGGAGGGTGGAGTCGAGGCTCTGTTCTTTAGCGACCTGCTGCAAGGCAGCAAGGACAACTTTTCCTAGTTCTGCGGGCGTCACAATTGAATATTCTACGTGGTGAAGGCACTAAAGTGTTACCCGTCCAGGTTGAATGCTTTAGTAGTAGAGCGGACTGACTGGTACACTCTTATTTCGTTACGCCTCCGTAGCTCAGGGGATAGAGCATTGGTTTCCGGTACCAAAGGTCGCACGTTCGATTCGTGTCGGGGGCACTAAGGCAAAGGCCCACTGTTAAGGTGGGCCTTGTTGCATTTATTTTGCTAGGTAGGATGCACTGTTCCAGGCGTATGGAACAGCCTTGGGGAGAGCTAGTCGAGCGGTTGTTCCCAGATGTGGTGTTTGCCGGGAACGCTCGCAAAACGGCTGCTGTCACAGGTAAAGATGATGAGTTGTCCGGCCATTGCGGGGTCGCTAGTGGCGAGACTGGTCGCTGTCTCGATGGCAGCTGCCATATCTTCTCGACGCGTGGGGTCGGAGTATCCCAGGATATCATCGAGAATAACGGGGACATGTCCTTGGTCCACGAGCTGGTAGCAGGCAAGGCGAGAGAGGACTGCCAGCTGTTCTCGGGTACCGGTAGAGAGATCGCTATAGGCGATGGGGATGCCGTTGGGTCGGGTGACGGCACTCACAATTGTGAGATTGTCAGCGACGGTGACGGAGAAGTGGTCACCCCATACTCGTTGGCCGAGACGCGTGAGGGTCTTCACATAGGGTGTTTGGTAGCGGGCGGCAGCGCGCTGGCGGGCTGCCAGTAGTGTATCGCGAAGTAACCGTGCGGCGTCTGCAGCGGCTGTGGTGCGCTGGATGTGTTCGTGAAGATCGCGGTGTTGGGCGCGTTTCTCTACGAGTGCAGCATGGTAGCCAGCGGACATGTGGGTGTCGAGAACGCCCTGGAGCCGGTGGTATTTGCTGTCGACGTCATCGTAGAAGGAGCGGAGAGTAGCTAGCGTGCTGGTGTTGTCCGCGGCTTCTTCAGTGGTGTCAGCGAACGCTGCGGTGCAATTTTCACACTGCGCGAGTTCTGCTCGCTGTGTCGCTACGGCAGTGGTAAGACTGGCTAGTTTCTCCTGGTGTGCAGTTCTTGCCGCTTGGTCAAGTGGGTCAAGCTGTGCGTATTCCTGTTGTGCTGCAGCAAGCTCTTGCGCGAGTAGGTCACGTTTGCTGGCGGACACCTCGTAGTTGCGTAGTGCTACTTCTGCCCTTTGCTGAGCTTCGGTAAAGGCACTCTGTAGCTCATCTACGTCAGCTTTAGGAAGGACATTTAATGTGCCGGCTCGGCCTTGGTCGAGGAGGTCACTGGGGAAGCCGGCGCACTCTTGGGTGAGCTGGTGTGCTTCTTCTAGTCGGCGTGACTCGGGGTGGAGAGTCGCAAAGGCGCGGCATTCTGCGGCTGCGTCCTGGTGGGCACGGTTGGCCTCCTGCCACTCGTCTGCCTGCCTGCATGCCTGTGACCAGTCTGCGACGTGCAGGCTGTCAAGGGCTTCCTGATAGTCTGCGGTGAGCCGGCTGAGCTGGGCGTCGCGTTCTGCTGCTTCTGCAGCTGGGTGCAGGGTGATGGTCACGTGTCCTGGCACCTCGATAGAAAGCGACCGGGAGATAATCTCGGTATGTGCGCTGGTAAGCGGACTGCCGTTACAGAGTACGTCGCCGCCGGGGAGAGGAGTCACGGTGATGGTCCCGGAGCTTACCGCGAGCACGTGTTGGAGTCCCTCAATATCGGCTCGTAGTTGCTCGGCATGCCGATAGACCTCGACGTCGTGCGGGATGCTGTGCAGGTGGTCGGAAGCCTGTTTCGCAGCTTGGGCGAGGCGTTCTGCTTGCGCTTCCTCTTCGTGGTGGAGGCGTTCCCGGCGGAGAAAGTCCATAATCTCCGCAGTTTGTGTGTAGTGCGCTGCAGCCGCGGCTAGCTGGTCCCGCTGTTCGATGAGCTGGTGTAGTTCGGCATCATCTACCTGTGTGAGCTCAGCCTGTTGTTGTTCGATACGGGTGATGCGTTCGCTTATCGCCGCGTGTTGTTGTGCGAGGTCGTCATCGGCCTGCACGCGCGAAGTGGCAGCTGCAAGTTGTGCTTCGGTTGTCCTCAGTTGCGCTTCGAGGGCAGCCTTCTGCCGTTGGTGCTCGGCGTGAGCTGCTGCCTGTGCAGTGAGGTCCTGCAGTCGAGCTTCTGTCTCGGCACGCTGGTTCGCGAGGTGTTCTCGCTGCTGTTCGAGGTCATCGAGTTGTTGGGCAGTCCGTTCTGTTTCGGCAACGTGTTCAGCAAGTTCAGAAGCCTCTTCAGAGAGGGTTTTTTCGCGTTTGAGCTCGTTCGTTCGTTCTTTGGTGAGGCGGCCTGTTGTGGTGAAGTACTGGTCGAATTCCGCCTGCGCAGCATCCAGTAGGTGGTCTCCCGAGAGTGTGTCATCGTTTCCGTTGGCGGCCGCATCGAGTGCTGCTTGAAGGGCAGACTGGCCGTCTGTGAGTTCAAAACTCGACAGGTCCTTGCCTTGGAGGAAGCTCAGGGCAGCGAAAAGCGCCATATCTTCATGGTCGCGGAGGAGATCTTGTACATAGTTATGGGCGGGGTCGCCGCGTAGTACCGCCTTGTTCCCGGTGGCAAAGGTGAGGGTGGTACCTGCTTGCCGCCCACGTCCGAATTCTTTGCGTAGAGTGAACCGTTCACCGCCAATGGTGGCATCGAACTCCACGATGGCGGGGCGGTCGACTCCACTGCGCCGAATAGCGGTCACTGCATTTTTGGTGGAAGTGGCTTTCTCAGTGAGAACGAGGTTAATGGCTTCGATAACGCTCGATTTTCCGGATTGGTTGGGCCCAGCGATTACGGTGATGCCATGGTCGTCGAAGTCGACGTGGCGTTCCGTGATACCGCGGTAGTCCTTCAGGGTGATGGAGTGGAGTCGCATTACTGATGTTCTCCTTCCACAGTGAGGCGGTAGAGCAGCGTGAGAGCATCTTGAGCGGTCTCGTCACCGTTTTCGGCTAGCTGTGAGAGTTCCTCCGCAGCCTCTGCCACGTATCCTGTCAGTCTCGCTTGTAGTTCGGTAAGGGATGGGAGCAAGTGCCGTGAGCTATGCCGTTCCCACAGCCGGAATCCTGCGAACATACCTTCCCATTGCGCTTGGGCGGTGTCTAATGCTGCCATGTCTTCGACGGTGAGGGTGGCGTTAAGACCAAGGCGGACGGCGGTGCGTCGTTTGTTGGGTATCTCCGCGAGGTCCCGGGAGAGTTGTGCGATATCGGCGGTGCTATGGATGTCACGACGAAGGGTTCGGAAGGACCATTTCCCGCAGGTGAGTGGTTCGGTCGTACAGGTCTCGTCATGCAGTGTGACGAGGAGTGCCTGGCCTGAGTTTTTCTCGACGTCATCGAAGTCAGTCACCTCGGGGCTGCCGGAATACCAGATCCGACCACTCTCCCCCACTTGTGTCTGTGAATGCCTGTCTCCGAGGGCGAGGTAGTCGAGCTGGTAGCTGCGGCAGGCCTCCTCTAGTGCAGCGACGGAGATGATTTCTGCTCCGGTGGCATCCTCCATGTGTGGGGCGAACGTGTCAACGCCTGCGTGTGCTAGTCCTACTCGGTATGTGCAGGGTTCTTTGAGGGTTTCCGCACACTCTCGGAGAGCAGTAAAGAGGGGGTTTTCGGTGGGGTACCGATCGCTATAGGGGCCGACAATGAGCTCGATTCCTGGGATGTCTCGTAGCACTCCGGGCTCGTGGGGGACGAGGATATTGTCTGGCTTATGAGCTCGGAAGGCAGGTGACAGGTAGACGCTGTCCCGCCGGTAGGAGTCGTGGTTGCCGGGTTGGAGCACTACAGGGCAGGTGAGTCCACCCACCATTTCCAGGAGGGAGATGATGGTGTTGCTGTCGAGTTGGTTCCCATCGAAGACGTCTCCTGCGACGACGACGCCATCGACGTCGAGCTCTGCGGCGTGGTCACAGAGATGCTCGATAGCCTGCAGGCGTGCGTCACGGAAGACTGCCTGTTTACTTTCTGACAGATGACGGCGAGTCATCCCGATGTGCCAGTCGCTGCTGTGGAGGAGGCGCAGTGGGTTACTCATCGGAGTACTCCTTGATGACGGTTGGGTAGGTGTCGTGTTCAACAAGATAGTCCCACGCGTCGTGTAGATCGGCTTCGAGCGTGAGCTTCTCGACCGGGTCAGAGGTGTACGCACTCGCTGCGGCCATCCATTGCACAGGGTCGAGGTCGTGGTAGGCCGGGTTAGGGAGCGGGTTGGGGAGATCCGGTAGCTCCCCGGAAAGTGCCCAGTAGCGATGAGGGGCGAGCGCAACGGGGGAATCAGGGTCCTGTTCTTGGGAGGGTTCCTGGGAGGGGCGGGTGATAAGTTGTGCTGCCTCCCCACGGGGTATCTGCCGGCGCGCGGCTGCACGACTCGATTCACTACCGTTGCTGTCCCAAAGGGTGGTGGTGGATGTATCGGGCTCGTCGGTGGAGTTTGATGCTGCTGTTTCGTCGACGGGATCAGCAGAGACCAGGATGTCTGAAAGAGCGATGCTGCGAAGCTGGAGATACCACTCGCTATCTCGATCCATGCGTTCTACTAACAGGTATCCCAGTGCCAAAGTGTGTGAGCAGCGGTCCGCCGATGCAGGACAGGTGCACGTACACCGGAGGTCGTGTGCGTAGAGTGGGAGAAGTTCTTCGAGGAACGTGGGAAGAGATCCAGCAATAATCTGTTCTGCGGAGCCGGGATGACGAGCGACGGCAGCGCGCACTTCAGCGATGGTGTCGGCACTGACGGGCGTACCCGAAATGGTGGGTGCGAAGGGGTCGAGCTGGCTTCCCTGTACTTCCCCAGCAACGGTGGAGCCATAGTGTTCCATTGCGAAGATGGCGCCATTCCTAGCCAGCGCCTTTGCACGTGCAACCTGGGGGTGTCGAACCACGCCGTCGTGCCCGCGATAAGGTTCTTCTAACGCCCGTTCCACCTGCTTCCCCCACCAGGTGCGCCCGAAACATCCGGTTTTTTTCTGAGCAACAAGTCCCCGCATTTACTTCACCTCCAGACGGAAGAGTTCCTGCAGCTGGTCATCATCGAGCTCGGTGAGCCAGGTTTCACCTGTACCCACAACTAGATCCGACATCGTCGATTTGTGGGCAATAATGTCGTCAATACGCTCTTCGATGGTGCCGTCGCAGACGAGTTTGCGTACCTGTACGTCCTTCGTCTGGCCGATTCGATAGGCTCGGTCGGTGGCTTGATTCTCGACTGCTGGGTTCCACCAGCGGTCACAGTGAATGACATGGTTTGCGGCGGTGAGGGTAAGACCAGTTCCACCGGCTTTAAGTGACAACACCATGAGTGGGGCTCCTTCTGCGGATTGGAAGCTCTCCACCATGGCATCGCGTTCTTCACGTCGCAGTGATCCGTGGAGGAACGGTACCGCTACGTTGAACCGTTGATGTAGGTAGTTCGCCAGGTAGTCTCCAAATTCTTTGTATTGGGTAAAGATAAGCGCCTTCTCCCCTTCGGCGAGAATAGTCGAGAGGAGTTCTTCCAGTAACGCCACTTTCCCGGAACGATGCTGTCCGTGTCGGAGAACGGCCGAGACATCACCGAAGTAGTGTGCAGGGTGGTTGCAGACTTGTTTGAGCTTTGTGAGCGCGGCGAGTACTGCGCCTTTCCGTTGCAGACCTTTCGCTTGGTTGATCTTCTCAAGCATGTCATCGACGACGGCATGGTAAAGGCCGGCTTGTTCTGGCGTCAAGGATGCGTGGACGACCATCTCATTCTTGTCGGGAAGATCGCTGATAACAGCAGGGTCGCTTTTTAATCGGCGGAGCAAGAACGGGGCTGTCAAGGTGCGCAATTGTGCAGCCATGGTGTCGTCGTGGTCGCGTTCGATGGGGAGCGCGTAGTGGTGGCGGAAGCCGTGCTGCGTTCCTAGATAGCCAGGGTTTACCAGGTCCATCAGGGCGCGAAACTCCTCCAGGTTGTTTTCCATGGGGGTTCCGGTGAGTGCTAAGCGATGTGCTGCGGAGAGCGCTCGAGCTGCCCGAGATTGCTGTGTTGCAACATTTTTCAAGTGCTGCGCTTCATCGAAGACGACTCGCCACCAAGTCACTGCCATGAGTTCAGCTCGGTCTCGATGCAGCAGGTTGTAGGTGGTAATGATGACATCATGTTGTGCCACCACATCCTGGAATGCTGACCCGCTTGACCGATCTGCACCATGGTGAATAGCGACAGCTAGTTGTGGAGCAAACTTCTGCGCTTCGTGGTACCAGTTGGCAGCCAAAGACATGGGGCAAACCACCAACACTGCTGAGTCTGCGGGCACTGCTCCACGCGCTTTGTCATAAGCCAGGACGGTGAGCACCTGGAGTGTCTTCCCCAGACCCATATCATCAGCCAGGATGCCACCCTGCCCAAGTGCATCGAGACTGGCTATCCAGTCCACCCCACGTTGCTGGTAGGGACGCAGTTGTGCGGCAACAAGATCGTCAGTGGAGACGTGCACCGGTTCGGAACGATGCGCCAATAAATCATCCACCAGTGTTGACCCGGCAGTACCTGTCACCGGTACTGGTGTGTCAGCACTAATAAGTTCCTGCAGTACATCCCCCGCAGTACCCTCCTGAGTAGCGGCGAGATCTGCCTGAGACAGCACTTTCCGACGCCGTTTCCCACTTTTTGCAGCAATGAATTCCGCGGCTCGGCGCAACAGTATGGGATCTGCTTGCACCCACCCATCACGAAGGTGAACTAAACCAGACTGTTCTTGCACTATGTCGAAAAGCTCTGCAGGTGTCAGGACAACATCTCCCAACGCCACTTGCCATTGGTAGTCTATAATGGCATCGAGTCCCACTTTGGCCCCCGTAGCAGCTGAACGCGCTGCTTGTTCACCCTCCCCCGGAATTACCTGCAGTCGCATTGACACCGGCGCCGCAACCCACGCCCGAGGAAGCATCACAACAATGCCTTGCGCCCGCACCACGTTCACTCCCCGGGTGACAAAATCGGTTGCCTGTACGGTCGTCAGTAGACGATCTTCCCCATACCCTGCTACCACACTCTCGAGCAGAGCTGGGTAGGCTTCCGTCGCCCGTGCCCACAACTTGGTAGCGGTGGTGTAGGAGGCAGCATCGAGGACGCTGGGAATGAGAGGTTCAGGGGCACTGCCCAAGACACGCACTGACACCTCCAAACCCCACCATTCCGGGGTGTCGGGTAGCGGTTCGTGAAGACGGAGCACTACCTCAGTATCGGTGTCTGCTGCTCCGTTTTGCCATTGGCGAAGCCGTTCTGAAAAACCGAGTGTGCCCTCAATAAAAGGCTCTCCAGTAATAAGCGCTTCTACAAGAGCCTGCCGCGGGCGGTGCGGGAGATCCCGCAGGCGTTGTCGGCAGAGTTCAGCTGCCATGGCCTCCACAAAACTCTCCACCGCAGCGAAGCCACCGTTATGGGCGAGCACTGGTGGTAGTGCGTGAAGGAGCTCGGTGAGCCATACCCGTTGCGCGCCACCGCCCAAAAGCTGCCAGTGGGCATACCAGGTAGGGCCATGATGGTAGAGGCGGGGCGCTACTCGACCAGCGTCGACCCACCGCGTAACGCCCGCTACCGCATGTGCGAGAAAGCGCAGGTCTTCTCCAAGTCCAGGGATAGGAGTCGCGGACGTCGCACACTCGGTCAGGAAAGCAAGAGCAGCTCCTGCACTAATGACAAGGCAGGGAACTGTCCGAGAACGAGGATAGCCACCCTCGCCAAGAACCGTGAAAGGCAGGGTGTAGCGGAACACCGGAACCCGCTGGATAAGGTCACTGATAATGGGCGGGAAGGCACCCACAGGCAGGTCTGCTACCCTCCCAGGTGATTCCCCCCCGGCACAATCTCGAATCCACAGCATCAAGCCACGATCCGGTATCCACCGGCCGTGGAGCTCATAGGAGGATGCTCTGGGACTCGTCATGATTCTATCCAACCAGTCTCTTGTAACAATTTCTGATGCGGCATTGCCGCCGGCGACAAATGGTGGCGTTTTTCGCTACCGGCAGCACCACCTCACGCCTCCGCAGACCTGCTGACAACTGCGCACAGACATATTTCATCTGACCGTCCCCGTGCGACGTGCCCTAAGTAGCTCATCCATCCCGCTTGCGCATGTGGTTAACTGCAAAGTCACCGTCACCACCAAAGTCCCCACTATGCCGCTGCCTCATCATCACACTCCAGTTTCCGTCGCCCGTACATGCACCGACACCTCCAATCCAGCCTCGGACACTAACCCTGCCCGCCAGTCTGGTACTACCCGATACGCTCACGCCACTACCTCAGTCCACCTCTGGAGCCTCCGAGGACATCGTTGGCTACTCTGGGGCGGGTGGGTGGTGTTTCCCACCCTAGTGGCACTCGTCGTTACCGCATCCCAGTGGATTCCACCGGCACACCAGTGGACGGGTACTCCAAGCCGTGCTGAAGTACGTGCACTACTCGACCGTGTGCATGTCATCCCACGCCGCCACCATATTCTGGGTTACGAACGTGCCTGCACCGGATCGTCCAGCTGCAGTTTCGGAACCGCATGGACTGACGACTCAGATGCACCTGGCAGTCACAACGGTATCGATACTCGTTCTGAGATGCTGCGACTTCTCACGACCGGCATCGATCCCTATACCGGGCGTCCCCTCCCCTACCAGCGGCAGCAACGTCATATCGACCACCTCTTCCCACTTGCCGCAGCGTGGGATATGGGTGCTGCGCAGTGGCCTCAGCGAAAGCGAGTGACCTTCGCTAACGACATCTCCCGCAACCTGGTAGTGGTTGCGGGAGACATCAATATCAAAAAGGGAGACAGTACCCCCAGCGACTGGCTTCCACCATGGAAAGGTAGCCGCTGCTGGTACGCGGGCCGTTACCTCACCGTTGCGATCCACTACAACCTGTCCATCAGCCAAGCCGATTGGCGGGCACTCTCCGCGGCAAGCAGACTCTGCCCACAGCATGCGAATTAGTACTTTTTGCCCTGCTTGTAGTTGGAAAAACTACGGTTCTTGGAATATCCCTTTCCGGCAGGTTGGTAGCTCTTCCGGGAACGAGAATTCCAGGCAGGGCGATCCTTCCGCCCAGAGTGGTCATTCTTGGTCCGCTTGCCGGCAGAGGAAAGCTCATTCCATGTACCGCGACCATGATCTGCAGAGTTCTTCCACGCCTTGCGACCCTTCCGGTCTTTCCACTCGGTGCGATCGCTGCGGTGCTTACGGGAGTGTTTCTCAGGGCGCATATAGCTACTCTGCTGTTTCTTCTCCCACTTGGCCTGCTTCAGGGCTCCTGGACGGTTCGCCGGTGGGCCCGGGTCCACCTCAAGGTGAATCAGTTGGCCGGAGATCCGCGTCTTCTCCAGATTGTCGAAAACCTCTTGGGGAAGGTCTGCGGGCATGTCGATGAGAGAGTAGTCCCCGCGAATAGAGATGTGGCCAATATCAGCGCTACTGATCCCGCCTTCGTTCGCAATAGCTCCCACAATGCTCGATGGCGTGGCCTTATGACGCTTACCAACGGCAATACGGTAGGAGACCAAGTCTTTTCCGCTCCGAGACTGCTGGCGACCTTCTTTACGCTCCCCACCATGAGGGAAGGAGCGTTGGTGGCCGCGATAGTCATCTACCTCAAGTTCCTCAGTCAAGAGGAAACCTTCAGTCTCATCGACAGTGCGGACGGCTAGGGCAGCCGCAATATCGACCATATCCACTCCCGTATCTGCGGCGTAAAGCTGCACGAAACCACGGAATAGGTCGAGATGCTCATCTTCCAAAGCTTCGGTGATGGATTCATTGAAGCGGCGAACGCGTGTGTCATTCACATCGTCCACACTGGGCAGCTTGACCTCTTCCAGAGGCTGGCCAGTAACGCGCTCAATCTGCTTAATCATGCGGCGTTCTCGTGGCGTCACGAACAGAAGCGCTTGCCCGGTCCGCCCCGCGCGCCCGGTGCGACCGATCCGGTGCACGTAAGACTCCGGGTCGTGGGGCATGTCATAGTTTAGGACATAGCTGATGCGGTCGACGTCGAGACCACGGGCGGCCACGTCGGTTGCAACAAGAATATCGAGGGTGCCCTCTTTGAGCTGATTAATGGTGCGCTCACGTTGGGCTTGCACCATGTCACCGTTAATCGCGGCGGCACCGTAACCGCGTGCACGAAGCTTATCGGCCATCTCTTCTGTCTGTTGCTTGGTGCGGACGAAGAGAATCATTGCTTCAAAGGTGTCCACTTCCAAGATGCGGGTAAGTGCATCGATTTTGGAGCGCTGGTTGACGATTACGTATCGCTGTTCAATATTGGCATTAGTGGTGGTGGGGGTCTCAATTTCGATCTGCTGCGGATCAGACAGATAGTTCTCGGAGATGCGGCGGATCGCCGGCGGGATAGTAGCGGAGAAGAGTGCTGCCTGACGGTGTTCGGGGGTTTTGGAGAGGATCTCTTCGACGTCTTCTTGGAAACCCATCTTCAGCATTTCATCGGCTTCATCGAGAACTAGGTAGTGCAGTTCAGAAAGATCGAGTTTGCCTTTGGAAAGGTGGTCGATGATACGTCCGGGGGTACCGACGATGATCTGGGCTCCACGCTTCAAACCTGCGATTTGGACACCATAGGACTGTCCCCCGTAGATGGGGAGCACTTTTACACCTGGGATATGCCGTGCGAAGCTCGATACGGCATCGGCAACCTGCAGGGCTAGTTCGCGGGTTGGGGCAAGAACTAAGGCTTGCGGAGCTTTCAGCTCGGGATCAATGGCGGCCACCATGGGGAGGCCAAACGCTGCGGTCTTACCGGTACCGGTTTGGGCCATGCCCACAACGTCTTTCCCGGAGAGCAGCAGGGGGATAGTAGCAGCCTGAATTTGGCTGGGGGACTCGAAACCTAGGTCACTGATTGCTTGCAGAATCGGAGCGGACAGGTCGAAGTCGGAAAATGTTTCGACAGTAGTCATCGTGTCTTATACTACCCGCTACTACCTGCGGAAACCTAAAGGGAGGAAGCTGCTGGTCGGCTACGCGCGGCAGGCGGAAGAGTTTCTCTGGCCGGCACCCATGCCAACGAACTCACCGCCAAGATGATGCCCGTGATTCCAAAGGCCCAGCTGTAGCCCAAGGCATCCACAATGGCGCCGGCTGCCAGCGTACCAACGATTGAACCGAAGTCCGCAGCCATCTGTACGGAGGCCAAGATAGTACCGCCACGGTATCCAGCCACCACATCTCCGATGGCTGCCTGTTGAGCGGGATTGATGACGCCGCCTCCAAGCCCAGCGAAGAGCGAGAGAACGTAGACCATACCCACACTTGTCCCTTGCCCTAGAAGCGCCGTCATCGCTCCACACAGTAGAAGTCCCCCGATGATAAGGGGGCGACGCCCCCAGCGGTCGGACCAATGCCGGGTGGTGTAGAGGGCAATAGCGTTCCCGATGGCAAAAATCGCCATCGCAATACCCGCCTGGGCTGCGCCGTTTGTGCGAAGCAACGCGGAGACGAAAAGAGGAAGCAGGGCGACACGGACTCCGAAGTTGCCCCAGCCATTGGAGAAGTTGGTAGCGAGGCAGGCCCAGAACGCGCTGTCTTTCATGACGTCGCGTAGTTTCAGCTCGGGAGCTTGTGTCGTCGATTGTTCCGTGTCCAGATCCGACGCAGCAGCAGGTGTGCCGGGTTCCGTTTCGGAGATAGTGCCCGTGTTGACGGCTAAATCCCCCGTTTCCGCGGTGGCAGCGTCGGTGGCTGAGTGGTCGAGGAGCCGTGCCGGGAGCATCCACCACACCACGATAATCGCCAGGATGAGTGAAACTGTGTATACGTAAAATGGGAGCCTAATGTCTATATGCCCCAGTATTCCTCCCACTACTGGACCGGCGATGTTTCCGATGAGGAAGGCTCCACCATATGCGGAAGCTGCACGTCCACGCATATATCCCGGTGCCATTTTCACGATCATGGCGGTTGCGGACACGGTGAAGAGGGTCGAGCCGATTCCACCTAACCCGCGGTAGACGACGAGTTCCCAGTAGCCCTGAGCGAAGGTGGTTGCCAGAGTAGAGAGGGCAACGATAAAGAGCCCTGCCAGATACATCGGCCGCTCACCTAGTAGATTGATGAGTTTACCGGAGGCTGGCGCAAACACGAGGCGCGTCATGCCGAAGACACTGACAATGGCGGCGGCCGCCATCACGCTCACATCGAAACTGTGCGCGTATTGTGGTAGGACCGGGGTGATGAGTCCGTATCCGATCGCTATGAGAAAGGCGGCTCCTACCAGAACCCAGATACCCCGAGGTAGGGGTTCTCGGAGATTCCGTGTTGAGCTCGCCATAGGCTCAGCCTACGCATTTTGGGTGAGGTGAGCCAGTACCTGTGCTCCGCTGTGGACGGCACTGACGGGAACTCTCTCATTTTTTGCATGGAAATGCCCGAAGCAATCATAGGTGCTGGGGACGTGCAGAGGAACGAAACCAAAACATTCGATACCCAGCCGCTGGAGAAACTTATTGTCAGTGCCAGCCGGGAGAAGATAGGGCGCAACAACTCCTGCGGGATCGATGGTGGTGAGGGCTTCACGGACAGTATCCACGAAGGGAGACTGCGGATCACTGGAGACTGCATTGGGTTTTTCCCAGTGGATGGTGAGGGCGTCATAGTCCTCTCCCAACTCGTTTCTCAGCAATTCCTCTACGGTGTCAAAGAATTCTGTCTCGTGGCCGGGAAGCACACGGCAATCGATGGTGGCACGGGCGTCGGCGGGGATGACGTTTACCGCGTAGCCGGCGTGAAGCTGGGTGGGGGCTGCCGTGTTGCGGAGACTGGCGCGGACTACTGGCCCCAGGAAACCCCACTTGTGGGTCGCGGCGTCAAGCTCATCGTCTTGGTAGCGCTCGCCTGTTACTTCCGTGATGGTATCTAGGAAGGCATCCAGCGCAGGGGTGTGGACGATAGGGAAATCATGACGGGCGATCGCTGCGACAGCACGGGTAATGACAGAGACGGCATTCGTCCCGGAGGGGCGGGAACCGTGCCCGGCACGACCTTTCGCACTGAGGCGTGCCCAGGCAACACCTTTTTCAGCTACTGCCAGGGGGTAGATTCGTGTGTCAGGATGGTCTGGGAGAGTGACGGAGAAGCCGCCCACTTCGCTGAGCGCCTGGGTTACTCCCGCGAACCACTCAGGATGGTGGTCAACAAACCAGTGGGAGCCCCATACACCATCGTGTTCTTCATCGGAGAACCACACCATCATGAGGGTGCGGGCTGGGCGCACTCCGGTAAGTGCGTAATGGCGTGCAACGGCTAGCATCATGCCGGCAAAGTCTTTCATATCGACTGCACCGCGGCCCCAGATCCATCCGTCAATAATGTCACCACCGAAGGGCGGGTGGTCCCAATCGTCAGCGTTGATGGGCACGACATCGACGTGGCTGTGAATGAGGAGCGCATGGGGGTCGTCTCCTGGGATGACGATGCGGTAGTTTCCGCGCCCAGGGCGGGATGCCAGGTAGTCCCCCTGGATGCCAACATCAGCGAGTTTGCCGGCGATGTAATGGATGCACTGGTCTTCGCCGTCTCCTACGTCGGGTTCTCCGGTGTTGACTGAGGGAATACGGATGAGGTCCTGGGTGAAGGCCACTGCTTCCTTGCCGAGTGCATCCCAGTCGTTCCATTCGCGAGAAGGTCGGGAAAGATTTGCGCTAGTGCTTGTCATGGTTACTAGTTTAGGCACTCGACTCGCCAGAGTCGCCTCTTCAGCTCGTTGAGCGGGAGTTATGCTCACCTCAAGAAGAACTGTCCGGAATATGATGCAGCCAGGGAAGAATAACCTCCCCGGCCGCATCATAAGGGTGCGATTATGCTACAGTTATTTCTTCTGCGTTCCGTACTACGGTACGAACAACCATTTCCAGGGAGTCCAACACAATCTTCATCCCGTCGGCGCTACTGGCCAGTGCCGGGTTTTGCGGGGTACGGAGACTCAGATGGCGCAACAGGTACCCATGAATGAGGTCGAGGATGACGGGAACCAGTTGGTTGAGATCCATGGACCACGTGGCATTGAATCGGCGGGCCACAGAGTCGAGATAGCTGTAGGCTAGGTGCGCCAGGGCATCGTAGTACATGGTGATGAGTTGTTGGAACCGGAAGTCAGAGGTATGAAATGCATAGGAAATGACCTCGTACACCAGCGGTGAGTTTTCGGCTTGTGCGGAGACCTCGTTGAGGATGGTTAGAGAGTCCTGGAACAATGACTCTTCTAGTCCAGCGAGTCCCGTCTTGTTGGAGGTAGAAGCGGTGGCGAGCACACTCTTGGTAATAGTGTGAATGACTTCATCGACGGTGTGAGCAGCCATTTCGTAGAGCAGCTCTTCTTTGTCATTGAAGCAGTAGTGCACTACTCCGAGGGAAATGTCGGCTTCTTGGGCTACGGCGCGAGTAGTCACTTGAGCGAAACCTTCTCGCCGAGCGACGACCATGGCAGCCTTGATAAGGTGTGCCCGGCGGTCTTCTCTATTCATACGCATTGAGGTTGGGCTTTCCAAGAGATATAGCGATTGACGCGTAGGGGAGCAATTGTATTTAAACACCATACTAATCACGATGACCTGCAGAATACTCATCGCACACAAAAATTCTCTTCTTCTTTTCAGCATTCGTGTAACGCAGATCACCACCCTTCTTTCTGAGTACCATTAGAGGTACACATCCAACCGGACCAGAATGAGGGTTATCAGTGACGACACATCCAGATTCTTTCGGACAGAACCAGTGGCTGGTTGACGAAATGTATCGGAAGTACCGCGACGATCCCCACAGTGTGGATGATGCTTGGCGGGCCTACTTCACCGATCAAAAACTGATCCCCTCCCCTATAGCCGCCGCCACCAGTACGGACAGCGCGCAACTAGTGTCCGAACCTTTCGGCCCTACTAATCCCACTGCTTTCCTCACCGATTACGACTACTCTGAGACCGCTGCAGACCCAGTGAACGTGCAACGTGCCTCCACCGAGCGTGTGCGCTCTGCCGCTAAAGATGCCCTCACTACCATGTATACGGTTGAGCCGGCGGCCGGCCCCAGTTACCCAGAGCTAACGGAAGAGGAGAAAACTCCACTGCGGGGTACTGCCCGGGCTATTGCGCGCAATATGAATGCTTCCCGTAATATCCCCATAGCGACCTCGGTGCGCTCTATTCCAGTGAAATTGATGTTTGAGAACCGAGCTCTCATCAACAGTTACCTTACAAAAACTCGTGGAGGGAAAGTCTCCTTCACACACCTCATTGGCTACGCCATGATTCAGGCAGTGAAAGCCTATCCCACCATGAACTGCCGGTTAGAGGAGGAGGACGGCCACTTCACTCGTATTCAGCCTGACCACATTAACTTGGGCCTAGCGGTTGACCTGCGGGGCAAAGACGGTAGTCGCTCACTAGTGGTCGCAGCGATTAAAGAGACGGAAACGATGAACTTCCCCCAGTTCGTCGCCGCTTATGAAGATATCGTCACGCGCGCCCGCAACGGTAAGCTAACTGCCGCCGACTTTGCCGGTGTCACCATCTCACTTACTAACCCTGGCGGTATTGGCACGATTCACTCTGTGCCGCGCCTTACACCTGGTCAGGGCTGTATTTTGGGCGTTGGAGCACTTCAGTATCCGGCGGAATACGTCGGGATGAGCGATGAAGCACTGGCGGAGCTCGGGGTGGGTAAGACAATGACTGTCACCTCCACCTACGACCACCGGATTATCCAAGGTGCAGAGTCCGGCGAGTGGCTGGGGACGATCCACAAACTGCTTCTATCCGACGAGTTCTACGATGAGATCTTTACTGGGCTCAAACTTCCCTTCGAGCCGTGGCGATGGCGACGCGATGTCACTTCGCAGGGGGTAAATAAGGATGCGCGTGTGCTTCAACTCATCGAGGCATACCGCGACCGTGGCCACCTCATTGCCGACACGAACCCCCTCAACTTCATTGAACCGGGCCGGAAGCGGGAAACATACCCGGACCTCAACATTGCACACTACGGGCTCACCATCTGGGACCTTGACAGAGAGTTCGCCGTTGGCGGTCTCGCCGGTCAAGAGCGGATGAAGTTACGCGACATTATGACGGTGCTGCGCAATGCCTATTGCGAGAAGATCAGCGTCGAGTACACGTACATCCTCGATAATGAGCAACGCGAGTGGATCCGCAATTATGTGGAGAGTAAGGGTGCCCCGCTCTCCGCCAAGGATCAGAAACTCACTCTCACTACGCTTATCGCGGCCGAAGCATTCGAATCTTTCCTTCAAACCAAGTATGTGGGGCAGAAACGTTTCTCCTTGGAGGGCTCAGAGTCTCTTATTCCTATGATGGATCGCATCATTGATGTGGCTGCCGACCACCATGTCCAGGAGGTCGTCATTGGCATGCCCCACCGTGGGCGTCTCAATGTGCTTGTCAATATCGTCGGCAAACCCTACAACCAAATCTTCAGTGAGTTCGAAGGCAACATGCATGCCAATGAACAGCAGGGTTCTGGAGATGTGAAGTACCACCTCGGTGCCGAGGGTACGCACTATCAGATGTATGGCGACAACGACATCAAGGTGACGCTCACCGCCAACCCCTCACACCTGGAAGCCGTCGACCCCGTTCTTATCGGTATCGTCAAGGCTAAGCAAGACCTGCTTGCTCGTAGTACCGAACGGCCCCACCAAGAGAATCAACCGCGCTACCCTGTCATGCCGCTCATGCTGCACGGTGATGCCGCTTTCTCAGGTCAAGGAGTGGTGTACGAGACGCTCAATATGGCACTGCTCGAAGGCTACAACGTCGGTGGCACCGTGCATATCGTCGTCAATAACCAGATCGGTTTTACTACCGCCCCTTCACAAGGTCGCTCCAGCGAATATTGCACCGACGTCGCGAAGGCCTTTGGTGTGCCGGTCTTCCATGTCAATGGGGACGACCCGGAAGCATGTGTGCGTGTCGCCCGCGCCGCCGTCGAATTCAACCAGAAGTTCGCCAAGGATGTTGTTATCGACCTCGTCTCCTACCGCCGTCGAGGCCACAATGAGGCGGATGATCCGTCGATGACGCAGCCCGCCATGTACGACATCATCGATAACAAGCGTTCTGTGCGGCAGTCCTACCTGGAGACGTTGGTGGGACGCGGCGATATTACTCCGCAAGAAGCAGAAACTGCCTTGCAGGACTACCAGGGTGAGCTCGAAAGTGTCTTCAAACAGGTGAAGGATGCGGAGAAGGAGTCCACTCCTCCATCACAATCGGTGGCTACAAAGCAGCGTGTTCCCTACAACCTGCAGACTGCTATCTCAGCCGAACGGTTGGAAGAGATTGGCGACGCATTCGCCAATGTGCCGGATAACTTCTCTGTCCACAAGCGCGTCAAGCCTATTCTTGAAGCTCGCCACCGCATGACCCATGAGGGGCACGTGGACTGGGCTATGGCTGAACTGTTGGCCTGGGGCTCGCTGGTCCAAGAAGGACGAGATGTACGCATCGCGGGTGAGGACAGCTGCCGCGGGACCTTCACCCAACGTCACGCCATCGTAGTGGATCGGGAGAACAGCAACGAGTACAGCCCTCTCCGCGCCATTGCGAACACCCACGGAGGGCATTTCGACATCTTTAACTCCGCACTGTCCGAGTTTGCGGGTTTGGGTGTGGAGTACGGCTACAGTGTGGCCCACTCGGATGCGCTGGTATGTTGGGAGGCTCAATTCGGTGACTTTGCCAACGGTGGACAGACCATTGTTGACGAGTACATTTCCTCGGCTGAAGCGAAGTGGAACCAACGTTCAGGACTCGTCATGCTCCTCCCGCATGGACAGGAAGGTGCTGGCCCTGACCACTCTTCTGCCCGCATCGAGCGTTACCTCCAAATGTGTGCGGAGTCCAACATGACCATCGCCCAACCGTCCACCCCTGCAAATTACTTCCACCTCATTCGCCGGCATATTCTATCCAGTATTGTGCGCCCGCTCATTGTGGCGACCCCGAAGTCCATGCTGCGGATGAAGGCGGCGACGAGCCCATTGGAAGACTTCACCCAGCGAAAATTCCGCTCGGTCATTGATGACCCCTATTTCTACGATGAAAAGCAGTTGCACGACCCATCATCAGTAAAGACGCTGCTGCTGTGCTCTGGGAAGGTGTATTACGAGCTTGCTCGGCGGCGTGACAAGGAGGAACGCTTCGATCTGGCCATTGCCCGATTGGAGCAGATCTACCCGGTACCGTTCCGCCGACTCTACGAGCTTGTTGCCCGCTATCCCCAGGTGGAGAGAGTCATGTGGGTGCAAGAAGAACCATCTAACCAGGGGGCCTGGCCATTCCTCAAGGTCAAGCTGCCCACCGTGGTCGGTAACCTGCCGCCTTTCGACCGCTTCTCGCGCCGCAGTATGTCCGCTCCAGCAACTGGGGTCTCCAGTGTGAGCCGCGCTGAGCAGACACTGCTTATGGATACTGTCTTCAACTCCACTCTGCCCGAATAAGTCTGCTTACCAGTCCGACCAGCTATGCCAGTCGTCTTCTTTTCCTGACGTCTGCCGACGGCTGGGCTGGACGATCGGTTCTGCTGCCCCCACACGTAAAAGCCCGCACCCTGGTATTCACCGGGTGCGGGCTTTTACGTGTGGGGGCAGCAGGCGGGAGACGCTTTACCCCCTGTGTGGGCGTTGTTGCGGCAGCATGTTACTGGGCAAGTTGAGCGCGGAGTTGCTTTGTCGCCGTTACCATGGCTGCCAGCGAGGGGAGGCACTCTTCCGCCCGGCGGGTTTTCAGGCCGCAATCCGGATTAACCCAAAGTCGCTCTGCTGGAACGGCTTTCAGTGCAAGCTGCAAGGCGGCGAAGATCTCTTCGACGTGCGGTACACGCGGTGAGTGAATGTCGTAGACACCCGGACCGATCGCCTGACGGTACCCGTGCTCTTCCAAGTCGTTCACTATTTCCATCTGGGAACGGGCAGACTCAACGGAAGTGACGTCGGCGTCCAGGTCACCAATCACACCTACCATTTCACCAAACTCGGAATAGCACATGTGGGTGTGAATTTGCGTGGCGGGAGCCACCCCAGCCGTTGCCAGCCGGAAAGCAGCAGCTGCCCACTCGGCGTAGTGCTCCTTATCCTCATCACGCAGCGGCAACAGCTCACGCAGTGCCGGCTCGTCCACCTGAATAATGCGAATACCAGCATCTTCCAGATCCACACACTCGTCACGAATCGCTAACGCCACCTGTATCGCGGTAGCCTCCAAGGCCTGATCATCACGCACGAACGACCACGACAGCATGGTGAGGGGGCCGGTTAGCATACCTTTCATCGGACGGTCTGTGAGGCTCGCCGCATAAGCCGACCATGCGACGGACATGGCGTTAGGTCGCTGCACATCGCCATACACCACCGGTGGGCGCACGCAGCGAGTGCCGTAGGACTGCACCCAGCCATTGCGGGATGCCCAACAGCCGTCGAGTTGCTCAGCGAAGTACTGCACCATGTCGTTACGTTCCGGCTCACCATGAACCAGCACATCAATATCCAGGTCTTCCTGAAGTTTGATGACGTCTCGGATTTCTTGCCGCATTGCTTCGTCGTACTGCTCCTTCGTCAACTCACCACGCCCAAAGCGCTGACGGGCAGACCGAATTTCGGCAGTCTGCGGGAAGGATCCAATGGTAGTTGTGGGCAGCAGCGGAAGGTTGAGCGCATCACGCTGGAGAGCGGCCCGCTCAGCATAGTCGGGACGGTGGAAGTCGGCATCGGTAAGCATCGCAATTCGCTTCCGCAGCGTCGGATTGTTGGTGACGGCACTTCCCCGTCGGTGCGCCGTAATGTCACGGGCGGCTTGCACCTCGGGGGCATTGGGGTCTTTCTCGCCGCGCTGGATTTGTGCTAGTAGGGAGATCTCCGCGATCTTTTCCGCACCAAAAGCGAGCCATTCTCGGCACAATCCGTCGGTACCAGTGGCGGTTCGCTCTTCGATGGTGGGAAGATCTTCTCCGGCGAGCGTATAGGGGACGTGCAGGAGAGAGCAGGAGGTGGAGACGGCGACGTGGGCAGCTCGCTCAGAAGCACGGACGAGTTGTTCTACCGCCCCATCGATCGCCGTTGCCCATACGTTGCGGCCATCAACAACACCAGCTACCAGTAGTTTCTCCGATAGTCCTGGAACACCCTGCGGAGGCAGGTCCCCCGCAACGAAGTCAAGGGCAAGTCCCTCAACGGGGGTGCCGGCGAGCACCGGTAGTGCGTCTTTGGTGTCACCGAAGTAGGTGGCAACGAGAATCTGTGGGCGTTGTGCGAGCCCACCGAGACGGTCATACACCTTCCCCAACAGCTCGAGTTCAGCAGGGCTGAGGGTGGTAACTGCGCTCGGTTCATCCAGCTGCACCCACTCTACGCCTTCTGCAGCAAGCAGCTGCAGAAGCTCTTCGTACACCGGGAGGAGCTCGTTGAGCCGGCTGAGGGCACCGCCCAGACTCGAGGCAGCAGCACGATCCGCTTCCTTTGCCAACCGCAGATAGGTGAAGGGGCCAATGATCACCGGGCGAGCAGGAATACCAGCTGCTTGGGCGGCATGAAGATCCTCTAGTACCGCCTCAGGGTGAAGGGTGAAGTGAGTGTCTACTGAGAACTCGGGAACCAGGTAGTGGTAGTTGGTATCGAACCACTTCGTCATCTCCAGCGGGGGGACGGCTGCCGTACCGCGTGCCGCCGCGAAATACCGATCGAGGTCCGTCTCTGCTGCAGCACGGTAGCATTGTGGAAGCGCCCCGACCAGCATGGTGGTGTCAAGCATTTGGTCGTAGAGAGAGAACACATTGGTGGGGATGGAATCCAGGCCAGCGTCCACCAGCTGTGCCCACGTGTGGGCACGTAGCTCCGTGACGATAGCACGCAGCTCAGCTTCGCTACTCTCGCCTCTCCAATAGCGTTCGATAGCAAACTTCAGCTCACGTCGAGGCCCGATACGAGGGGTACCTAAAACGGTTGCAGAAAAAATAGACACGTCTGTCTCCAATGAATGAATGTCAACATTCACCTCTGGATTACGAGCACCATGCCAGAACACCTCGAGCTCCTGCTGAGCATTCGAATAGAGGTGCTTTCTTTTCTAAGAAGAGTGGTGATGCGTCGCCTTTATCACAAAGGCGAGTTATCCTAGAGAGCTCTTGCCCTCCAGCTTCCTCGTCTGTTCCGTACAGGCAGTTCCTGCAGGCTATACGGGGCGAAATATACCTAACTACTGCTGTCGCCGACTCTCTACCATCTCGTAGTAGAGGTATTTGTCTGTGGAGTACTGCAGAACAGTGAGTTAAGTATATCCATACTTGCTCTACTGGGACTAGCCATGCGTGAGGTTCTGTGCACCGTGCACAAAAGTCTATTTTTCGCGCCCCGAGAAACCCTTAGCGCGGAGCCAGTTGGTAATGAACTGGTCCAGTTGGTCTGGGGTGCGGTATTCCACGCGGAGAAGTTCAGCCACATCCGTCGTCGTGAGTTTCTCACTGAGTTCATCGAAGATGAGCTGACGGGGACGGTCGACGGCGCTTTTGGCCACTAATGGGAAAATATAGGCGGCGGCTAGGGAATGGAGATCATCCGCAAGCAAACGCCAGTCCCCGCTGAGCAGCAACGGGTCCGGCGCAAACGTGAGGACCACATCGTCACCGGACGTCACAGTCGTCTCTGTGACGAGGGATCGAGGGGTACAGCGATAGCGGTGATTGACGAGCTCTGCCCAGTGCTCCATTTCGAGGGCATCGGCCGGATAGGCGTGAATCAGGATGGAGAATCGTTCGCAGCGCTCGGCCAGCTGGGAATAGGTGCGAATGCCGTCGGTGTGCGGATCCTTATTGCGAACTGCTAGCACCATGGTGCGCTCGGCGTGGGAGGGCCGTAATGAGCGGGTCTCCTGAGGAAGGGAGCGTGTCATCTCGGCAAAAACCGGGTCAAACTCTGCGTCGGGGTTGGCAGTGTCCCGTCGAACTGTCGCACGCAAAATGGGGGCATCCGGGTTCATCGCAAACAACAGCTGGCTGGTGTACTCGGGGACGACATCTACCAGCCCGGTACTAATGGCGTGAAGCTTTGCCCGATGCCCAATGGAGGAGGTTTGGGTAACGCCGGGGCCAACGTTACGAACACCGTCCGCGGCCCGCCGACTTTCAATGCGGTCAAGACGGGCCGGGACGCCTTTCAGCTGCAGGGCAGCAACGTAGAGTTTGGCGAGGACGTAGTCGGGTGCCATTGCGGAATAGCCCACCCGCACTATAGGTGCGACGGGATCTGGGACCAGAGCTTTGTCTGTTCGCCCACATCCCGTCACCACCAGGAGCAGGGCACACGCTAGCGCGCCTAATTTTCGATGACCTCGCATACCAACAATGCTACTTGTTGGCTTCAGCAACCGCCTTCACCGCGGCGGTAACTGCCGGACAGACGCGCGGATCGAGCGGCGACGGAATGATGTAGTCGGGAGCCAGATCCTTTGGGTCGATAACGTTGGCGATGGCCTCTGCGGCGGCCTGCAGCATCTCATCCGTAATAGCAGTAGAGCGGGCATCGAGCGCGCCACGGAAAAGACCGGGGAAGGCCAGCACATTGTTGAGCTGGTTCGGGTAGTCCGAGCGGCCGGTCGCCACAATGGAGGCATGGCGGTGTGCGACATCAATGGGGATCTCCGGATCCGGGTTGGAGAGGGAGAAGATGATGGCATCAGGGGCCATCTCCGCCACAATGTCTTCTGCCACATGTCCGGCGGAGACACCCACGAAGACGTCGGCACCTTCGAAGGCTTCTGCCTGACCACCCACAATATTGTCGGGGTTGGTGATCTCTGCCAGGGCTTCCTTCACCGGATTCAGACCTTCGCGGCCGCGGGACACGATGCCGTGGGAGTCAAGCACGATAACGTTCTGGACACCAGCATTGAGAATAATCTTGGTGCAGGCAACACCGGCAGCGCCGGCACCCGATACGACGACCTTGAGGTCCTCGGGCTTACGGCCAGTGAGTCGGCAGGCGTTGATCATGCCAGCCAGCACCACCACTGCGGTACCGTGCTGGTCGTCGTGCATCACCGGAATATCAAGAGCTTCCTTCAACCGATCTTCGATTTCGAAGCAACGAGGTGCGGAAATATCTTCGAGGTTAATGGCACCAAAGCTCGGCTGCAGACGGATGCAGGTCTCAACAATCTCGTCCGGATCGGTCGTATCGAGCACAATCGGAATGGCGTTGAGGCCGGAGAACTGCTTAAAGAGGGCACACTTGCCTTCCATTACCGGAAGCGCTGCGGACGGGCCGATATTCCCGAGTCCGAGCACGGCAGTTCCATCGCTGACCACCGCGACGAGGCGGCCAGCCCAGGTGTAGAGCTTGGCATCTTCTGGCTTGTCATAAATATCGTTGCAGGCAAGTGCAACACCGGGAGTGTAAGCAACGGAGAGAGCGTGCTGCGAATCGAGGGGCGAGTGCAGGGCGACGTCGAGTTTGCCGTTGATGTGATACTGAAGAACCTCTTCTTCGGTCACCACGTCTTCGTTAACTGCGGCGGTAAACAGTTCGTCATTAACGTTCTCCGCGCCATTGCGCGGATCAATAGTCTGGGTCAACTGCGTCCCCTTCAGGTCACATTATTTCTAACTAGTGATGCAGGAGACAAAACTCCCACGCGTCTCATCCTAGCGACCGGTAAACTTCCATTCCATGCGGGTATTACAACTTCCACTCCCTTACTGCTATGCCTTCGAGGCACCTACTTTTCCGGACGATCGGGGCTTCTTTTCTGCCCCATTTCACGCCCCTACCTTTATCGATAACGTGGGCTATCAGCTCTCGATACGTCAAACGAATCTCAGCCCCACCCGCCGCGGAGCCGTCCGCGGAGTCCATTTCGCAGATGTGCCACCCGGCCAAGCAAAATACGTTTATGCAGCTCACGGACGTTTATTGGATGTGCTCGTCGATCTCAGAGTGGGATCCCCCACATTTTCGCAGTATGTTGCCATCGAATTGTCCCTAGAGAGCGGGACCGCAGTCTTCCTACCAGAGGGAATAGGCCATCTTGTGATTGGCCTCACAGATGACGCTGCGTTGAGCTATCTCTGCTCGGAAGCCTACAACCCACCGGCAGAACACGGCATTAACCCTCTCGACCCCGCTCTGGGTTTGCCATTCCATGACTGGTGCGACAACTATGATCTGGGAGATCCAGACGCACTCATCCTCTCCCCTAAAGATAAAAGTGCTCCCACTTTGGCTGCTGCACAGGAATCCAGACTCCTTCCCCGCTACGATGAATGTGTCGCCTTCTACAACGGCCTGCGCCGCACTTCCTCTGAAAGCTCCGCTCGTTAGCCCCTCCCACTTCGTCAAAAGGAGCGCGCAATGGGTTTTACCTCCTTCTGGGACAAACTCTTTAACCCGCAAAAATCTGCTCAAAACGAGCCCGATGATAACGTTCACATCCCTACTGCCCAAGCCACCATCGGGTGCGATGTCTACGACGAAAACGGACAACACATTGATCGCACCTTCGACTACCGCAGCGGCTTTCACTGGGTAGAAGAGCACCCCGGGCATTTCGTCTGGCTCCAACTCCGCGACCCCAATCGCCGTCAAATGGTGCATGTGGGACGCGTCTACGACCTACACGAACTTCTCGTCGAAGACTGCTCTACTGACCATCAGCGCCCTAAGCTCGAAGCCTTCGATGACTGCCTCACCCTCGTGGCACGAACTCTCCGCTACGTCGACCACGAAGTCATCGACAATCCCGCCGACGCTGTGGAGACCGGCGAAGTCGTCCTGGTGGCCGGAAAGAATTACTTCATCTCGATCCAACACGGGAAAGGCCACAGCCTCGACCACGTGCACAAACGCCTCTCCCACAACCCAGAAGACCTCGCCCAAGGCCCCATGATGTGCTTCTACCGGGCTGTCGACCACGTCGTCGACTCCTACCTCAAAGTTGCTGCACTCATGGACAACGACATCGACGACCTCGAGGAGGAAGTTTTCGACCCTTCCACGGATATCGATATCGATGAGATCTATGCGGTCAAACGAGAAGTGCTCGAGATCAAGCACCTGATCTCGCCCCTTCGTACGCCACTACACGAACTCTGTAATAGCGACCAGATCTACGTCGACGAAGACATCCGCAGCTACTTCCGTGACGTCGAAGACCACCTGCTACGTGCTATCTCCGATGTCCACGGGTTCGACGAAGTCCTCAGCTCCCTCATCGATGCTGCCGCAGCAAAAGTCGGAGTGGAGCAAAACGTCATCAGCCGTGCGCTCTCCGCCTGGGCAGCAATCATCGCCGTCCCCACCCTGATCGCCAGTATCTACGGTATGAACTTTCAGTTCATGCCGCTCCTGCAAGTCGATGGAGCGTACTACGTGGTGCTCGCCCTCATGGCAATTTGGTCTATCACCATGTACATCGTGTTCAGACGAAAGAAATGGCTCTAGCCACTACTGCATTTGACGGCGCCACGCCGGAGAGGTGATCTCCCGGAAGGCGCCGTTTTCTTTCACAATCATGATGCAGGCCAGATTAAGCTTCGTCGCCTGCTTCATGCCTTCCTCCGGTCCCAACACGTCCAGGCCGGTCGCCAACCCGTCAGCTGTCATACACGATGCATCCATGACGGTGACGGAAGCAAGATTGTGCGTAATCGGTCGTCCCGTCTGCGGATCAATGGTGTGCGAGAACCGGTGGCCGTTGTCCTCAAAGTAGTTCCGGTAGTCTCCGGAGGTCGCCACTGAGGTGTTGACCAGGTGGATGACTCGATCCAGGGAGGCGTCACCATGGGGCACAGGACGTTCTACGGCCACCCGCCATGGGCCTCCCCGCGTTCCGGCTCCCTTACCACGTACTTCCCCACCGACATCGACAAGGTAGCGCTCTACCCCCAGCGCCTCCAATTCACGGGCGATCGCGTCCACCCCATACCCTTTAGCAATCGACGACAGATCGACGTAAAGCTCAGGAATCTTCTTTACCAGTGCGTTATCGAGTACTTCGAGGTGTTCAATACCGCACTTCGCTTTCGTCTCGTCAATATCCGCATCAGCGGGAATCTTATTAGGACGGCCCTCTGACCCAAATCCCCACAGGTTCACCAACGGCCCCACGGTGACATCCAGTTTTCCCTCGGTAACTTTGTTCAGCCGCACCGCTTCTCGCATAACAGTGAGGACTTCCGGGGATGCCGGGAAGGGAGTATCAACTTTGCGGAACTGGTTAAAGCGAGAAAGTTCCGACTCAGGGATGAACGTCGACATTTGGTGGTTGATGGAGGTAAAACGGGCTTCCACCTTATCCCGCACCTCCGCCTGCGGAGGTGTCTTGGCTGTCGCCAAATAGGTGATGGCGTAGTAGGTCCCCATAGTAGTTCCCCGCAGCACTGTCTTCTGCGGATTATCCTCGAAGCTACACCCTGCTGTGGACCCCAGACCAAGCAGCCCAGCCACTCCGGCTATGCTCAAAAAGCCGCGTCGAGAGAGCCAGCGGCTCTCCTTGCGCTCCCGACGGGCAGACGGCGGCGTCTTCATCATGGAGCCCTTCTCCTCACAGACGTGCAATAGTGCGTCTGTACAGTATAGTGCCCCTACCTCTTCATAATCTCGTTCATTCTCACAACCGGAGCGCCGCCTACTCTTTCGGACGCACTAGACTAAACCTATGAGCTCACCCAACCGTGTTTTCGTGGGGCGGCTAGACAACCTTGTCGTGCTTGGCCCAGATGGAGAATCCATCGGTCGTGTCCGAGACGTCGTCCTCACCCTGCAGGACCCTACCTCCTCCCCTCGCGCTGTCGGACTCGTCATCCAGCTTCTCAATCGCCGCCGTATCTTCCTCCCGATGCTGCGTGTTGCTAGCTTCTCCGGATCTGCTGTCACGCTTGTCACTGGTAATGTCACGGTGCGTTCATTCAAACAGCAGCCCACCGAAATTCAAGTACTAGGCGAGATGGTCGATTCGCTCGTACAGGTGCGAGACCCCGAAATCGAAGAACTCGACGGACAACAAGCTGTCGTGACGGATGTGGAAATTGAGCAAACTCGCAGTCGTGACTGGGTGGTGTCTCGCCTGGCGGTGCGTCGCAGAACCGGCCCCTTCTCCCGCCGAGGTGCCGTCTACCTGGTTGAATGGGAATTCATCCGCGGTTTTTCCAATGCCAGCGTCCTCAACAATGAACAAGACGCTACTGTCCTCGCACAGCGCTATGAAGACATGCGCCCGGCCGATGCAGCCTCCGCCATCCTCAATCTGCCACAGAAGCGACGTCTCGAACTCGCTACTGTTCTCGATGATGAGCGCCTCGCCGACATCGTTCAGGAACTCCCCGACGATGACCAGGCCGACCTTCTCACCGCCCTCCCCTTGTCCCGCGCGGCGGACGTTCTAGAGGCTATGGACCCGGATGATGCGGCCGACGTCCTCGGCGAAATGCCTGACCAGGAAGCGGAGCGACTCCTCAACCTCATGAACAAACAGGACGCTGGCACGGTACGTCGACTCCTCACCTTCAGCCCCGATACCGCAGGTGGCATCATGACCCCGGAACCTATCATCCTAAATGCACAAACCACTGTGGCAGAAGCCCTCGCCCATGTGTGCAACCCGGAACTCTCGCCTGCTCTATCTTCTTTGGTGTACGTCGTACGGCCTCCGGCACAGACACCTACCGGCAAATATCTGGGTGTTGTGCACACACAGCGGCTTCTCCGCGAACCCCCATCCACACTTATCGGCGACTACGTTGACACCAACCTCCCGGCCCTCACCCCAGAGGCTTCCACAGAAGCCGTCGCCCGTTACCTCGCCACGTACAACTTGGTCTGCGGCCCGGTCATCGACAATGTTGGTCACCTGCTCGGTGCCGTCAGCGTAGATGACCTCCTGGATCACCTTCTTCCCGATGACTGGCGTGAAGAGGAAATGGCAGTAAGGGAGGTCAGCGATGGCCGATAACCGTACTCGCCTCGATATCCCCCAGCTCAGTGGACGCCGTCGAAGGATATTCGACGCGGAAGCCGTCGGCCGTGGTGCCGAAGTCGTCGCCCGGTTCCTGGGCACCGGTAAGTATCTGGCCTATCAAACTGTTTTCGTGGTGGGATGGATTGTTCTGAACATTGTGCTTGCCCGCCACGCCTTTGACCCCTATCCCTTCATCCTCCTCAACCTCGCTTTCTCCACCCAAGCTGCCTATGCTGCACCCCTCATTCTCTTGGCACAAAACCGCCAAGAGAACCGGGACCGGGTGAGCCTCCAGGAAGACCGCGAACGTGCCGCACAGACAAAAGCCGATACCGAGTTCCTGGCTCGCGAGTTGGCCGGTGTCCGTATTGCCATTGGCGAGACAGCAACTCGCGACTATTTGCGCCACGAACTTGACGAGATGCGAGAAATGTTGGAGCAGATTAGTTCTCGATTGGAGCAAGTTGCTGCTGTACAAGCAACAGCAGCTCCCCCGACCACTACTCCAAAGTCTGAAACTGCTGGTGCAATTCAAAGAATGGACGCTACTGAGGAGCAGCTCCACACCCCAGGGGAGACCGCTGACGCCAACAGCGAGCCCACTCGATAACTCTTCCTTCTGCTCGCTACACTAGAGCCTATGACCGCTGTAACTCTCGACGCAGTACAAGCTGCCCTTGTCACTGTTCACGACCCGGAGATTCACCGCCCCATTACCGATCTGGGAATGGTCGACAGTGTTGACATTGCCGACGACGGGCACGTCTCCGTAAAAATCCTCCTCACCATTGCTGGCTGCCCCATGCAGTCTGCCCTCCGTGAAGGAGTTACCACCGCTGTCTCACGTGTTGCAGGCGTGACGGGTGTGGACGTCACTCTCGGGGTAATGACAGACGAACAACGACGAGAAATGCGGCAAAAACTCCAAGGCCCCGGTGCGCAAAAAGAGATCCTCTTCAATAAGCCGGGCAACCGTACCACCATCTACGCCGTCACCTCGGGCAAAGGTGGTGTCGGAAAATCGTCCACGACCGTCAATCTGGCAGTTACCTTGGCACAGCGCGGTTTCAAAGTGGGCGTTCTCGACGCTGATATCTACGGACACTCGATCCCCCCAATGCTGGGCTCGACACAGTCCCCCACCAAAGTTGACGACATGATGATGCCGCCGGAAGCGCACGGTGTAAAGTGCATCTCCATTGCCCAGTTCACAGCTGGCAACGCCCCGGTGGTCTGGCGGGGCCCAATGCTACACCGTGCACTCCAGCAGTTCCTTACCGATGTGTACTGGGGAGATCTCGACTTCCTCCTGCTCGATCTTCCCCCCGGAACTGGTGACATTGCACTTTCCATCCCCTCCCTGCTGCCCAATTCACAACTGCTCATTGTGACCACGCCGCAAACTGCAGCCGCAGAAGTTGCTGAGCGCTCCGGTATGATGGCCAAGCAGACCCGTCAGAACGTTGCTGGGGTTATCGAAAATATGTCATGGATGGAACTGCCCGACGGCTCGAAAGTGGAGATGTTTGGCAGCGGAGGTGGCATGACCGTCGCAATGGACCTCACCCGCATCCTCGGATACCGAGTTAATGTCTTGGGCCAGGTTCCCATGGACGTCCGCCTACGTGAGGGCGGGGATGAAGGCACGCCTATCGTCCTCACTCATCCGGAGAGCACCGTGGCCCAGACCTTCAATTCCATCGTGGACCAGCTCCTACAGCAGCGGCAAAGCCTGGTCGGTAAGTCCCTCGGTATTAACCCGAATTAGAACTCTAAAAACACGGCGACGGGGTGGCAGAGAGACGTTCTCTGCCACCCCGTTAGTCTTCGTCGTCGAAAGAAATTTCCACTTCGTCAGCGCCTGCTTCCTCCCAGCTATCGCCGACGGTCAGAGGCGCTCCTGGTGTAGCAGGACCACTCGTGTTCTGCTGCGGACGATAGTGCGCTAGGCCGTCTGAGCTAAAAGCAGCCTGCTGTGGAGTCGATGACGGTCCGTTCCAGCCTGCTGCCGGTGCGGACGTGGGGTCGGAATGGGCGTGGGTTGTCGCCCCCGAAGAGGCATCAATCGCAGACTCGTGTGGCCCACGTACCGGCTGGTCGGGCGCAGCCTGGAAGGGAGACTCGTCGAGTTCATTAAGACCCGTCAGTTCCTTCAAATCGAGCGTGAGCTCTTTGACTCCGGGATCAACATCCAAAATGGACTCGTCATCGTCGAGCAGATAGTGCACTGCTGCTGCTTTAGGGCCCATCGCTTTGATGCGTGCAATCTCTTTGACGGGCTTTTGGAGGTCCTTGAGGTCTCCGAAATCCTCATCAACACTCTCTTTAAGCTGGCCTTGTGCGTTATTTGCCCAGTCGCGCAGTTTACGGAGTCCTTTGGCAAGATGACGGGTCGCTTCCGGTAGCCGGTCCGGGCCCAAGATAACCACTGCTACAACTAAGATGACGAGGATCTCACCCCATCCAATGTTGCTAAACATAACGCTTTTCTACCGCCTTCACTCATTCCTAAAGCCGCGCTGCCACTTGTCGGAAAGACAGTGGGTGACTTTGCGGATATGCACACGAATATACGCGCCCAATGCCCGCCATTCTGCACGGATTTCTCCCTGCTGGGCGATTGTGTGCAGGGTGCTCACCATATCATTCTCGACCGCATACTGGGTTGCAGCAGCATAGCCCTGATTAGCAGCAATGTTACGGAGAACGGCATCGTTGGCGGGGATGGCGTTGAGTTTACGCAGCAGCGTTCCCGGGGTTCCCAATGGTTCACTGGCTTGCCGAAGCTGTTCACGAGCTTGCGCCTGTTCTTCGACAAGCGCTCTGCATTCTGGGCAGTCGTGCAGGTGACGCTCTGTCCTGATACGAACATAGCTAGGCATAGCGTCATCGACGTAGGCGGTGATGGCTTCTTCAGAAAGATGCTCCGTGGAACCGAATGATGCGGTCATATGGCCCCAAACCTACCTTTCGCCAGTAGCCTCGAGAACATCTTCGGGGAGGTTTTGTGCGTACATGTCGAGTATACGGAGCTTGACGCAAGCTAGCAGCGAAGGCAGAGCTTCCAGAAAAATTAGCCGAGTACGGGGCGAACGTTCCCTAATTGTGCGCGCAGCTGTGCTCGTCCACGGTGGATGCGGGAACGAACGGTGCCGATCTTCACCCCTAGAAGGTCAGCAATCTCTTCGTAACTGAGCCCTTCGATGTCACAAAGGACAACAGCAACACGGTAGTCCGGGGAGAGGGCGTCGAGTGCCTGCTGCAAATCAGGATGAAGCAGTTTGTCATCCATGAGGACTGCGGGGCCGGCAGAATTGGATGCTACCCTCTCGGTATCCTCCGGAAGTGCCTCCATGCGGACCACAGAACGGTGCCGAACCTGGTCCAGAAAGAGGTTAGTGGTGATGCGGTGCAGCCAGCCTTCGAAGGTGCCAGGACGGTAGCGGTCCAGCGAGCGGAACACTCGAATGAATGTTTCTTGGGTGAGGTCCTCCGCGTCCTGGGCATTACCACTTAGCCGGTATGCAAGCCGGTAAACAGAATCGGCGTATGTACGCACAATGTCATCCCAACTCTCCAAGGAAGGAGCAGCGGAGCTGACAGAAGCATGAGTGATGGAGGGGGCAGAAGAGATGGCAGCTTGTCGATTGTCGTCTGCACTCGTCGATGCCAGAGCGCGGGTTTTTACCGCGGATCGCTTGGGCATCGTGATCATCGTGGTGTGTCCTTTCATATGTCCTCACTCGAACCCCAACGGGATCGAAGCGGACACTACGAGTATCGGGATGAGCCTTGCGAGAGCACTGGAATTAGTCTGTGTTTTCTCTGTGAGTTTTAAAACCGCTCGTCACACCGTATTTATTTGCATAAACTAGAGCATGCAGGGTGTTTCACCCTCACCCGTGGAAGTAATCTCGTTAGGCTGAAAATGTGACTGAGCTCGTAGATTCCATTGTGTCCAACATCGTTGAAACCCCCACTCTGAGCGAGGCGCGGCAGGACTGCCTCGACATGGGGCTGACACCACTCTCCCCCATTGCTTCCGAAGCGGTCACAATGGTGACCTCACTAATTGGTGTGAAAACTGCAGCCGTAGTCTCCCACTCGGGCGCGGTGGCAGCTCTCAGCATTGCCCATGGTATGCCCGACGGTGGAGTAGTCACACTCGTCAATCCACAGCCTGAACTCGTCGACCATGCCCGGCAACGCTATGGAGAGGAAAAGCCTGCGGGAGTCCTGCTGCGTCCTATCACCGGGCTTCCTCTCGACGTGATGAGCCGTCTTGCCGACGGCGCCTATGACCTCGTTTTCGTCGAGGATGTCGCCGATCAGCTTGGTCTTTTTGTCGAGACCTCAGCCCGCCTCCTGCGCTCTGGCGGAATTCTGCTGCTGCCTAATTCATTGGCAGATGGTCGCTTCCTGGAATCGATGGACCCGGCAGAGGCAGCTAACGCCGCCGACGATGCGGCGATTGCAGCCGCTACTTTGGCTGATATGTTGGCCGAGACAGAAGACTTCGAGGTTTTCCGTCTTCCCCTCGATGCGGGTATGACAGTGGCTCGCCGGAAATAAACGCACAGCCTTCGAGACGAACTAAGCGTTGTCCCCCGTGAGGTTAGTACGAGGTATAGACACATCATTGAGAAGACTTATGGAGGGTGGTGAGCACTGAGTGCGCCCACCACCCTCCATATTTATCGTCCGCTTCTCAGCCGACGAGGCTAGTTAGTCCTCTAAAGTTCCGATCGTTTCATTCTTACCGACTATCACCACTCCGCCGGCGGAAACATTAAAGCGCGCTTTGTCGTTTTCGCTATCCACACCAATAACCTCGCCCGGCGCAACCTGCACATTCTTGTCCAGAATGCAGTGTTTCACTACTGCACCCTTGCCCACATGGACGCCGGGAAGCAAGACTGCACCTTCTACCAGGGCACCCTCGTCGACACGGACGTTGGTGGAGATTACTGAGTTACGTACAGTGGCCTGCGAGATGATCGATCCTGCACCAACGATGGATTCCTGCGCGATACCACCGTTGACGAACTTGGCGGGGGCCAGGCTCTCGCGTCCACAACGGATAGGCCAGCGCTCGTTGTACAGGTTGAAGATGGGGTACACGGAGACGAGATCCATGTGCGCCTCATAGAAGGCATCGATGGTACCGACGTCTCGCCAGTAGCCTTTGTCGCGTTCCGTCTCGCCCGGTACATAGTTGTTGCTGAAGTCGTAAACGTAGGCTTGCTGCTTTTCCACCAGCGCGGGGATGATGTCGCCACCCATGTCGTGGTTGGAGTCTTCGTTGACGTTGTCTTCCTTGATGGCGTCGAGCAGTACCTTGGTACTGAAGACGTAGTTACCCATCGACGCGAAGGTGACATCGGGGTCATCCGGAGTGCAGGGGGGCTCCTCCGGCTTTTCGAGGAATTCCGTGATGCGGTTATTCTCGTCAGCTTCGATGCAGCCGAACGCTGTCGCGTCCTTACGCGGAACACGGATGCCGGCTACAGTCACTCCGGCACCGGATTTGATGTGCTGATCGACCATCTGCTGTGGATCCATCCGATAGACGTGGTCAGCACCGAACACGATGATGTAGTCGGGTTCTTCGTCGTAGACAAGGTTCAACGATTGAGCGATGGCATCGGCCGAGCCGGTGTACCAGCGAGGCCCGAGGCGCTGTTGAGCTGGCACCGGAGCAATGTATCCACCGGTGATACCGGTCATACGCCATGTTTGCGCAATGTGACGGTCGAGTGAGTGAGACTTGTACTGCGTCAAAACACATATACGGTCATATCCCGCGTTAACGAGATTGGATAGCACGAAGTCCACCAATCGGTAGTTACCGCCGAATGGAACTGCAGGCTTCGCCCGGTCAGCAGTAAGCGGGTAGAGCCGCTTACCCTCACCACCGGCTAGAACAATACAAAGGACATGGGGCTGCTCAATCACATTTTCAAAATTACTGTACTTACCCACAGAAGGAACCCCCTTTTTCTCTGGTTGCCAGGAATTTAACCTCTAGACAACATTTGTTGTTTTCTCGCTTGAGTTCTGTTGGCGCACCGGATGACCTACGAACTGGGCAGCTTCCTTGCTTGTGAAAAACTCCGCGAAGTCAGAGAAAGGGTTGTCAAAGTGGACAAAAGTAGTCGCTGCACCGCTACTAGTCGAGTACCGTTTGAGCTATGCGAGTGGCATTGATGACCCGAGAATATCCCCCCGAGGTTTATGGCGGCGCTGGTGTACACGTCACCGAGCTAGCCAAGAACCTCCGTAGCTTCTGTGATGTTGACGTGCACTGCATGGGAGCACCCCGTGAGGACGCCTACGTGTACGGTCCCGATCCCAAGTTGGCAGACGCCAACGCCTCTATCTCTATGCTGTCAACACAGCTGCGTATGGCTCACCAGGCGAGTAGCACCGACCCCGCGGTCGTTCACACCCATACGTGGTACACCGGTTTTGCGGGCCACCTTACCGCCCAGCTCAACGGTATTCCCCATGTGGTGACGGCGCACTCTTTGGAGCCTTCCCGCCCTTGGAAGGCAGAACAGCTGGGTGGCGGCTACCGTATCTCCTCGTGGTCGGAGAAGAACGCTATCGAATACGCCGATGCCATTATCGGTGTCAGTTCCAAGATGCGGGAGGAAATCCTGCGCACCTATCCGCGAGTTGATCCCGGCAAGGTGCACGTCATCCTCAATGGCATTGATACCGAAGACTGGCAACCTTCCCCAACTTTTGAGGCGGCCGGGGAGGACTCGCTGCTCACCAAACTCGGGGTAAACCCAGACCTTCCGATCGTGGCATTCGTGGGCCGTATCACCCGGCAAAAGGGTGTCAAGCATTTACTTGCGGCAGCCCACGATTTTGCCCCCGACGTACAGCTCGTCCTCTGCGCGGGCGCCCCAGACACTCCAGAGATCAAAGCCGAGACAGAAGCTGCTGTCCAGGAATTGCAGGAATCCCGCCCCGGTGTCTTCTGGGCTCAAGATATGCTGCCCCACCACCAGGTTGTGGAAGTCCTCAGTGCCGCGTCTGTGTTCGTGTGTCCGTCTGTGTACGAGCCACTCGGGATCGTCAACCTCGAAGCGATGGCGTGCAATACTGCCGTCGTTGCCTCCGATGTGGGCGGTATCCCAGAGGTGGTGGTGGATGGTTCCACCGGGACTTTGGTCCACTACGATGAAATGGATCCGCTCACGTTCCAGCATGATCTTGCTGCGGCGGTGAATGCTGTGGTGTCTGATGCGACACTCGCTACCAGTATGGGCGCGGCTGGCCGTTTGCGAGCCGTCAATGACTTCTCTTGGCGTGCTATTGCCAAGCAGACGTGCGATCTTTACGAATCCTTGCGCTGATAGCAACGGACCTCTACTGAGCAGTGGACCTGGTGAGCAGTGCTTGCCAGGTTTTCTGCTATCAAGGACAAACATGCGGCGTCATTGTGGTAGCTCGACGGTCCCATCGTAATGATCTGCTCAATCTGCTGGGATGTCGGAGTCAGCACCCACTCACACCGCTCACAGATAGTCTCCACAAAGTCTGCTGCTAGCCCCCGCTGTAATCGTGCCGTTTTCTGCTCATCAACGTGGACGGCAATCCCCGCAGCAACGAGCTCCCGCAGGTGTGCTTGAGTGGGTGTAGCGATGAGCAGTATCCCTCCTGGCCGCAGGACACGGGCCGCCTCGGCAGAATTGCGTGGGGCAAAAATATGGGTAACCAGGTCTGCACACGCATCCTGCAGCGGCCAACGCTGCCACACGTCAGCTACCAGAGCTCCTGTTGTACCGGGAAGTTTAGCCAGCCGCTTTGCTGCTGGGGCAGAAATATCAGCGGCGATAGTTACGGTTCCTTCCGGCAACGCGTTCTGCAGAGCCTGTGTGTAGTAGCCTGTCCCTGCCCCCATGTCGACGAGCACTGGCTGCCCAGTAATGTCGATAAGCTGTGCGGCGGCCACCGTGGCTATTCTGTTTGCCAGTGGTTCGTAAAGGCCACTCGCAAGGAACGCAGCACGGTTCATGACCATGTGGGCAGTGTCTCCCGGGAAGCTACGTCCACTGCCGAAGAGAGTGACAAACCCCTGTTTTGCGACGTCATAGCAGCGTCCAGAAGGCGTGATGAGGGTGCGCTGGGCATCGCTTCTCCAGGACAGTGGTTCTCCTGTCAACGGATCGGCCAAATAGGTGACGACATCGTTTAGCATGCGGATCCTTCTCGAAATGGCCCCTCAGAAACGACAATGTCCGTCGGATTTCCGACGGACATTGCGACAAGTCTGTGTTAGGCCTCGACGTTGCACAGCTCCTGGCCAAGTTCAGCAGCCTCATCAGGGGTCAGCTCGACAACGAGACGGCCACCTCCCTGCAGGGGGACACGCATAATGATCATGCGGCCTTCCTTGACAGCTTCCATGGGTCCATCGCCAGTGCGGGGTTTCATTGCCGCCATGCCGTGCTTCCTCCTATTTTCGAAATACGCTCGAGTTCCATTGTCTCTCATTTCAAGGGGAAATGCCAATGTCTATGAGCTATTTTTGCTTGTCAGAGGGCGTGCTACGGCTTTCGATACGGGCAAACTCGGCGGCAATTTGGGCCAGTGCCCAGTCCACTTCACGGCGATCATAACCCCGCTTTTCCGCATGGAACCGAAGGTTCTCCACATCCACGGAACGGATACCGCGGGCGGGCAGAAAAGTCTCTGCAGTGGCTGGCAGCTCCGGCAAACTCCGCTGTTTGGGGAGGAAGCCCCACGTGGTCAAGAGAAATGTCACCACAGCGCCAACGACGCCGACGACAATACAGATCGCTACCCAGGCGCCTACGCCCACAATCTCCTCCTCTGAACTCTCTCACCCGACGCAACGGACTGCCGAGCCGCTACATACGAGGGTACCGTCACCAAAGGGGGACGATCCTCTTCTAGCGCCGCGATCTCCACTGGATGGTACGTCGTGTAACTGGTGGAATCGTGTCTGGCGGCAGCAAACTGTACCAAAGGAGCGTCTTCGGGCATCATCCCAGCCTTGCGGAGGACGGTATCGGCGACTTCTCGCGACATGCGGCCAAGTTGGTGAAGGGGACGGTTACGGTGCTCCCGCACCCCCAAATTCACCTGGCAGATGTGGTCGGCACCCCAAAGTGCCACCACATCCATAATCAGTCCGATTTCCACACCGTAGCCGGCTGCAAACGGCAGACGTTCCGCCACATGCCGACGCAATGCGTATTCACCCCCCAGTGGCTGAATAAGAAAGCGTGCTTCAGGGCAGAGGGACGCCAGCAGAGGGCGGGCAACCAACTCGGTGACCCGTCCTCCCCCATCCCGAGTGTCTCCCAGCGGGCGACGATAGAAACCTTTCACCATGTCAATGCGGGGTATCCCCCCGCTAGCGTAGGCGGTCGCATCGCCGGTGGGAGGCGCGGCTCCATCAAGCAGCAAGGGGGCCACCAACCACGGCACATAGCGCGGATCGGGGCGTTTCAAATCACCATCAATGAAGACAACGATGTCACCGCCACAGGCCGCTATCCCTCGCCACAGCGATTCCCCTTTCCCCAACCTCACAGGCACCTCGGGAAGTATCTCGGCGAGTTGCCGAACCGTCGCCCCTGCGGAACACGCCTGCTCCACCGTATCATCGGTAGAAGCAGAGTCGATGACGATGATCTCATCCACCAGGCCGCCTACGTAGGGAACAATCGACCCCACGACGGCACCGATATGGGCTCCCTCATTGAGGGTGGGAATAACCACGGAGACGCACTGCTCTCCTTTGGCCGCCATCAGCTCCTCCAACGTCCAGGTGGGACGCATGACGGTTCGGTCATGCCATAGGGGTACACCTGTGCTGTCACTACTTGCAGTTGGAGAGGAGGAGTGAGGGGTTTCTGTCATTCCGATTCTGCTTCTTCGTGGCGTTCTTCTTCCAGCGTGGCTTCGAACACGTCGTTGTCCTTACACGCCAAAGTGTTTTCGAGGTGATCAACCTGGTGCTGGTGAACTTCAATAATATGCCGAACCGCGTCCTCGGGAGAGTCGGTCAGGTACAGCAGCTTCTCGTCACCAGCAGAAATCATGTCTTCCTCCAGCAGGGTGGAGGTAATCCACTCCATCAGCGGTCCCCAGAATTCTGTTCCGAACAACACGATGGGGAAGCGCCAGATCTTCTTGGTCTGCACCAGAGTGAGGGCCTCAAAAAGCTCGTCAAGGGTACCGAAGCCACCGGGCATGCAGACGAAGGCCTGCGAATACTTGACGAACATCGTCTTCCGAATGAAGAAGTAGCGGAAGTTCATGCCGAGGTCGACCCAGTGATTGATCTTCTGTTCGAACGGTAACTCAATTCCCAGACCGACCGAGAAGCCTTTTGCTTCCACTGCGCCTTTATTTGCCGCTTCCATCTCTCCCGGTCCACCACCGGTGATAACGGCATAGCCTGCCTTTGACAGTTCGCCCGCCACGGCATGGGCGGCCTGGTACCACTTGCTCTCTTCGGTAGTACGGGCCGATCCGAACACGCTGACGGCGGGGGGCATTTCAGCGAGGGCACCGAAACCGTCCACAAACTCCGACTGAATGCGCATGACGCGCCAGGGGTCAGTGTGCAGCCAATCTACGTCAGGTTGGGGCTGCAGCAGTCGTGAGTCGGTTGTTGACCCGCCCTGCCGCACCTGGGTGCGCCGCCGTAACACCGGACCTCGCATATAGGAGGCAGCAGACTGGTGCATGGCGTTGTGGTTGGTGTTCGTGCTTTTCACGGTTATTCCTTTTCTGAAGGGGTGGTGAGGTAGATCCGCATAATCTCGGTGACCTCGGTAATGTGCTTCACCGGGCAGTGCTCGTCACGTTTGTGCGCTAAGGAGGGATCCCCCGGCCCCAGATTCACCGACGGCATCCCCATCGCAGCGAAACGAGAAACGTCCGTCCACCCATATTTAGCACGGACCTTGCCGTTTGCTGCTGCGACGAGCGGAGTCGCTGCGGGCGCTGACAGACCAGGCAGGGCACCGCCCGACATATCAAGGATTTCCCAGGTGAGGCCGTGGGTGACGGCGTCTTGACGGGTCCCTGCCACGGTGTCGGTAATACCCTCTAGGGACAGTCCGAGGGTGTCACAGACGTAGCCTAAAGCCTCGTATTCGGTGCGGTCGGGAGCGAAACGGAAGTTAACTTCCACCCAGGCTTCATCGGGAATGACGTTTCCGGCAATGCCGCCAGCCATCCGCACGGCATTGAGACCCTCCCGATAGACGCATCCGTCAATCTCGACTTCCCGTATTTCATAGGCGGCAAGCTTGGCAAGTACTGGGCTAAGAGCATGGATGGAGTTCTCTCCCATCCAAGCACGGGCAGAGTGCGCTCGAACCCCGTGCCCCTCAATGCGGATACGCATGGTTCCTTGGCAGCCTGCTTCGATCCACCCTCCGGACGGCTCTCCGAGGATCGATATATCTCCTCTAATGAGCTCTGGGTAGTCGCGTTGCAGAGTTCCCAATCCGTTGAAGCGGGCGTCTATTTCCTCACAGTCGTAGTAGACGAGGGTCATGTCCTGCTGTAGTCCCGGGTCGTCGGCTAGCGCATAGAAGAGGTGGTAGAAGACGGCATCGCCCGACTTCATGTCGACGCTGCCACACCCGTGGATACAGTCCGGACCCTGGTCTCCTGGCGCGCGCAAGCTGGGGACGTTCTCTGCGATCGGTACCGTATCGAGGTGTCCGGCGAGAACCACGCGTGTGGGAAGTCCGCGGTGCGTTCGGGCGACAACGCAATTGCCGATACGATCGACGGTCACCGTGGGGTGGTCGGTTTGCACGATAGTGCGGAAGCCTCGCTCAACCGCGTCAGCGATAGCAGTCTCATCCTGGGACTCGGAAGGAATATCGACGAAGTCCTGTGTCAGGGAGATCGGGTCGCGGCGGGGGTCAAGCATCATAGGGATTTCCATTGTCACTCTCTCAGTCTACGGCCGCCAAGAGTGTTTAAGGAGTGTCCGGCGAGAGTTCACTTTATCGTTAACGACGCCGTAACTAGTGAAGTAGCACACATTTCACCAGTCCAGTAAGCTGAATTCTATGACCACGTATGGAGCGTTTGCCCGCGGAATCGCGACCGTCACCACCGACGGAAAAGTTTTGGACACCTGGTACATCGACCCGGTTCTACAAGAGTCCACCGACGGCGAGGGCTACACCCACAAGCTCACTCCCGACGATCTCAATCCCAGCTGGGAGCACCTGCTGGGCTACGACTCAGCCCGTAACGTCGAACGCGTCGCCGTGGAGACGGTCATCAGCGACCTCTCTACCGCACCGATCGACGCATATGACGCCTACCTTCGGCTACACCTCCTCTCACACCGACTAGTGAAGCCCAACACCATCAACCTCAAAACCCTCTACCGGGTCCTGCAGAATGTGGTGTGGACCAACTTTGGCCCCTGCGCAGTAGATGACTTCGACATCACCCGCTTGAGACTGGCCCAACGTGGCCCCGTCACCGTCTACAGTGTCGATCGCTTCCCCCGAATGGTCGACTACGTCATCCCCTCCGGTGTACGCATTGCCGACGCCGACCGTGTCCGTCTGGGCGCCTACCTGTCTGAAGGCACCACGGTGATGCACGAAGGCTTCGTCAACTTCAACGCCGGCACTCTCGGTGTCTCCATGGTAGAAGGTCGTCTCTCCCAGGGCGTCACAGTTGGTGACGGCTCCGATATCGGCGGCGGCGCCAGCATCATGGGCACGCTATCCGGTGGTGGTACCCAGCACATCACCATCGGCGAGCGGTGCCTGCTGGGCGCCAACTCCGGCCTGGGTATCCCGCTTGGCAACGACTGCGTAGTGGAAGCAGGCCTCTACATCACTGCCGGCGCCAAAGTCGTGAGCCATCTCGATGGCGAACCCGCCGAGGTCAAAGCAGTCGAGTTGGCCGGACGCGACAATGTCCTGTTCCGTCGAAATTCACTCACGGGTGCCATTGAAGCCGTGAAATATGGCAGAGTTGGGATCGAGCTGAACGACAGCCTCCATAGCAACTAGCCCCTAAGAAGGTCTTATGGCTGAGCCCACCCCTGTGTCTCCCCACAACTCCACGTCTGCGTCGCAAGCCGCGACATCCAGCACCCCCGCGAGTGGAACTGGACTGCAGCAAGGTCTCCGGGTTCGACATCTCACCATGATGGGACTGGGCTCCGCCATCGGTGCTGGCCTCTTTTTAGGTAGCGGCCAGGGCATTCATGCAGCGGGCCCCGCTATTCTGGTCTCCTATGTCGCAGCCGGCATTATTGTAGTGCTCGTCATGCAGATGCTGGGAGAACTCAGTGCCGCCCGCCCCGCCAGTGGCTCCTTCTCTACCTACGTGGAGATGGCGTTCGGACGGACCGGCGGCTTCGTTATCGGCTGGCTCTACTGGTTCATGCTTATCCTCGTACTAGGCGCGGAAATGACAGGCGCTGCAAGCATTATGGGACAGTGGTTCCACTGCTCACCCTGGATTCCAGCACTCGTCTGCATGATCTTCTTCACCATCGTAAATCTTGCGCAGGTGCAGGGCTTCGGCGAATTTGAGTTTTGGTTTGCTGCCATCAAAGTTACCGTTATCGTGCTCTTCCTCATCATTGGTGTACTGCTGATCTTCGGTGTGCTCCCCGGAACCGAACCCGTGGGCTTCACCAACTTCCTCGGCCGCGGCGGTTTCATGCCGAAGGGCTGGAGCGGTATCGCCGCCGGTCTGCTAGCTGTCGCCTTTGCCTTCGGCGGTATAGAAATCGTCACTATCGCAGCTGCTGAATCCGACAATCCCAGCCTCTCCATTGCGAAGGCAGTGCGCTCCGTCATCTTCCGCATCTCCGTCTTCTACCTAGGCTCCATCCTCGTCATCACCTTCCTGTTGCCCTGGGATCAACTGCAGGGAGCTGAAAACGCAGCAGAGAGCCCCTTTACGGCCGTGCTCCAGCAGGCACACTTGCCGGGTGTCGTCACCTTCATGGAAGCGATCATCGTGCTCTCACTGCTGAGCGCATTTAACGCCCAGATCTACGCCACCTCTCGGATGATGTTCTCCCTGGCTAAGCGTGGTCACGGACCGCAAGTCCTCACCAAAATCTCACGTACCGGTGTTCCCTTTAATGCGCTGCTCATCAGCGTCTTCTTCGGATTCGTTTCGGTGGGGTTGAACTACCTAGAACTACCTGGGCTGCTCGTCTTCCTCCTCAATTCGGTGGGGGCAATCCTCCTGGTGGTATGGGCCTCCATCGCCATCTCCGAGCTGAAGCTCCGGCCTGAGCTCGAAAAAGAGGGCTCGCTGAGCGTCAAGATGTGGGCCTACCCCTACCTCACATGGCTCGCGCTCGCCTTGATGGCTGGTCTCACCATCCTCATGTTCACAGATGAGACCACTCGCAACCAGCTCTTCGCCACCATTGTCGTGGTCATTATTCTGGCAGTACTCGGGGCGATTAACCATGCCTGGCGGAAGCGGCACCCAGTTGAGGTACCCCCAGTCCCCAGCGCATCAGTCGACAAGACGACCTCCTAGGCTGCTAGCTAGTCTCTAAGACAGATAGACAGCTAAAGGCCGGCCTACCCCTCCTCTTTTATAGGGGGGGAGCCAGCCTCTTCTATCGTGTCTATAAGAATCAGCACGCAACCACACCATGCGGAAGACGTGTCTACTCGTCTCGACCCAGTCCGCGCGATGTAGGCTACCGTCCGAGCACTACTAGACTAGACCGTCTCAGCGCGCAGCCGGTCACAGGCTGCGGCGATACGCTCGTCAGTAGCAGTAAGAGCGATACGCACATGTTCACTACCGCGTGGACCATAAAACTCACCGGGGGCCACCAAGATGCCGCGCTCTGCAAACCAGTGGGTAAGCTCACGGCAAGGAGTGCCGTTCGTGGTCCACAGGTAGAGCCCTGCAGCAGACTCATCAATCTGCATACCAGCCGATTCAAGTGCAGCCTTCAGCATGTCACGGCGGTGCCGGTACCGGTCATACTGCTCGCCGGCGTGGCGGTCATCCCGGAGTGCCGCGGCACTGGCGTGCTGCACTACCGTCGGCATCATCAGGCCGGCATGCTTCCGCACTGCAAGAAGCTCGCCGACAAGTTCGGGATCACCCACCACAAATCCGGATCGGTAACTTGCCATATTGGATGTCTTCGACAGCGAGTGAATAGCAAGCAGGTTACGGGTGTCGCCACCACATACTTCCGGATCGAGGATGGAGGGAGCTGTCCCCTCCCAGCACAGACCCAGGTAGCACTCGTCAGAAGCAATAATCACGCCGCGCTCACGCGCCCAATCGACTATCTTCCGCAAGTGTTCGACCGGGAGTACCTTGCCGGTGGGGTTCGAGGGGGTATTGAGGTACATCAGCGTTGGAGCCAGCGGACCCACCTGTGCAGTCCCGTCTGCTCGCACGACGGAACACCCCGCCAAGAGCGCACCTACTTCATACGTAGGGTAGGCAATCTCCGGGATCACCACTGTATGCTTCTCCCCCAAACCTAAGAGAGTAGGCAGCCAGGCGATAAGTTCCTTCGTCCCAATGACTGGGAGTACCTGAGTAGCTGGATCGAGGTCGATTGTGCCGTAGCGGCGAGTCAGTGCATGAGCACAGGCCTGACGAAGGTCCTCGGTACCGATAGTTTGTGGGTAACCGGGAACCTCCGCTGCCTCTTCCAACGCACTCTGGATGAAGGGGTCGACGTTGTCGACCGGGGTGCCGACCGAGAGATCGACGATTCCATCTGGGTGGCGTGCTGCGAGGTCGCGCACCTCGGCTAGCGTGTCCCAGGGGAAGACCGGGAGACCCGCAGCGACAGGGGTTCGTTTGCGGGGTGCGTAGGGCATAGACGTTATTCGCCTTCGTTTTGTGGGGGTAGGGAGGCGACGAAGTCAGTGTCGGTACCGGTGCGGCCGACGCTGGCAGCTCCACCCGGGGACCCCAATTCGTCGAAAAAGTCGATGTTGGTCTGGGTGTACTCAGACCATTCGTCCGGAACGTCATCCTCATAGAAGATGGCTTCCACAGGGCAGGCGGGCTCGCAGGCACCGCAGTCTACGCACTCATCGGGGTGGATGTAGAGCATGCGGTCGCCTTCGTAGATGCAGTCCACCGGGCACTCTTCCACGCAACCGCGGTCGAGGACATCAACACAAGGTTGCGCGATGACGTATGCCACGATGTCTTTCCTTTCCAGATCAGTACGCTAGATCTAGCACGTTTGGGGTGGGCGTAGAGAAACACCCGATTCATCACAAGGCTGCCATTCGGCAGAGTCGGTCTCCAGTTTAATAGCTGCTAGCCCAGCTGCAATATCAGTTGGGTCTGCAGCGTCAACATGGTGAGATTGCCGTACCAGCCGAAACTCTTCAGTGTGTAGCAAGGGTTGTGCGATGTTATTCGACATGGCGAAGGACACTGGCCCCTCAGGTGCCTGAAAGACCGTCACCTGAGTAGCGTGTGCCTGCAAGGCTGCTACTTTGGCGGCATAGGCCGCACTATCCAAAGTGACGGTGTGTGTGGCAGCGGCATCATCGGTGGCGAAGATGTCGCAAGCAGCAGGCAGTGTCCATTGTGCGGGAATAGCGTCTGCGATGTCCGCTAAGCCCGCAGCCACCCGCCGTTCAGACTGCATCATCCAGTAAACCAGTGGTACATCCCATGCTGCTGACAGCGCATCATCCTCCACAACCAGTGACTCGCCAGGAGTGAGAACCGTGTGATGACGCTGCTGGTAGTCCGCAGTCCACTGTGGGTCCGCCAGCATACCCGCCTCCCTCAGCTGAGCCACGCTGGTGTCCGCCTGCTGGGCGGCTGTGTGCACGGCACGAACGCCACATTGGTGGGCGCGGATGTGGTCGGGGTGTCCGTATGTTCCCGCATCGTCATAGACCAGCACAATGTGCGGTCTCATCCACCGAATCCAACAGGCCATCAGGTCTGCGACATGCTCTGGGTCTGCACCAAGGAAAGCTCGTGGGTGGTCGTTAGCAGGAGTGCTCAACATCCCAGAATCGCGAAAGTGGCCAGCTCCCCCCAAGAAATGTGGAGTACCAGCACCCAGAGCTTGGAGTGCTCCAGTCAGTTCATGGATGCGGTAACCGCCTAATTGGTCGGCTCCGCCCGCCGCAACAACCAATTGTGCATAGGTCGATCCGATAACTTCGCCTTCTTCACCTAGTGTGCACGTCAGTACTGCTGTCTCCGCACCGGCTGCACGGTAGGCTGCAAGGGTTCCACCGGTGTATAGAGTTTCGTCATCAGGATGGGCATGGATGGCGAGGATACGCAGCGGATCCTCGCCCACGGTTGCCGTCAACGCGGATGTTGTGGGCATTATTGGGCTGCTTTCTCTTGTTCGGTGGGGGTGACTGTCCATTGGGAGACGTTGTAGAAGAATCCCAACGAGGGCGTACCCAGCAGCTCGCGGGTGGGGTTAGAGATCCGCGTACCGCGTGCTTCCAGGAGTGTTTCTTGCCAGATGGGGAGGACAAGCCCGAGTTCCCACAGCCGCTGCTCAATTTTGTGCAGGAATGGTTTAGCTAGCGCGACCTGCGCGGTTGGCGGCTGCGAGTCGGTCACCCGTCGCATATCTCCTACGAGCGTTTGCAGTTCCGGATCGCAGGTGCCCGACGCGTTAGCTCCGCGACTACCTTGTTGGACATGCCGGGTAAGCGGCTGATCCGCATGATTCCCTGCTTCTTCCGTTGGAGCGGCATCATATTCAGCTCGTAGGGCCTGCAGAGTACTGCCGGTCTGCGGATCGACCCCTTGGTGGTCTTTAGCCGCAGCTATCTGCGCGGAGATTTCTTTGCGACGATAGTCGTTTCCCGTCGCGGAAGAGGCTAGCGGATCGAGCTGCGCGGACTGTATGCGAGCAGGCGCTGAGCGAACCGCGTCCCCCGTGGTGCAGTGAAAACGACTCGACACACTGGCAATAACCGACTGGTCGGTAGTGTGCCACCCTAGCACTAGGTCGACCTTGCCGCGCGGTAACCAGAAACCGTAGAGGTCGGCAGCTGTGGTGTCCTGCACAATGGCGGGGAAACCAGCCTGGCTCAATTGGTCGGCAATAGCGGTGGCGGCAGCCAGCGCTTCGACATCGCCTCGCACAGTGCCGATAACAATGGCACGATTGTGCCCTTGGGGGGTGGTAATGCGCCGATCATGTCGAACCCACCCGGCATTGTGCAGAACCTCTATTCCTTGGGTAGCGAGTTCTCGTTCAGTAGGCGAGACAGGGTAGACGCCGGCGCGCTGGGGCGGGACTGTGATAACGCGGGGCACCGCGACTGCCGGAACATCACCACTGGCAACACTGCTGAGGCGGTTTGCGGCCAACTGCGCCACTAGCCGCACATCGATGAGGCTGAGGAGTGCGCGTGAGACGGCAGGCTGTCCACCTACCAGGGAGGACGCTGCATTAATGGAAAGCGCTAGCTGGCGGGGCCGCCACACGTAGGTGGCGCTGACTCCGGGTACGGCATTCAACCTGGTGGGGGTGAGTGAGTCGCCCTGGGCATAGCCCGCTTGAACACTTTCCGAACGCAGCCCCTCCGCAATCTGGTCGGAGGTATTTTGTCGTTGGATCCGGATAGAGTCGGAGGCCATACGAGCACCCGTCACGAACTTGTCGTTCGGCATGAGAGTAATTTGACCCCGTTCCAAATCCACCGAGCGGACAGTGGCGGCACCTGCTGAGAATGGAATGGTCTGCTGTAACTGGGAGAGCCCCGGAATGTCATTAAGGAATTGGGATGGAAGAAGGTGTTGAAAAAGCGTGCGCCACTGGGCATAAACGCGAGAAAAAGTGACGACGACAGTTTTACCGTCGCCTTTTCCCTCCACCGAGGTGATGAGGTCATAGCCGGCGGTGGTATCGATCTCCGGGGCGTTCATCATGACTCGCCAGAGGTAGCTAAAGTCGCGGGCTTCGACCGGTACCGGAGGGCTTCCACCCCACTGTGCACCTGGTTGAATCTGGTAGGTGACCTGGAAAGGTTCTTCACTAGTGACCTTTGCAGAGCGCACTAGCGCCTCGTTAAGAATCCAAGTAGTGGAATCGACGACCGCAGTCTGGCTCGTTGTTCCCTCGGTAGGGCGTGGGAGGAACACGCTGGGGAGAGTAAGACTAGCGACGATATCTGTTGTGAGGGTGCGGTCTCCGGCGGAATGCGGGTTAAATCCAGCCTCCAGCTGATCGGTGACGAGCCCCAGCACATCGCTACCGCCCGTTTTTACGCTTGGGGCAGGTTGCCCAATTTGTGCATTCGGTGCTTTGGCCATACAGCCGGTGAGAAGAGCCAGCGTGCTGCATAGGACAGCTGCTTCGGTAAAGCGCCGACGCACTATTCCTCCTGGTGTTATATGGTGTGCTTCAGATGTCCGCGGGCACGTCCGCGGGCTGCCGCGGAAAGAAGAACCTTGCGGACGCGAATGGCGTTCGGTGCTACTTCCACACACTCGTCGTTGGCACAGAATTCCATTGCTTCTTCCAAGCTAAGCGTACGTGCCTTGGCGAGAGTTTCGGTCTGATCTGCGGTGGAAGAGCGCATATTCGTCAACTTCTTTTCCTTGGTGATGTTGACGTCCATATCCTCCGGGCGGGGGTTCTCCCCCACGACGACACCTTCGTAGACAGCATCACCAGGGGTAACGAAGAAATCTCCACGGTCTGCCAGCTGGAGCAGCGCGTAGGCTGTCACCTGGCCGGCACGGTCCGCCACTAGGGAACCGGAGTGGCGGGCGCGGATTTCTCCGGCCCACGGTGCGTAACCGGCGGAAACGGAGTTAGCAATGCCGGTTCCGCGGGTTTCGGTGAGAAAGGCAGTGCGGAATCCGATAAGGCCACGGGCAGGCACCGTGAACTCCATGCGCACCCAGCCGGTGCCATGGTTGCTCATTTTGTCCATTTGGCCTTTGCGTGCTGCCATCAGCTGGGTGATCGCACCAAGGTGTTCTTCCGGCACGTCAATGGTGGTGTTCTCGTAGGGCTCGTAGATTTTGCCGTCGACTTTCTTCGTCACCACATTGGGTTTACCCACGGTGAGCTCAAAACCTTCGCGACGCATTGTCTCGACGAGTACCGAAAGTGCCATTTCGCCACGCCCGTGTACTTCCCACTCATCGGGGCGTTCCGTGGGAAGAACCCGCAGAGAGACGTTACCGACCAGCTCACGGTCCAGTCGGTCCTTCACCATGCGAGCGGTGAGTTTGGTTCCCCCATTACGGCCAGCCATCGGCGAAGTATTGACGCCGAGGGTCATCGAGATTGCTGGCTCGTCGACGGTGATCGTCGGGAGCGGTTCGGGGTTGTCGAGGTCGGCGAGGGTGTCACCAATCATGACATCGGGGATGCCGGCGATGGCGACGATGTCGCCGGCGACGGCTTCGGCTGCGGGCTCCCGCTCCACTCCGAAGGTCTTCAACAGTTCAGTAATTTTGGCAGTCTTGGTGATCTGCTCACCCTCGGGGGTGGTGTGAATCCAGGCGACCTGCTGGCCTTTCCGCAGTGTGCCGTTGTAGATACGGACGAGACCGATACGGCCGAGGAAACTAGAGGCGTCCAGGTTGGTCACATGTGCCTGAAGCGGTGCGTCAGCGTCACCCGTGGGCTCCGGGATGATCTTGGTGATGAGGTCGAAGAGACACTCCAGATTGTCGGAGTTAGGAAGAGCACCATTCTCCGGCATTTCCAGGGAGGCCACGCCGGCACGACCTGATGCGAAGACGGTGGGGGTATCGAGGAGTGCTTCCGCGGCGGCAATGGCCTTGTCATCGGACAGGTCAGATGCTAAGTCAAGGAGAAGGTCCTGACATTCGTCGACAACTTCAGCAATACGGGCATCAGGCCGGTCGGTTTTGTTGACGACGATGATGACAGGTAGGCAGGCTTCGAGTGCTTTTCGCAGCACGAAGCGGGTTTGTGGGAGGGGCCCTTCGGAGGCATCCACCAGCAGAATCACGCCATCGACCATGCTAAGGCCGCGCTCGACTTCACCACCGAAGTCGGCGTGTCCGGGCGTGTCAATGATGTTGAGTACCAGGTCTCCCCCATCTTTCGCCTGCCCCGGACGGTGCACAGCGGTGTTCTTGGCGAGAATGGTGATACCTTTCTCTCGCTCAAGGTCGCCGGAGTCCATTACTCGTTCGGCGACTTCTTGGTGCGCGGAGAAGACGCCGGATTGTTCCAGCATCGCGTCAACCAGGGTGGTTTTCCCGTGGTCGACGTGGGCGATGATGGCTACATTGCGGAATTCATGCTTCTGCGGCAAAAGAGCTCCTAGCAGAGGGTCGTCACATTCAGCCTGATAACGGAAGGCTGTGGTGGTGTGTGCTGTAAAAAGCACAAGGCCGACGACTCGGTGAGCGGCGGCCCCTATGGCAACTTTACACGGCGCAGTTTGAAAACTGGTAGTCGAGACTCTAGGCCGAGGAGTGCGTTTTGTGCTGCGTACGCCTTGCAAACGACTCCCCACGAAAAATCTTTCCTCCGCACCATCACCGGTAAAGTTAGCCCTTGGGTGTTCTACACCCGCAGACTCGACCGTTAGTGCCACAGCTTGCGCCATCAATCTCAAGGACTCACACGTGTCTTCCACCCTCTGGACTATTCTCGCCCTCGTCGTGTACTTCACCGCGATGATCGTCATCGGTGTTTACGCTTTCCGGCGGACCACGAGCCACGAAGGGTATATGTTGGCTGATCGCCAGCTACATCCTTTTACCGCAGCACTCTCCGCGGGGGCCTCTGATATGTCGGGCTGGCTTCTGATGGGGCTACCCGGTGCCATCTATATCTCCGGCCTCTGTGAAGCATGGATTGCCGTGGGGCTCACGGTTGGTGCGTGGTTAAATTGGAAGATTGTCGCGCCCCGGCTACGTTCCTATTCCGTGGTGGCGCAGGACTCCATTACTATCCCGACGTTCTTGGAAAACCGTCTGCATGATTCTTCGCATGTGCTGCGGATCTGCTCTGGGGTAGTCATCCTCTTCTTCTTCACTTTTTATGTCTCCTCGGGCATGGTGGCCGGTGGAACATTCTTTCAGGCGACATTTGGCACCTCCTACCTCACGGGCATGCTCATTGTCTCTGGTGTGGTGGTGCTCTATACGTTTGTGGGTGGATTCCTCGCAGTTTCCTATACCGACGTGGTCCAGGGTCTCCTAATGATGATGGCTCTTATTGCCATACCTATTGCGGCGGTGGTGTCGCTAGGTGGGCTCCCCGAGACCATGCACATGGTTGAGGCCTCAGATCCGCAGCATCTCAACATGGTTGAGGGGGTCGCTCCGGCGGCAATCATCTCGGCGCTTGCGTGGGGCCTGGGGTATGTGGGTCAGCCGCATATTATTGTGCGTTTTATGGCGCTGCGGTCCGCCCGGGAAGCTACCTATGGGCGTCGCGTGGGGATCGGCTGGATGACACTGTCTATCCTGGGTGCTGTCGCTACAGGGTTGGTGGGTGTTGCCTACTTGCAGGCAAACGGACACGAGCTCACGAGTTCGAGGCAAGCGGCGGAGACCGTCTTTCTCGTGATGGGAAAGATGCTCTTCCACCCGTTCCTTGCCGGCGTGGTGTTAGCGGCAGTGCTCGCCGCAATCATGTCGACGATTTCGTCGCAGCTATTAGTGACGTCCTCTGTGCTTGTGGAAGACCTTTACCGCGGCATTTTTAAAACGGGCGTGTCGCAACGGAAGTTGGTTTTGCTCTCACGCTGTGCAGTTCTGATGGTCGCTATCATCGCAGCACTTCTGGCTGTTCCCCGCTATAACACCATCCTGGAACTCGTTGCTTTCGCGTGGGCAGGTTTTGGTGCAGCTTTTGGGCCAATCGTTGTCCTTTCTCTGTGGTGGAAGCGTCTTACCGCAAAGGGAGCCATTGCTGGTTTGGTGACGGGTGCTGTGGTTGTCGCAGTGTGGGGATTCACCCCGGCCTTATCGTCGATGATCTACGAGATCATCCCGGGGTTCTTCGCGAATCTGCTGGTAGCCATTATCGTGAGCTATCTCACCAAGCCTCCTTCACTGCAGGTCATGGAGGAATTTGAGCAGGCAGTTGAAGGATCTCGACAGTAGACGGTCACCCCCTCGCCATTGTCTTATGAGGCAAGCCTATACTAATACTGGAGGCATGGTATTCCTCCTGTTCCCCACCTAGGTTGGCGCTCCGCTCACCACACGTCGCCCCTGCTCCGGGACACGCACTCACACAATGGAGAAGAGAATGTCTACTGATACCCAGAACTACCGCATCGAACATGACACCATGGGCGAGGTTAAGGTCCCGAAAAACGCCCTCTACGCCGCGCAAACCCAACGGGCTGTAGAGAACTTCCCCATCAGCGGCACAACCATCACTCCACACCACATCGCCGCGCTCGGGGAGATCAAACGAGCAGCCGCCCTTGCCAATCTCGAACTCGGCGTCATCGACGAAGCCACTAGCTCTGCCATCGTCACCGCTGCAGACGAGGTTATCGCCGGACAACACAACAACGAATTCCCCATTGATATCTTCCAAACTGGCTCCGGCACTTCCTCCAACATGAACACCAATGAGGTCATAGCCACACTCGCCACGCGTTACAAGAAGACCGCCTGGGACGCCGCCGGGAAAGACCCCTCAGACTTCACTCCCGTCCACCCCAATGACCACGTGAATGCTTCCCAATCGTCCAATGATGTTTTCCCCTCCTCCATCCACATCGCTGCGGTAGAGGCCATCACCACTGTTCTCAAACCCGGCCTAAAAACCCTCGCAGAATCCTTGGAAAACAAGGCAGAAGAATTCGCAGATGTGGTGAAGTCTGGCCGTACCCACCTAATGGATGCCACCCCCATCATGCTAGGGCAGGAATTCTCCGGTTACGCACAACAAATTCGCAATGGCCTTGCCCGCATTGATGCCGCCTTTGGGCGCCTCTGCGAACTTCCCTTAGGCGGTACCGCAGTGGGTACCGGCATCAACACCCCAGCCGGATTCTCACAGCGCGTCATCGAGCTCATCGCCGAGCACACACAACTGCCACTCGTGGAGGCTCCCAACCACTTCGAAGCACAGGCCACACAAGACTCCCTAGTGGAGATGTCAGGAATGCTGCGCACCATTGCCGTCAGTGAAGTAAAAATTGCCAATGACCTCCGCTGGATGGGCTCGGGCCCGCGTACTGGCATCGGCGAGATTTCCCTCCCTGACCTGCAGCCCGGCTCCTCCATCATGCCCGGCAAGGTCAATCCGGTGCTCCCGGAAGCCACCGTCCAGGTAGCAGCCCAAGTTATCGGTAACGATGCCACCATCACCTTCGCCGGCGCCCAAGGTAATTTCGACCTACTGGTCATGCTGCCAGTGATGGCCGCCAACCTCCTCACCTCCATCACTATCCTGGGAAACGTGTCACACGTCCTCGCCGAACGGTGTGTTGATGGGCTTGTCGCGAACAAGGAACGCTGTCTACAGCTTGCTGAATCCAGCCCATCGATCGTCACCCCGCTCAATCGAGTGATCGGTTACGAAGCAGCGGCGAAGATCGCGAAACATGCGGTGAAAAAGAACCTCACCATCCGCGAAGCCACTATCGAACTCGGTTACGTAGAGCGAGGTGAGATCACCGACGAAAAGCTGGCAGAAGCCCTCGATGTAGCAGCTATGACTCACCCGCGGAGCTAACAGCAGCCCCTCCTTCACTGGGTTCCCGCCGGAGGTTCTCTCCGTGATGGGAACCCAGTGTGTTTTTGTTGCAAGGGCTGGCGTGTGGCGGCATTGAGAGCTGCGATACAGCGGGGTGGCGACATGTAATTTTTGACACACAAGTGTGTCAAAAGCTCTCAAAACTTCAGTTGACGTGGCATTTTACAGATATAGATTAGGCTTACCTTGGCAGACGATATCTGACAGAAACCTTAGGCTGAAAGGTGAGTCTCAACCCACTCTGCCCAAGGAATGATGATGCCGGAATTCTTCTACGAAGACATGCTGCCCCTGCAATCCGACCCCACCGAATACCGCCTACTCACCTCTAAGGGAGTGGAGACAGTAGAAGGACCGGACGGCTCGACCTTCCTCAAGGTGAGCGACGAAGCCCTCACCTTGCTGTCGGAAACCGCAATGCACGACATTGCCCACTACCTGCGTGCCAGCCACCTTGCCCAACTCCGGAAGATCTACGACGACCCGGAAGCCAGCGACAACGACAAGTTCGTGGCCTACAACCTGCTACAGAATGCCGTCATCGCCGCCGAAGGCACCCTCCCCATGTGTCAAGACACCGGCACTGCCATCATCAAGGGTGAACGCGGCCAGTATGTCCTGACCAGCGGCACCGACGAGCGCGCTCTTTCCCGCGGCGTCTACAACGCCTACACGCAGGACAATCTGCGCTACTCCCAGAACGCGCCGCTCTCCATGTACGAGGAGAAGAACACCGGCTGCAACCTCCCCGCCCAGATCGAACTGTACGCGGACACCAAACCAGAATCCGACCGCGACTACCACTTCCTCTTCATGGCCAAGGGCGGCGGCTCCGCTAACAAGAGCTACCTCTACCAAGAGACCAAAGCCATCCTCAACCCCGACTCCATGATGCACTTCCTGGAGGGCAAGATCCGCAGCCTCGGCACCGCCGCCTGCCCGCCCTACCACCTGGGCATCGTCATCGGTGGCACCTCCGCCGAATACGCACTCAAGACCGCCAAGTACGCAAGCGCCCGTTACCTCGACACCCTCCCCACTCACGGCAGCGAAACCGGCCACGGCTTCCGCGACCTCGAGATGGAAGAAAAGGTCCTCGAGATGACGCGCCACATGGACATTGGCGCCCAGTTCGGCGGCAAGTACTTCTGCCATGATGTTCGCGTTATTCGCCTCCCCCGCCACGGTGCCTCGCTACCCGTCGCCATTGCCGTCTCCTGCTCGGCAGACCGCCAGGCCAAGGCGAAGATCACCCCCGAGGGCGTGTTCCTGGAAAAACTCGAGACCAACCCCGGCCAATACCTCCCCGAGCTGTCCGATGTTGACATCGACCATGAGGGCGGCGACGAGACAGCCGTGAAGATCGACCTCTCCCAGCCGATGGAGAAGATCCTGGAAACCCTCTCCCAGTACCCCATCAAGACCCGCGTCTCCATGACTGGCACCATGATCGTGGCCCGCGACATCGCACACGCCAAGATCCGGGAGCGCATTGAAGCTGGCGAACCCATGCCCGAGTACATGAAGAACCACCCGGTCTACTACGCCGGCCCCGCCAAGACCCCTGATGGAATGGCTTCTGGTTCCTTCGGCCCCACCACTGCTGGACGTATGGATCCCTACGTTGATCCCTTCCAAGAAACGGGTGGCTCCATGATCATGGTGGCCAAGGGCAACCGCTCGAAGCAGGTCACTGATGCCTGCCAGAAGCATGGTGGTTTCTACCTGGGCTCCATCGGTGGCCCCGCCGCTGTGCTGGCGAAGGACTGCATCAAGAAGGTGGAAGTGCTGGAATACCCCGAACTTGGCATGGAGGCCGTGTGGAAGATCGAGGTAGAAGACTTCCCCGCCTTCATCGTGGTCGATGACAAGGGCAATGACTTCTTCGCCCACACCCAGGAGTGCACACTGACCATCGGCAAGCGCCCCGGGCTGTAAAAGCATTCGGTCGTGCCCGGCACCACCATTATCAAGCAGACGTAACCCCCGGTGAGAATCGCTCTCCCCGGGGGTTACGTTCATTTTCAGTAGGTTTCTACTGTTTCGCCCACTTTAAAAAGTGTTCAGCGGAATATATCGGTTTACCAAATTGCGCAGCTTTGCGCGCTTTTCCCGATTGTGTCGCGACATCTGCGGCGATAAGTACGTCACAACGGGTCTTACTAACCTGTGGAGCGACAACAAGTCCATGTTCCTTTGCAAGTTTCTCCATATCTTCACGGCGCCACTCACGACCATTATTGAAAACGGAACCAGTGAAACATACTCTCGCCCCCGGAGAAAGAAGCTGAGCCAATGGGGGAAGTTCAGCTTTCTCCGGTCTCCTTACGGTCACACCGAATGCTTTTTCAAAGCGTTGAAGAACTTCTTCACTTCTCTGAGTAAGACACTTATCGGAAAGCTTTTTCTCAAGTAACTGTGCTACATCTTCCGGACTCCCATATGGGATGATCTCAAAGTCTGGTGTAAGGCGATATCCCGTAGGAAGCTCATCGAGGGGATTATAAGGAAAGAGCTGGTTAGTAAGCCCTTCTTGGGCGACAATATACTGAGTTGCACGCACGATATCCGATGCTCTTCCCGCTACTTCAATTATTCTTCGTGGCCGCGCTACCATCTGCAGACCAGTTACTAGTCCAGCTCGTTTGAGCTCAGTATCGAGAATGTTAACGAGTTCATCACCCAGCGACGACACGACACCGCTCCCGAGAATTTCAGTCTCTATAAATGGCCACGCTTCATCGAGAGTGGGAGCAATCTGCAGATCAGATGACGACAGACCGTATTTTTGTGCCGAGAAACCTAAGTCACGGGTGGGATTGATCAAGGTGGTAAGTGGGGCTTCATTCTCTACCGCAACAGCGATCTCGATCGGTCTGATATAGCCATCTCCTTGTCCCACGTAGATACACTCTATAAATGACTTCTTCTCAGTTTTCTCCCCCGTTGCCTCCATCAAGAATCGATGCACTCGATGATCAACTTTGACATCTCGAGGTGCGATTTCACGTGTGAGAACTAATCCGTCAAAACTCGTACAACGTGACAACGCAACATACAACTGACCAGCAGCTCGCATTCCGCCAACCAGATTAATTACTGCTCTGTCTAGAGTTTGCCCCTGAGATTTATGGATAGTTATCGCCCATGCAAGTTTAAAAGGAAGCTGCGTAAATGTGCCCACGACCTCATATCCCAGTTTCCCTCCTGCAGGAGCAGGACGAGTGATCTGCCAGGTATGTTCTGTAACTTCAACAACTTCCCCACTATCAAGTTTTACGTGAACGACCATCCTCCCGTCATCGTCATAGGACACCCGAGTGATGACACCAACAGATCCATTCACCCACTTCCGCTGAGGATGGTTAGTAAGCAGCATGACTTGCGCACCGACTTTGAATTTCAACTCTTGTTCGGTGGGATAATCAAACTTATCTTGATCACCAGTCTCACACGCCCGATAGGTAAACACTTCCCCGCTAATCCTGGCAAGAGCCTCTCGATTGATCTTGTTAACGCTTCTATTGGTTGATGCAAGAGTAAGCCAGTACTCATCCGAGGGAGGTGTGAACTCCGGTTTAATACGGGAGTTCAGTCGGTTTCTAACCTCGGCTGACATTTTTCCTTCGCGAATGGCATTTAGGAGATCCACGAGCTGCTGATCCCCCACCTGCCAAAACACTTTCGTCAGCTGCACAACAGGGAAGTCTGTATTTCGATAGCTTGTTGCCGAAAAAAAGAATGGAGTTTCGTAAGAAGCACGAAGACAAGCTTCCTCATCTTCCTTTACTACAGGAGGAAGCTGATAGAGATCACCCACTAGCACGAGTTGTACCCCACCGTATGGAGTATGTGGACGTGGACCGTACATTTCTAACGTCGCCACGATGCAATCAAAAAGGTCTGCCCGCACCATTGAGACCTCGTCAATAATTAAAGTATCCAATTCTTTTAATACACTGGCAAAACGACCCGGGCGAATATCGGCAGATCTAATCCCCTCAACAGTTACATGAGATGGGAAAGAAAAGAGACGATGAATGGTATATCCATGAACGTTCAAAGCTGCGACACCAGTTGGTGCAGTTACAACTATATTGCGAGTAGTCGTGTTCCTGAACTCATTGATGAGTGTTGACTTACCTGTTCCTGCTTTTCCGGTAAGAAAAAGATTTTTGCCACCATTCAGTAGTTCGAGTGCCTGCTTAAACTCTGTGGTCATCTCAATTGACATACAAAAAGTATACGAATTAGCTGTGACAAAATCGGCAGACGTTACCCCCGGCAAGAACGATTCTCGCCGGGGGTAACGTCCATTTTCGGTTAGGAATGCTGGTTACCAGAGAACGTCTTAGTAGACGTCCATTCCGTAGGAACGAAACTGTTCGCGAGCCCGCTCCACCAGCTCTGGACTGGGCGGTTGGGTTGCTGCGAGTGTGTACTTGAGGCCGAGTTCGTTCCACTTATCGACACCCATATTGTGGAAAGGCAGCACCTCTACCCGCTGGACGTTGGGCCAACCAGAGACCAGTTGGGCAACCGCGTCGACGTTCTCCACGGAGTCAGTGAGACCGGGGACGAGGACGAAGCGGATCCAAACCGCCTTCTTTGCGATGGCCAGGCGATCGCCAAATTCGATGGTCGGAGTGAGCTTCCGCTCGGTGACCTCTTGGTAGATATCGGGCAATCCGCTCTTCACATCCAGGAGGACAAGGTCGATGTCGTTCAACATGTCGTCGTCGCACTTAGCTCCGAGAAAGCCGGAGGTGTCAATGCAGGTGTGGATGCCGAGTTTTTTGGCGGCGCGGAGCACACGGCGGGTAAACTCCGGTTGGAAGAGGGGTTCACCACCGGAGATGGTGATTCCTCCACCAGTTGCCTGGAAGACCTTCCGATACCGGTTGAGCCGTTCAACCACTGCGTCAACAGTCTGCCATTGGCCGTCTTTAATTTTGAGAGTATCGGGGTTGTGGCAGTACTGGCAGCGTAGCGGGCACCCATTGAGGAAGAGTGTCATGCGTGTGCCTGGTCCGTCGACTGCTGTGACCAGTTCCCACGAATGAACGGATCCGAGGAAACCGGCGCGGCGGTCGGCCAACTGTCGACGTTGTGCGGTGGTGATCTCGGAGGCGTCTGCGGTGGGGCAGGAGCTTCCCTGCACCATCAGGGGGATAGCAGTGCCCACGCCAGCAGCGGTTCCCCGCCGCCGGCTTACCCCTACCTGGGGTTGGACAACTACTGCTCCGGAGACACCATCTGCCATGGTCTTAGACTCCCTGGTGGAAGGTGCGGCTGATGACGTCGAGCTGCTGTTCACGCGTCAGTCGGACGAAGTTCACAGCGTAGCCGGAAACGCGGATGGTGAGCTGGGGGTAGTTTTCCGGATGCTCCATGGCGTCTTCCAGAGTGTCGCGGTTCAACACGTTGATGTTGACATGGTAGCCGTCGGACAGGTTGTAGGCGTCTAGCAGACCGACAAGGTTAGTGACCTGTTCGTCCTTAGTACGACCGAGGCCAGCGGGGACGACGGTGTTGGTGAGTGAGATGCCATCCTGTGCTTCCTCGAAGGGGAGCTTGGCGACGGAGAGTGCGGACGCCAGCATGCCGTGGGTGTCGCGGCCGTTCATGGGGTTAGCGCCCGGTGCGAACGGTGCGCCCTTGCGGCGGCCATCGGGGGTATTACCGGTGTGCTTGCCGTACACCACGTTCGAGGTGATGGTGAGGACGGACTGGGTGTGGATGGAGTTGCGGTAGGTGGGATGCTGGCGAACCATGCCCATGAAGGTTTCGACAATCATGGAGGCGATGGCGTCAACGCGGTCGTCGTCGTTACCAAAGGTCGGGAATTCACCCTCTACTTCGTAGTCGTAGGCGAGACCACTTTCGTCGCGGAGTGGGCGAACCTTGGCAAACTTGATGGCGGAGAGGGAGTCTGCGGCGACAGACAGGCCGGCAATACCGCAGGCCATAGTGCGCTTCACCACGGAGTCGTGGAGTGCCATCTCAAGACGCTCGTAAGCGTACTTATCGTGCATGAAGTGAATGCAGTTGAGGGCTTCCACGTAGGTCTGAGCAAGCCATCCGAGGAAGTGCTTGTAGGCCTCCCAGGTCTCGTCGAAGTCAAGGTATTCGCCGTCGAGAGAGGGGCATTCGGGGCCGACCTGATGCCCGGACATTTCGTCGCGGCCGCCGTTGATGGCGTAGAGGAGCGCCTTGGCGACGTTCACACGGGCTCCGAAGAACTGCATTTGCTTGCCTACTGTCATGGGGGACACGCAGCAGGCGATGGCGCCGTCGTCACCGCAGTTATTGCGGATGAGTTCGTCGGATTCGTATTGGATTGCGGAGGTGTCGATGGAGACCTGAGCGCAGAAGCGCTTGAAGCCTTCCGGCAGCTGGTGGGACCAGAGAACGGTGAGGTTTGGCTCGGGGGCAGGCCCAATGTTGTAGAGGGTCTGCAGGTAGCGGAAGGAGTTCTTGGTGACTAGCGGACGGCCATCTTCACCGATGCCGGCGATGGATTCGGTGACCCAGGTGGGGTCGCCAGAGAACAGCTCATCGTATTCGGGGGTGCGCAGGAAGCGGACGATGCGGAGCTTGATGACGAGGTCGTCGATGAGCTCCTGGGCTTCGGATTCGGTGAGGGTACCTTCGGCGAGGTCACGCTCAATGTAAATGTCCAGGAAGGTGGCGTTGCGGCCAATGGACATAGCGGCACCGTTCTGTTCCTTGACGGCACCGAGGTAGGCGAAGTAGAGCCACTGGATGGCTTCGCGTGCGTTGCGGGCAGGCTGGGAAATGTCGTAGCCGTAGGAGGCGGCCATTTCCTTGAGCTCCGTGAGGGCACGGATCTGTTCAGCGTTTTCTTCGCGATCGCGGATGATGTCTTCGCTGGCCCATTCCATGTCGAGGGTCATGCGGTCGTGTTTCTTGGCTTCGATGAGGGCATCCACACCGTAGAGGGCAACACGGCGGTAGTCGCCGATGATGCGGCCGCGGCCGTAGGCGTCGGGAAGACCGGTGATGATGTGGCTGTGACGGGCGGCGCGGACGGATGCGGGGTACACGTCGAAGACACCGTCGTTGTGTGTCTTGCGGTATTTGGAGAAGACGTTCTGCAGGTTTTCGTCAACGGGGTAGCCGTAGGTCTTGAGGGACTTGACGACCATGCGCCAACCACCGTAGGGCATGATGGCACGCTTGAGGGGGGCGTCGGTCTGCAGACCAACGATGAGTTCGTTGTCCTTGTCGATGTAGCCGGGTGCGTGGGAGGTGATGCTTGAGGGGGTATCCCAGGAGACGTCGTACACGCCCTTTTCACGTTCTTCGGGGAACATCTTGAGGAGGGTGTTCCAGATGTGGGTGGTGCGTTCGGTGGCACCGGCGAGGAAGGAGGCGTCTCCCTCGTAGGGGGTGTAGTTGTGCTGAATGAAGTCGCGGACGTCGATTTCATCAGACCAGTTGCCGGGTTCGAAACCGTGCCAAGCGTTCTGCTGGGATTCGGTGAGCACAGGGGTGGTCGTCGTCATGTAGTGATTCCTCAAGCTGAAAACTGTGGTGAGTGGCGGTTAGTCACTCAGAAAATACTGCCGAAAAAGGGTGTTTTTTAGGCTAGACTCAGTTTATCGGTTAAGTGAAATTCAGGAAAGTCGCCAATTTCTCGAATAATTACTGGTCAACATGAGGTTTTGGCAAATTTTCCGCGTTTCGAATATCACTATCCGCCTAGCGGTATTTAGCTAAAAATGCAGTCCGCAAACTGAGATTTTTCATTTTTGAGGTGACGGATATCACAATTTTGGACACATGACTTTATCTACCACGCGAGAACCCCCTCCCAAAAAACAGGAGGGTGACCTCTTACTACTTCCGGGGCGCACCCTCAGTACGGGAGCCTCGCTCCTTGGAGAGCTTTTCTACGTCCTCCATCGTGAACGTCACAACCTCTCCCCCATCATCACGTGTCCATTGGCACACGAGCCCCTCGCGCTGGCCGAAACGCACGAGATGTACTCCGACCACCCGCTCAACAGCCTCCAGCGCCTCCGCATCATCAGCCGTCGCCGCGAGATGCAGTGCACCCGATTCCGCCGTGAGCGTGCACTCACCACACACCGGGAACTCAGGATTGTCGAAACGAAGAACGCCACATTCAACCTCCGCATCCCAGGAAGTCGCCATCTTGTGACCAAAGTGGCTCGCAAGTTGCTTTCCATAACAGGCGGGTGAAGGCGTTGTGACCAGGGATTGTGAGGTAGTACTCATATTTTTATGAGTAACGATTGTGGCCGGTTTCCGCATATGGAGCGGGTGGTGCAGCCGGCCAGGCTTATGAGGTAAAGACACAGCTGGTGGGCCCCCAAAGGGGGTCCCACCAGCTGTGATAATCCGTGCAGAATGTCTCCAGAACACTCAGTTATTGAGTAGCACCGTCTACTTCTTTACGTTCTGCCGCATCACTCTTAATAACGTGGTTGACGGTAATTTTCCGCGGCTTGGCTTCCTCCGCCACCGGCAAGGTGAGCTTCAAGACGCCGTCTTCATAGGCTGCTTCAATACGGTCGGTAGCAAGTCCGCGTCCAAGAGTGAGCTGACGGGCGAACGTGCCGTTGCGTCGTTCGCGGGTGAGCCACTCAATGTCCTCTCCGGATACCGAAGAGCGCTCGGCGCGCACGGTAAGGGTGCGGTCGTCGATATCAATATCAATCGACGCAGGGTCAACGCCCGGCATATCGATCTCTGCGACGAACACGTCGCCCTTCTTATAGAGGTCCATCGAGAGGTTGGAACTCTGCGGGGTAGCGACGCCGGTAAAGAGACGCTCAAACTCGCGGAACGGATCGAATGTTGCAGTAGCCATAGTGGCCACCTCCTTAGTAGTGGTGTCAGTTGAGTTGTTCGCTGTGTTCGTGATCTAAGTTGAGTCACTTAAGATCAACTATGACAGTAGTAACTATAACCCTTGATATGAATGGACTCAAGTATTTATTTTCGCCCACAGTGAAGATTTCTGTTCTAGCATGAGAACTATGACTGAACAGGCAGTTCTCCTCCAAGAAGCACAACGTCTCTGCGCTGATGCAGCGCACGTCGCTGTCCTTTCTGGTGCAGGGATATCCGCAGAATCAGGGATTCCCACTTATCGAACCTCCCAAAGTGGCCTCTGGGAACAGTTTGACCCCCAAACCCTTGCCACCCCTGAGGCGTGGGCAAAGGATCACCAGATGGTGTGGGCCTGGTACCTGTGGCGAAACTCGCTTGTCCGAGACGTCCAACCCAACGGCGCCCACCAAGCCCTCGCCCGCTGGGAACATTATGCCCAGGTCCGTATCTGTACCCAGAACGTGGATGACCTCCACGAACGAGCAGGGTCCACGAAAGTCGAGCACATCCACGGCACACTTTTCCATTTCATCTGCTCTGAATGCCGATCCGACTACCCCCATCCCGTCGACATCCCTACCAAGGAAGTCCTGCGAGCAGAACCACCTGCCTGCCCTTACTGCGGTGCACCCATCCGCCCGGACATTGTGTGGTTTGGAGAAATGCTCCCCCACATTTCCTGGGAACGCAGCGTTGCTGCCGCAGAGCACTGTGATGTGTACCTCGTGGTAGGAACATCGGCGGTGGTGCAGCCCGCTGCATCACTCCCCCGTATCGCCGCCCACGCCCGGAAGCCCGTTATCGAGATCAATCCTGCTCGCACGCCAGAATCCACCCTCTGCGATGTGAGCCTACAGATGAGCGCTAGCGAAGCCCTCCCCCTCCTCCTCGCCGCGCGGGAAGCCGCCGTAAGCTAGCCTCTATGACTGGAACTGCCGCTGTCCTGTGACAATGTCTCTCTTCCTTCCTCATCGAGCTCTGGCCAGTTGAAGAGCTGTCGTCTATCGACCCTGCACCTTCCGGGTGGGTAGCGGTAGACGACTTGAGCTTGGGCATTATCTGTCCCTCCAAGGAAAAAATGCCGTTTTTCACTGAGCATTTCGGCAGGTTTCCATACCTAAAGTTGCCTTAGAGTTTGTCGATAGTTTTCACAACGACTGCACTGACCTGCGGTTACAGGGTCAACTATGGGCTATCAATGGAGTTTCTTGCACGGAGATAGGGCTTTCAGGTACGTATTTTGTGCGCTAGCACAGATCCTTATCATGATTGCCGCCATATGTATGCACATATGTGATTACGCTCATATCTAGGAGCGCCGGTACAGAGACCGACGCGCAAACAAGGGATCCATGATGACCGAAACAATGCTCGCAGAGCGTTTTCACGCAGCGGATCGCTCGATCTCCCTAGAGGAAATCCCGATCCCACATCCCGGCCCCGGTGAAGTACTCATCAAAGTTGCTTACTGCGGCATCTGCCACTCCGACCTCAGCCTTATCAGCGGTGCATTCCCCGCTGAGCTCCCCGTCGTCACACAAGGCCACGAAGCCTCTGGCGTCATTGTCGAACTAGGACCCGGTGTCACCGGATGGAAAGAAGGCGACCGCGTTATTCCCTCAGCTGGCCGCCCCTGCGGTAAATGCCGCAAATGCCGCCGCGGAGCCTACATCGACTGCCTCGACTTGCACCTCATGTCCTTCGCCTACGACGGCGCCTGGGCTGAATACCACGTAGCCCAGTCGTCAGGTCTGACGAAAATTCCCGACAATGTCCCCCTGGACCAGGCAGCACTACTCGCAGATGCTGTGTCCACTCCCTATGCCGCAGTAGTTCGCACCGGCAAAGTCCACATGGGTAATTCTGTCGCCGTGTGGGGTGTTGGTGGCGTCGGCGCACACCTCGTCCAACTCTCCAAGCTAGCCGGCGGTGTTCCTGTTATCGCCATCGACCTCAACGACGCAGTGCTTGAACGCGCCAAACGGCTCGGCGCAGACTTCACCCTCCGAAGCGACGACCCCGAGTTAATGCAGAAGATTGAGGATATTACCGACGGACGCATGATCGATGTCGCCTTCGATGCCGTCGGTATTACCCCCACCCTGCGCGCCTGTGTCGAGTCTCTCGACGTTGACGGACGCGCCGTCTCGGTCGGCCTCTCCGATCAAGAAATTGACGGTGGCCCCTTCCTCAACTTCAACCTCCATCGCAAGCAGATCCTTGGCCACCTCGGATACAAGAGCCAGGACATCGCCATGCTTGCAGAAATGCTGTCCTACGGGAGGCTGGATCTTTCGGAGTCCATCACCAAAGTCATTCCACTCACTGAGATCAAGCAAGGTATCGACGACCTGAAGAACCACCGCGGCAACCCCATCCGTATCCTCGTCAAACCTGGAGAGGATTAAGCTACGCCGAAGCGGATCGCCTGCCCGATCATCCGCACGTCGACGTAACTCCCTCGATGGCATTGCCCGTTGTACGCTCAGCTGGGGTGCTACCACTTCACTCGTGGCAGCACCCCAGCTGCTTTATATAGTTGACTACACGCTCGACAAAATGCTCGCTACACATTGAAGCGGAATTCGACGGAGTGTCGTCGATAAATAACTATTCGATGCGCAAAGTACAACGAAATACCGCTAGAAACAGACAACATATGGGGGTGCACAGAAACACATATAGGTTCTGCGGAAAACCTATAGGGTGCGTCGCTAAAAACCGCTGTGCGCGAAAAACATAAAGGGTTTACGGACCCGGTCCCAGACCCCTCAATACTCTGAGCCGGAAGAATGGAAAGTGGAAGGTTGATGTATCCCCACTATTTATTTTTTCCGTTTTTCGGAGTACATCGGGAGCTACAACTGCGGACCAGCTCTGTGTGAACTAGATGAGAAGGCGCAGCAGCGAATCATCGACGCTGGACAGTTGGTGCTGCGGGCACGCGAGCGGCACCCCCAGCGGTCACTCGCGGAGCACTACAACCCGTTATCGATGGACCCAATTCTGCTCAAGGCCCACAACAACTTGGACCGGGAAGTCGATAAGGCTTTCGATGTGGCACGCAAACTCACCAACGAGCGCCAGCGCCAGGAGCTACTGTTCGCCAGCTACGGGGAGTTGGCGAGGGGCTATGTCTCCTCGCTTTCATCAAAATCGAAACCACCAGCAGGGTCGTTCCCCGTGCGGGTGATTTTGATCGGTCCCGCTGCTGGGTGTAGAACCCTGTCGCTGGCAACGCCGGGAACTATGACTGTGCCCGACGAGAACACGTCACTGCCATAACGCGGCTCACGGTAGACGAACATGGGTCGTTCACTACTACTGGTGGATTTCGGTTTTGGTGGTGGGGGGATTACCGCCGCCGGCCTCGATTTTTCCGTTGAGGAGGGCGTTGACTACTTCCCGATTGTGAAATGGGCCGATGGCGCGGTGAAGAGGAACCAGTCACCTGGAAGAGATCGATCCAGTCGCTGGTGTGCAATCTGGGAGGTAGGGTTGCGGGGTCGATTCCTCGCGAGCGCAACCATGATTGTGTCTCTGAACGTGATGAAAACAACCCTGCCCTTCGGAGAATTTCCCCTATCCCGCGTCCCCGGGCGGTGAAAACGGTGTGCACCATCGCCTGAAAGGCTTTGCGTTGCTCTATCGGGATCTTCGGGTCACCCACCCGGCGGATCACTAAGATCCCCCCGTCAACGTTTGGCTGTGGCCGGAAAGCAGACCTTGGTACTCGGGAACCAAGGTGAAACGTGAACCATGGGGACCACTGAGCTGTCATCATCGTGCTTGCACCTACCCCGGCCCGGCGGCGAGCGACTTCCCACTGCATGAGGAGTACAGCGGCAGTCCATGCCGGCGCATGCAACAACTTTCGAAGAATGGCAGTGGTGAGGTGAAAGGGAATGTTTCCCACAATGACGCAGGGAGTGGCGGGTAACGGGA
>JAHABL010000027.1 GCA_018376445.1 Mycobacteriales bacterium
GCGCCCCCATGTCGTCTATCGAGGTCTTTCTGCGGATCAAACCCCACCCGCCTAAGAGCAGGAACATTCACCTGATTACAGACAGCCAGCCAATCGGGGATCTGCTTGATCCCCCACTGGCGTATTAGAGCTCTATAGTCGTAATACTCTTGTTCAGACTTGAAGCCATGAACTCCAACGTTCGGGTCAGCACCGTGATCATGGTTGGCATGAATCCGATCAGGATCACTTTGCACCGGAACTCCCGCTGCGGCGGTACTCGCGCTGATGCCTTCGGAGTACACCGACTGTCTACCGCATCCGACGAGGCAGAGGATAAGTCCGATGAACACCACCACGTAGATAGCGCGTTCGAGATAGCAGGATGCAGTGCTGCGGGTGTTCATGAGGCTGCTGTCCTTCAGCGGTGTGGTAGAAACCGCGCTGTGGTGCTGCGGTGAGTACCAGGAAATTACAGCATGGCTCGCCCGCGCGCAGGGGAGCTACATTCCCACACAGGCGCAACAAATGCGCCCTCACCTACGGGAACAGAAAAAGAAATTAGGTGTGTGCGGGCTGCAACCTATGGGAGGGATGAAACGTTGGGGAGGGCTGCGGCCTATGAGAGGGCGGCACACGTAGGGGCATATCCGCAACCTACGGGCAGGCCGCTACAGTTTGGCGGATTGCTTCTCCCACAGCTTCGCTTCCGCCTGGTAGCGCTCCACCACTGCCTTGGCCACATACTGCAGGCCAGGAACGGTGTAGTGGTAGCGAGCACCCACATTCTCGTGGTTGAGGATGAACCGATCGGGGTCGGCTGCGCAGAGGGTGTGGCCGGTGACGCCGCTGAACGGTATGTTGAATACGCCGCTACTATCCACCTCCACGCCGCGGTTACGCATCATTTCGGTGCTGTATTCGGCCGTCCGGGCGGTTGCGTTGGTAAGAGATTCGTCTGCCTCCCGCCGCAAGTCCTCTACTCGCTTCATCTCCAGGGGGGTCATGTTGGGCAGGTTCTTGCAGGCAACACCTTCCACCAGTGGCAGGTAGCCGACGGTGACGATCATTGCCTTGGGTGCCAGGGCACGAATGTCCTGCAGTACTTCCACCAGGTCCTGCTCTACCTCGCTCTGTTCCGCATGCGGCAGGTAGGGGCCTGTGCCGGGGAAGGCGTTGTCGCTGACCAGCTGGTTCTGTACGCGTAGGTCGTTGGAGCCGAAGCTCAACAGCACCAGCCGGGTGGTGGGACCCACATACTTCTTGGCGTTGAGTTTCCAATAGAGGCCGGAGCGTGCGCCCGCACAGGAGAGGTCCGCCATGGGCAGCTCCAGTTTAGCGGAGACAAGCTGCGGCCAGGCACCCTCGTAGTGCTTGCACTTGCTCACCGGGTGTTTTACCTGCTTCTTGGTGGGTGCCAGAGACATGGTGGAGTCTCCGAACACCACCATCGGGTAGCCGTCCGGGTAGGGGGTGGGGATGGGCAGCTCGATCTCACCGCTGGGGGTGGCGGTCTTCGTTGTTGCCGTCTTCTTAGGCCGCTTTTTTGCCGTGGAAGTGTCGGGGGTGCCCTTCTCGGAGTTATGTGCGGTGGGTGACGGCTGGTGGGTAGCGACCTGCGGATTCTGGGTGGAGGCGATAATTGCTTCCTCATGGGAGGTAAATAGTCCGCCCGTCGCCAGCTGGGATATGGCCAGGATGAGGGTGGCTACTAGGGTTCCTGCCACTATGCCCATGCGCTGCGTGTGAGAGAGGTCTTTACGCTGCATGGAACTCCCAACTTCTTGAACAACTAACTTCGTATTCTATTCTGCCCCGCATACTGGTCACTGGGCGCCGGCAGCTAGTCGCGAGCCACTCGCTGCTGGCCAGTTAGCAGGTGAAAAGGAAAACCCCAGACTCGATCCGGAATCCGGCCTCATCTGGAGTGTCCCGAAGGCGGAAGTGAAGGGATTTGAACCCCTGGTCCGCGCTAACGGACGCTCGCTTTCAAGGCGAGTGCATTCGGCCGCTCTGCCACACTTCCCTACGCCATCACTGGCGACCCCACCATGGTACCGACAAGTTGTGAAACCCGAAAGCAGAGCAGGCCACACTGTATATAAAAGGCCTACAGGGTGATAGTTCTTACAGGTACGTGACCTTCACCTAGCTTCCAGTGTGGACTGTGGCGTCGTCGATACTGGGATGCACATGTGGTGGCCTTCTGCTCCCTCAGCCAGGCGGAGCAGAAGGCC
>JAHABL010000015.1 GCA_018376445.1 Mycobacteriales bacterium
GAATACCAAGACCGCCACCCCCGTGTTCGACGGTGCTGAACCCGACGAGATCGAAGGTCTGCTGGGCTGTGTCCGGCCCAACGCCGACGGTGAAAACATGATGGGTCCCGACGGCAAGGTCACTCTGTTCGACGGTCGCTCCGGCGAGCCTTACCCCTACCCGGTCTCCGTCGGCTACATGTACATGCTGAAGCTGCACCACCTGGTAGACGAGAAGATCCACGCTCGTTCCACCGGCCCCTACTCCATGATTACCCAGCAGCCGCTCGGCGGTAAGGCCCAGTTCGGTGGCCAGCGCTTCGGTGAAATGGAATGTTGGGCCATGCAGGCGTACGGCGCTGCCTACACCCTGCAGGAGCTCCTCACCATCAAGTCTGACGATGTGGTGGGGCGTGTGAAGGCCTACGAAGCCATCGTGAAGGGCGAGAACATCCCCGCTCCGGGTATCCCCGAGTCCTTCAAGGTGTTGCTCAAGGAACTCCAGGCACTCTGCCTCAACGTGGAAGTCCTCTCCGCAGACGGTGACGTTGTCAACCTGTCTGACGACGATGACGACCTCGAGCGGGCCGCCTCCAACCTGGGCATCAACCTCTCGCACGATGAGAACGCATCCGTGGAAGATCTCGCCTAAGAGTCTTCGGCTCTCTGTAGCCACCTGAACCAAAGAGACATTCACCTCGGCTACCCGCCCGGGTAGCCACAATCCCACTGGGGAAAGGAAGTTACGTGCGCGACGTCAACTTCTTCGATTCGCTCCGAATCAGCCTCGCTAGCGCCGACGACATTCGTCGCTGGTCCTACGGTGAGGTCAAAAAGCCGGAGACCATCAACTACCGTACGCTGAAGCCAGAGAAGGACGGCCTCTTCTGCGAGCGTATCTTCGGTCCTACCCGGGACTGGGAATGCGCCTGTGGTAAGTACAAGCGCGTCCGCTTCAAGGGCATCGTCTGTGAACGATGCGGCGTGGAAGTCACCCGTGCCAAGGTACGTCGTGAGCGCATGGGCCACATTGAGCTCGCCGCCCCCGTCACCCACATCTGGTACTTCAAGGGTGTGCCCTCCCGTCTGGGTTACCTGCTTGACCTGGCACCCAAGGATCTGGAAAAGATCATCTACTTCGCTTCCTACGTCGTCACCAGCGTCGATGAAGAAGCCCGACACAACGACCTCTCCACCCTCGAAGCAGAAATCACCGCTGAGAAGAAGGAGATCGAGGACGGCCGCGACGTCGACCTCGAGGAGCGCGCCCAGAAGCTGGAAGCTGACCTGGCCGAGCTCGAGGCCGAAGGCGCCAAGGCTGATCTGAAGCGCAAGGTCAAGGACGCCGCCGAGCGTGAGATGAAGCACATCCGCGAGGACGCCAACCGCGAACTCGACCGCCTCGACATCCTCTGGGATACCTTCACTAAGCTGGAGCCCAAGGACCTCATCCTCGACGAGAACGTCTACAACGAACTCGATGACCGTTTCGGTGAATACTTCGAGGCAGGCATGGGCGCCGAGGCCATCCAGAAGCTTATCGAGGCCTTCGATCTGGAAGCCGAAGCAGAGGTGCTGCGCGAGATCATCCGCACCGGCAAAGGCCAGAAGAAACTCCGTGCTCTGAAGCGCCTCAAGGTAGTCGCCGCCTTCATCCAGTCCGGTAACAACCCGGCTGGCATGGTACTCGACTGCATTCCGGTCATTCCGCCGGAACTGCGCCCCATGGTGCAACTCGACGGTGGCCGCTTCGCCACCTCCGACCTCAACGACCTCTACCGTCGTGTCATCAACCGCAACAACCGCCTGAAGCGCCTCATTGACCTCGGTGCCCCCGAGATCATCATCAACAACGAAAAGCGCATGCTCCAGGAATCCGTGGATGCACTCTTCGATAACGGACGCCGTGGTCGCCCCGTCGCCGGCCCCGGTAACCGTCCCCTGAAGTCGCTGTCTGACCTCCTCAAGGGCAAGCAGGGCCGCTTCCGCCAGAACCTGCTCGGTAAGCGCGTCGACTACTCCGGCCGTTCCGTTATTATCGTGGGCCCGCAGCTCAAGCTGCACCAGTGTGGTCTGCCGAAGCTCATGGCTCTGGAGCTCTTCAAGCCCTTCGTCATGAAGCGCCTGGTTGACCTCAACTACGCCCAGAACATCAAGTCTGCCAAGCGTATGGTGGAACGCCAGCGCCCGCAGGTGTGGGACGTGCTGGAAGAGGTCATCGCCGAGCATCCGGTTCTCCTCAACCGTGCACCTACCCTGCACCGTCTGGGCATCCAGGCCTTCGAACCGGTGCTCGTCGAAGGCAAGGCCATCATGCTCCACCCGCTGGTGTGTGAAGCCTTCAACGCCGACTTCGACGGTGACCAGATGGCAGTCCACCTACCGCTGTCCGCTGAGGCGCAGGCAGAAGCTCGCGTCCTCATGCTGTCCTCTAACAACATCCTCTCCCCGGCATCCGGCCGTCCGCTGGCAATGCCGCGACTGGATATGGTGACAGGCCTTTACTACCTCACCACCGTGGATCCCGACGCGCCGGGTTCCTACCGCGAGGACCTCCACAAGGAGTGCCCCACCAACGGCTACTATTCGTCTGTGGCGGAAGCCATAATGGCCCGCGACGCAGGTGCCCTCTCCATCCAGTCGCCCATCGTGATTCGGCTCACCCACCAGCGTCCACCCAAGGAGATCGAGGCTGAGCAGTTCCCGAACGGCTGGCACCCCGGCGACGTGTGGGTCTGCAAGACTACCCTTGGCCGCATCATGTTCAATGATTTGCTGCCTGGTGACTACCCCTACGTCAACGACCAGATGGCCAAGAAGAAGCAGGCTGTCATCATCAACGACATGGCTGAGCGCTACCCGATGATCGTGGTTGCCCAGACAGTTGACCGTTTGAAGGATGCCGGCTTCTTCTGGGCGACTCGCTCCGGTGTTACCGTCGCCATCTCCGACGTGCAGGTTCCGCCGGTCAAGAAGGAGATTCTGGCCGAGTACGACAAGCGCGCCAACAAAGTGGAGAAGCAGTACCAGCGCGGTGCCCTTTCCCACGATGAGCGCAACGCCGCCCTTGTGAAGATCTGGTCTGAGGCCACCGAAGAGGTCGGCCAGGCGATGGAAGACAACTACCCTGCCACCAACCCGATCCCCGTGATCGTGAAGTCTGGTGCCGCCGGTAACATGACCCAGATGCGGTCGCTGTCCGGTATGAAGGGCCTGGTGACAGACCCGAAGGGTAACTTCATCCCGCAGCCTATTAAGTCCTCTTTCCGTGAAGGTCTGACCGTGCTGGAGTACTTCATTAACTCTCACGGTGCCCGTAAGGGCCTGGCCGATACCGCCCTCCGTACCGCAGACTCTGGCTACCTCACCCGTCGTCTGGTGGACGTGGCCCAGGACGTCATCGTCCGGGAAGAGGACTGTGGCACCACCCGCGGTATTGTCGTGCCGATCGCTGAGATTCTGCCCGATGGCACTCTCATCCGGGACCAGCACATCGAGACCAGCGTGTTCGCTCGTACCCTTGCCGAGGATGCCAAGGATAAGGACGGCAACGTCATCGTTGCTGGTGGCACCGACATCGGCGATCCAGAGATCGACGCGCTCCTGACTGCCGGCGTCACTGAGGTGAAGGTGCGCTCTGTGCTCACCTGTAACTCCAAGAATGGTGTCTGTGCCAAGTGCTACGGTCGCTCCATGGCCACCGGTAAACTCGTGGACGTCGGCGAAGCTGTTGGTATTGTGGCAGCCCAGTCCATTGGTGAGCCCGGTACCCAGCTGACGATGCGTACCTTCCACCAGGGCGGTGTCGGTGACGACATCACCGGCGGTCTGCCGCGTGTGCAGGAGCTCTTCGAAGCTCGTGTTCCCAAGGGCAAAGCCCCCATTGCGGAGGTGTCCGGTACCGTCAAACTGGAAGAGGGCGAGAAGTTCTGGACCATCACCATTACCCCGGATGATGGCTCCGACGACGTCGTCTATGACAAGCTCTCGAAGCGTCAGCGCCTGCACGTTCTGAAGAAGGCCGACGGCTCCGAAGGTGTTATCGACACTGGTGACCACATCACCATTGGTGAGCAGTTGCTGGAAGGCGCTGCCGATCCCCACGATGTGCTGCGTGTCATGGGCCCCCGCCAGGTGCAGATCCACCTCGTCAATGAGGTTCAGGGTGTGTACCGTTCGCAGGGTGTGTCTATCCACGACAAGCACATCGAAGTGATTGTGCGCCAGATGCTGCGTCGTGTCACCATCATCGACTCTGGCTCCACTGAGTTCCTTCCTGGTTCTCTGGTTGAGCGCCCCGAATTCGAGGCAACCAACCGTGCCATCGTGCGCGAAGGCGGAACCCCCGCCGCGGGTCGTCCCGTCCTCATGGGTATCACCAAGGCCTCCCTGGCCACCGATTCCTGGCTGTCTGCGGCCTCCTTCCAGGAGACCACGCGCGTCCTTACCGATGCCGCTATCAACAGTCGTGTCGATAACCTCATCGGCCTTAAGGAAAACGTCATCATCGGTAAGCTCATCCCTGCTGGTACCGGCATTACCCGCTACCGCGACATCCAGGTGCATCCCACCGAGGAGGCGCGTGCAGCTGCCTATGCCATTCCGACGGGCTTCGATGACGGCTTCTATGGTCCCGACGATGCTTTCATCGACGAGACCGGTGCGGCCGTTCCGTTGGATGACTTCGACTTTGGCGAATAGTCCTGCTTAGACAAAACTGTGGGTGATGTTCCAACAGGAACATCACCCACAGTTTTTCTGTCTGTAGTTTTGCGAGAAAGACAGGAAGTGGAAGCTTAGCGCTTCACCCACCAACGCTGCATGACAAGCTGGGCGAACTCGGTGTTATCCAAGTAGCGACCCCGCACGAGGTCCTGCTGGTCAGCCAGGTTAAGGACAGTGTGGAAGCCCGCACCGCGAATGAAGAACGGCACCAGCTGGTTCGTGTGCTGTTCGGAGAGCCACTCCATCTGGATACTGCCGGAGGTGTCCTTGCTGAGCGGGCGGAAGTCCATCTTCGACGGGCCGTTCACAAAACCGGTTTCGTGGTCGGCAGTGACGATGAGAAGGGTCTCCTCCCAGCTGGAGTACTTTTCGACCCAAGTAGCAACGTCATCGATGGCCTTCACGAACTCGGCGGTCTCTTCAATAATGCGGGCGCTCTCATTGGCGTGGCCGGACCAGTCAATGGCGCCTCCCTCAATCATCAGGAATGTTCCGCGCGGGTTGTCGTCAAGCACGTTCAGTGCACCCAGCGCCAGGTCAGAGAGGGTGGGAACGTTGTTGCGCGGAGTCTGGCCGACAGTCTCGTTAGTACTCTTGCCGGCGCGGGAGTCTCGTCCCTGCTGCAGGGTGGAGGCAACCTGGGGAATACCCCAGATGCGCTTGCCCTGGTAGTTCCTGTTAGTTCGGGCGAGTTTGGTGAAATCGTTCTTCTTCTCGATGAAGGAGAACGGGGTCTTTCCACCGCGCAGGGCCGTCCAGTCTGACTCCGAGATGTAGGTGTAGTCGGGGCGAGACTGGCGCTTGTGGTTGTTGTCGAACAACGGGTGACCAGGTGCAATCACCACGTCCAGCTGGCTCTTCAGCATCTGATTGGTGATGTTGTGGTAGCTGGAGCGCTGCGGTTCGTGGGCGACGTAGCACGCTGGAGTGGCGTGCGAGTAGGGCACGCTGGAGACCACACCCGCGGACCTACCGAGCTGTTTGGCCCGCTCAGTAAGGTTTTCTACGGGGCGCTGGAGAACATCCATACCCACTACGCCTTGGAACGTCTTGTGGCCGGATGCCATCGCCGTTGCCGCTGCGGCCGAGTCGGTGGGGACGCCATTTGCCCCAACAACTGAGGACCAGTTCACATGGGTGTTGTAGCTACCAATAGCGGCATAGGTGGATTGGGCGACGTGTGGCCAACGCTGGAAACCGGGCTGGGGCTTGTTGTGTGCTTTCGCTCCACCGCGGGACACCTGATAACCGGTGCTGTTCCGGTAGTGCAGGTTGTATAGGTCGAGAGTGTTAAATCCCATGCCGTCACCGATCATGAAGATGACGTTTTTAGGGACGCCGGTGGGGTTCTGCTGCCCAGGCGCAGCGTGTGCGATGGGGGAGAGGGCGGCCAGTGCGAGGACAGAGACGCTGACAGCAGCCAGGGTGTGCTTGGTGAAACGCCACGGGCGGAACGGGGTGTGGGTGCGGAGGGCCCACGGTGCGGTAGAGGTCATCGGAGCTCCTTGTACCAAGGTTGTCCCCTTGACCTTAACTGTCCTGGCCAAACAGGATCCCATCAACAGGTAACGGAGAGTTAAAACTTCCGGATCGGTAGCGCAGGAGCAAAACAACATTTCGACGACAAACTGTCTATCGCCGTCATCGGCTCGATTTGCCTCATCCTCCCTCATCGCTGCGCTGATGCCCTTGGGATGAGGGTAGATAGTGGTACTAGGTGATGTAGATACTTAGTGGCATAGGTACCAGGTGATTGAGGTACGAGGTGATTTAGGAACTAGGGATCTGAAAGCTGGCCAAACTTATCACGTTTTTCATGGGCACTGGCCCGTACCGTGGTGGGCGAAACAGGTTCCCTTGTGTGTAGCAGGTGGTGTGTTCGGACACCCTGAAATGGGCGTATAGAGTCCTCAATGAGGGGCCCGTAAAATCCTTGGGTTTGGTTTCCAGGGTTTTTCGCACTAGCATTGATAACCGTGCCCACAACATGTGGGCGGGTTATTGTCCCAGGTAAGCCAGCGAGAGCGGCCGACGTGCTCTTTCTTGCGCAAAAAACGGCTCTGATCTGGACATTTTGCCCCATTAGCTTTTTATGGCGCGTGGGGGAGACCCCCAGACGCCCATTCCCGTTGCCACAAGGTGCGGGTCACTAACACATTGAGGAAAGTCGGTTCATGCCAACTATTCAGCAGCTGGTTCGCAAGGGCCGCCAGGATAAGACCGCAGTCACCAAGACTGCAGCTTTGAAGGGCAGCCCGCAGCGCCGTGGCGTGTGCACTCGTGTGTACACCACTACCCCTAAGAAGCCGAACTCTGCCCTTCGTAAGGTTGCCCGTGTGCGCCTGTCGTCCGGCATTGAGGTGTCCGCTTACATTCCCGGTGAAGGTCACAACCTCCAGGAGCACTCCATGGTGCTCGTGCGTGGCGGTCGTGTGAAGGACCTCCCGGGTGTTCGTTACAAGATCGTCCGTGGCGCTCTGGATACCCAGGGCGTGAAGGGTCGCAAGCAGGCTCGTTCCCGCTACGGTGCCAAGAAGGAGAAGTAAACATGCCTCGTAAAGGTCCCGCCCCGAAGCGGCCTCTCGTCAACGATCCTGTTTACGGTTCCCCGCTGGTCACCCAGCTCGTGAACAAGGTCCTTATCGACGGTAAGAAGTCCACCGCCGAGCGCATCGTCTACAGCGCTCTGGAAATGTGCCGTGAGAAGACCGGCACTGACCCTGTCAACACCCTCAAGAAGGCTCTCGACAACGTTCGTCCTTCCCTCGAGGTCCGGTCCCGCCGCGTCGGTGGCGCCACCTACCAGGTGCCCGTCGAGGTGCGTCCTGGCCGTGCCACCACCCTGGCTCTGCGCTGGCTCGTCGCGTTCTCCCGTCAGCGTCGTGAGAAGACCATGGCTGAGCGTCTCGCCAACGAGCTGCTCGATGCTTCCAACGGTCTTGGCGCCTCTGTGAAGCGTCGTGAAGACACTCACAAGATGGCAGAAGCCAACAAGGCATTCGCCCACTACCGCTGGTGACGCTACGGCAGCGCATCACTACACTAGAAGATGCACTGTCCAGAACGTTCAGCTTTAGCGGCGTTCGCGCAACTGACCTATGTCAAAAGAGGATCCCTCGCGGATCCATGATCGAACGGAGAGTTCGAAGTGGCACTTGAAGTGCTTAAGGACCTGAATAAGGTTCGCAATATCGGCATCATGGCTCACATCGATGCTGGTAAGACCACTGCTACCGAGCGCATCCTGTTCTACACCGGTATTAACTACAAGATCGGTGAGACTCACGATGGCGCTTCCACCATGGACTGGATGGAGCAGGAAAAGGAACGCGGTATCACCATTACCTCCGCGGCCACCACCTGCTACTGGAAGGGCCACCAGCTCAACATCATCGACACCCCCGGCCACGTGGACTTCACCGTTGAGGTGGAGCGCTCCCTCCGTGTGCTGGACGGCGCTGTCGCCGTCTTCGACGGTAAGGAAGGCGTCGAGCCGCAGTCCGAACAGGTGTGGCGTCAGGCTTCCAAGTACGACGTCCCCCGCATCTGCTTCATCAACAAGATGGACAAGATGGGCGCGGACTTCTACTACTCTGTTAAGACCATTGAAGATCGCCTCGGCGCCAAGCCGCTGGTTCTGCAGCTCCCCATCGGCGCTGAAGACGCCTTCGACGGCGTTGTCGACCTGCTCACCATGAAGGCCCTCATGTGGCCGGGCAAGGTTGAACCGGGCCAGGAAGCCAGCATCGAAGAGATCCCCGCCGATCTCGCTGACCGCGCTGCCGAATACCGTGAGAAGCTCATCGAGACCGTCGCTGAGTCCGATGAAGAACTCATGGAGAAGTACTTCGCCGGTGAAGAACTCACCATCGACGAAATCAAGGGTGCTATCCGCAAGCTCACCATCAATTCCGAGGCCTACCCCGTCATCTGTGGTACCGCCTTCAAGAACAAGGGTGTGCAGCCCCTCCTCGACGCCATCACCGCCTACCTGCCCAGCCCGTTGGACGTTCCCAACATCGCCGGCCACGCTGTCAACGATGAGACCGTTGAGATTGACCGCAAGCCCTCCATGTCCGAGCCGTTCTCGGCACTCGCCTTCAAGGTTGCTGCTCACCCGTTCTTCGGCAAGCTGACCTACGTGCGTGTGTACTCCGGTCATGTGAAGTCCGGCGACACCATCGCCAACTCCACCAAGGGCAAGAAGGAGCGCGTCGGAAAGCTCTTCCAGATGCACTCCAACAAGGAGAACCCGGTTGATGAGGCCTTCGCCGGCCACATCTACGCCTTCATCGGCCTCAAGGACACCACCACTGGTGACACTCTGTGTGACCCCAGCAACCCAATCGTCCTCGAATCCATGACCTTCCCGGATCCCGTTATCCAGGTGGCCATCGAACCCAAGACCAAGTCCGACCAGGAGAAGCTGGGTATCGCCATCCAGAAGCTCGCCGAAGAGGACCCGACCTTCACCGTGCAGAACGATGAGCAGACCGGTCAGACCGTCATCGGCGGCATGGGCGAGCTCCACCTGGACGTGCTGGTTGACCGTATGCGTCGCGAGTTCAAGGTTGAGGCTAACGTTGGTAAGCCGCAGGTTGCTTACCGCGAGACCATCCGCAAGGTGGTCGATAAGTACGAGTACACGCACAAGAAGCAGACCGGTGGTTCTGGTCAGTTCGCGCGTGTCATCATCAAGCTTGCTCCTCTCACCGAGATTGGCGAAGACGGCGAACACTACAAGTTCGTCAACTCCGTCACTGGTGGCCGCGTCCCGAAGGAATACATCCCCTCCGTCGACGCTGGTGTGCAGGATGCCATGCAGTACGGTGTGCTGGCCGGCTTCCCGCTGGTCGACATCGAGTGTGAGCTCCTTGACGGTGCCTACCACGAAGTTGACTCTTCGGAAATGGCGTTCAAGGTTGCCGGCTCTATGGCACTGAAAGAAGCTGCAAAGAAAGCTTCACCGGTCCTCCTCGAGCCCATTATGGACGTGGAGGTTGTTACCCCTGAGGAGTACATGGGCGACGTAATCGGTGACCTCAACTCCCGCCGTGGCCAGGTTAAGGCCATGGAAGAGCGCAGTGGCGCACGTGTGGTGAAAGCCGACGTCCCGCTGTCTGAGATGTTCGGCTATGTTGGAGACCTTCGGTCGAAGACCCAGGGCCGAGCCAACTACACGATGGTCTTCGGATCCTACGCTGAGGTTCCTCAGAATGTGGCGAAGGAAATCATCGCGAAGGCTAACGGAGAGTAATCTTCGTGGCCCTGACCCTGCCGACTGCCTAGTCGCGGGAAATTCGTGACTAGGCAATTGACAGAAATGCCAGCTACACTTAACCAAGTAGCATTTGACCAAAGATCTGAACCAAACAAGAATTGCTAGCGCCCGCTAGTATTTCATGATCGTCCAGGAGGACAACAAAGTGGCGAAGGCTAAGTTCGAGCGGACCAAGCCGCACGTAAACATTGGCACCATCGGTCACGTCGACCACGGCAAGACCACCCTGACCGCAGCTATCACCAAGGTGCTCGCGGAGAAGTACCCCGATCTCAACGCTTCCTTCGCGTTCGATGAGATCGACAAGGCCCCTGAAGAGAAGGCCCGTGGTATTACCATCAACATCTCCCACGTGGAGTACCAGACCGAGAAGCGTCACTACGCACACGTCGACGCCCCCGGTCACGCTGACTACATCAAGAACATGATCACCGGTGCTGCTCAGATGGACGGTGCCATCCTCGTGGTCGCCGCCACCGACGGCCCGATGCCGCAGACCCGTGAGCACGTGCTCCTTGCCCGCCAGGTGGGTGTCCCCTACATCGTCGTCGCTCTCAACAAGTGCGACATGGTTGACGATGAGGAAATCCTCGAGCTCGTCGAGATGGAAGTTCGCGAACTGCTCGCTTCCCAGGAATACGACGAGGACGCTCCGATCGTCCGCGTTTCCGCCTACCAGGCTCTGCAGGGCGACGAGAAGTGGACGAACTCCATCCTCGAGCTCATGGACGCCGTTGACGAATCCGTTCCGGATCCGGTTCGTGAAACCGACAAGCCCTTCCTCATGCCCATTGAGGACGTCTTCACCATCACCGGTCGTGGCACCGTTGTCACCGGCCGTATCGAGCGCGGTATTATCCACCTCAACGAGGATGTCGAGCTCATCGGTATCCGCGACAAGGCCACCTCCACCACCGTTACCGGTATCGAGATGTTCCGCAAGATGCTCGATGACGGCGAAGCTGGCGACAACGTCGGCCTCCTCCTCCGTGGTGTCAAGCGCGAAGACGTCGAGCGCGGCCAGTGTGTCTGCGCCCCCGGCGCCTACACCCCGCACACCAACTTCGAGGGTTCTGTCTACGTCCTGTCCAAGGACGAGGGCGGCCGCCACACCCCGTTCTTCAACGACTACCGTCCGCAGTTCTACTTCCGTACCACTGACGTGACCGGTGTTGTGAAGCTCGCCGAAGGCACCGAGATGGTTATGCCTGGCGACAACTGCGAGATGACCGTTGAGCTCATCCAGCCCGTCGCCATGGACGAGGGCCTCCGCTTCGCAATCCGCGAAGGTGGCCGTACCGTCGGCGCCGGTCGTGTTACCAAGATCATCAAGTAAGTGATCTGCTCCGTAGGGAGTAACACACCGAGCACACAGTAAGCTCACATGAACCCCGCCTCAGTCGTGAGGCGGGGTTCATGCTATTTGCACCAGTTACATTCCTTCGTCCTTCCCCCTACCTACTGCCTATACGACTTCAGCCCCCACATAGTGTGGGGGCTGAAAGGTATTCGAGCAGTAACTCTGTTGGATCGCCGCTACTCTACGGCCGACACGGACTTCTCATCAGACTCTAGGTCGGGCGGAATATTCGTTTGGACTTCCTGAGTTCCCCGGTAGCGGGCAGAAGACGTGGTGCCATCGGGCCGGCGGACCTTGTCAAGCTGCAAGAACACGCGGGTCGTTGGGCCGCAGTAGCTCACTGCAGCAGGGACATCCGCAGAGATCTGTTCTGCAATGTCAATAAGGGTGGTGATGGGGACGTCAGCAGGCGATTGCAAGTCAATGTCTAGCGTCGGAACACCCCTGTCGTTAACGGCGCGCGACGAGGCGGACCGTACAGCGGGGAGGTTTTCCACATCTCGAGCTATTGCTCGGCCGACGTCGGAAAGCTCAATGCGAATGGCGCCGCCGGGCTGGTTGGCGTCCAATACTAGAGTGTCGACGGTACGCCGCTTTGTCAGCAGGGTAATGCTGCGGAGACACATCAGGATGATGAGAATAGCTGCGACGACGAGGGCGGGGAACCACCAGTCGGCGTTTTCGGCACGTTCGAATTGACTCTTCGGCCAGCTATCGTTCAGCCAACTGGTGAGTGGCTCCACTCCGGCGTACCACAGGATGCACACCACCCCGAGCCCGGTGAGGATGAGACCAACAAGGAACATGGTAAAGCGTGCGTAGGCTTCAGCACCGCGAGTCATTATTGCTGTCCTCCTTTGTTCACAGGTCGGACGGTGAGGGTGAGGGTGCGATCGACGTGTTCCAGCTCAGCTGTGACGGCTTCGCGTACGCGCTCGACGACATCGGCCGAGGCAGGTCCGGCGGTGTAGATGGAGACCGTCACCTTTTTGTCGTTGGTCGCAGTGCTGGCACGCGTAACGCCATAGACTTCCTGAGCGGCATGAGTGCACAGGCGGCAGACGTCTATCGGGCGCATCCAGACCGCGGCTTCACTGTGGATGGGAAAGTAGCGGACCCGGGTGGGAAGGAGGGAACGAACCATGGTGATGAGTCCGACCAAGGCAAGGATGATACCTGCTGGCAGTACCCATTGGCCGTACTGCATTTGGCCGATGGCGTGGGAGGCGGTTCCGAACCACGAGGGGCCACTGACGTGTCCCCGGGCGACGACCGCATCGTGGATGGCGATGGCGGCGACGAGGAGGAACACTACCGTGAGGAACCACATGAATCCGGCCGCCCCAGGCCGGGACTTCGGCAGACGGGGTTCTTTGGTGAGATCGTAATTATCAGCGGGTTGGCTCATTGTTTGTTCCTTCCTCCACATCGCAGGGGGCGACAACATGCTGAACATGCGGGCTGCTGTCGAACGCTGCGAGATCCTCGAAGGTCACTCGCGGGGGACGAGTTTTTGAGCCGGATTGCGGGTCTGTGGTGATGGCGTCCACAAATACGGCAACCTCCGTCACCTGTGCATCCATAAAGGTCTCGAGGTGAGTGCGCACTGCTTCGCGTACACTCCGGGCCACTTGCACGACGGGGGCGGGCCAGCTGACGGCAATGTGCACTTCGGCGGCGATGTAAGGGCCATCGGTGGTGATGTCGGACTGGGGGAGAGGCTTGCCAAAGAGGCGGCCTACTCCGGCAGCCTTTTCCACACATCCGGGAACCGACAGTGCCGCTTGCCGGATAATCCGGTTGGTGACGGACTGGTCGATGCGGAGAGAGCCGGTGGCTACGGAAGAGGTGGACTCCATTTAGCCACGTCCACGATTCGTAAACATAGCCCGCATGTCGATCTTGCCGTCAATCTGGGCGCCGACAAGTCCGCCGATCGCACCCAGGATGAGGGCGGCAAGGAAGAAGGAAAATCCTCCGGTTGCCCAGGCAATCGTCAGCAGTAGGCCGACAATGATGCCGTAATACGTAATTGACATGGATTTCTCCTAGGTATGTGATTCGGCGGCGGGAACCACCAGATCATTAATGTACACATCGATAGGAACGGGGACTGCACGGTGAAGGGCACGGCGCACTGCCTGAGCAACCTTCATAGGGTTATGAGGCCACCGTACCGCGATAGCGACGTGGACACGGTGGGTATCGGCATCATAAGCGATACCTTTAACGATGCCTTTGGGTGTATAGGTCGAGGTTTCCCCGTAGCGTCCACCATCAAGGTGGTCAACACCGGGAACCTGAGACACAGCTGCGGCGAGTTGTGTCGCCAGGTCGTCGGTGAAGGTAAAAGGGACAGTTGTCATTGGGGTGTGCCACCATTCGTTTTGTCAGAGCGGAATCGTCTGAGTAGACGAAAGGGAGAAGGAGCAGGCGTCGTTAGTTGACGCGGGACTCCTGCTTTTCCTCTTCCTTCTTGTCCTCTTCGGGAAGGTGGATGTCCAGGACGGAGACGTTGACTTCGTTGACCTTAAGCCCGGTCATACCCTCGACAGCGGAGATGATGTTTTTGCGGATAGCTCCGGCAAGCTGGTGGATAGCTACGCCGTACTCGGCGACGATGTCGACGTCGACGGCGGCTTCAGTTTCGCCGACCTCAACGGAGATACCTTGCTGGACATCGGTGTTGGAACCAGGGATGCGCTCACGGATGGCGCCGGCGAAGCGGGCAGCGCCGGTTCCAAGGTCGTAGACGCCGGGAACTTCGCGGGCGGCGATGCCGGCAACCTTACCAACAACGACGTCGGCGATAACGGTTTGGCCGCGGTCGGCGGGTTCGGCAGACTGGGGGGTGGGAGTGTTCTTGTTTTCAGACATCGGTGCTCCTTTGTGCTGTTCAGCCCGCTGTTGTGGAAGTGCTTTCCGGAAAAGCGAAATCTCGTGAACAGCGTAGCGGTGGGGGTAAAAACTGTGTGTTTACTTCCGGGGTAAGGAAGCGAGTTGCTCAGCGGTTCTCCCAGAGAGTGCCACGTATTGTGCCGGTTAGGACGGCCTTGCTCCCTTACTTCCAAGATACTGAAGGAATCTCGTAAAAGCACTGATTTTGCCTTTTCACTCGGATTGATGCATACTATTCAGGTTGCTTTAACAGGGCAGATGCCTGCGCCTCATCTCACGACGGCCGGCGGAGCGCTGGTAAAGCGAGCACGCATGAGATGTGTTCCTAGCACTGAGAACGCCCACGAGTTCGCTCCCCGGGGATCTCAGATCGGACACATCGTTAAAGGTGATCGGGCGACACGCCCGAGCGCGTGGAACGACGGCGTGACAGATGAACAGCGGATTCGGAAACCCGTCGCGGCTCTTCCGGGGGACGGTGTCATCGGTCGAAACCGACGATCACCTTAGGAAAGGTGCGATACCAGTGATCGCACAGAGTAAGACAGACCCACCTGGTGGGTGAAGGAAGAGGACAAGCGTGGCGGGACAAAAGATCCGCATCCGGCTGAAGGCCTATGACCACGAAGCAATTGATGCTTCTGCGCGCAAGATCGTCGAAACGGTTACCCGTACCGGCGCCAGCGTGGTCGGCCCGGTGCCGCTGCCTACCGAGAAGAACGTGTACTGCGTCATCCGCTCGCCCCATAAGTACAAGGACTCACGCGAGCACTTCGAGATGCGCACCCACAAGCGCCTCATCGATATTCTCGACCCGACGCCAAAGACTGTTGATGCCCTTATGCGTATCGACCTTCCGGCTAGCGTCGACGTCAACATTCAGTGAGCTTGGACAACGGCATCGGAGCAGAGAAACCAATGAGTGAAACCGAGATCAAGGGCATCCTGGGCAACAAGCTCGGCATGACCCAGGTCTTCGACGAGCAGAACCGGGTTGTCCCCGTGACTGTCGTCAAGGCTGGGCCTTGTGTCGTGACCCAGGTTCGCACCGAAGAGACCGACGGCTACAACGCCGTCCAGATCGCATTCGGCGCCATCGACCCGCGTAAGGTGACCAAGCCTGTGGCTGGCCACTTCGCGAAGGCCGGTGTTACGCCGCGTCGCCACATCGCTGAGATCCGCCTTGCGGACGCCGATGCGGCTGCTAACTATGAGGTGGGTCAGGAACTCACCGCCGACATCTTCGAAGCTGGAGCTTTCGTCGACGTTACCGGTGCCTCCAAGGGTAAGGGTTACGCCGGTACCATGAAGCGCCACGGCTTCGCCGGACAGGGTGCCGCCCACGGTACCCAGGCCGTGCACCGTCGCCCCGGTTCTATCGGCGCTTGCGCCACCCCGGGCCGCGTCTTCAAGGGCATGCGCATGTCTGGTCGTATGGGCGGCGAGCGTGTCACCACCCAGAACCTGAAAGTCCAGAAGGTCGATGCAGAAGCCGGCCTCATCCTCATCAAGGGTGCAATCCCCGGTCCTAAGGGATGCCTCGTGATGGTGAAGTCCGCTGTGAAGGGTGGTGCGTAATAATGGCTCTTACACTTGACGTCCGCACCCCGGCTGGCACGACCGCCGGTACTGTTGATCTTCCTGCCGAAATCTTCGACAAGGAACCCAACATCGCCCTCATGCACCAGGTCGTCGTGGCCCAGCAGGCTGCTGCTCGCCAGGGTACCCACGCCACCAAGACTCGTGGCATGGTGTCCGGCGGTGGCAAGAAGCCGTTCCGTCAGAAGGGCACCGGCCGCGCCCGCCAGGGCTCGACCCGCGCACCCCAGTTCACTGGTGGTGGTACCGTTTTCGGTCCGCAGCCACGTGACTACACCAAGCGCGTCCCCAAGAAGATGAAGGCTGCCGCCCTGGCTGGCGCCCTCACCGACCGCGTGCGCAACGATCGCATCTTCGTGATCAGTGAGCTCGTCGAAGGCCAGACCCCCTCTACCAAGGCCGCCCAGGAGTTCCTGGCTGCCCTGACCGAGCGCACCAAGTTCCTCGTCGTCCTCGGACGCGAAGACCTGGCCGCCTGGAAGTCTGTCGCCAACCTCGACTACGTCCACCCGATCGCCGCCGATCAGCTCAACACCTACGATGTGTTGAACGCTGATGACGTGGTCTTCACGGTGGAAGCTCTCAACACCTTCGTGTCCGCAAAGCAGCCTAAGGAGGAGACCAAGTGAGCACCATCGCAGATCCCCGCGACATCATCTTGGCCCCGGTAGTCTCCGAGAAGGCTTATGGCCTTATGGAGCAGAACGTCTACACGTTCTACGTTGCTCCCGACGCCAATAAGACTCAGATTAAGATCGCCGTCGAACAGATCTTCGGAGTTAAGGTCGCCAGCGTGAACACCGCCAATCGTCAGGGCAAGCGCAAGCGTTCCCGCGCCGGTTACGGCCAGCGCAAGAGCACCAAGCGCGCCATCGTCACCCTCGTTGAGGGTAGCGAGCCCATCGAAATCTTCGGAGGAGCGGCTTCCTAATGGCTATTCGTAAGTACAAGCCGACGACCCCCGGTCGTCGCGGTTCGAGCGTCTCGGACTTTGCCGAGATCACCCGCTCGTATCCTGAAAAGTCTCTGGTTCGTCCCCTCTCCAAGACCGGTGGTCGTAACGTCCATGGACGTATCACCACCCGTCACAAGGGCGGCGGACACAAGCGCCAGTACCGCATCATCGACTTCAAGCGTGTGGACAAAGACGGCGTGCCGGCCAAGGTTGCTCACATCGAGTACGACCCCAACCGCACCGCCAACATTGCGCTACTGCACTACGTCGATGGCGAAAAGCGCTACATCGTGGCCCCCAAGGGCCTCAAGCAAGGCGCTATGGTCGAGTCCGGCCCCAACGCCGACATCAAGCCCGGCAACAACCTGCCGCTGCGCAACATCCCCGTGGGCACCACCCTTAACTGTGTGGAGCTGAAGCCGGGCGGTGGCGCAAAGCTCGCTCGTTCCGCCGGTGCTGGCATTCAGCTGCTCGGCCGTGAAGGTGCTTACGCTTCCCTGCGTATGCCGTCCGGCGAAATCCGTCGCGTCGATGTGCGCTGCCGCGCTTCCATCGGCGAGGTGGGCAACGCTGAGTGGTCCAACATCAACTGGGGCAAGGCCGGCCGTATGCGTTGGAAGGGCGTTCGCCCGACCGTCCGCGGTGTCGTTATGAACCCGGTCGACCACCCGCACGGTGGTGGTGAAGGTAAGACCTCCGGTGGTCGTCACCCGGTCAGCCCGTGGGGTCAGCCTGAGGGTCGCACCCGTAAGCCCAACCGTCCTAGCGACGCCCTTATTACGCGTCGTCGTCGCTCTGGTAAGAACCGTTAAGGAGGGAATGAAGTATGCCTCGCAGCCTTAAGAAAGGCCCATTCGTAGACGAGCACCTCCTTGCTAAGGTGGACGCCCAGAACGAAAAGGGCACCCAGCAGGTTATTAAGACCTGGAGCCGTCGCTCCACCATCCTGCCGGATTTCATCGGCCACACTTTCGCTGTGCACGATGGCCGCAAGCACGTCCCCGTCTTCGTCACCGACTCCATGGTTGGTCACAAGCTGGGCGAGTTTGCTCCCACCCGCACGTTCAAGGGTCACATCAAGGATGACCGGAAGGGCAAGCGTCGATGAGCACTGAAAACATGACTGAGCGCACTAGCGCTCGCGCAACTGCCAAGTTCGTTCACGTAGCTCCGTTCAAGGCCCGCCGCGTGATCGACCTCATCCGCGGTAAGTCCGTCGACGAAGCTGCTTCCATCCTGCGGTTCGCCCCGCAGGCCGCATCTGAGCCGGTGGCGAAGGTTCTCGCTTCTGCTGTTGCAAACGCCGAGAACAACTTCAACCTGGATCCCGCTGACCTCGTGGTCTCCGCCGCCTACGCGGACGAAGGCCCGACCATGCGTCGCTTCCAGCCGCGTGCCCAGGGTCGTGCCTTCCACATTCGGAAGCGTACGAGCCACATCACCGTCGAGGTCGCACTGCGCTCCGCTGTTGCCGGCCGCAAGAACCAGAAGGGAAGTGCTCGCTAGTGGGTCAGAAAATTAACCCCGTGGGCTTCCGCCTGGGCATTACCGCCGATTGGAAGTCGCACTGGTACGCCGACAAGCAGTACGCCGAGTACGTTGCTGAGGACATCAAGATCCGCAAGTTCCTGAGCGAAAACCTGGAACGTGCCGGTGTGTCCTCCATCAACATCGAGCGCACCCGCGATCGCGTGCGTGTGGACATCCACACCGCCCGTCCGGGCATCGTCATCGGACGTCGTGGCGCCGAAGCTGAGCGCATTCGTGGCGAGCTGGAAAAGCTCACCTCGAAGCAGGTTCAGCTCAATATCCTCGAAGTGAAGAGCATCGACGCTGACGCACAGCTGGTTGCCCAGTCTGTCGCCGAGCAGCTCTCCAACCGTGTCGCGTTCCGTCGCGCCATGCGCAAGGCTATCCAGTCCGCAATGCGCCAGCCGCAGGTCAAAGGCATCAAGATTGTGTGCTCTGGCCGTCTGGGTGGCGCCGAAATGTCGCGCTCCGAGCGTTACCACGAAGGCCGTGTGCCGCTGCACACCCTCCGTGCTGAGATCGACTACGGCACCTTTGAAGCCCGTACCACCTTCGGCCGTATCGGTGTAAAGGTGTGGATCTACAAGGGTGACGTCGTTGGTGGCCGTCGCGAATCCGCCCTCGCTGTGCAGGAAGCAGAGCGTGGCCGTCGCGGAGGACGCCCCCGTCGTGGTGGCCGTCCCTCCAACCGCCGCAACTCCCGCGCTGGCGCAGCTGACCAGAAGAAGGAGGCATAACACATGCTTATCCCTCGTCGCGTCAAGCACCGCAAGCAGCACCACCCCGTCCGCACCGGCATGTCCAAGGGTGGCAACAAGATCAACTTCGGCGAGTACGGTATCCAGGCTCTCGAGCCCACCTACCTGACCAACCGTCAGATCGAAGCTGCTCGTATTGCTATCAACCGCCACATCAAGCGTGGTGGCAAGGTCTGGATTAACGTCTTCCCGGACCGCCCGCTGACCAAGAAACCTGCTGAAGTCCGTATGGGTTCCGGTAAAGGTTCCGTGGAATGGTGGGTTGCCAACATTAAGCCCGGCCGAATTCTCTTCGAGATTTCCTACCCGGATGAAGCTGTTGCTCGCGAGGCCCTGCGCCGCGCTCAGCATAAGCTTCCGATTAAGACCCGTATCGTCGCTAGGGAGGAGCAGTTCTAATGGCACTCGGTACTTCTGCCGCTGAGCTGCGTGAGCTCAGCAATGCCGACCTCGAAGCTAAGCTTCGTGAGTCCAAGGAGGAGCTGTTCAACCTCCGTTTCCAGCTCGCCACTGGCCAGCTCGATAACAACCGTCGACTCGGTGTCGTCCGCAAGGACATCGCCCGCATCTACACCGTGCTTCGCGAGCGTGAGCTCGGCCTGAGCGCAGTCCCGGGTGGTGACGAGTAATGAAGGAAAATACCGTGGCTAACGACACCCAAGAGCGTGGAAGTCGCAAAGTCCGCATCGGCTACGTCGTGTCCGACAAAATGGACAAGACCATTGTTGTGGAACTGGAAGATCGCGTTAAGCACCCGCTGTACGACAAGATCATCCGTCGCACCTCCCGCGTGAAGGCTCACGACGAGAACAACACCGCCGGTATCGGTGACCGCGTGCGGATCATGGAGACCCGTCCGCTGTCTGCTACCAAGCACTGGCGTCTCGTGGAGATCCTCGAAAAGGCTAAGTAAAGCTTTGCCACTCTGAGGCTCTCACTCTCGTGAGACCACAGAGTTTAGAGAAACTACCCCACACCACTGTGGTGTGGGGTAGTTTTGTCTTTCCGCTCACCATACTGCATTACAGGTTTTTAAAAGTTGTTAACCTGTAACGAGGTTTCCGCAGGTTGCACCGCATGGTATGGAAACTGCCATGCCGTCTCCGAGAATAATCTGGCTCATGAACCTAGAGTAAGTACTACATCAGTACCTCCCTCCTGAAGGGCTACAAATGAGCAAAGACTATTTGGCCGTTATTGACATCGGCACGCAGAGCAGCCGCGTCATCGTTTTCGACACCCATGGAAACGTCATCTCCAAGGCAAGCCGTACCGCAAAGCCGTATTACTCCAAGCAACCCGGTTGGGCCGAGCTCCCCTCCGACCAGGTATGGAATGACTGCAAGGTGATCCTCAAGGAGGTCACCGACGAGATGGGCGAAGAAAAGAACAACATTCGCTCCCTCGCCATTACCGCAAACCGCGACAACATCATGCCGCTGGACGAAAACCTCAAGCCCATGCGCGACTGGATCATCTGGCTCGATAAGCGCCAGACTCCCGAGGCTGTCTACGACATTCACCACAAGGCCACCATGAAGACCCGCGTGGTCTCCGGCGTCGCCCGCAGCCTTATGGAATACGCCGCATCCAACTCCAAGTTCAACTGGCTCAAGTACAACGAGCCGGAGATTCACCAGCAGGCTGCCTACTACTGCACCCTGTCCGGTTACCTCACCCTCAAACTCACCGGCAAGACCGCCGATGCTACTGGCATGCAGTGTGGCTTCCTCCCCTTCGACAACGCCTCCGAAGACTGGTTCAAGTACGATTTCATCTATGAGGTCTTCGGTGTTCGCCGCGACCAGATGTTTGACCTCGTCAAGCAGGGTGGCATCCTCGGCAACATCACTGCCGACGCCGCCCAGATCACTGGTCTTCCCGAAGGACTTCCCGTTGTCGCCACTGCCGGTGACAAGCAGGTTGAATCCCTCGGTGCAGGCGCCTTTACCCCCGAAGAAGCCGTAATCTCCTACGGCACCATGGCATCCCTGTCTGTCATGATGGATAAGGCCGTCAGCGACAGAAAG
>JAHABL010000016.1 GCA_018376445.1 Mycobacteriales bacterium
AAAACAAACATCCACACCCAACGGGGGTTGAGCGCAGACAAAAATTGGCATTCAATAAAATCAGTACACTGTTGAGTTCTCAAACAACATGCCCACTCAGCGACCAGAAAAGGTTATTTTCTCTTCTCTGAGTGCAACTTCTCTAGTTTACCACTGATGTTGTCTCCGTCAAAATCGGCGGAAACTCTGTCCTGGTGACTGGGAGTTGGCCTGAAACTGACGAGAAGTCTTTGGAGGCTTCCTTAGTCGCTTTCGCGGCCGGCCAGTTTCGCTGACTTGGAATAAGTTACTCACTCCACCGGATGAAGTCAAATCACCTGGTCACAGTGATTTCCTTAATTACAGTGATGAAAGTTGCGGTGGTTGTACAACTCGTTCCTCAGAGAGCTTGCACGCACCTTCCGAGACTGGCCAACAACAGTTGAAAACCAACCCCAATTGTTTACTTTGTGGGCTCTCCCACCATGGAAACTCGCTCAATTTTCCCACCGAGATCCTGTAACTGGGCCACCATATCGGGGTAACCGCGATCAATATGGTGGACATCGTGGATTTCCGTGGTGCCATCTGCCACTAGCGCAGCCAGCACCAGCGCGGCACCCGCCCGAATATCGGACGACCACACAGGCGCGGAAGATAACCGCTCCACCCCACGAATAACCGCATGATGCCCATCAATATAGGCATCCGCACCTAACCGCACCATCTCATCAACAAAACGGAACCGCGCTTCAAACACATTCTCCGTCACCAGCGAATCCCCCTCCGCGACCGCAGCCAACCCAATGGCCATAGGCTGCAAGTCAGTCGGGAAACCTGGGTAAGGCAACGTCTGAAAATTCACCGCGTTGGGACGTTCCCGCTGTACCACCCGGAAGCCATTCGCCTCACGAGTAATTTCGGCCCCCGCCGCCTGCAACTTCATAAGCACGACATTGAGGTACTCGGGATTAATCCCCGTCACCCGAATATCCCCACGTGTCATCGATGCGGCAAAAGCCCACGTTGCAGCCACAATACGATCCCCCACCACGCGATGGCACGTCGGGTGCATCGACTCCACGCCATGCACAGTAATGGTGCTCTCCCCCACACCCTCAATCTGAGCACCCATCTGCTGCAGCATGGTGCACAGATCAACCACCTCGGGTTCACACGCGGCATTCTCCAGCACAGTCGTCCCCTGCGCCAACACTGCTGCCGTAACAATATTCTCCGTCGCCCCTACAGACGGAAAAGCCAGCTTAATGTGCGCTCCATGTAAGTCACCGGCCCGTGCCACCAAACACCCATGGGAAATCGAGGTCTCTGCCCCTAACGCCTCCAAACCCGACTGGTGCATGTCCAGCGGACGCGAACCAATGGCATCACCCCCCGGAAGAGCCACAATCGCTTTCCCCGTCCGCGACACCAGCGGTCCCAACACACAGACAGACGCGCGGAACTGCCGAACTGCCTCAAAATTCGCCTCAGAACTCGGCTGAGCCGGGGTAGTGATGGTGATGCGACCCTGATCCTCTTCCCAGACCACCTCACACCCCAGGCCCCGCAACACCTCAATCATGAGGGGAACATCCTGAATGCGTGGACAGTTATCGAGCACCGTGGTCCCCTCTGCCAAGAGCGCTGCCGCCATCAATTTCAGCACACTGTTCTTCGCACCCGAGACAGCCACTTCCCCCAAAAGACGGCTTCCACCGGTTACGAGAAAACTATCGTTCACGACAGGATCCACTTTCTTCACGCCCTACACTTCGCCCTCTAGAGTAACGCAGACCCCCCACCACGGCAGCTCAACAAAGGGCACTACATGCAGCGCAAACACCGAGCTAGTAGCCAACCACCGCAGCTCCGTCACCCCACCAAAACTACGGAATAACACCCAGCGAACGAGCGGAACTGACTGCCTCATAACGATTATGAGCATCCAGCTTGCGCATGCAATTGCGCAAGTAGGACTTCACCGTCTCCGCACCCACTCCCATTTCCGCTGCAGCCTCAATATTCGTCAGCCCCATCGCTACACAAGACAGCACGTCGATCTCGCGCGTCGAAAGGTGAATATGCATCATTCGAGGAGAGGTGATGAGAAGATCAGAAATCGCTTCAATCTCGCGCTGCACCTCCGGGTCATTCACCCGCGTTGCCAGCACCCGCAGACGGGTATGAGCCTGCCGAATCTGTTCCCACTCCGGGCCCGAGCGGATCGAATCTGTACCGGCCGTACTCCCCAACATGTCTGATGAAGGGACGATCTCATCGGCGCGAGTCCGTTCGCGGTCTTCCGGAACGACAATCGTCGCATCCATCACCGCAATGTCCTGCTCCAGATTGCGTGCAGCGTGCGTCAACTCTTCCAGAATCCGGTCAGACAGACGCACCGCAGCATGCACACCCGCGTAGAGCACAGCACGCACGTTCCGCTGTACCACCACCGGGGCAGCAGCTAATGAACGGATTCCCTCTTCCTGAATATAGGCGTCAAGTTCGTGGCTAATGGACTGCGACCGCAGATAGTCCGTCACACCCATAACGTGCTGAGTAGAAAAAACCCGGCCACCGACACCGCTACCGGAGTCGATTCGGAGATTACGCATGGCATCCGTATGCAAACCGCATCCTTCAATAATGCGGATCTCATTCGGGGGGATGACCTGTGCACCGAGTGCCACTGACACACCTGACTGCTGGTGAAAGGTGTGAACAGCGACGGAAATAAGATCATGTTCTTGTCGAGCCACGAAATCTTCTGGGCTGGTCACGCACGACCTCCTCGCTGAAGTGAGCAGAAGCAAAGTCCCTCATCACCCCCAAAAAGGGGTGCTACGTCTAGACTAGTATCTCACATGTCACTCCAGTCACATATCCCGCCAACTTCCCATTTCGGGCGCAGACAACGGCAATAACTTGCCTCATCCCCCACTACGGCAAGAACATAGGATCGTCCTCCGGCTCCACCAAATAGCTCTCGCCGGCAGCAGACTCTCCTCCCCAATCTTCCCACCAGTAATCCTCCGGATCCGCCGCAACGTCTTCCAGGTAAGGGTAAAACGCCCACAACTCGCCCTCACTGACGGGGTCTACCTCCGATCCTCCCCACGCACATGCCGCACACACCTCAGCAATAGCTGCCTCATCGAGCTCCACCCCAATGAAAACAAGACCAGCCTGCGCCAATTCCTCATCCCCCAACAACGTCGCATGAGCTGGCGTCGCATCAGCCGATGCCGCGTTCGCACTACTCTGGGGGAACCAGCGTTGCAGTGCAATATGCTGCCCCGTCTTTTCAAAAATAAAAGACTCAGGCTCCCGCGCTCCCGCCAACTGCAGGAAACCTTTCACCCGATAAGCACCGCCAGCACCATTACGGACAAAGTCCATAAAACGAGCTGGGTGCAGCGGTGCCTGCAACGGCAGTGAGACCGTGCGGTAACTGTCATGCAGATGGTGATGGTCATGATGGCCGTGTTCGGCGTTCTGATCCCGGTGCTCTGCCACCAGCTCAGCAAAATTCTGGGGGTCCGCCTGCGGACGGTCAAACAACACGCGCGCATCCACCCGCCCATAGGCAGTCGTCACCGTCATCACTGCTGGAGCCGCCTCCGCTAAAAGCTGTCGCACCTGTTGGAGTTCTGCCGGCTCGACACGATCAGCTTTATTCAGAACAATCAGATCTGCATTATGGAGGCGCTTGGCCACCGCAGGGTGCTGTCGCACCGTATCAAGCACTTCCCCTGCATCGATAACCTCAACAAGGCCACCGACGGACACCTCAGTGACAGTCGTGGCCGTCGCCACCATGGACATCAGCACCTGCGGTTCTGCCAGACCGGATGCCTCAATGATGATGCCTTCCACTCCGGGGATGTGGGCGAGCTGGTCAAGTGCCGCATCCAGCTCCTCATCGGAGGACTGACAACAGAGGCAACCATTCGCCATCGACACGAGAGAATCTACTTGCCCCGCGACCAGCATCGCGTCAACTGGAATTGTGCCAAAATCGTTAACGATCACAGCGAGCTTAATGCCGTGGTCATCCTGCAGTAAATGGTTAAGGAGGGTGGTCTTTCCCGACCCCAGAAAGCCAGCGAGAACAAGCACCGGTATCCGCGCCGAGTGAGCGGAAGCGCTGGTAGAAGCACTCGTGCTAGGAATATTCACGAACTCTCCCCTCCATGCAGGGACGGTGTGGCACTGCTATGCACAGGGTACCGCACCTGTCTAGGGGAGCGAACGGAACAGCGGGAGGGACCGTCGTCCGGCAGCGGGCATAAAAGAAACCCCCTACCTGCGGTAGGGGGTTTCACTTGCTGGCGACCCTGACGGGACTTGAACCCGCGACCTCCGCCGTGACAGGGCGGCGCGCTAACCAACTGCGCCACAGGGCCATACGAAAAAAGCTGCCGATGCAGCAGTGGCCAGGGCCGGGATCGAACCGGCGACCTTCCGCTTTTCAGGCGGACGCTCATACCGACTGAGCTACCTGGCCTTAGTAAGACGATGACGTCTGGCGACCCTGACGGGACTTGAACCCGCGACCTCCGCCGTGACAGGGCGGCGCGCTAACCAACTGCGCCACAGGGCCTTGGTACCCCCAACGGGATTCGAACCCGTGCCGCTGCCGTGAAAGGGCAGTGTCCTAGGCCGCTAGACGATGGGGGCATCTCTCTATTACTAGAGCGAGACTAAGCCTAAGGGATAACTACCGGTTTCTGCAAAACCACTGGTAAATCCGTTGCATTTAGATGTTATTGCGACAGTATTCATACTGAGTTTCGTCATTGGCGATGTTTCTACTAGATTATTAGCTGCAAGCCCCTATAGCTCAGTTGGTAGAGCTACGGACTTTTAATCCGCAGGTCTAGGGTTCGAGTCCCTATGGGGGCACGCACAGAAACCCCCGGGTGGACAGCATTCACTGCCTCCACCTGGGGGTTTTCGTTTGCCACCGGGAATGTGCAGCGCAACTGCTCTACCGGAAGTCGCGGGATGGCATCGCCCATCCAACATCGAGCGGTTCAATCTTGTCAGCCACGATGCTCACCGCCCCCTCCGCGCTATCGACAAGACCACGCACCACCAGTGCTGTCGATTGCGTGAGGATAGCCCGGTATCGTTTCCATAATCCCGCGGAACAAATGACGTTCATGAGCCCTGTTTCGTCCTCCATGCTGAGGAACGTCACTCCCCCTGCAGAAGGGGGACGTTGCCGGTGAGTGACCACTCCGGCAACGCGGACTCGCTGCCCATTAGGTTGTGCCAGCAGGTCGCGTGCACAGGTCACTCCTTGTTCCGTGAGACTTTTCCGCAGGAATACCGTGGGGTAGGCGGAGATACCAGTACTGGCATAGTCCGCCATGGCAATTTCCCACGCACTCATTCCGGGTAGATGTGGTGCAGTGGTGACGGTAATGCCTGGTAAGTAGGCAGGGTGTGTTTGCGCTTCCAACCCTGCACGCCACAGCGCCTCGTGTCTTCCTGCACCCCCCCGCTGCTGGGTGAGACAGTCTAAAGCTCCCGCAAGCGCCAGGGATTCCACCTGCTCGGTGGTAAGTCCGGCGCGCAGGACCAGGTCTGCGATGGAGGTGAAGGACCCGCCTTCCTGCCGAGCAGTAACGAGACGGCGGGCAGGGTCTTTTCCGAATCCGCGTACGGAGGTGAGTCCTAGCCGCAGCTCCTCACCGTGTTGCTCACAGGTGGCCTCGACGTCACTGTGGTGGATGTCGACAGGGTGGACGCGCACACCGTGGCGTTGGGCATCCTGCACTAGCGATTGTGGGGAGTAGAAGCCCATCGGTTGGCTACGGAGGAGAGCGGTGCAGTAGATGGCGGGATAGTGACATTTGAACCAGGCCGAGTAGTAGACAAGGGAGGCGAATGATTGCGCATGACTTTCGGGAAAACCGTAGGCAGAGAATGCTTTCATCTTCTCCCAGAGACGCTCGCCAATCTCGCGCGGGCAAGGTTGCCAGTCCGGTTCTGCTAACGGCCCAGGCGTCTCCCCAGGAGCGGCTCCGATACCGTGCCGTTCCCGCATCCCTGCGAAAAAGCGCGCCTTCATGCGTTCCATTCTTTCTACGGACCGTTTGGAACCAATGGCACGTCGTAGCTGGTCTGCTTCTCCCCCGTTAAATCCTGCTGCAGCCTGTGCAATTTCCATGAGTTGTTCTTGGAAAAGTGGGATACCGAGGGTCTTCCCGAGAGCTGCTTCGAGACAGGGATGGTCAAAAGTAACGGGTTCGCGTCCGTTGCGGCGACGAATGTAGGGGTGGACGGAATTGCCTTGGATGGGCCCCGGACGCACAAGTGCGACTTCGACGACAAGATCGAAGAAATTACGGGGGCACAACCGCGGCAGTGTGTTCATTTGTGCCCGCGATTCCACTTGGAAGACGCCCACAGTATCTGCTTGTTGCAGCATGCGGTACACGGCAGGGTCATCCATGGGGATGTCGGTGAGTTCCTTATCGTCCTCTTTTTCCTCTTTGAGGAGATCGAGGCAGTGCCGGAGAACTGTAAGAATGCCGAGCCCGAGGAGGTCAAACTTGACGAGTCCTACTGCTGCACAGTCGTCTTTATCCCATTGCAGGACGCTGCGACCCGGCATTCTCCCCCACTCGACAGGAACCACGTCGGTGACGGGTCTATCACAGATCACCATGCCACCGGAGTGAATACCCATGTGCTGTGGCATGCGGCGGAAGCCTGCGGCCAGACTCTGTACCAGTGGCGGGATACCAGTACAGGGATCGAGGTCCCGTTCGGTGGCGCGGAGGATGGAGTAGAGGCGGCTTACTTTTTTACTCCAGGCGTCTTGTTGCCCCGGAGAATATCCGAGGGCACGGGCAGCATCACGCACTGCGGACCGCCGGCGGTAAGTGATGACGTTAGCAACTTGTGCAGCGTTGCGACGTCCATAGCGCTGGTAGACGTACTGGATGACGTCTTCCCGCCGCTGCGACTCGATATCCACGTCAATGTCTGGTGGGCCGTCCCGCTCCGGGGAGAGGAAACGCTCAAAAAGGAGGTGGTTGGCAATAGGGTCGACGGCCGTGATACCGAGACAGTAGCAGACGGCAGAGTTGGCGGCGGAGCCACGGCCTTGACAGAAAATATGGTGCTCCCGACAGAACTGGACAATATCGTTGACGATGAGGAAGTAACCGGGGAAGTCGAGTTGACGAATAATCTCGAGCTCATACGTGATTTGCTGTAGAGCCGCCTCTTCCACGTCTTTTCCGCGATAACGCCGCTGCGCTCCCGCTAGGGTGAGAGCACGCAGGTAGCTATTTTCATCCTCGCCGGGCGGGACCGGGAAAGGCGGCAACCCCGGCGAGACAAGATGCAGGTTAAAAGCACACTCTGTGCCAATGCGAACAGCAGTGGCGAGAGCCTGCTGATGTGGCCCCGCTAGAGTGGCCATCTCCTGGGGAGTATGAAGGAACGCAGCTCCACCCGGATGAATGTATCCAGCATTCTCTTCCACTGTGCGGTAGGCACCCAGCGCCTGCACAGCGGCAGCAGTTCTCCCTTCACGGGGTGTTCCCATCGCAGGACAGGAGGTGGCGATATAGGCTACGGGCGGCTGATGATTCTCACAGATTTCAACGAGTGCATCATTGCGTTCACATTCTCCCATTCGCCCGCTATACACGAGTTCTACCAGGATATTGTCTGCTCCATATCGTGTTATACAGCGGGTGAGTTCTGCTGCTGCAGCGCTAATGCCAGAACTGTCGAGCGCCTGTCGTAGGAGACTGCCGGGCCCCCCAGTAAGGACCCAGCAGTGCCCCGCACGCACAAAGTCGAGAAGCTCCGACTGATCGTAGTGCACATGATCTTTATCACCCGCCCGCAAATACGACTCCCCGATGAGGTGGGAGAGGGCACGGTAGCCGTCGACATCGCGTACAAGGATGGGGACGATTTCAGCAGTAGGGTCGTCTCGCTGGTGCGTACTGCTAAGGGTGAGCTCCGCCCCGAAGGCGGTACCAAGGGGAGAACGGTGAGGGAGGAGACCTGCCTGCATATCGTCGGTGAGGTCGCGCACAGTTTCCGCTACTTGGACGGCAGAGTAGAGGCCGTCACGTTCGAGGAGGGCGATAGTGCTGAGCCCCGCTTTCCACGCGGTCTCCACCATATGTTGAGGGGTGGCGGCACTGTGGGAGAAGGTAAAGGAGCTGTGTGCATGCAGCTCGGCATATAGCGTGGTGGGACACTGTGCCGAAGACTGCGGACCCATATGTCACCCTCCTTCTCATAATCGAAACTATGTTCGAATAGTATGCCGAAGGTGTAACACATTTCAACGAAAGGAACCCAGCGCTAGCGCGCTACTCTGACACTTCGTGCAGCGAGTACAGCTGCCAACTCCAGCACGGCTTGGGGCTGGCCCCACAACTTTGCGGGCGGGGTGGTAACTGGACAGTCCGCAGCACCACATTCCACACCCGTCCCTCGGGATGGATGACGCGTACCTCTGCCTCGTCTCCCCCACGTGGCAGTGTCCTCTTTACCAGCGTCGTAGCCTTCAACAAACCAGGAGTGAGTAGCTGGGATTCTCGCGCCAGAACTTGCGCAACCACCAACTCGGCCGCCTGCGCGGGAGCGTCAAGAGACGTCCGTCCCCGCAGTTTAGTGAGGTCAATGTACCCTTGACGGGCTGCACTAGCGACTGCGATGGCCTCTTCCGGGGTAAGTCGGCCGTACATATAATTCCCCGGCAGTGTCATGAATGCCGGGGCGAAGCGATGCCCAGCGATATGAGAAATTTCCCAGAGCGCCGGCTCTTCTCCCCAGTGTTCCCGGCTGTATTTATCGAGGGCATCGGCCACGGGGCGTCCATTGATGGCGCAACACCGGTCTCGCTTGCCATGTGTACACACGACGGAAATAGAGGTACAGCGAGTACACCCATAGAGAGCCGGTGACAGGGGGTTCCACCGCAGAATATCCCGCAAATGGACAATGCTTCCCGTCCACAGTTCGGGGATGCCGTCGAGGGAAAGGGAAATGTAGACACGTCGTTGCTCGATGTCGCAGTGTCCCTGACGTCCGTGCCGGCGGATGAAGGCAATCCGCATGCCATAAGTGTCGGCATAGTCTTTCAATGCTGCACTAACCTCAGGTAGAACTGTTTCACCATCAAAAATATCGTGGCTCCACGCGCCTGTGTGCTCAATGAGAATCCACCCATGCGCAACAAAGGGGGCAGTTCCGGGGAGAGGCTCGTCGGCATAGCTAGAGCAGCGCACCAGGGCGCCAGTAAGGGGGGTATCCGTAGTTGTCTCGCACTGTTCTACAGCGGAAATCACCGGCGGATCGACGTGGTCGAAACAGTTCGGGGCAGAATCCGCCATCAGACCTCCTTTAACGTCCCTTCCCGCTACACACTGACGGGGAGAGAACTTTTCTTCTTGTAGTTTCTCAGTACTCTCCTTCGATGTACCACCTCTTTTCTCGAATCACGAGAAGAAAAAGTTCATTTCTACTGGTCTGAACCTGAATACGCGCACAGCGAACAGGCTCGTCCTCCCACCATTTATCGTCAAAAGTCCACGGACCCGCCCAATTCGTAATGGCAAAGAGGCGCCCCTGATCCTCCAGATAGGCGGGGGCAGCCGTCATCACGCCTCGTCCCGTCACTCCAACACTGTGTCGGGAACTATCGAGGAGAGTGACGGGTCGCTGCACAATAGTAGCGGGGAGTGGGCACAGCATCTTACCCTCCCATGGGGCAGCAGCGCATTGCTGCTGGCGGACAGTGGGGGCATCTCCATAAGGCACCCACGAGACTGCGTCGTTGGGTCCCCATCCTCCGCTGGGAACAGCACTGAGCACGTCATTTTCTCCGAGCATCCCTTGAACACGGGTAAGGCACCGGCGACGCGTCATTTCTCGATCGCTGACCCCACTCCACAGGTCTGGCTGTTGATGCCCGGCTCCCACCACATCGAGGGGACGCATCCACAGCTGTTGCAACCCTGCAGTGAGAGTGCCCGAGGTGAGCCACCCCTCCAGCTGCCATCGCATCCGGTCGGCCATGGCGGTGGAGCTGAGCGGTTCACTACACCGCCATGTGCGCACCAGTTCCACTCCGTCTGTAGTACAGGCTCCCACCTCTACTGTGTGGCAGCAGAGGTCTTGGGCGACGAGTCGTTCATGCAGCTGTACCGCGAGGCGACGCGCAAGGAAAGCAGCCTCGTCGATACGACAGAGGGGCGGCTCGCAGGTGTGTTGGACGGTGGAGTTCACTTCTGCGGGGTGCGGAAGGACTGCACGAAGCGGCTCACCGCAGGCCATGCAATGAATGTCTCGTGCATCATTTCCGAAGCGCTGCACAACATCGGGTCTCGGCAGGTGAGCAAATTGACCCATCGTCTGCACACCCATGCGCGCCAACATCGCCGCCATATGGCACCGTTGCGAAAAGAACGGCAGAGCACTTTCTTCTGCCAATACATGTATTGGCAGATTATGGAGGAAATGGGAGGTCTGCCCCGCTGTCACCAGTACACTCCGGGGAGCCGCCCATACTGCGGCCTCCATGCTATCTGCACTGCCCACCAGACACTCCACCCCAGCCTGCTCCATCTCGGTGGCTAACACCTCGCAGGCTGCTTCCTCTCCCCCGTAGAAGGACGCCACACTCCGGGAAGAAACCACAATGAGCCCGGGGCGTAGCACTTCCATATGGGGGGTGATGGTATCGCAGCGCTGTATGACCGGTTCAAACCAGCGAGCGTCACGGTCATCATTATGTGCAGCGAGAAGCGCTTCTGGGCAACGAGAATGAGCATCCCGCTGGCGCATACCCACCTGAATGCCGTACTGCCGTGCGCGCGCGTTTGCCGCCGTCACCTGATAGTTATCGACAATAACAACGGGAGTAGAGAGGTCCCTCTCTGTATCGAGCAACAGTGCGGTGGCCGGCCAATCGGGAAAAAGACAGGCAATAACGCGCTGCGATTTACCCGACATGCTGCCACTCCATCAGCTCCCCACCCGCTGGGTGAAGCCGCTGTACTGGTTGTTGAGCACCATATCGGCTCCGCCCGATGCTCCACTGATACCGTTGTGTTTGCTGATACCTTCGCGACACTGCCACATCTAACGTGACAGTGGAGATACGGCCGTACCCGTGCTGTAATCCGTCTGCCGACGCTGGGCTGGTATGAATAGCCAAAGATACCTGCGGCCACACACAATCCACTGCTATGAGAGTGCCCGCAGAATGCCGCAGAGAACTTTCATAGGTGCGGCATCTCCGGGGTGTGGGAGAGAAATCAGCAAAGTCGGCGACCACAAGATCGAAACCAGCTGCGAGGATCATACAGAGGCCAGCCACATCACTGCCGGGATGCGGTACCCAGATGAGATTGGAGCTACACGCTCCCATTTCCACAGCCGCAGACCACCCCACTGTAGGAAAACCCACAAGGGCTACACTGTGGTCCACGCTGGCAGCCGCTACCACCCCCAGTAACCCCTGCCGTGAGCCACTCAGGCAGGACACCTCCCCGCGAGGAATCCCCTGCGGTCCGAGCATCTCTGACCATGGGGCTGCCAGTCCAAGCGTGTTATCGGCAGGATCGTACGAGAGTCCCGTCACCGCTTCAGACAAGGCCGAGGTGGCCGCAGCAGCAGATGCTGAAGGGTGCCCTACCGGAGAAGTACCAACAGATGAACCGACCCCTTCTGAAGCAGTGAGGCGGTGTCGCGATGCGCCTTCCAACACCGTCATTCGTTGCCGCAAAAACGCAATTGTCTCTGCCCGGGACATTCCCTCTACAGCGTCACACATTGTCGTCTCAACCTGTGACGATGTTATAGCATGCACGTTCTCCACCCCTCCTCTCCAGACCTTTTCTCGATGCTCATATTAGAACATACTTTCGAAAAGAGAAGCAGTCAAGGAATAAGGAAGGAGAGGAAAATTAATTCGCAGCAGCCATCCGAGTGGACATCATTTGAAAAACTTGGTCCCGCAACGCCGTTACTGCCGCCACATACTCCCCTTTGGCAGGAAGGGGCGGAGGGTAGACCGGCGGCAACACTTCTACGCGCATGCCACGCCGCAGATCCCCCCACCACATTTTGCGGGTTTCGGGAACCGCCACAATAGGAAGAATAGGGACCTGCTCCGTGATCGCCACATGGAATGCGCCCTTATGGAAAGGCTGCAGCTCTTTCTCGAAGGGACGGAGATTACCCTCCGGGTAAATCACCACCGATTTCCCCTCATTGAGCAACACTCCCAACTGGGCATTAAACAGCTCTTTGCCGCCTTCCCCTCCGACAACACCCACCACATCCCAGAAAGAGAGAATGCGGCCCGCTACCGGCAGGGAAAAATTCTGCGCTTGTGAGGTAAACCAGAGACGACGCGGCCACAGTGCCCACACGGCGAACGCCGCGTCGAGGTAGTGTGTGTGGTTGCAGACCACGATTCCACCGCGATGTTTCGTCAATCCACGAAAACGCATCGCGTTAGAACGCCCGATAAGCCGCACACGCGTCAGCAGTCGGAGAACCCCCACCGTCGCAGGCCCAAAAGCAAAGCGGAAAATATTATCTTTGATGCTGCTCCACAGCCGCATACAACATTTCCTCCATCTTCCGGCCACACTCAGCCATCCGATAGCCATTCGCCGATTCTGCATAAACCTTCGACATCTGGATACGCTGCACCGGGTGCTCAATCCAGTAGTCGATCTGGCGCGCCAAGTCGCGCGGATCATTATTGATAAAGAGGCTACGCTCATCGAGCGCAAATTGCCGAGTCGCAGACTTCGGAGAATTTGCGATGAGAGGGACTAGACCCGTTGCAACAGCCTCCAAACAGGAAATGGCTTCAATCTCCACCAAAGCGGTATGCACATACAAATCGCACGAGTGCATCAGTTTGAGCAGCTCATCTTGCGAATAGTAGTGAATACTGGGAGGGTGGGGCAGCACACTTCCCATGCTCTGCAGCATCTTCCGATCCGCTCCGCCCCCAGCGAAGAAGATACGAATGTACTCCGCGTAGCGAGAGAGCTGCACCGCACGAATAAGAACCTTCTGGTTCTTTTCAGGAGACAGCCGTCCCACCATCAAAATGTCGAATGTGCCCTTATAAAGAGGGAAGACACGACGATCTGGAACCGGCGGATGGAACCTGTCTCCCACCCCGTTAGAAATGACGACAAATTCAGCGTGCTTGTCGTACCCATTGGCGACCAGCTGTTCCTTAATGAATTCGGTGGGACAGTGGATAAAGGGGAACGAGTCGTAGAAAATCTCGTACAGAACTTTGTATACACGGTTAGCAGCCCAGTCCACCCCCTGCAGACGCGGGCTGATGTTGTAGGTAATGTTTTCTGGCTGGATATGGAACGCGGCAGTAACGGGAAGCCCCATCCGTTTAGCAACGCGCACACCCACTTGCTCCAGCATCATCGGCATGAAGAAATGCACTACGTCGGCATCTTCAAAAGCCTCACGCAAGGTCGAGATCTTGGGAGTGCCGAACACAAAGCTTTGCTTCTTCGCGAATCGATTTACCACCGGAATATGGAGCTCGCGAACAACATAACGATCCTCTAGATCGTCATCAACGTCATCCCCCAGTTGTCGCACGTGCACCTTCGTGGAATCTTCATCCCCCGACGCTGCTATGTTCTTAGTACCTGCGGAAACAACGCGGACTGTGTGTCCCTGAGAGCGAAGCTGCGCACACATCCGCCGTGCTGACGTGACAATACCGTTCTTCTCAACGTCAAACATGTCCGTCACAAAGACAATGGTGAGGGGACGACGTTCAGATGACCCCATCATCGCTCCTTGCAGTTTTACTAATAATGTGGGAATGCTTCTTATACCCTACCTGTATCGGTAAAATTCGGAAGAAACAAACAGTGTGACTCAGCTAACTCAACTGGAATAACGGTGGTGCACGAGATGTTGACCCAGATAGGGGAACCTAGTTCGAACTGAGGAAGCGTGATTTTATGAGCATCCCGGCTCCAACTGCACAATATGACAACCTTGTTTCCGACTACGATCAATGGTTCGTTGATAACGCCGCCATCGTGGCATCAGAATTCAACGCCCTGCACCAAGTCCTCCCTGATTTCGACAATGCCCTTGAAATAGGCGTCGGCACTGGCTTTTTCGCAAAAGAGCTGGGCATTCAGAACGGTATTGACCCTTCTACAAAGATGCTCGAGCGCGCCCGTGACCGTGGTATCCGCGTAGAACAGGCGAGCGTCGAGGACCTCCCCTATGGCGACAACACTTTTGATGCCGTCTTCTTCATTACCGTGGACGGCTACGTCGACCTTCCCACCGCTCTGGCAGAAGCCAAGCGCGTTCTCACCCCCGACGGCACACTCGTAATAGGCATGCTCGATTGGGATACCCCAGTAGGCACAGAGCGCCGTGCCAGCCACGCAGATAGCCCCTACTTCGCTGGCATCTCCTTCCACAGCTCCGCAGATATGGTGGCAGCCCTCCAGACTGCCGGCTTCACCGTGGAAAATACACGCCAGACCGTCTTTAGTTGGGCAGATGACCTCAGCAATCCCCACGACCAGCAAGAAGTGCGAGAAGGTTTGGGCGACGGCTACTTTGCAGTACTGACCGCACGTATCGCATAGCGCCTCAGCCGCGTCGCAGTACGCCGCACCGTAACGAGGTAACTCCGCCGGTGCGGCTCTACCGCACTAAGAACGCCTTCACAAGCGTCGCCGCCCTGATAAACACAGGGCGGCGACGCTTTTATGGTGACAATGCGGTAAAGAGGCACCTCTCAGAAGCAGCGCTCTCTACCTGTAGCGCAGCTAGCGCTGCACCCAGACACGCTGGGAAATATCCTCGCCTTCCTTGGGCTCCGGCTCAGCGGCGATACCCCCGAAGGGGGCCTGTGCGACCAGTTCCCACGCCTCCGGGGCACCAGTCACTTCCCGAATAGCCTCATCGATAACGGGGTTATAGTGCTGCAAGGAAGCGCCTACCCCGACGCTCCGCAGCGCAGACCAAATATTGAACTGCAGCATGCCATTAGCCTGGTTAGCCCAGATGGGGAACTTATCGGCGTAAAGCTCATACTGTGCCTGCATGGATTGAATGGTGGACCGGTCAATAAAGTAAAGAATGGTACCTGCACCAGCGGCGAAAGAGTCAATCTTCTCGCGGCTCACTTTCCCCTCGAAAGCATCATAAATGGCGTCCCACACCTGCTGGTTCTTGTCACCGAAGACAACAATGGCGCGGGCGCTCTTCTGATTAAACGCATCGGGAGTCAATTCCGCAAGCTCTTCCACGAGCGAGGTAATGTCGTCTTCAGAGACGGGAAGGTCCGCATTCAGCGCGTAAATGGAGCGGCGGTCGGTAATAACGTTTTTAAAGGCCTGGTAATCGTTACTAAGGGCCATAATGATGAAGTCCTTCAGAGAATCATATTCTGTACGGTCACCCATGACAACCAATTACCCTCCAATAACATTCCCGCAATAAGGAAATACTCACCCCTCCTGCGGAGACCACTCTTCACCGCCCCACAGAAATCCCCCCCCCACCAGCGCGCGCCAACTCGGCCAAAAGGAAGAACCCATAAACTGCACCCAAATCAATCACAAAAAAATGTGGCTTCGACGGCTCCACCACCAACGTATCCCTAATCGGATTAATATACACACGCAGATAGTTG
>JAHABL010000017.1 GCA_018376445.1 Mycobacteriales bacterium
GACAACAACTCCCCATTCCCAGAAGGAGTTGATCGCGTCACCAGAGTGGTAGTTCCGTATGGCCGGAATACCCAGGTTGGCGGAGAGATAGACATCCTTTGCATCACGCAGTTTCTCCATATTGAGGAAGGGGTCAAACTCGTAGCGCGCCGGGTTTAAGGGACTGCCGAAAGGCCGCCACATACAGGGGGTTAAATCGCTGGTGACGGTGAGCACCTCTTGCAGGCCCGGAACAAACATCATGTTCAAACCTGAGTAGGACAGTGCTTGGTCAAAAATATCTGGGTGGCGTTCCGTCAGGGCGAGCGCCGACCCGCCCCCCATGGAGAATCCACCGACGCTCCAGTTGCTGGTCGCCAGGTCGTTATCCGTTGCCCACCTCAGGAGGTCTTTAGTGAGAAACGTTTCCCACTGCTGTGTATCCAACTTCAGGTGAGCCAAGGAACAGTACTTGTAGGGGTATTGGAAATCTGCGTAGTAGGATGCACCGCCCCCAATGGGCAGGATGACGTTAATGTCCGTGTTCGCGAAGGTACGCGCAGCACCACCAAGATTGATCCAGCGACTGTGAGTATCGATCGCGCTGGCACCGTCAAGCAGCATCAGGACACGCCGCGAATGCTTGACAGCCGGCTTGAAATGGATGGACATGTAGCGTTTGTTGGACGGCGACCAAATGCGGCAGCGTTGGAAGTTGCTGGCCATCGGGTCGCGCATACAACGACCCTTCGGGGAGTCATCGCGGCGAAGTGGAAGAGTGTTCTCCCGGCTACGCACGGTAATACGGTAGTTCGCGTCTCTGTCGAGAATAGACAGTGGGGAGGAGTCCTGCCGGTCGCTGTCTGCGTTCTCATTCTCTGCCCCGGATGTGCGGGTAGTGTCCGCCATCTGCTCCGCGGTGCGCGGTGCGTTAGAGTGCGCTGCTCGCGCCGGCGCGGACTGCGCGGAAGAAATGGGGGAGGATCATGCCAGCTGCAGTGGCACAGGACGCCACCACTGCGACGATACGACGAGAAAGACGATGAGAGAGCGAAATCATAACGAGCAGCTGCCTACAAAAATCATAAAGCGATGAATGAGAGAGAGTCGACGGCACGGCTCACCTGTATCTTAGCTCTAGGATAATGCTCGTCCAACGGAGCGCGAGAGGGAACGCGCAGTAAGAAGGGAGCACACACTCAAGGCCCGAGTAAGCGCGCAGGGTCCGAGTAAGCGCGCGAGGCGATGCTGCCGCTACGCTCGAGTCACCCAGTATGCCAAAATGGGAGCCATGACTATTACCGCAGCAGCAGACGGCTCCTCCTTGGGTAACCCCGGCCCCGCCGGCTGGGCCTGGTTCATCGACGAGACCTGCTGGCATGCGGGCGGCTGGCCACAAGGCACCAACAACCAGGGCGAGCTGATGGCCGTGCTGGACCTGCTGCTGTCCACCAAGCACCGCGCCGGCGAGGAGCTGCACATTCTGTGCGATTCCCAGTACGTCATCAATTCGTTGACGAAGTGGATGCCGGGCTGGAAGAAGCGCGGCTGGAAAAAGGGTGACGGCAAGCCGGTGCTGAACGCGGATCTGATGCGCCAGCTGGATGCGGAGCTGCGGGGCCGGCAGGTGCGCTTCACGTGGGTGAAGGGGCATGCGGGGCACCCGTTGAACGAGGCGGCGGATTCGGCAGCCCGGGCGGTGGCCACCGCCTACCAGCAACACCAGCCCATTCCCGAAGGGCCGGGTTTCCCGGGTGCGGACAGTGGCAGTGCAGTCCGGGGAGCTGCTACCGGTAGCAGCTCGGGCAGCGGGAACGCGAGCGGTACCAACACCAGCGGTACTAAAGCCAGCGGTACTAAAGCCAGTGCAGGCAGTGGCAGCGCAGTCCGGGGCAGTTCTGCCCATGGCACGCAGGACACGCTATTCTAAAGCCCCCTCCCGCGCACCGGGCGCTAGGCAGTAACCAGCGTGAGGGTCCAGCGGCCGTCGCCACCCTCCAAACGGGCACCGCTCAAATGTTCGCCACCTAGGCTGTCGCGGATGGTGGCGAAGAGTTGCGGCTGCGCCTCCACAAGATCGCCCGGGTCGTTGATGGTGAGCCCGTCACCCCCCGCTCTCACTAGCGCCTGCGTCAACAGCCCACGCCATTGTTTAGCGTTGTGGGACACCACTTTTTCACGGCCACTGGTGAGCCGCACAACCTTCACCTGCACCAGGTCGATGGCGTGCTCCTGGCACACCCGCGCGTTCGGCATCCACGCTTTCTGGTAGGCGCCGGAGCGGCAGTCGACCACCAGCTCCCCCTCCATCTGCCGGGTGAAAGCGTTTTTGAGGGCGCGGCGCCAGTAGGGACCCAGGGGGCCGACGCCGGGAAGAGTGACGTTCATAGGGCAGCGGTAGGCGGGGATGCAGTCACCGGGGCGCACCCACCCCCACAGCCCGGAGGCAATAAGAATATGCTTGTCGGCCCAGGCCAGGTGGCGAGCACGGCCACTGCCCAGTTGTGCGCCAGCATAGAGAACACCGGTGTAAATGTCGTGGGCGGGGGCGGCGGGCTGCTGCCAGAGGGTGCGGTTACGCTCGACGTCGGCGGCGACACGCTGGCCAACACCCAGAATAGTGAGGGCGTCGGGGCGGCGGCTGGCTGCCTGCAGGGCGTCACCGACGGCCAGCCGCTGGTCGGCCAGGTGGGGGTAGACGAGGCTCTCGAGGCGGATGGGGGCGCGGTCTGGACTGGCCGGGGTTTTCCCTTCGGAGGGGGGTAGCAGGATGCGCATGGGCGGGGGCGGTTACTCGATAGCGGGTGCTAGTCGATGACGGTGAGGACTTCGCTGGTGGGGCGGCGTGTCTTCATGCGGTGCTCGGCATCCGAGTAACCGAAGCAGACGAACACAGTAAGGTGGAACTCCTCCGGGTCGTAGACGCCACGCTCGGTCAGGAGTTTCTCCAGCGAGCGCTTCTGGAATCCCTCGATGGGGGTGGAGTCGATGCCCATGGCGGCGGACATGGTGAGCATACTGCCCAGCGCCAGGTACACCTGCTTGTCCACCCACAGGTTCTTTTCGCTGTCGGTCTGCAAGTTGTGGTCTTCGTTGATGAAGGTGACGTAGCGGCCCATGCGGGCGTCGAGGGCCTCATGCGGGTACTTTTGGATGTCCTCGTGGATGTGGGTGAGGTAGCTACTGTAGGGCTTCATCTGGTCGACGTTGCGGCCGAGGAGGGCGACGACGTGGCTGGCGTCTTCGAGTTTGCCGGCGGCCCCCCACATGTAGGGGAGCATCTCGTTGATGAGATCGCGGTTGTTGATGCGGACGAAGTGCCAGGGTTCGAAACCCATGCTGCTGGGGCTCATGCGACCGGCTTCGATGATGGCGGCAAAGTCTTCTTCGCTGACCCGCATGGTGGGGTTGTACTTTTTGGCGGTGTAACGGTTATGGAGAAGCTGGACAACCTGCTCGGCGTTCATACAGGGGGTGAGGTTAGGGACGCCTGGCTGGTTGGAAAGGTGTTGGGTGGGGTCGGTGCTCATGGCGGATGCGGTCTCCTTGTACGGCTTCTCTGTGTGCTTACAGCTTAGCGCGGGAGCGGCGGGTCGATGCGACCCCTAGTGTCTGAGCTGCTGCCTTTGCGGCCGTGGCCGCCGCCTCTGCCGTGGTGGAGAATGCCGCGTTCGGCCAGGGTGGCGGCGGACCCGTCATCTTTCCGACTGGACTCGTCACCCTTCCGCATGTGCCCCTCATGTTTGCGGCTGGACCCGTCACCCTTCCGGCTGGACCCCTCACCTTTACTGCCGCTAGCGCTGCTACTGCTGCTGGCGTTGTCGGCGCGGGTCTGAGTTTCCTGCCGTTCACGGCTACGGGTCGCTATCGTTTCCTCGGTCAGCTTGGCGCGGCGATCCATCTCCGCCTGCCGGCGGTAGGACTGCCGGCGCTGCTCATCGGGGCTACCCAGGCGGTTGCCCAGGCGGGTGAAACGGGCGCTGATGCGATTGCCCAAATCCTGCCAGGGGCCGTTCGGCACAGTTTCGCCGGATGTCTCCTCCAGTTCCTTTTGGAGCTCCTCCCGCAGGTCGTGGCCGGAAATGAGGAGGCCGCGGGCGTCGTTGGCCAGCTCGTCCCCGTTGTGCATTTCCAGGGCGACGCGGATGCGTTCCATCCGGACGCGGTCCCGGGCTTGGAGGGCGCGGGGCATGGCGACGCAGACGATACCGCCGAACATGTTGAGGGGGATGACCCACCAGAGGAAGCCGAGGATGTCCAGGTAGGTGACGCTGGCGCCAGCGCACCAGGCGCCCAGCATGATGAGCGTGTCGAGGACACTGTGGAGCATGCCGAAGCCGAAGAGGAGGATGCCGCCGAAGAGGGCGGCGACGATTTTGCCGATGACTTCGCTGGTGCCCATCTGCATGCGGGTCATGAGGGTGATGGCGGTGCCGGCGATGATGGCCATGAGCACGGTTTTGAGGTCTGGGGTGAGGGAGGCGAAGTGTTCCCCGTGGTGAATGAGGACGTCGTTGGAGTCGGGGAAGGCGGTGGTGGTGGCCCACATGACGACGAATCCGCCGACGAGGTTGCCGAGGAAGGTGTAGAACCAGAACCTCACCAGTTGGAGGATGCGGGCGCGCCGGGCGACGACGGCGGAGGTGGGGACGAGGAAGCCTTCGGTGAACAGTTCAGAGTGGGCGAGGAGGAGGGTGATGAAGCCGAGGCTGAAGGCGATGCCGCCGAGGAGTTGGCTGCCGCTGAGGTCGGTGACGCGCATGCCGATGAGGATGCCGAGGCTGATTTCCATGCCGCCCATGACGCCGGTGATGAATTGTTGGGGGCGGGGACGGGCGAGGCGTTGGCGGCCTTCGCTGACTTGCCGATCGAAGGCGTCGTCGAGGGCTTTTTCGCGGTGGAAGGTGGTGTTGTCGTCGTCGAGAGCGGCGATGCGTTCTTCTTGGACGCGCTCACGGTTTTTGGTGAGGCGTTCCTCGATTTGCGCGCGCTGGTTGTTGGGGCGGCTGTTTTTAACTCCGTCGATGATTCCCATGAGATGTCCACCTTCCTTGGGTGGGGAGAGTTCGCAAGGACGTTACAAGCAGGATACCGGGGGATGGTGGTCTGCGCCGCAACATGGTGATCTGTACCCCAGGATGGTGGGTTTTTTCGCTGCCAGGGTGACGGGTCCCGGTGGCGCGCTGCTCTACCTGCCGGTGCCGTAGAGGGGATCGTCGGGGTGGCGGATGGGGCCGCGGATGCCGCCGGGTTTGGGGAGGATGCGGTTGCTGCGGGGTTCGCGGCGGCGGAAGGTGGGGGAGTCTTCGGGGTTGCGGCGGCGGAAGGCGTGGTTGCGGCCGTCGGTGGCAAGAGGGTCCAGGGCGCGGTTTTCGGAGAAGAGTTTTTGGTAGGCTTCCCGGATTTTGGGGTCGTAGGTGGGGTTGTGGAGGTCGGGCGAGTAGGGGTCTCCGCTTTGTTTGCGGGGGGTGGGCCAGGTGGTTGGGGTGACGGTCGGGGCGGCGGTGGGGTTGTAGCCGTAGTCGTGGAGGTGGGGGGCGGTGGTGGAATGGCCGCGCTGCTGCGCCGGCTGCGGAGGAAAGCCAGGTTGGGTGGCGGTGGTGGCGGTGGTGGCGGTGCCAGGTTTCACCTTGTGGAGGGCGGCTTGCGGCAGGGGGAAGCTAATGCCGGCCAGGGTGACCTGCTGGATGCCGGAATTGTAGGTGCCGCGGAGGAGCTGGTCGGCGCGGCTGGTGAAGGCGACTTCGGGGAAGGTGTAGGTCTGGAAGGCGGGTTGTTCGAGGGCTTCTTCCCGGCGGGTGGCGATGTCGGCCAGTTGGGTGCGGGTGGTGGTGTAGGTTGCGGCGAAGCTGTCGATGCGTTGGGCGATTGTTTCGCTGCGGCGGGCGAATTCTTCTAGGCCGTCGGCCCATTCGTGGATGCCTTGGCTGGTGGCGAAGGTTTCGGCGCCGTGTGCATCAATGTGGGTGCTGCCGGGGGTGACACTGTGGGTCCCGCTGTAGGTATCGGCGCGAGTGCCACCGTAGATATCGGCATTAGTAATGGCATTAGTACCGGCATGTGTGCCGGCGTGGGCGATGGAGGTGGCGGCCTGGTGGAGGCGGGCGGCGTAGTCGTGGAGGGCTGCTGCGGTATTGCGCCAGGTGGTGGCGGTGGCGGCGATGTCGGCATCGTCGAGTTCTGCGAAGTGGCTGGCTAGGGTAGGTATGTTTCGGCCGGTGGGTTCGTCGCAGAGTGGGGGGAGGGTGAGGGCGCCGGCGGGCTGGTTAGCTCCTGCGCCGGATTCCGCGCTAGTTGCTGCCCCGGAAGATTGGCCGGCTTCGTCTCCGGATACTGCGCCGGCGCGCGGGTTGGCGGGGTGGTGGTGTTGGGCGGCGAGCTGGCGGTAGGTTGCTGCCACGCCGTGGCTGGTATTGAGGTTGGGGTCTTGTACGGCACCGCAGAGGTTTCCGAGAACGCGGGCGAGGCAGGCGGTTTCGGTGAAGTGCCAGTTCATTATGGTTTGGGCGCCGAGCGGGTGTTCTACCAGGGTGCGGAGTTGTGCAGCGAAGGATTGTGCGGAGGGGAGGCTGCTGGCTGGCAGGGTGTAGGGGGTGGGGTCGGCGAATAGCTGCGGCGCCTGCTCGATGGCAGTGTTGAGCTGCTGGTATGCGCTGCGGAGTTGCTGGTAGTCGGTGTGCATGGGGGGCTCTTCGCCGTCGTTTCTTGGTGTGTGGGGAACGTTCTGCGCCATTACATCACTCTTTGGTTGTGCGTGGGGGTGCTACCTTTGGGTGATGGGTCCCGGGGGCAGGGTTGGTGACAGGGCCGGGGACAATTGTCATGACGGAGCCGGCGGCAGTGTTAGCGACGGGGCCGCATGGCACGCGGGATTGGGCGAGCACTCCTAGAATGGGTTCTATCAGCACATCTAGGATGCTTTTTGAGGAACCAGGTGGAGGCATTATGCGCCAGCCAATCCGTCACACCCATCCATCCGTTTCACTCCGCTCCCCCAGCGCGTGTGTCTCGGCCACACTTGCCGCCGCGACCCTCGCTGCTACTTTTGCAGCCACTCTTTCGCTGCTCATGGTCTCCCCCGCCGCCGCCTCGCCCACACTCCCCGCACTCCCCGCACTCGATGCCACCGGCTCGCCTGGCGCAGGTCGCGCAGCCGTCACCCTCTCCCCCGGCGCAGCAGCCGCCTCGCCCGGTGCATCCCACGCAGCGATCACAGCCTCCGCGGCAGCCGCGGCGGGCACGTCACCCATCTTGGGGCCGGGACCCGTCCTCATGCCACCTATCCGCTATGTGGCCTTGGGCGATTCCTTCGCCGCCCTCTCCGACCTACTCCCCACCGCCACTCTCCCGCAGAAACCTGCCCTCGCCCCGGGCCATCCCACCTTCTGGGCGCGGCTGCTCTGCCTTAACAGCGCCCGCAACTACCCGCGCCTCGCCGCCGTCGAGTTGGGGGCGGAACTGCGGGATGTGTCCTGCAGCAGCGCCACTACCGACAATTTCCGGGATCCCCAATACCCGGGTGTGCCGCCGCAGCGGGATGGCCTTCGCCCCGATACGGAGCTGGTGACGGTGACGTTGGGCGCCAACGACACATAGATCGCCTACCTTATCTGGGACTGCCCGCTGGGGTTCGTCTATGCGCCCAGCCAGCAGGAGGGCTGCGCGAAGCTGGCGCAGAAGAATGTGCAGCAGCGGCTGAACGCCCTGCCGGCGAAGCTGGATGCGCTGCTTGCCGGGATTAAGCAGGCGTCGCCGCACGCGGTTGTTATCTTCACCGGCTACATGGCCGCTCTGGATGAGGGCGTGGACTGCGCCCAAACCAAGAACATGCTGCCCGGGGACCGCGCGTTTGTGATGTCCTACCAGCGGCAACTCAACGGGGCAATCCGGCAGGCCGCCGCCCGCAACCATGTGTACTCGGTGGGGACGGTGCAGGAGCCGGGGCATTCCGTGTGTGCCGCACCCAACCAGCGCTGGGTGGGCGGCCTGGGGCTGGACACCAACTCCTACCCGCTGCACCCCACTTACGTGGGGCAGGTGCACATGGGGAACCTGGTGGCAGCCAAGTACCGGGAGGTTACCCGGTAGTCTGCGCGGCCCCGCTACGCCTCGGCGGGGGTGCGCTTCAGCTGGTCATCCACGTAGCCGGGGGCGGCCGCAATGTAGCCGGCGATGGCGAAGGGGATGACGAGGACCAGACAGAAGATGAGGGGGACGGTCCAGCCGGTGGTGGCTTGCAGGAGGATGCCGACCAGCAGTGGGCCCAGGCTGGCGATGAGGAAGCCGAAGGATTGGACGAAGGAGGAGAGGAGGGCGGTGGTGTCGCCGCTGCGTCCGCTCCAGCCGATAAGGGTGAGGGCCATGGGGAAGGTGGTGTTGGCCAGGGCGAAGAGGATGACCCATAGCCAGGGCACGCTGGCGGGGGCGAGGAGCATGCCCAGGTAGGCGGGGGCGGCGATGGCGGCGGTGCCGGCGACGAGGAGCCGCGGGTTTTTCACTTTGCCTAGTAGCGCGGGAGCGAGCATGGCGCCGGGGATGGAGAGGAGCTGCATGAGGCCGGCGAGCATGCCGGCGTAGTTTTGGGAGACGCCGTAGTCGCGGAAGATTTGTGCGAGCCAACCCATTTGGACGAAGGCGTGGAGGGATTGGAGGCCGAAGAAGAGGGCAAGGGCGCAGGCTTTCTTGGAGCGGAACATCACCCACAGTTTGGCGGGTTCGGCCCCGGCTGCCGCGTTTGCTGCGTCCGCGTCGACGGCTGCGCTGGCTGCCGCCGTGTTGCCCGGTGCATTTGCTCCGGTGGGCGCTGCTACGTCCGCGTCGGCAGTAATGTCCGCGTCGGCAGTAATGTCCGCGTTGGCAGCACCACTCGCGCCGGCACCGTCACCAGCCGCAGCACCGTCACCCACCGCAAGCCGGTGCTTCTTCTGCAGGACAACGAGGATCCCAGCGGGGACCACCGCAAGCACAGCCAACAAACCCCAGAAGCCAACGGCGCCACGCCAGCCGGTGCTCATGCTGTGGCTCATGGGCGCAACCACCACGGAGGAAAGGAACGCCATGGCAGTGAGCGCCGTGGAGTAAACCGCAGTGTAGGTGGGGATTTTCGCGGGGAAATGCGTTTTGATGAACGCCGGCATAAGGACGTTGGTGATGGCGATGCCGGCCAAGGCGACAATGGTGAAGACGAGGAACCCGGCACTGCCCCCCATAAAGGCACGGACGATCAGCCCCAGACTGAGGGCAACCATGGCGACCAGCATGGTGGAGTGGAGACCGAGGGTGCGGGAGGCCAGAGGGGTGATGAGTCCGACGAGGGCAAAGATGAGGGTGGGGAGGCTGGTGAGGAGGCCGGCCAGCGAGTCCGACATGTGCAGACCGCCCTGGATTTCTTGGAGGACGGGGGCGATGCTGGTGACGCCGGCGCGCATGTTGAGCGCGAAGAGGACTACGGCGACCACGAGGAGTACGTGCAGGTGCGTCTTTTTCACCCCTCCACCCTACGGTGTTCCCTGGTCTGTGCGGTTATCCCCGTGCCATCTTATTTCGGTGCCACCTTATATCTGTGGTGACGGGGTGCGCGCGGCACGATGCCGGGCCTCCAAGCTATTTGTAAGCTGACGACAACAATGTGGCAATCGGAGCTTTGTTTGGGTGGTGGCTGCTACACTTTAGGTAGAGAAGAAAACAATAAGCCGGAAACTCGTTAGTTCCGGTTGAATTCTCACCAGTTTCTGGTAATTAAAACCGCCCTTCGTGGGCGGTTTTCCTTATTTCTCACAAAAATGTGACACCCATATGTTTTAGTTAATGTGTCACCGATTCAAAACCCTTTTTTCTCTTCTCTGGAGTCCTTGTGCGCACCACCCTTGACCCTATTCCCACGCTTCCTGTTGGAGGTTCCTACGTCGTCGGTATTGATGCCGGCCAAAACTCCGTGGGTTTGTTCGCCCTCGCGCTCACCGCGGAAGGCGTCCCGCACGAGATCCTCGCCATGCAATCCGTCATCCATGATGGTGGCCTGGACCCCGACAAAGCTAAGAGTAACCAGACTCGCAAAGCCTCTGCTGGTTTCGCCCGCCGTGCCCGCCGCCGGCTACGCGTCGAAAAGAAGCGTCTCAACAAGCTGGACAAACTACTCGATGCGCAGGGCTGGCATGGCCGCCAGGAAGCAGAATTTCCCACCCAAATCTGGGAGGATCGTTACCGCGCTACAAGCTCTTATATTGAAGATGACGAAGAACGCGCCCAGGTTCTGGGGGAAGTTTTCCGGCACATTGCCCGCCACCGTGGTTGGCGGAACCCTTACCAGCCTTTAGCAGATCTTTTCGACGATGAAAGCCACTCGGATGCTTTCACGCGCCTGGTCTCCAATGCGCAACGGGTGGGTGCCCGTGTGGATGACTCTGACACAGTTGGGGCAATCGTTTGGTCCGCTTTACAGTGCCCCCACCCCGTTGGACTCGACCCGGAGGATGAGGCACGGTGGGCGAACTCAAACCAGCTGCGTATACGTACCCTTGGTACCGAGTCCAAGAAGCGGCCTGGTCTTATTGATGGCCGCCTATTCCAGGTAGATAACGTCCACGAAATCCAGCGGATTTGTGCCACCCAAAACATTCCTGCCGAACTGGAAGAGCAGCTGCTGGGAACTATCTTCTACCAGAAGAAAGCATCGGCAGGCGTCATGCAGACCGTTGGGCGATGCGGGCTCCAGCCTCAGTTGCTGCGCTGCTCGAAAGCCCACCCGGAGTTTCAGCGCTACCGCATTGCCGCCACCCTGGCGACACTCAAGATTAAGGAGGGCCACTCGGCACGTTTCCTCACCGCTGAAGAGCGCCAAAAAGTGGCTGCGGAACTACACAATCCCCACACCACAATCTCTACGTGGGGTGATGTTGCGGACCTCCTCGGTATTGAAGCGCCGCAGTTGACGGGCATCGCCTCCACAACACCCGATGCTGAACTCATTGTTGCTGCCCGCCCACCAGTCGACACCACGGCCATCAAGATGGCGACGAAGGCAAAACCCTTCCTAAAGAAATGGTGGAACGATGCCGCTCCCGAACAACAGCAAGATTTCATCGAGCTGCAAGTCAACTACGACACGGATAACCCGGACGTCAACAACTACTTGTTGACGCTCACCCCCACCGAACTGGCGGAGATCGAAACGTTCTCTACAAAGGAGCTTCCCAAGGGCCGTGCTTCCTTCGCTGCGGAGACTTGTCGTATTCTCGCCGATCATCTCCTGAACAGTGACGACTCTCTCGCCGATGCGATCGAGAAGAATTTCCACCGTAAGCCGACAGTGGCACAACTTACGGAGAGTACCGGCATTGCTTCGGTGGACCGGTCATTGAAGATTGTGTCTCGCTTCTTACAAATGGCCCGCAATTATTGGGGAGAGCCGCAGGCTATCACCGTGGAGCTCGCCCGTGAGGGTCTGATGAGCGCAAAAGCAAAGGCCGAGATGGAATTCCAGCAACGTCGTGCCCGGAAAGCACGCCAAACACTGCAAGAAAAGCGCGGCATTCGGGAAGACAACCGCCGGGATACGCTACGCGCTGAAGCCCTCCACAGGCAGAACAACCGTTGCCTTTACTGCGGTGCGCCCATTGATATGCACAGTGTGGAAATGGACCATATTGTCCCGCGCTCCGGTCCCGGTGCTACCAACCGGGTGACCAACCTAGCAGGGTCATGCCACCGCTGCAACCAAGCTAAAGGCGGCAGAACTTATGCCGAATGGGTGAAACAAGACCATCCCACCTACACCAATCGCAAGATGGTGGATGACTTTGTTAACCACAGTATGAATTTAGAGAATCAGGCCCTCCCCAAGAAGTCCATGCAGAAGGAATACCTGCGTGCGCTACACACCGTGGGCAAGGAAGACGCCCTAGATTCTCGCTCGCTCGCACCAACAGCGACCATGGGCACTATTCTGCGAGGAAGACTAGAAGCAGAATTCCCCGAGACGAAAGTCAACGTGCTCGCTGGTTTTATCACTGCAGAAGCACGTCATGCTGCCGGATATTGGGGCCTTCCTACACTCCATATTGAGGGCGATCCGCATGACAATAACAAACGTATTGACCGGCGGCACCACGCCATTGACGCTGCAATCATGTCTATTACACGTCCCTATGCGGCACAAGTACTAGCGCAACGCAAGGCACTTCGCGACCAAGAGAAGACACTTGGTAGTTCCTACCGCAGCGCAACCGTCAGCAACTTTTATGGTTCATGGAAAGACTTCCAAGGCACAGACATTGCCCACAAAACTGCCTACCAAAGGTGGCTCAGCAACTCTCAGGTGCTTATTGGCCTAGTTGCCGAGAAACTTCTCAACGACGACATTCCGGTTTGGACCCCATTGAGGCTTTCCCGAACAAGCGGGCGCGCCCACGAAGACGAAATCCGTCCTTTGGCCCACCGGCCTGTGAAGGCAGCTTTAACCGCAAAAGAAGTTGACGCTTCCGCAACAGAGGCGCAGTGGTGTGCGCTGACGCGTTGTGAAGACTACGACGAGAAGACGGGGCTTCCAGAAAACCCAGAACGGCGCATCGTTATCAACGGTACGCACCTCGGGCCGAATGATGACCTTGAGTTCTTCACTCCCAAAGACAACAAAAAACCAGACGCCATTTGCGATCAGGCAGCTCTAAAAGTCCGCGACGGCTGGGCGGCGGCCGGCGACTTCCACCACCTACGTCTCTACCGTATCCCGCAGAAAAAGGGCTTTGCGTACTACTTCATGCGTGTACTGCCCTTTGATCTCCCCACCGAGGGTGACCTCTTTAGCTATGAGTTACCCCCGCAAAGCATTTCCATCCGCCAAGCACATCCAAAACTCAAAGTTGCACTAAAGAAAGGCGAGGCGGTCTATCTGACCTGGTTGGTGAAGAATGATGTCCTTGAAGTTGATGACAAAGCACTGAGCGGCGTCGGTAAGACTCTTGAAGAGGTCATTCCGAATGCCACTCGTCGGTGGAGAGTCATTGGTTTTGACAACATGTCGGCGAAAATCAAGCTTGCTCCTGTTCTCACCAGCCCCGAAGGGGTATTAGGCAAGCAAGGCGGGTCTTCCGTTGACTCTCGTTTTGATGAGGCTACTAGCGGCAAGCTGAAGCAAACTGTCCTGGCACCTAACGGATGGCGCCCCTCGGCACAAGTGCTTATGCGAGGCCCGCTTCGTGTTATTCGATACGATGCCTTGGGCAGAGAGCGACTCAGTGCACGGTCGCCTCTTCCCTTTACCCTCATTATTGAGCCATGACAACGAACCGTTGGCGGATAGTGGACTTCTCCAGTTTTGAGGGGGAGGTCTACTATTCTGGCGGCCAGTTGACTGTTGTTAAGGAGGGGAAGCGGAAGGTTAAGGTTCCGCTGGTCGACGTAGCTGTTATCCTCATTGGCCCGAAGACGATGGTGACCGGTGGGACCATCGACGGTGTTGCTCGTAATGGTTGTTCGCTGCTGGTGTGCGACTGGAAGCGAGAGCCTGCTGCGGCACTGCACCCGTGGTCGTTTCACACTAGGGTTGCTGCACGGCAAAGAGCGCAGGCTTCTCTTTCTGTGCCACGCCAGAAAAATGCTTGGAAGATGCTGGTTCAAGGGAAGATCCGTGGACAGGCACATAACCTCAAAGCTATCGACATCAATGCGGCGCAACATCTAGAAGAACTTGCGAAAAGCGTTCATTCTGGGGATCCGGAAAATGTTGAGGGCACCGCTGCAAGCTACTACTGGCGCCGACTGTTTGGCCCGGATTACCGCCGTGATGCTAATAGTCGAGACAACATTAATGGTGCTCTCAATTACGCCTACACCATTCTTCGCGGCCATGTGATGAGGAGTCTCACTGCAGCTGGTCTAGCCCCTGTGCTGGGGATTCACCATAAGCATCGTGGTAATAACTTTGCTTTAGCAGATGACCTTATTGAGCCCTTCCGGCCGTTTGTGGACTACCACGTCCACACCATGCTGGAGGGCTCCACACTCACTGATCTTTCTATTCCTGAAACGAAACGCGAACTCGTGGCTCTCACCCAGGGCCAATTTGCACCGGGGGGCGACACGCTCCCAACGGTAATTCAAGACCTCTGTACAGCTTTTGGGCAGTACGTAGAGGGCGATATTCAGACCTTGCCAGTGCTGTATTGGGAAGGCCCTTTTGTGGAGTAAGTGATGAGTGAGCAAAAAGTGTGGTCACTAGTCATGTTTGACGTCCCAACGAAAACTAAAACCCAGGTTCGTGCCTACACTCAGCTTCACAAGGAGCTACTTTATCTGGGCTTTACTCACCTTCAACATAGTGTGTATGCCCGCTACGTTCCTTTTGTGGAACCTATTGCCGGTATTTACAAATGTATTAAGGCGGTGTGTCCGCCTGGTGGAGATATTCGGATGATTCTTATATCTGACAGCCAGTGGGGAAAGCAGGTCAGAATTTTTAATGAGGAGGAAGAAAAGCCCGAAGATCCTCCCGACCAACTCGAAATTTTCTAACCCTAAATGCAGTAAACCTGCAGATAAACCTCTAAGAATCAGGATTTCGGAAGTCTATCTGCAGGTTCTAGAGAAGAGAAACAACCGCCGGCTGGGTACTCGCTATGGGGCCTGAAGTCTATCTGCAGGTTCTAGAGAAGAGAAACAACCGCGGCCGAAGCGTGACCTAACATCTGCGAAGTCTATCTGCAGGTTCTAGAGAAGAGAAACAACTGTGAATAGCACAGGATATAAGGCTGCTGAAGTCTATCTGCAGGTTCTAGAGAAGAGAAACAACCGCCTGCCCAGTGTGTATTCGTTTCGTTGAAGTCTATCTGCAGGTTCTAGAGAAGAGAAACAACGGAACATTATGGAGCCGCATATTCTGGCGAAGTCTATCTGCAGGTTCTAGAGAAGAGAAACAACCCATCACCAATATCAATCTGGTGTGAAGGAAGTCTATCTGCAGGTTCTAGAGAAGAGAAACAACCTGTATCGCAGGGGCTCCGGCTCGTTTTGAAGTCTATCTGCAGGTTCTAGAGAAGAGAAACAACTGGCAGCGCGTGGGTGTTCGACCGCGCCGAAGTCTATCTGCAGGTTCTAGAGAAGAGAAACAACCACCGACAACGGGTCCGGTGCCCGTCTTGAAGTCTATCTGCAGGTTCTAGAGAAGAGAAACAACCGGCCCGAAAGGTGAGAAAGGTGATCCGGAAGTCTATCTGCAGGTTCTAGAGAAGAGAAACAACAGACAGTAAACGCCCCCGAAATAAACGAGAAGTCTATCTGCAGGTTCTAGAGAAGAGAAACAACCATACGCGTGCGGTCGTCCGTGACGGGCGAAGTCTATCTGCAGGTTCTAGAGAAGAGAAACAACCGTAGACGGCGATAAATACCTCGTACAAGAAGTCTATCTGCAGGTTCTAGAGAAGAGAAACAACGGAGCCAGCGTTGTTGTGTGCGTGTTGGGAAGTCTATCTGCAGGTTCTAGAGAAGAGAAACAACGTATCGATGTGGTGCCGTGGCAGTCTAGGAAGTCTATCTGCAGGTTCTAGAGAAGAGAAACA
>JAHABL010000001.1 GCA_018376445.1 Mycobacteriales bacterium
GGGCTGTAGTCGGGGGGGGGAGGAGGAGGGGGGCGGCCGCTCTTGTGGTGTGTATGCGGTGTTCATTCGGATTCTCGGCAGTGCATTCAGACTGGCTGTCGAGCCTGCCTCTGGGAAGAGGTCCAGGTTTTTACTGAGATGTGGAATTTTTCCGCATGTTCGCACCCCAGAGCAGTGATCTTTTACTAGTGTTACGTGTATTACTTATGTGACTAATGTTGTTCCCGCACGCAGCGATGGAATTTTTCACAGAAGGGTGATGACATGTCCCAGCCGCGTAGGCGTATCAGTAAGACCGTCCTCTCGCTGACCCTCACCGCTACCATGGCCGCCGGACTTGGCTACGGGGTAGCCGGGGCGAGCAACTTTGACGTTGCCAAAAAACCACTCGACCTCGGAAACCCCGAAATTGGGATGACCATTGAACGATCCCAATCCATCGCCCATCAGCTTCGCCCAGTACCGCTCAAGCTGAAACTTAAGAAAGGGCCCCGCCCGGCAATGCCGAAGTGGATTGCCAGCACTCTAGATGATGATCCCTTTATGAAGGACGACGCCTGGCGCTACGTCCGCAAGGGTTACAAGCAGGGCCAGGTTATCCGTAAGCGGGAGTCCGTATGGTCCAAGGCCTACTTCCCGGGCTCACGCGCGATCCAATACGCGTTCGTCTCGTACGATTCCCGCGGCTATCCGATGACGGCCACCGCCACCCTGGTGGTGCCACCGCATGCCAAGGAAAACGCCGGCATCGTGCAGTGGAACCAGTTCATCAACTCCTCTGGACCGAAGTGCAAAGTCACCACGCAGCTCAACCAGCCGGACTCCTGGGGTATCGTTAACAGCCCAATCCAGATCATGGCCGCCCTTCTCATTATGGGGCACCCAGTGCTCTTCACAGATGCCGAAGGGCCGCGCAACTCCTACGCCATCAACCGCCTAGCCTCCCATGTGCTGCTGGACTCCATGCGGATGGTCCACAAGCAAAAAGACTTCCCGCTGCGCAAATCCCACTTTGTCTCCATGGGTGTCTCCCACGGTGGTCTCCAGACCGGCTATGCGGCAGCCGAACAGCCCTACTATGCCCCCGACTTGAACCCCTACATCGAGCAATTCATCATCAACGAAGGTGCTCCAGACTTCATCAAACTGGCCCACAGCTTTGGCCTCTACGGAGACCTCTCGAAGGTGCCCAGTATGTGGGGTGGGTTCCTGGTGAGCTTCCTTATCGGTGCGATCCGCGAATACGGCGATATGATCCCGAACGTGGAGCAGTGGCTCACTCCCTACGGCAAGACCCTGATTCAGACCAGCCGAAACCTGTGCATGCCGTTCTCTACGGTAGCCGGCGGCGGCGGACTGCTGAAGTACATGGTGAAGGATGGCTTCTTCAAGTCCCAGACCTTCAAATCCATGATGCAGATCGCGAAGGACTCGTCCTCCTTCTACTACCCGGGCGTCCCGAAGGCGCCAACCCTCATCATTCACGGCACCACAGACGAAATCCTCTTCCAAGCGGACCAGGACAAAGCCCTGTGGCAACGTTACTGTAAGGCTGGGACCAACACCGTCTATCAGCAGGTACCGCTGGGAACGCACTTCACCACTCCGGTCGTCTCAGCCCCGCGCATGGTCGTCCAAACCCTGCTGTCGCTCAATGGTATTCGGCAGGTCCCGTCTTGCGAGATGCCGATGATCCTCTAGCAGATCACCACACTGCTAGCGTGCAGTGCGCAAGAAACAACGAGTGAGTGCTCCGTCCGAGTGTTTGGGACGGGGCACTCACTCGTTTATGTGCGGTAATAGCGCGGGGGTAGAAAACGGCCACGGCGCAGAACTGCTGCCGTGACCGTTACCGTCAGGTGCTACTTGAGGATGCTCTTGCCGACGGAGTGGAGGTCCTGGCAGGCTTCCACAACGCGCTCGGACATGGCAATTTCAGCCTTCTTGAGATAGGAGCGGGGGTCGTACACAGCCTTGCTTCCGACCTCACCATCAACCTTGAGAACGCCGTCATAGTTGGAGAACATGTGGCCTGCAATGCAGCGGGTGTAGGCGTACTGGGTGTCGGTGTCGACGTTCATCTTCACGACGCCGTAGCCGAGGGCCTCTTCGATCTTTTCCTTCTCGGAGCCCGAGCCACCGTGGAAAACAAAGTTGAAGAACTTGCTGTCGGCGGGAAGGCCGAGCTTCTCTGCAGCGACCTTCTGGCCGGCATTCAGTACCTCGGGCTTCAGCACAACGTTGCCTGGCTTGTATACGCCGTGGACGTTGCCGAAGGTGGCAGCCAGCAGGTAGGGAGCCTCGGAGCCGTCACCGAGGGTGTCGATGACCATGGCGAAGTCGTCTTCGTCGGTGTACAGCTTGGCACCGTGAGCAGCCTTCACGCCGTCCTCTTCGCCGCCCACAACACCGATCTCGATCTCGAGAAGCTGGTGGTTAGCGGTGGTCTGGGCGTAGAGTTCCTTAGCGATCTCCATATTCTCGGGCATAGGGACGGCGGAACCGTCCCACATGTGGGACTGGAACAGCGGATCCTCGCCACGCTTAACGCGCTCTGCAGAGACAGCCAGCAGCGGACGAACGAACTCATCGAGAGCGTTCTTGGGGCAGTGGTCGGTGTGGAGGGCGACGGTAACGCCGTAGTACTTGGCCATGCGGGTGACGTACTCCGCCAGAGCCACAGCGCCAGCTTCCATATTCTGAACGTTCACACCGGAGCCGAACTTGGCACCGCCGGTAGTGAACTGGATGATGCCGTCGGACTCAGCATCCGCAAAGCCCTTCAGGGTGGCGTTGATGGTCTCTGTGGAGGTGCAGTTGATGGCCGGAAAAGCGTAGCCGCCTTCCTTTGCCTTCTTCAGCATCTCGGCATAAGACTCGGGATTTGCAATAGCCATATAGGTTTCCTTCGCAGAAATAGGGGTTTTCGAAGTGCGTAGGCGCGAAAACTGTCTGCGAGTCGCGCCATTTCTTCACATCACCTGGCGTACCGGAACGTACTGGAGGCCTCCTATTGGAGATGTGTCAGCCGTCACCTAATACGGGTTCACTTACTATTATGCACCTTTATGCGGCGAAGGGAAGGTGAAAAAGTGCTGCTCTGAACCGATTCATGCTGCGATAAAGGCAGAATTTAGGATATCCATAGAAAAAGCCACCATTAGGGGTAACACGCCGCCTTCACCACCCCTTCAACAAGCGGAAATAGACATTTCTCACATATACTGGCCAAGTGATCACTATTACATCCCTGGCAGCAGCCCACGCGACCGTGTCTACCACCCTCGCCCTCGGCCCGCAATGGCTCGACCCCACCTACCTCTTGGGTAGCGACGGGCCCTTCGGAGCCTTTGTGCTGCCAGGAATGTTGCTCATCATTTTCATCGAAACCGGTCTGCTCTTCCCGCTGCTCCCCGGCGACTCCCTCCTCTTCACCGCCGGCTTCCTCTCCATCCAGCCCAATGGTTTCGCCCCCATCTGGCTGGTCTGCCTCTCCGCCTGGATCGTGGCAGTTCTGGGCGACCAATGCGCCTACTGGATCGGCCGCAAAGGTGGGTCAGTACTCCGCCAGCGCAAGGACAACGCCGTCTTCAAGAAAGAACACCTCGTCCAGGCACACCTCTTCTTTGAAAAATACGGCGCCGTCACCGTCATCATCTGCCGCTTCGTCCCCATCGTGCGCACCTACGCACCGGTCGTCGCCGGCATGTCCGGTTTCCGCTACCGTGTCTTCCTCCCCTTCGACATTCTCGGCGGCCTACTCTGGGGCTGTGGCGTCACTCTCCTCGGTGCTGCCCTCGGCAACTTCAGCTTCGTCCAGAACAATATCGAACTGCTCTTCCTCCTCGTCATCTTCCTGTCCCTCCTGCCCGCCATCTTTACTGCCATCAAGGGAGTTGTTGACGCCCGCAAGAGCGACCTCCCCGAATCCATCGATCCAGAAGATGCCGCCGACCACATCCTCGCCGGAACCCCCGACGAAAAGAACGCTGACGTCCGCAAGCGTCTCGTCGCCGCCTTCCAGACTGAACAAAACCACGAAGGTCGCGAAGCCGCCGCCATTAAGGAACAGGTCTGCTCCGAGATCCTGGACTTCTCTCGTAAGGAGGACGCAAAGGCGTATGCGTAATTGGGTCAAGGCCCGAGCCCGCACGTTCACGGACAGCATTAACCGGAGGCTGCGCCGCGTCTACCACAGCATCATCCCCATCACGCAGGCTGCCATCGCCGCCTCCCTCGCATGGTGGGCTGCCACCCTTATCTTCCCCGGCACGAAACCCTTCTTCGCCCCCATCTCCGCCATCATTGCCCTCGCCCCCGTCCCAGGGCGCCGCGTCAAACGCTCCTTCGAGATCGGTGCCGGCACCATCGCCGGCGTCCTCATCGGCGAACTCATCATCGCCCGCATCGGCTCCGGCGTCTGGCAAATTGGCTTTGTCGTCTTCCTCGCGATGGTCATCGCCCTCTTCCTAGGTTCCGGCATGCTCGTCTCCGTCCAAGCCGCCTCCTCCGCCATCCTCATCGCCACCCTCATCCCCGTCCACGGGCCAGGGGGCCTCCAACGCGTCTGGCACGCCATCATCGGTACCGTCATCGGTATTGTCATCATGGCACTCATCCCCGCCAACCCCGTCCGGGATATTCGCCGTCGCCTCGCCTCCATCGTGCAGATCGAACGGGAAATCCTCGGCGACATCGCCTCCGGCCTCCGCACCCGCAACCCCGAACTCGTCACCAAGGCACTGGTCCGTATCCGCTCCACCCAGCCCGCCCTCAACGACATCCGCGACACCCTCTACAACGGAGCCGAAGTGGTCCGGGTCTCCCCGCTACTGTGGTACGCCCGCAAAGACCTAAAAAAGTGGGAAAAACTCCTTGACCCACTCGACAACGCCATCCGCAACACTCGCGTGCTGGCCCGTCGCGCCGTCGTCATTCTGGACGATGACGTACCCCTCGACGTCCGCATTCCCGACTCTATTTCCCTCATGAGTGAAGCCACTGGCGTCGTCCACTCCATGCTCTCCGAAAGCGACAACCGGCACGCCACCGAACAGGAAGCAGCCCGCGCCATCATCTCCGTGGCAGTGCGCACCACCTTCCAACTGGATCCCAACGACCGCTCCGGCATGCACGGACCCGTCATCCATGCACAAATCCGCTCCACCCTCATCGATTTGCTGCAGGTGTGCGGCATGAGCCGGGAAGAAGCCGTGAATTCTGTCCCCGCTATTGGCAGCCCCGGCTACCACCCGGCCTAACTGTAAAAAATATTTTCTCTCTCGCCCAGTTAAGCGGTAGAATTAGGTAACGGGTCTGCAGGGTAGGCCCGGGTTTTTCATTTTGTGCCCACATTGCCCCTATGCCACCACTGTCCGGAAAGGCCGACAGCATAGGCCGCGCGATGCACCACCCCTGCCGGCTCGGTGAAAGAAAGAACGAGAATATGGCAGCGATCGTCATCAACGGAGCCCAGTGGGGCGACGAAGGCAAAGGTAAGGCCACCGACATTCTGGGCGGCCACGTCGACTTCGTCTGCAAGCCCAATGGAGGTAATAACGCCGGTCACACCGTCGTCGTCAACGGTGAAAAATACGAGCTGAAACTGCTCCCCGCCGGTATCCTCACCCCCAACGTCACTCCGGTGATCGGCAACGGTGTCGTCGTCAACCTGGAAGCCCTCTTCCAGGAAATTGATGGCCTCGAGTCGCGTGGCGCAGACTGCTCCCGTCTCCGCATCAGCTCCAACGCCCACCTCGTTGGCCCCTACCACCAGACCATCGACAAAGTCACCGAACGTTTCCTCGGCAAGCGCGCCATCGGCACCACCGGCCGCGGTATCGGCCCCTGCTACGCCGACAAAGTCAACCGCATCGGCATCCGCGTCCAGGATCTCTTTGACGAATCCATCCTCCGCCAGAAGGTGGAAGGCACCCTGCGTTCCAAGAACGAACTGCTGGTGAAGCTCTACAACCGTCCCGCCTTCGAGGTGGACGAAATGGTGGACTACTTCCTGCGGTACCGCGATCGCATCGCCCCCATGGTCTGTGACACCAGCCTCCTCCTCAACCAGGCTCTTGACGAAGGCAAGTCCGTCCTCATGGAAGGCGGCCAGGCCACCATGCTGGACGTCGACCACGGCACCTACCCCTTCGTCACCTCCTCCAACCCCTCCGCCGGTGGCGCCTGCGTCGGCTCCGGCATCGGTCCCACCCGCATCACCCACGCTGTCGGCATCATTAAGGCCTACACCACCCGCGTAGGTGCCGGCCCGTTCCCCACCGAACTCTTCGACGAGTCCGGCGAATACCTGCGGGAAACCGGCCACGAATACGGCGTCGTTACCAAGCGTCCGCGCCGCTGCGGCTGGTTCGACGGTGTGGTTGCCGAATACGCCACCCGCATTAACGGCTTCACCGACATGTTCGTCACCAAGCTGGACGTCCTCACCGGTATCAAGGAAATCCCGGTGTGTGTCGCCTACGAGGTGGACGGCAAGCGTTTCGACCACATGCCGGAGAGCCAGAGTGACTTCCACCATGCCAAGCCCATTTACGAGATGCTGCCCGGCTGGACTGAAGACATCACCGGCGCCCGCACCTTCGACGAGCTGCCCGAGAACGCCCAGAAGTACATGAAGCGTCTGGAAGAGCTCTGCGGCACCCGCGTCTCCTACATTGGTGTCGGCCCGGGTCGTGACGAGAACGTCGTCATCAACGACCTCGTCGCCGAAATTAAGGGCTGCTAAGTCCTAGCATCCGACACTACACAACACGTCCCCCGCTCACGTGACAGAACGGCCGGCTGGTACGAACCAGCCGGCCGTTCTGCATCGGCAGGGCGACGATGTGGGTAAAGCTAATCCCAGCACTCCACATTGCGGGCCTGGGGGAGAGAATCGCGGTGGAAGACAGGATCCACCCCAGCATCTTTCTGCCGGTTGTAGTCCCGTAGCAACTCAATAGCCAAGCCGCCTAGCGGAATAATCGCCACCAGGTTAATGGTCGCCATAATGCTCATAAAGATGTCCGCCAGTCCCCACACCAGCTCCAGGGCTGCCAGCGACCCCGCGAACACGCAGAGTACTACCAGCATACGGAACGCCATCAGCACCTTCTTGGACTCGGTGACGAACTGGATGTTGCACTCCCCGTAGTAGTAGTTGCCAATAATGGAGCTGTAGGCCAGGAAGAACAGCACTACCGCCAGTACCGGCATAGCCCAATCCCCCAACTGGTGGGCGAGGGCATGCTGGGTAGCCACCGCCCCGTCCCGCAGCCCATACTCGGGGTTACTGAGAAGGATGATGAACGCCGTCATCGAACAAATTATGAGCGTGTCGAAGTAGACGCCCAGTGTCTGGACGAAACCCTGCTTCACCGGGTGGGAGACCGCAGCTGTCGCTGAGGCGTTGGGGACGGAACCCATACCGGCTTCGTTGGAGAAGAGCCCGCGGCGAATGCCGATCATCATGGCGGTACCAATGCCGGCGCCGGCAACCTGCTGCGCGCCGAATGCGCACTGGAAGATGAGGGAGATAACGCCGGGGATCTTGTCGTAGTTCACCACGCACACGAAGATGCCCAGTCCAAGGTACACCAGGGCCATAATGGGAACCAGCACTTGGGATACCGCGCTAATGCGCCAGATGCCACCAAAGATGACGGCGGCGGTGAGAGCCGCCACCACCAGTGCCAGCTCCAGGTTGACCCACTTCATGGTGGCAGGGTTGTCCACCAGCGGAGCGATGGCCTGCGAGGTGGTTTCAGTAATCGAGTTGGCCTGCACCATATTAAAGACGAAGCCATAGGTGAAGGTGATGGCGACGACGAAAAGCAGCGCCAGCCATCGCCGCCCCAAACCGCGCTCAAGGTAGTAGGCTGGACCACCCCGAAAGGCCCCTGTCGCTTTATCTTTCACCTTATACAGCTGGCCGAGAGTCGATTCCACAAACGCTGTCGCCCCACCAATAATGGCCAGCAGCCACATCCAGAAGATTGCACCGGGCCCACCCAACGCGATGGCCACCGCCACCCCCACAATATTGCCGGTGCCCACGCGGCTCGCCGCGGAGACTGTGAAGGCGCGGAAGGCACTGATGCCTTTCTTCCCGTCCGACGACGTTTCCGGCTGTTCCACTAGTGTGCGCATCATCTCGGGGAGGTGGCGGATCTGCACCACCATGGTGCGAATGGAGAAGTAGAGACCGGCTATAGTCAGCAGCGCCATCAGCACATAGCCGTAGGTGTTGTTGATGCTGCTCAGCAGCTCGGTGGTATTCGTCATGGGCAATAGTTTAGCGGGCGAGCAGGCTCCCAATGGTAGTGTCTTTTCCGTGCTCACAGACCTCGTCGCCCAAGTTGAGGGCTTTATTTCCTCGCACATCCTCATTTTTGTGCTCGTCGGACTCGGTGTGGTGTTTACCATCGCCACCAAAGCCGTCCAACTCCGCCTCTTCGGACATATGTGGCATCTCATGTTGGACTCCCGCAAACAGAAGGGGACATCGCTCTCCAGTTTCCAGGCGTTCACGGTGGGGCTCGCCTCTCGAGTGGGCACCGGCAACATTGCCGGCGTCTCCCTGGCGCTTATTATTGGCGGCCCTGGCGCTCTCTTCTGGATGTGGGTGGTGGCGCTGTTGGGCATGGCCACCAGTTTTATGGAGAGTACGCTGGCGCAGATCTTCAAGATCAAGGGGGAGGATGGGCTGTCCCGCGGCGGCCCCGCATACTACATTGAGCGTGGTTTGGGTTCCCGCGTGTGGGGGTGCATTTTTGCCGCCCTGCTGGTGTTTTCCTACGGCCTCATTTTCCCGATGGTGCAGTCGAACACCATCGCCCAGCAGTTCAAGTCCACCGCGGGGGTGCCGGTGTGGGTGACGGCGCTCATCCTCGTCGCGATCAGCATCCCCATCATGCTGGGTGGGTTGCGGCGTGTCGCGAAGGTGACAGAGAGCGTGGTCCCGGTTCTGGCCATCATCTACCTGGTTGTGGCGCTTGTCATCATCGTCATGAATATCACGGATCTGCCGCGCGTCTTCTCCGATATTTTTGCCGGCGCCTTTGGGTTGCGTCCTGGCCTCGCCGGTATCGGTGGCGGGATATGGGCCACTATGTTTAACGGGGCGAAGCGCGGCCTCTTCTCCAATGAGGCCGGTCAGGGCTCCATGCCCAACGGGGCGGCGACTGCCGACGTGCCACATCCGGTGGTGCAGGGTCTCATCCAGGCGCTGGGAACGTTTGTGGACACTATCATCGTCTGCTCCCTGACGGGTTTCATGATTCTGCTGGCTGGCCCCAGCGTGTATGTGCCCGGCCAGAAACTGGAGGATGGCATTCTGGCGCAGGCTGCCCTCACTCACCACCTGGACTATGGCACCGGCTGGACCGTCTGGTTCATGTCCATCGTCATCTTCCTCTTCGCCTACTCCAGCACGCTGGGGTATTCGGTGTTTGCGGAGATTAACGTCAACTACTTGGGGTGGAAGAAGCACGGCAGCACCATCCTCCACGTCCTCATGATTGCCGCCACCGGGCTGGGGTCCATTGCGGCTCTGCCGTTGGCGTGGTCCCTGGCGGACTTGGCGCTGGCACTCATGACCATTATCAACATGGTGGCGGTGGCGCTCCTTATGCGCTACGGAGTGCGCTGCCTACGCGACTACGACGCACAGCGTAAGGCGGGTATTGCGGAGCCGGTGTTTGTGGAGACGCCCGGATTCTTCCCGAAGCCGGTCCCGGATTCTGTGTGGGTTCCTGTGAAAAATTCGCCGGCGGAAACCGACAAACCAGCGGCTACAGACAGTTAGGGTCAGAGTAGAGGTCAAACCCGGCCTCTACCTGGCTAGCTGCCGTTCCCGTCTAGCCCGTTACGAGGTACGCAGCGACCCCGTGCGGAGGGTCAGCCGCCCCTCGACAGTGGCCCCCGCCGCGACTTCTTTGCCCTGCCCACCTCGCCTCGCCGCTAGGTACCCACAGCCTGCCAGTCGGTTGAGCTGAGAGGACGCCCCATGGTCGCATTGGCACCGTCACCCCACCCAGAAGCGCGCTTCCGCACTCCCCGCTCCATTGCGCCTGCGCTCCGTATTCTCTCTCTGGCTACCGTCACCGCCCTTGCCTTCGGCATGGCGAATAGCAGCCCCGCCCAGGCAGCGACTCTCCGCCCCGTGATCGACGGGAGTGCGCGCTTCCAGGTCATCAGCCCCACGCTGGTGCGTATGGAGTATGCGCAGGACCGGAAGTTCGAAAATCGCACTACCACCAACGTGCAGTACCGTCCGCTGAAAACCCCCTACCAGACATGGGCGAAGGACGGCTACCGCTACATTAAGACCAGCAAACTCACCCTCCGCTACAAGCAGGGGTCGGGACACTTTACTCCGCAGAACGTGAGCGTGACGCTGCGCGTAGCGGGGCAGACGACCACTGCGCACCCCCGCTGGGACGTACAAGGGGACAATCTGGTGGTCCCCCACAATCAGTTGGGCGGCTGGCGCCGTGACCTCCGCGACGTGGGCGGCACAGTGAAACTCAACCCCGGCATTCTGTCCCGCGACGGCTGGCAGCTGGTCAACGATACCCGCACCGCCCTGTGGAAGCCCGACAGTTGGCCGATACCGCGTGCCCCCCGGATCCGCAAGGACTCCACGTTCTACCAGGATGGCTACTTCTTTGGCTACGGCCACAATTACAAGCAGGGACTGCGCGACCTGGCCACCATCACTGGCCCCAGCCCGGTGCTGCCTGAGTGGGCTTTCGGCAACTGGTACTCCAACTATCACGCCTTCACCCGCGACGACTACGCCGCACTGATGCGGAACTTCCACACCCGAAAGGTGCCACTGGATGTGCTGGTGGTGGACACCGACTATAAGGCCCCCAACCAGTGGAACGGGTGGAACTGGAACAAGAAACTGTGGCCTGACCCGCAGGGCGAAATCCGCTGGCTGAAGAGCATGGGCCTCACCCTCTCCTTCAACACCCATGACGGTATGAACAGCAACGACCCCAAGTACGCCATTGTGCAGAAGGCCGTCCACAATACCCTCGCCCCTAATGGCCCCAAGTACTGGGATCCCTTCTCCCTCTCCTACGGCTTCGACATGAGCCGGCCGGACCACGCCAAGTGGTACTTCTGGCTGCATGAGGACTTTGAGAAGGCCGGCACCGACTTCTTCTGGTTCGACTACGGTTCTGCGAAAACTCGTGAGGAGGGCTACCCCTTGGAGAAAGGTCTGGTGAATCCGCTACCCTCCACCGGCGTCAACGGCGTCACTATGCCGGGTCTCAATGCTGAGCAGTGGCAAACCTATTTGTATGCGGACCGTCTGCGGAAGCAAGGTAAGCGGGGTTTCTCGCTGTCCCGTCATCGCGGCCAGCTGGGGGAGCGGCGCAATAACATCCACTTCACCGGTGATACCCTCACCACGTGGGGGACGATGGCGTTCGAGGCGGAGTTCACCGCTGCCGAGGGCGCGTCCATGGGCCTGCCCTATGTGTCCCACGATATTGGCGGCTTCAAGCTGGGCAATGTCCTCACCAATGACATGTATGTGCGGTGGGCGCAGTTGGGTGTATTCCAACCCATCAACCGGCCGCATGGTCTGCAAGCGAAGCGGCTGCCTTGGGAGTACAGCCCGGCTGCAGAAAAAGCTGGTGTACACTTCCTGAAGCTGCGTGACGAGCTGGTGCCCTACCTCTACAACCTGGCATGGGAGGCGCATCTGACGGGTGTGCCGATGGCACGGGCCCTCTACCTCAACTACCCAGAGGACCCGCAGGCCTACCTCCACAACACCCAGTACCTGTTAGGTGACGATATGCTCGTGGCACCGGTTGCGAAATCGGGCCGTACCGCTACGACGGAGGTGTACTTCCCGGCAGGTACCTGGCGCGACTACTTTACCGGCAAGGTGTACCGTGGCCCCGCCACTCATTCGATCACCACGGATTGGATGACGATGCCGGTGTTTGTGCGGGAGGGTGGCATCGTCACCACTCTGGCGGAGCAGTCGACGCGAGAAGGCAAGAACTGGAAGCAGTCCCGCAAGAACCTCGTTGGCCTGCAGGTGAACGCGAACGTGGTGGGTGCCCGTAATAGCACCACCATCTACCAGGATGACGGCCAGTCGCTGGATTACTGGCAGGGTAAGGTGGCGCGCACTTCGGTGTCCGTGCGGACAGTGCGGCAGGGGCGTGACAAGGTGGCGACGGTGACGGTGGGCCGGACGACCGGTTCGTTCCGTGGACAGTCCGCGACCCGCGACTATGCCTTCCAGGTGTATTTCGATCATCCGCGGAAGGTGGCGCTCAAGGGGCGCACGCTTCAGGCGGGGACGTATGAGCAGGCGCGGCGCCAGCCCGGCCGCTACTACTACTATGATCCGCTCCAGCGCGCGGTGTTTGTCTGTGCTGCTGGAGTGGCCAACCCCACTGAATCTCAGCTGGTGCTGTGGGGATAACAGGTCATCCTGCTCTATCATGAGAGCAAGGAACGAGTTGAGAAGGGGACTCCCCATGACGACACCACGCGTCCTGCGACGCATCGGTACTGCACACACTCCTGGTGCAACACGGGTGATGCTGCTGGGCTCTGGCGAGCTTGGTAAGGAAGTCGCTATTGCTTTCCAACGGTTTGGTGTCGAAGTGATTGCCGTCGACCGGTATTATGGGGCGCCCGCTCAGCAGGTGGCGCATCGCAGCTACACCATCGATATGGCGGACCCGGACCAGCTGCTGCGCCTTATTCGGGTGGAGCGGCCGGATTTTGTCATCCCGGAAATTGAGGCGCTGGCCACTGATGCGCTGGCTCTCATCCAGGATGAGGGTACTGCGACGGTGATCCCCACTCCTCTCGCAGTGCAGCTCACGATGAACCGGGAGGGCATCCGCCGGTTGGCGGCGGAGCGCTTGGGCCTGCCGACCTCCCCGTACCAGTTCGCGTCCTCGCGGGAAGAGATGAAGGATGCCATTGTGCGCCTGGGGCTCCCCTGCGTGGTGAAGCCCATCATGTCCTCCTCCGGCCATGGCCAAACGGTGGTGCGCCGGGCGGAGGATATGGATGCGGCCTGGGAGCGGGCGCGCGAGGATTCTCGGGTGGACCAGGGGCGGGTCATTGTCGAGGGGTTCGTGGATTTTGACTATGAGATCACGCTGTTGACGGTGCGTGGGATCGACCCGGAGACGGGGGAGACGGTCACCCGTTTCTGTGCGCCCATTGGGCACCATCAGGAGAATGGCGACTATGTGGCTTCGTGGCAGCCGCAGCCGATGACGGAGGCGGCGTTGGCGACGGCGCGAAAGATTGCCGCGAAGGTGACCAGTGCCTTGGGCGGCCGCGGCATTTTTGGTGTGGAGCTCTTTGTGAAGGGCGACGATGTGTTGTTCTCGGAGGTGTCGCCGCGTCCGCATGATACGGGGCTTGTCACCCTTGGGTCGCAGCGGTTGAGTGAGTTTGAGCTGCATGCGCGGGCAGTGTTGGGTCTGCCTATTGATACTACATTGTTGTATCCGGCGGCCAGTAGCGTCATTAAGTCGCCCTATGATGGTGAAGGTTTGGGCTTCTGGGGTGTGGATGCGGCATTGGCGACGCCGGGGACGGATGTGCGGTTGTTCGGTAAACCGGAGGCGCATGTGGGCCGGCGTTTGGGCGTTGTGGTGGCGACGGGCGTGGATGTGGAAGACGCCCTCAATAAGTCACAATCTGCTGCCCAGAAAATTCGCGTTGTCCGCTAATAACCGGGTGTTCTCCTGCTAACTTCACACAGTTTTTCTGGCAGCCGAGCCCTCCTGTGGAGTGGCTCGGTTTCCATTTTTGTGTCATCTGTGAAGTAGTCTGTGTGGTCTAACCCTCCCCAAAAACAGCAATGTGACACTCGTCTCGCAGGTCTTTTGTGGAGAGGTGTGAAATAGCTCTCAATCCTGCTGAGCAGACCACAAGAATTCGCTGGAAATTCACAGGACATCCCAGTTTCTTTATTGCCGCGAGCAAGGCAAAATTCCATATAGTTGTCACAACGCCTTAGCTACTAAATCACAACAGGAAGCGAGGATTGAATGGTATCGGCACAACGGCCACGCATCGGTGTGGTTCGTGAGACCGTACCGGGAGAGCGTCGTGTGGCGCTCGTCCCCAAGGTCATCACTCAACTTATTGGAAAGGGACTGGACGTCGTCGTCGAGTCCGGCGCAGGTGAAGCTGCACTTCTCCCGGATAGTGCATTCGAAGCTGCCGGCGCTGTTATCGGAAACCCCTGGGACTGCGACGTTGTCGTCAAGGTAGCAGAACCCAGCAGCGAGGAAATCGCGAAGCTTGCTGCCGGCACCCGGCTCATCGGCTTCCTGAACCCCCGTTCCCAGGAGAACCAAATTGGCGAACTTAAGGCCAAAGGCGTCGAAGCCTACGCCATGGAAGCCATTCCGCGTATCTCCCGCGCCCAGGTTATGGACGCACTGAGCTCTCAGAACAACGTCGCCGGCTACAAGGCCGTGCTCGTTGCCGCTGACCAGCTCACCCGCTTCTTCCCCATGCTCACCACCGCCGCCGGCACCGTCAAGCCGGCCACCGTCATGGTGCTCGGTGTGGGCGTGTCCGGCCTGCAGGCCCTCGCCACCGCCCGCCGCCTCGGTGCCCGCACCATCGGCTACGACGTCCGCCCGGAGGTCGCCGAACAGGTGAAGTCCGTTGGTGCCAAGTGGCTTGATCTCGGCATCGAAGCCGCCGGTGAAGGTGGTTACGCCCGTGAGCTCACCGACGAAGAGAAGGCCCTCCAGCAGGAGCGCCTGGCAGCCGCCATCGGCGAGGCAGACGCGGTTATCACCACCGCTCTCGTCCCAGGCCGTCGTGCTCCTATCCTGGTCACCGCGGACGCCGCTTCCCGCATGAAGCCCGGCTCCGTCATCGTCGACCTTGCTGGTGAGACTGGTGGCAACTGTGAACTCACCGAACCCGGTGAGACCGTTGTCAAGAACAGCGTCACCATCTGCTCCCCGCTGAACCTCCCGGCCACCATGCCGGAGCACTCCTCGGAGCTCTACGCCAAGAACATCCAGGCTCTCCTGGAACTCATGCTCAACGACGAGGGCGTCATCGCCCCCGACTTCGAGGACGAGATCCTTGCTGGTGCCTGCGTCACTCGTGACAAGGAGGCCTAGCCCATGGCTGCTAATGACCTGCTGCTCCTTATAGCGCTCATCGTGCTCGCCGGCTTCGTCGGCTTCGCGGTGATCTCCAAGGTCCCCAATTCCCTACACACCCCCCTCATGTCCGGCACGAACGCCATCCACGGCATCGTCGTGCTGGGTGCCATGTGGGTCCTCGGTTCCGTTGACCTCACCTCTGGCAGCACCGGCATGAACGTCGCTCTCGGCATCATCCTTTTCATTGCCGTTATCTTCGGTACCTTGAACGTCGTCGGCGGCTTCGTCGTCACCGACCGCATGCTCGAAATGTTCAAGCCCAAGGATCGCAAGCCGATTGAGGAGGCTCAAGACTAATGACTATCGCAGCTAACCTGCTCTACATTATTGCCTTCGTTCTCTTCATCTACGGCCTCTCCGGCCTCACCGGCCCCTCCACCGCAGTCCGTGGTAACAAGATCGCGGCCGTCGGTATGGTCATCGCCTTCGTCGGCACCATCCTCAAGCTCATTGACAAAGAAATTGACGGTGACGGCAACTACACCGTCAACTGGATCCTCATCGTGGTTGGCCTCGCCATCGGTACCGCTATTGCCGTGCCGGTTGCCCGCAAGACCAAGATGACTGAAATGCCGCAGCTCGTTGCTATGTTCAACGGTCTCGGCGGCGGCACTGTGGGCCTCATCGCCCTGTGCGAAGCTATGGAATACCGCGGCTTCGACGGCGTCCGTATTGCGGATGAAGCTGGCGTCGCCGGCTCCTCTGCTGTTCTCACCACCACCGTTATTGTCGGCTCCATCCTCGCCGCCATCATTGGTTCGATCTCGTTCTGGGGCTCCATTGTTGCCTTCGCCAAGCTGCAGGGCATCATCCCCGGTCGCCCGATCGGCCTCGGCAAGGCACAGCAGATTGTGAATGCCGTCCTCTTCATCGCCGCAGTGGCCTTCGCCATTGTTATCGGCGTTAACGTGGGCGAATTCGGCAACATCTGGTGGATGCTCGGCATCATCATCGTGTCCGCCATCCTCGGCCTCATGCTGGTGCTGCCCATTGGTGGCGCCGACATGCCGGTTGTTATCTCCCTGCTGAACGCTATGACGGGTCTCTCCGCCGCAGCTGCCGGCCTGGCCATTAACAACACCGCCATGATCGTCGCCGGCATGATCGTCGGTGCGTCCGGTACCATCCTCACCAACCTCATGGCCAAGGCCATGAACCGCTCCGTCCTCAACATTGTGGCCGGTGGTTTCGGTGGTGACGGTGCTGCTGCATCCGGCGCTGCTGCTGACCGCGGCCCGGTGAAGTCCACCTCCGCTGCCGACGTCGCCATCCAGATGGCGTACGCCAACGAAGTTATCGTCGTCCCCGGCTACGGCATGGCCGTTGCCCAGGCTCAGCACGCCGTCAAAGAAATGGCTGCCCTGCTGGCCGAAAAGGGTGTCCCGGTGAAGTACGCCATCCACCCGGTGGCTGGCCGTATGCCCGGCCACATGAACGTGCTCCTGGCTGAAGCCGGTATCGACTACGACGCCATGAAGGAAATGGACGAGATCAACGGCGAGTTCAGCCGTTGCGATGTGGCTCTGGTGATCGGCGCTAACGACGTCACCAACCCTGCCGCTAAGGACGATCCGGGCTCCCCGATTTACGGTATGCCGGTTCTTAACGTGGCAGACTCGCACTCCGTCATTGTGTCCAAGCGTTCCATGAACTCGGGCTACGCTGGCATCGACAACCCGCTCTTCTACCTGCCGCAGACCTCCATGCTGTTCGGCGATGCGAAGGACTCGGTTGACGCCATCGTGGAAGAACTGAAGGGCATGTAACACCCTGCAGGTGTTGCGAACTAGGCACCGTTTTGTTGCCACTTTGCAACACAAGAGAAAATTACATATTTGAAGAATATGTAAATCTCCTACATGACATACCGTCACCCCCTGTGGTTATAAACACACAGGGGGTGACGGCTTTTTTGATTCAGATTTAACTCATTCGATCAGTTAAAAAATTGTGTTTATTGGCAACAACTATCGGATTTTTTGGAAACAGCCAGTTTAGAGCGTTGCAGACAGTTTTCAGAAACTCAACAATAAATCCTAGCAGACTCCCTCTGTTTACCGTTATTTCGCCCACTCTCCCAGCGCTTGTGGCGCGTTCGGGAATTTAACGAAGAAAGGATCTGGCAGTGTTCCAGACCAGCAAAACGCTCGCTGCCCTCGTAGCCTCTGCCGCCATCGTGGCGAGCTCCACCTCCCTTGCCGTAGCAGCCCCTAATAACTACCAGCCGCTGCCCGAACTGCCCTCCAGCACCGTGCGTGCTACCACCCAGGGCGCTGGCCAGTCGGCTACCAGCATTGCCGACGCCATCATGAAGGACGGCAGTGATCCGGTTGCCCCTCAAGGCGTTAATGACTGGACCTGTAAGCCTTCTGCTGAAAAGCCCAATCCCGTCGTGCTCATTCACGGCATGTTCATGACCGCCAACACCGCATGGGCTGGTCTCGGCCCCGAACTGAAGAACCAGGGCTACTGCGTCTACGCCGTCAACCTCCCGAAGGACCCCGACGGCCTCATGTCCAAGGCTGCCAACCTGGTGGGCCTCGACTTCGGTGGCCTCTCCGATATTGACGCAGCCACCGTCGCCACTGCTGCCTTCGTGAACGAAGTTCTGAAGACCACCCATGCCAAGAAGGTTGACCTGGTCGGTTACTCGGAGGGTGGCACCATCTCCAACCTCATCGCTCACACCTACGGCCCGAGCTTCATCAACAAGATCGTCACCATGGCCGGCATTAACGTGGGCATCAACCCCTTCGGCCTGCAGGACAACAAGGCTATCTGGGTGAAGCCGGATACTCCGGCCGCGCTGGGCAAGATCATGAACGAAGCCTCTGTGGCTGCTGGCCAGATGATGACCGGCTCCTCCATCAGCGAGCGCCTCACCAACCCCGACACCATCTCCGGCATCAACTACACGAACATCTCCTCCAACTTCGATGAGTTCGTGCTGATGTCCAAGCACAACCCCAACTTCCAGAAGGCTGTGCCCGGTGCCGTCGTCACCAACATCACCCTCCAGGACGGCTGCGACAAGGACTACTCTGACCACCTGACCGTGCCGTTCAACAAGCGCGTGTGGGCTCTCACCATTAACGCACTGGCCGGTACGCAGGTTCAGCAGGTGCCGTGCCTGGTCGCCGTCCCCATGCTGCGTACGGTTGACGCCAAGTAAAAATGAATAACGGCGTGGGCATGTTCCCGCGTCATCCAATCCCCTTCTGGGATCACACACTCCGACATGCGAAAGCGTGACGGTATCAGGGAGTAGCAGAAGCGGGGAGGGTCGCATGAGTGGCCTTCCCCGCTTCTCTTGTCCGTATTTATTTATATTTAATAGATATAGGTGTCAATAAAACTATTTGTGTATTCAGATCAATTTTGCCAAACTTTAGGGTAAACAATCTTAATGCTTCAAGTGATTGCCCTTGACGTCTCCCACATGAGGACATCAGACGGCATCGCCGCTTCAGAAAGGATCTGACTGGTGAAACACACCAGAACACTACTTGCAGCTGTTGTAACCTCTCTCGCCGTGACGGCCAGCGTCCCCGCCCTCGCCGGAGCCGCAACTCCCTATCAGCCGCTCCCGGACCTCCCCTCCGGTTCCATGCGCGGTACCACCCAAGGAGTAGGTAAGCCCGCCACCACCATCAACGATGCACTGCAGAAGAATGGCACCGCCCCCGTCGCACCACAGGGCGTCAACCTCTGGGACTGCAAGCCCAGCGCGGACAAACCCTTCCCCGTCATTCTCATTCACGGCCAAACCATGACGGCCAATAGCTCCTGGGCAGCCTTCGGGCCCGCCCTGAAAGACCAAGGCTACTGCGTCTATGCCGTCAACCTTCCCAAGGATCGCCAAAGCCTGATGGGAAAGGTCACCCGCCTCGTCGGATACGATTTTGGCGGTCTCACCGACATTGAGCTGTCCGCCGCCTACACCGGCGCCTTCGTCAATGAAGTACTGAAGAGCACCGGCGCCCGCAAGGTAGACATCGTCGGCTACTCGGAAGGAGGCACCGTCGCCAACCTGATGGCCCATAACTATGGCTCGGCGCATTTCCGTAAGATCGTGACCATTGCCGGTATCAATGTGGGCATTAACCCCTTCTCCGTGCAAGACCACAACCTCATCTTTACGTCCCCTACGCAGCCGGCGCTCTTGGGCAGCATTATGACGGTCCTGTCGGACTCGACGGCACAAATGATGTCCGGATCTGCCGTCAGCGAGAAACTCACCCATCCCGATACTGTCGCTGGCATTGACTACACGAACATCTCCTCCAAGTATGACGAGTTCGTGGTGATCTCCAAGCACAACCCGAACTTCCAGAAAGCAGTACCCGGGGCAACCGTCTCCAATATCGTGCTGCAAGATGGTTGTGACAAGGATCTTTCCAACCACACCACCATCCCCTACAACAAGCGCGTGTGGGCCATGGTGTTTAACGCACTCGCCGGCAAGGCTGTTGTGGAGGTTCCGTGCCTCGTCGCACTTCCTTCAGTGCGCAGCTTTGACTCCAAGTAACTAGCGCTACCTCGTCAAGCGGGGGAAGGTCATGGGTACCTTCCCCCGCTTCTCTTAATTTTCTTCAGAAAACACACCTGGGCAAATGTCCTAAAACTGCAGGGTGAGTGTAGTTTTTTGGATAAATGAACAACACGTAATCCGGATAAAAAACGCTCAGAAATGAAGCAGTCGTGGAAAAGAAATGGAAACTTGCAGGTAGATAGCTTGCTGGTGAAGGAGTAACCCCAGACAATAAGTCGCAGCAGACTCCCTCTGTTTACCGTCTTTTTGTCTTGTCCTCCCAATGTGCGCCGTGCTGTACCACGGAGTGATCCTCCCCGCAGCATGCATCGGGACATATCCGAGAAAGGATCTGGCCATGCTCCAGACCACGAAAACCTTCGCAGCCCTCGCAGCATCCCTTGCCATCCTCGCCGGTACCGCCACCACCGCGGTAGCCGCCCCCTCCTACGCGGCACTCCCAGAGCTTCCCTCCACCACCGTCCGCGCCACTACCCACGGCCACGGTGAGGTTGCGACCAGCATTGCCGACGCCATCCTGAAAGACGGCACCGACTCCGTCGCCCCCCAAGGAGTCAACGACTGGTCCTGCACACCCAGCCCCACCAAGCCCAACCCCGTCATCCTCATCCACGGCATGTCCATGACGGCCAACACCGCCTGGGCGGGCTTCGGACCCGTACTGAAGGACCAGGGTTACTGCGTCTACGCCGTCAACATGGCCAAGGACCGGGATGGTGCCATGTCCAAGGTCGTCCGAGCTATCGGTGACCTTGACTTCGGCGGCCTCGCCGATATCGAAGCCTCCGCCACCTTCACCGCCGCCTTCATTAACGACGTCATGAAGACTACCGGCGCCAAGAAAGTCGACATCATCGGCTACTCCGAAGGCGGCACCGTTGCCAACCTCATCGCTCACACCTACGGCCCCAGCTTTATCGACAACATCGTGACCCTGGGCGGTATTAACGTTGGCATCAACCCCTTCGGCCTGCAGGATCTGGAAGCCGTCTACACCAAGAATGCAGAACCTGCCCTGGTGGGAGACATTCTCGAATTTGGCACCATCGCCGCCGCCCAGATGATGACCGGCTCACCTATTATCAATGCCATCACCGACCCGCAGACCATCGCCGGCATCACCTACACGAACCTGTCCACCAAGTACGACGAGTTCACCACCATCTCCACCCACAACCCCAACTTCCAGGAGGCTGTGCCGGGAGCCACCGTCACCAACATCACCATCCAAGATGGCTGCAGCAAGGACTACTCGGATCACCTCACCCTGCCCTACAACAAGCGCGTGTGGGCCATGGTGCTCAATGCGCTGGCAGGGGAGAAGGTCATGGAGGTTCCGTGCCTGGTCGCCATCCCGGCCCTGCGGTCCATCGACGCTAACTAGCACTGGCACCACCAGCCACGGTGGTTAACACAGTAGTGCTGGCCCCGCCGTCACCACGGCATCCGACAGCCACCACTATCACCAGTGTGGCGCGCTAAGCACCCCTACAACAGAGCACTCACTGCCGGCTGCTACGCCAGGTATGCGCCAAGGCGACCCCATGATGCAGTCCTCTCCGGTACGAGAGACGCTGGGACGCACCTAGGCAGTGCGCTTGAAGGGGTGCTTAGCCGCCTCCAGCCGCTCTTTACGGAGCAACGGAATCGCCGGAATATCCAGCGGTTCCAGGTCAGCCACCGGCACACCCAGCACCTGTGCCACCAAAAAGTCGGCCAACTGCGGGTTTCGGGCCAAACACGGACCATGCATATAGGTGGCCACAATGCTGCCCTGCACCACGCCGTCAACCAGCCCAGCAGCAGGCACATCTGCCCCCGCCGGCACGCTATTACCCACCCCGTACTTCACACGGGAGAGCGGGCGCGCATCGGGGCCCAATACCGTTGCACCCATATGGTTCTCAAACCCGGTGAGCGGTTCCGTCAACCCCTCCACCAGAGGTGTTGCCACCAACTCGCCAATGGAACGGGTGGCCTGGGGGACCGTGGTCGCATCCAGTAGCCCCACGCCTTGCGCATGGGAACCGTCAGCCACCTGGAACCACTCACCCAACATCTGCAATCCCGCGCAAATGGCAAGCAACGGCCGCCCCGCCTCCACCGCCGTAAACAACCCACGGTGTTCCCGCAGGTGCTTCGACGCGAGGATCTGGGCGATGTCCTCACCGCCCCCCATCGTGTAAATATCGCAGCTGGACGGCACTTCATCGTGCAGAGTAATGCGCACAATCTCCGCCTGGTAGCCGCGCCGGCGCAGCCGTTCCCGCAGGACCAGCGCGTTGCCGTCATCCCCGTAGGTACTCATAATGTCGGGCAGCAGTGCCCCGATGTGAATAACGGAATCCCGCCCGGGTGTGGGGTTGGAGAGTGTACTCACTGCAGTCCTCCTACTGGTTCCGTGAGGTGGGGTCATCGGCGGTGCCTGCCCCGGCGCCCGTCAGGTGACGGAGTTCGCGGAACAGATCGCGGAACGACGTGTAGTTCGCCAGCACCTCCACCCGCCCAGGTGGGCAGGCGCGAATAGCTGCCAGCGGATCATGGATCAATTCATGCTCCACCCCTGCGTAGGTGAGGCGCACCGACAGGTCCGTGCCGCGCTCACCGGAGCAGAAGACGGCCGTGTCAGAGAAGTTCTCGAAGCGCACATCCCACAGCCAGCTGAGGTCAATCCCGTCAGCCTCTTGCCCATTGACGGCAATCACCAGCGAGTCAGCAGTCCGGTCCACCATATTGAGAGCCTCTTGCCAGCCCGCCGGATTCTTCGCCAGCAACAGGTGAATGTCGTGGTCCTCCAGCTGGATTGTGGTGTAGCGGCCAGCCACATCGTCCACGGACTCTGCGGCACGCACCGCATCCTCAGCACTCACCAGCATGTTGACGGCAGCCGCGACCGCCTGGGCGGCATTTCCGCGGTTGGCGCGGCCGGGTACCCGCAGATGCATGGGCAGAGTGAGTCCGTCGGGGCCGTGCAGGCCCTCGTCGTCGACCCACCAGTCGGGGGTAGGGCGACGGAATTCCCGGCCGTCCTCCAGGGGTTCGGCCGCCCACCAGTCGCCATCTGCATGCAGAATGGCGGAATTGTTGCGGGGGCTGGTGGTGGCGTCGTTCGACCAGCCGCCCCCAGTGCTTACCCACACGACATTCTGAGCGTCGTAGGCGACAGAGGCCATCATCATGTCGTCACAGTTGGCGACGACGATGGTGTCGGGATGGGCGGTAACGGCAGCCCGTAGACGGCGTTCAATAGTGTTAATTTCGCCTACCCGGTCCAGTTGGTCGCGGGAAAGATTCAGCAACACGAGCACCGTGGGGGATATGGCATCCATCACATGGGGGACGTGCATTTCGTCCACTTCTAGGCAGATGGTGTGGGCATCCAGATGCCGGTTGAGGGCGCTCACGATACCGGCATCCATATTGTCTCCACCATCGTTGGTGGCCACTGTGTACCGGGTGCGCAGCGCGGTGGCCACCATGCGGGTAGTGGTGGACTTTCCGTTCGTCCCCGTCACCACCACAGACATGCGTTCACCTGCAAGTTTAGCCATGATGTTGGGGTCAACTTTGAGGGCCACCAGGCCGCCAATCATGCCGCCATTCCCGCGTCCCAATGTGCGTGACGCCCAGCGCGCTGCAAAGCACGACCAACGGGCGAGGGTTCCGCGGAAACCAAGAGAGGCGTTCGTCATGCACTTATTCTAAAGGGCGAGGGAAGGGCGGGAGAACTCTTCGCGAGACGGCCGCTTTACAGAAACTGGACGTGCGTTTCAGAGAGCCGTCGGTAGGATGACAGGAGTTAGGGTGTTTACCCCAGGAATTCTCTAGGAGCGAGACGTGTCCGCTGTCATTGGGTGGTTCGCGGAACAGCCCTTACTCGTGCTCATGATCATCATGGCCCTGGGTTTTTTTGTTGGCCGCATTCGCATCGGTTCCTTCTCCCTCGGCGTCGCCGCAGTGCTCTTCGTCGGCCTCATCATCTCCGCTATTTTTACCAACTACGGGCACCCCATCCAGCAGCTTCACATCATTTGGGTGATGGGCCTCACGCTCTTCGTCTACACCATCGGCCTGGCCTCCGGCTCAGCTTTCTTCCGGGCCCTTCGCACCAAAGGCCTCGGCCTTAACCTGCTCATTATCGCCCTCGTGCTAGGCAGCGCCGCCTTCACCATTGGGATGGTGGCGCTCTTCAAAATGGAGCCCATCATCTCCGCCGGCATGTACACGGGTGCCCTCACCAACACCCCCGCTCTGGCCGCCGTCTCCAACGCCCTCCCCAGCTTGGCGAACTCCGCGGCAGTCAAGGCCACAGGCAGTTTGGATGCCGCGCAAAGTCTCCCCACCGTCGGTTACGCCCTGGCCTACCCTCTGGGCGTGTTGGCCTCTATCGCCGCCTTTGTCCTCTTCCAAAAGATCTTCCACATTAACCACCAGGAGGAAGCGGTACGCGCCGGGGTGGCAGACGTCCCCATTTTCACCCGCAATATTTTGGTGACCCGCAATGATGCCACCCTCGTAGCGGACCTCAACTCCCGCATCGGCCATAACATCATCGTCTCTCGCATGCTCACCCCGGACGCCTACGAGATCGACCCACACCTCTTGGACGAGAAAGGCTACCCGGAGGAAGTCACCATCGACGCAGGCAAGATGCGTATCGCTTCGGTGCGCGATGTTATCGAGAAGGGCATGATCGTGTGCGTCACCGGCACCCAGGACGCCCTCGATGCGGCCACCGAATTCCTAGGTGAGGACTCCCACGTGGACTTGGCCTACTATGATGTCACCTCCGGTCTGCGCCGCATCTTCGTCTCCAACCCCAACGTGGTGGGTGTGAAGCTGGGCAAGCTGGGGCTGCAGCGCAAGCACGGCATTCTTATTACCCGCATTCGCCGTGGCGACATTGACATGGTGGCGACGGATGATTCCCGCCTGGAGCTGGGGGACCGTGTACGCGTCGTCACCAGCAAAGAAAATCTCACCCAGGCCGCCCGTATCCTCGGCGATTCCTACAAGAGCCTCTCCGAGATCGACGTCCTCACCTTTGCGGTGGGTATTACCCTCGGTCTGCTGGTAGGAAAGATTCCGGTCCCCATCCCCGGTGGTGGTGTCCTGGAGCTGGGGTCGGCTGGTGGCCCGCTTATCGTCGGCCTCATCCTGGGTGCCCTGGGCAGAACCGGTCCCATTGTGTGGCGTATTCCCTATTCTTCTAACCTCACCATTCGGCAGTTTGGTATTACCCTTTTCCTGGCAGGTATTGGCGCTAATGCCGGTGGAGACTTCCTCAAGGCGGTGACGAACCCTGCATCCCTGACGGTGATTGCCGTGGGTGGTGTTATTACCTTCTTGCTGACATCGTTGACGCTGGTGATTGTCTACAAGGGCTTCAAGCTGCCCTATGGTACGGCGATGGGTGTGGCGGCAGGCCTCTTTACCCAGCCGGCAACGTTGGGGTATGCCAACGATCAGACAAATAATGACCTACCGAACACGGGCTACTCGACGGTCTACCCGATGGCGATGATCGCCAAGATTGTGGTGGCGCAGGTGCTTATTATTCTCATGGTGAAAATGGGGTTGGGTGTCTAGCCTACTGTCGGCTTGTTCGCCGGCGCTGGCTTGTCTACTGGCGTTGACGACGTGGGCTTTGCCGGCTTTGGCTGGTCTGCTGGCTTTGGCTTCTCTGCCGGCTTGGCCCGTTTGGCGAAGGGGTCTTTCAGCTGTGCCGGGTTGGCCACTGGCACATACCGCACCCCGCTGCGATGCAGAATGTCCTGCAGACCACCCTCGTCGTACATGTCCCGTCGCCACAGGTTCCAGAAGTGCACTCCGCTGGGGTAAATAACGATCACGGCTTTCCCGTCGCGCAGCGCCTGCGGAGCTTGCTTCCGCACCACCGTACGGAACTTCACGAGGGAGGCACTCATGCCGGCTTCCAGCCAGGTACCTCCGTAGAGACGTAGCAGGGTATCCCCAACCTTGTAATTGATTTCCTTATTTTTCAGATCAAGCATTCCGGTACCCGCAACGAAGCGGGTGTGGAAGAGTGGAGTGCGGTCAGCGAGCTCGGTGGGAGAATGGGCAGCGTAGTCGTCATAGGCCCACATGTCCTGGCCGGTATTGCCGCTGAGCCCGCTAATCACCCCCAGGGCAGCACGTCCCAGTGGGGAGGTGAAATTGTAAAAGCCACTCAGGAAGTAGCCGGCGCGGTACACCTCGGGGTGCCGGTACATTACGCTGGCCCCGCCTGCCCCACCCATGCTGACACCCAGTGCGATGGCATTGCGGGGGCGCAGGGGAATACCGAAGGTATGCCACAGGTAGGTGGGAAGTTCCTGGGTGAAGAACGTTTCCCATTTGATGGGTTTCTTATCGGAGATGAGAGTGGGCTGGCGCCAGTCTGTCCACATGGAACCATTGGTGGGGGCGACGGGAGCCACGAAGCCCACGTCGGTGCGGCTAAGTGCGCGGGCGAGGCCACCCACCTCGTGCATCAGCATGCCTTGGTGTTCATGCTGCCACATGCCACCGAACACATGCAGGAGTGGCGAGGTGGCGTGGAGAGGCAGCTGTAGATCGACGGTGATGGTGGTGCGCATGCTGGGACTGTAGATGCGGCAGCTTTGGGTGCGTGGTTCCGTCACCCAACGGGTGCAGGAGCGGCCGATGGCTTGTGGTTGGTAGCTGCGTGGTGCACCGGTTGCCTGGGTGGGTAGGCCAACGAAGGATACCCCGGTGAGGGTAAGTGCAAGTGTCGCAGCGAGTGCGGGGCGGACCTGTCGTGGGGGCATAGCGCAGTCCTTTATCTGACGCTGGTGACGCCGCAGGCTCCGTCACCAGTGCTCGTCACCCGCAGAAGAAAAGGGGTTCGCAAACAAGGGTTCCAGAGGGGGGAGGGGGACACCCTGCGTCGGGTGTGGAGGTCATTGCTTTCTTACTGTCTAGGCTACGCTGTGTATTCCGCTTTTTAGGCGTTAAAGCGTTGAGTAACGATCCACTCGCCCTTGGTGTTCTGGGCAATGCCAATGCCCATGCTGGTGGCCCTGGTGTTCAACAGGTTACGGCGATGTCCGGGGGACTTCAACCAGGCCTCCACAGCGCCTGTGGGGGTTGTGCAACCGCTGCACGTGTAGAGGTTTTCCCGCACATTCTTAGTGGTGTGCTCGAACGTGCCGGTGCGGGCCAGGTGTTGGGACCACTGTAGGCTGTCACTGCCGAGCTGCGAGGACCAGGAAAGTGGCGTGCGTCCATTACGGAGGCGAGCCTGGTTGCTGTCGTCGAAGATGGTTTTCACGTACGTGGCGTCGCCGCTGTGGGCGGCGCCAGCGGCGAAGTTGTCGGCGGCGACAGCTGCCGGAGCAGCAGTGCTGAGGGGTGCGGCCAGCAGACCGAGGGCGAGGGTGCCGGCGGCGAGGCGACGGCTGAGGGCAGTGCGAGGGAGTGTCATGAGGGCTCCTCAGTGTGTAGACGATGAGGTACGGAGGGGAGAGAAGCTGTGAGCGGCGATAGTGTCGGCAATCCACGGCCAAAGGTGCACAACCTCAACGTAGTTCGCGTTGACTGTTGTGGCGGTGGCTCCGTCGATGGAGGATAGGACGCCTACCAGGAACGGGCCTTGCAGGAAGGGGCCGCCGGAGTCGCCGGGTTCTTGTTTGCCCCATTCGGTGTAGGTGACGAACATCTTTCCGTGTGTCCCCGCGAAGTGTCCTACTACCTGGGCCTTGCCGGCGCGCAGCGGGAAGCGGTCTTTGCCCCACCCGTAGGTGTGGCCGAAGGTTTTCTCGATGGCGGGGGAGGGGGAGAGGAGGGCAAAGGGGCGCCCGATCTGCGGCTTATTGAGGTACACGAGGGCTGTGTCCCAGCTGCCGTAGTGGTAGGCGCCGGTGAAGCCGACGGTGTTGGTGGCTTCGTTACCGAAGCTAACGCTGCCGGTGACGGTAGTGCCGTTGCGAACGCAGTGGGCGGCAGTGAGTACCCAGGAGGGGGAGATGAGAGTGCCGGTGCAGAGCGCCCCGTGGGAGATCACTTTGGTGACGTAGGGCAGGTTGGGGGCGACGGTGCTGGTGTTGATGGCAGCGGCGGTAGGGGCAGTGCCCACTGCGGCGCTCACGGTGAGGAGTGCCGCAGAGGCAACTGCAGGAAGAGCGGTTGATTTCATAAATTCTTGGGAGAGAAGAAATTAACTCGCGTCGGGGGAGTGCCCGGTGAGAGCGCGGTTGACGGCACTCACCACGGCGCGGAGGGAGGCCACGCTGATCGAGGAGGCGATGCCGGCACCGTGGACGGGGGTCCCGTTGACTTCGCATTCCACGTAGGCGGCGGCATCGGCGTCGAAACCGGCGGTGATGGCGTGCTCTTGGTAGTCGACGATGCTGACGTCAATGTCGAGCTGCTGCAGGGCGTCCACGAAGGCGGCCAGTGGGCCGTTGCCGACGCCGGAGATTTCGCGTTCGTCGCCGTGCCACAGCACGTTGACGGTAATGCGGTCGTCGCCGTCGTCGGTGCTGGCGGCCTCCAGGGCTTGGCTCATCCGTTCCAGCGGCTCGATGCGGTCCAGGTATTCCTCGGAGAAGAGGTCCCAGAGCTGCTTGGAGTTCATCTCGCCACCTTCAGAGTCGGTGACACGCTGAACGGTCTTGGAGAACTCGATCTGCATACGGCGAGGCAGGCGCATGCCGTGGTCGGTCTTCATGATGTAGGCGACACCGCCCTTGCCGGACTGCGAGTTGACGCGGATGACGGCCTCGTAGTTGCGGCCGATGTCCTTGGGGTCGATGGGCAGGTAGGGAACTTCCCAGGTGACGTCGGCGACGTCTTTGTCCTCGCGGGCAGCGACAGCATTGAGGTCATCGAAGCCCTTGTTAATGGCGTCCTGGTGGGAGCCGGAGAAGGCAGTGAAGACGAGGTCGCCGCCGTAGGGCTGGCGTGGGGTGACCGGCATCTGGTTGCAGTATTCGACGGTGGAGCGGACTTCGCGGATGTCGCTGAAGTTGATTTGAGGGTCGACGCCGCGGGTCAGCATGTTGAGGCCCAGGGTGACGAGGTCGACGTTGCCGGTGCGTTCACCGTTGCCGAAGAGGCAGCCTTCGATGCGGTCGGCGCCGGCCATGAAGCCCAGTTCGGCGGTGGCGATGCTGGTTCCGCGGTCGTTGTGGGGGTGCAGGGAGAGGATGGTGGCGTCGCGGTGGGCGAGGTTGCGGCTCATCCATTCCACTTGGTCGGCGTAGACGTTGGGGGTGGTCATTTCGACGGTGGCGGGCAGGTTGATGATGATGGGGTCGTCCGGGGTGGCGCCGACGGTTTCGGTGACGGCGTCGCACACTTCCTTGGCGAAGGCGAGTTCTGTGCCGGTGAAGGATTCGGGGCTATATTCCCAGCGCCAGTGCGTGTCTGGGTAGTCTTTGGCGATGGTGCTGACGAGTTCGGCGGCGTCGGTGGCAAGTTTCTTGATGGCGGGCTTGTCTTTACGGAAGACGACGCGGCGTTGCAGGATGCTGGTGGAGTTGTAGAAGTGGACGATGACGTTGGGGGCACCGCCGCACGCTTCGAAGGTGCGGCGGATCAAGTCTTCGCGGCACTGTACCAGTACTTGGATGGTGACGTCGTCGGGGATGGCGCCGTCCTCAATGATTTCGCGGAGGAAGTCGTAGTCGGTTTGGGAGGCGGAGGGGAAGCCTACTTCGATTTCCTTGTAGCCCATGCGGACGAGCAAGTCGAACATGCGGCGTTTGCGGGCGGGGCTCATGGGGTCAACCAGTGCCTGGTTTCCGTCGCGCAGGTCGACGGCGCACCAGAGGGGCGCGCGGTCGATGACCTTGTTGGGCCAGGTGCGGTCGGGCAGCTCGACGGCTTCTACTTCTTCGGCGTAGGAGCGGTAGCGGTAGGCGGGCATGGAGGAGTTTTTCTGTTTGTTCCAGCTGGGTTGGTCGGCGGGGGCCGGCTTGGAGGGGGGAACGATGGTGGATGCGGCGGCGACGAAAGTGTCAGAGGGGGCCATGGTGAATAAACCTCGTGTCAAAACTCGTATATGAGGGGAAGGGACGCTGTTGTGTCACAGACGGTGTGGTCTGGAGACTGCTACGTCTTGAGAAAGGTGGGGGTGAACCGGCGCGCATAACCCCGCGGCGGGGAGCCAGTTCTACAAACGGGCCCCGTCGCGGCAACCAAGTAGCAGGGATGCCCAACGCATGCAGCCAGTTTATACCGTTTGACCCAGTTTCGGCGACCTCGCTTGTGCTATTTATGGTGATTCGTGCAGCTTATTGGCGTGTTTTAGCGCCTCGCGAACAACTTGAGGCGAGTTTCCGGCACCCACTACCGTGGTCGTTTGTGCTGGTGACGAGTACAGTTTGGGCATGATGTCTTCGCTCGTTGCCTCCCATTCCGGGGAGATGGATCAGCAGTCCAGCCGCCGTACTCTCACCAAATATGCGTGGCTGTCGATTGCCGCTGCCATCATCACCATTGTTTTGAAGATGGCGGCTTGGCGGATTACTGGCTCGGTAGGTCTGTTCTCGGATGCGGCAGAATCTCTCGTCAACTTGGTAGCCGCGGTGGTGGCTCTCATTGTGCTGATCGTGGCGGCTCGTCCGGCAGATAAGGACCACCAGTTTGGCCATTCTAAGGCCGAGTATTTTTCGGCGGTGATGGAAGGCGCCATGATTTTCGTGGCCGCCGGTGTCATCATCGTCTCTGCTGCGCGGCGTCTCTTTCACCCGCAGCCACTGGAGGATGTAGGTATTGCGTTGCTCATTTCCGTGGTGGCGACGCTGGTGAACGGTGGGGTGTCGTTAATCCTGCTGCGGGGGGCGAAGAAGCATCGGTCGATCACCCTGAAGGCGGACGGCAAGCATCTGATGACAGATGTCTACACTACGGTGGGTGTGTTGGCGGCGGTGGGGGTTGTTGCGCTCACTCACTGGTATTGGATGGACCCGGTTATTGCTATTGCGGTGGGTATCAATATTTTGTGGACGGGCTGGAAAGTGATGCGCGAGTCCCTCGACGGCCTGATGGACGGGGCGATGAGTGAGGAGCACCAGGCGGCCTTGAAGAAGGTGTTGGACACGTACCGCTGCCTCGATGTGGATTTCCATGCCTTGCGGAACCGGGCGAGCGGCTCCTCGAACTTCATTGAGTTTGATGTGCTGGTGCCGGGGGACTGGACTGTCAAGCAGGGCCATGACCTAGTGCACGATATTGAGGAGCAGCTGATGCTCGTCATTCCGGATCTGCACGTGCAGACGCATGTGGAGCCGCGGGAAGACCCGTTGAGTTATGACGATTTGGGCCCGCTTGATGAGCCGTTCGATCCAGAAGCTTTCGATGCACAACCTAGTGCGACAGAGAATAGGGCAGAGGATACGACAAAGACGGACTAATCCTGCTCGATGTCGTCCTGCGCTTCGGCGCGGGAGAGTTGTACCACGGCCACCACAGTGGCGATAGCTGCCACGATGATCAGCCAGTAAAGGGATGCAGAGGTGGTGAAGCGTTCCTGAAAAACGATGACGCCCAACACTGATGACGTCAGCGGGCTAGCGACGGTCATGGCGGGGAGCGACTGCTGGATAGCACCCGCATTAAACGCGGCTTGTTGGAGCCAGGTACCCACAATGGCAGCGACGATGACCAGGTAGAGCGCCGGGTGCGTGAGGACAGTGAGGATACGGCCGGCCGAGAGGTCCATGACCACGCCTTTGGTGAGGAACGACATGTACCCGTAGGTGATGCCGGAGGCGAGACCAACGAGGAGGGCGCGCTCTTTCCGTAGTCCTTTCTTCGCGAGGCGCAGGAGCAGCACCACAATAACGACGCCCACGGCGAGCGATCCTACCCACAGCGCCGGGTGTGCCTTCGCGTGGGTGTTGGTGGGGCGCCCCACGACGAGCAGTACGCCCACGCCGAGGGTGAGGACGACCGCCCACACCCAGTCCTGGACGCGCACGCGCCGGCCGGTAAATCGTGCCGAGAGGGGGAGTGCGAAGAAGAGGGAAAGGATGGTGATGGGCTGCACCAGTAGGATGGAGGCGAAGCGGAGTGCAGCTGCTTGGAGTAGGTAGCCGATAACGCTGACGCCGGCACCGGCCCACCATTTGGCGGAGGTGAGGGTGGCTTTGGCGCTGCCGCCTCCTTCTTCGGGGAGGGGTTGCTCATCGGCAACGAGGTGGCGGATGACGGTACCAGTGGCGACCACTAGTGCTGACAAAAGAGCCAGCACAGCGGCGATAAGCTGATAGGTCATGGGGCCCCGTTCTTGTTGCCATGGGCGAGCGAGAATTGTGGATGAACCTCTTAGACTCGGAGACGATAAGAGTTTTCTCCCCTCAATACTATTGAGATCCTCCCGAGAATGCCCTTCTTCCACACAATTGTCCGTTGTGGGACGTTTCTTTCATTACACGTGCTCGCATACGAAAGGGATCGGTTATGCGACTTAAGAAGTTTACCGCCACGCTGGCGGCATCTGCTCTTGCTTTCGGGCTTACCGCGGGAGTCGCGCAGGCAGAACCGCAGCAGCCTATCAAGGTGGACAGCCAGGGTGTTGTTACTGGTAGCCACATCCAGAATCTGTATTCGCACATGGGCAAGTACAAGACTGTGTCTACCATGAAGGCACAGGATTGCGGTCTGGTCTACAAGATCTACGCTAAGATCCTCGAAAAAGACCACAACAATAAGATGAAGCACACGTGCTGGGGAACTTTCCCCGATGGCACGAAGAAGCCCGCTGATGTGCAGTTCGTTTACCCCGAAAATATTGCTGAGCTGGGTAAACTCCCGGTCATTATTTACACCCCCGGCATTGGTGCCGAAGCTGGTCTGACCGAGCATCTCTACCACATGTGGGCTTCCCACGGCTACATCGTGGTCGTCACCTACACCTTCCTCAACTGGACCGGTTACACCGACGTTCAGGGTGCTGCAAGCCTGTTCGCTGAGTCCCAGAATTCCAAGTCTCCGCTCTTCGGACACGTTGATGCCACTAAGACCATCCTGACCGGTCACTCCGCTGGCGGCGGCTCCACCGAGTCTGGCTCCAGCTGGTTGCTTCCGCAGGTTGAGAAGAAGTACCCCGGCCTCAAGGTTGTTGCTGCTGTGCCGCTGCAGCCGGGCCCCAGCGTCGGTTTCCAGCCTCTTCTGAGCAAGGTGCCGACCTTCTACCTCACCGGCGAGAAGGACACCGTCTGCTTCGACTGGAGCATTCGTCCCCGCTACAAGATGAACAAGAATGTGCCCGCCTGGATCGCTATGGTGAAGGGCGCTCCCCACGGTCAGGAAATGGACGACTGGAGGAACTCCGCTTTCGCGGCTTCCGTGCTCGCCTTTGCTGATCTCTACCTCAACAACACCGAGAACGCTCGCCAGATCTTCTTTGGCCCGAACTACTTCCTGGCCAAGGATGCCGCCTTCATGAAGGTGGAGCGCAACGACAAGGCTGCTGCACTGAAGTAGTTCGAAATCCTACAATCTGAGTAAAGAATCCCAGCTAACAGGCATTAGCCGGTTTCAGGGCTATGAGAGGGCACCCTCACGCGAGGGTGTCCTCTCATAGCGTATTTGAGGGTGCTACTAGGCAATACCGCAGGTCTACAGGTAGGATTACGCGTGAAATTGTTCACAGCACATGGAGGTATTTACCCGTGGCACTCGTCGTACAGAAGTATGGCGGTTCTTCTTTGGAATCGGCAGAGCGTATCCGTCGCGTCGCAGAACGGATCGTGGCCACCAAGAAGGCCGGAAACGACGTTGTCGTTGTGTGCTCTGCAATGGGTGACACCACTGATGAACTGGTGGACCTAGCAACGTCTGTCAACCCAGCTCCCCCGGAGCGCGAAATGGATATGCTCCTCACCGCTGGTGAACGCATGTCCAACGCGCTGGTGGCTATGGCTATTGCCTCGCTGGGTGCGGAGGCCGTTTCTATGACCGGTTCGCAGGCTGGTGTTATCACCACTGCTAAGCATGGAAACGCACGCATCATTAACGTCACCCCGGGGCGCGTTGAAGCTGCCCTCGCGGAAGGCAAGATCGTCCTCGTCGCTGGTTTCCAGGGTGTGTCCCAGGACACCAAGGACGTCACCACTTTGGGTCGCGGTGGCTCTGACACCACCGCCGTCGCCCTTGCCGTCGCTCTTAACGCAGATGTCTGCGAAATCTATTCCGACGTGGACGGCGTCTACACTGCCGACCCGCGCATCGTTCCTAACGCCCGCAAGCTGGACCAGATCTCCTTCGAAGAAATGCTGGAGATGGCCGCAGTCGGCTCCAAGATCCTGATGCTGCGTTGTGTGGAATACGCACGCAGCGGCAACCTTCCTATTCACGTGCGTTCGTCGTACAGCAACAAGCCCGGAACCATCGTTTCCGGATCAATGGAGGATATTCCCGTGGAAGAAGCAATTCTCACCGGCGTCGCCCATGACGTGTCCGAGTCCAAGATCACCGTCGTCGGCATCCCGGATAAGCCCGGTTTCGCTGCTTCCGTGTTCCGCACCATCGCCGATGCCGAAATCGACATCGACATGGTTCTCCAGAACCTCTCTGACGTGGACAACGGCAAGACCGACATCACCTTCACCTGCTCTGGCGCCAACGCTCCCAAGGCTGTCGCCATCCTCAACGACAAAAAGGACGAGATCGGCTTCGATCAGGTCCTCTTCGATGATCACGTAGGCAAGGTGTCCCTCGTTGGTGCCGGTATGAAGTCTCACCCGGGCGTCACCGCCACCTTCTGTGAGGCTCTCGCCGAGGCGGGAGTCAACATTGACCTCATCTCCACCTCCGAGATCCGCATTTCCGTCCTCATCGACTCCGAGGATGTTCAGACTGCTGTGCGCGCCCTCCACGATGCCTTCAACCTGGGCACTGATGAAGAGGCCACCGTCTATGCCGGTACCGGTCGCTAAAATCTTCTTTCAGCCACTCCTCGGTTGCGAGAATCACGACCACCGGGGAGTGGCTTCCCTATAACTCCGCAAAGGACTCACAATGACTGATCTCACTGTCGCCGTCGTCGGCGCCACCGGCCAGGTTGGCCGCGTTATGCGCTCCATCCTCGAAGAGCGCAACTTCCCCTGCACCAAGGTCCGTTTCTTCGCCTCCGAGCGTTCTGCCGGCCAGGTGCTGCAGTTCCGCGGTGAAGATGTCGTCGTGGAAGACGTCAACGCCGTTTCTGATGAGGACCTCAAGGGCATCGACATCGCCGTCTTCTCCGCCGGTGCCACCACTTCCAAGGCACAGGCTCCCCGCTTCGCCGCGGCCGGCGCCGTGGTCGTCGACAACTCTTCCGCATGGCGTAAGGACTTCGACGTGCCACTGATCGTGACCGAGTGCAACCCGGATGAAGCCGATGACCTCAAGAAGGGCATCATCGCCAACCCGAACTGCACCACCATGGCATGCATGCCCGTCATGCAGGCCCTCCACAACGTTGCTGGCCTGGAGCGCATGTTCGTCGCCTCCTACCAGGCAGTGTCCGGCTCCGGTTTGGCTGGTGTCCGTACTCTCGCCCAGCAGGTGCGTGACAATGTTGACGACATGGAGAAGTTCACCCACGATGGTTCCGCCATGAAGGCTGAGGACCTGGGTCCCTACGTCGCCCCCATCGCCTTCGACGTGGTGCCGCTGGCTGGCAATATTGTCGATGATGGTTCCTACGAGACCGACGAGGAGCAGAAGCTCCGCAACGAGTCCCGCCGCATCCTCCGCATCCCGGATCTGCAGGTCTCTGGTACTTGCGTGCGCGTGCCGGTGCTCACCGCTCACACCATGGTGATCAATGCTCAGTTCTCCAAGGCCATCACCCCCGAAGAGGCCAAGGCTGTGCTGGCTGACGCCCCCGGCGTTGAGCTGGTGGACGTCCCCACTCCGTTGGCTGCTGCTGGCATCGATCCTTCCCTGGTGGGTCGTATCCGTCAGGATCCCTCTGTGGAAGGCAACCGTGGCCTTAACCTGGTCGTGTCCGGTGACAACCTCCGTAAGGGTGCTGCCCTCAACACCATCCAGATTGCTGAGCTGGTCGCGAAGCGTCTCGGCGCCTAATTTCGCGCGCTGCTCGTAGCGTTTTACGAAGAGTCGGAAACTCTGCAGTGTTCTGCAGGTTTCCGGCTCTTTTGACATTTTTGGGGTACAACCGCAGTGCATTTGTGAAGGAACCCATTCACCCTCATCAAAAGAATCTATATATCTAGAAAAACTATTGACATTCATTAATTAATAAGGAACACTGTAGGTACAGAGCTTTTCAGCTCCCTCGTGGGATACGCGCCCCGTCTCTCACACCGCAATCCGATTCCAGGAAGGCAAACCCTCAACATGACGAACGAGAACCCGATCGAGCGCGGCCTCCGCCCCGCCCCTCACAACTCCGCCACCACCACCGCAGCTGGTGCTCCCGTCGCCTCCGACGACTACTCTCTCCAACAGGGTAAGCAGGGCTACATCGGCCTCCACGATGTCGGCCTCATCGACAAGCTCGCTCACTTCGACCGTGAACGCACCCCCGAGCGTGTCGTCCACGCCAAGGGTTCCGGCGCCTTCGGTGTTTTCGAAGTCACCGAAGACGTCTCTGCCTACACCGCCGCAGACTTCCTGCAACCCGGAAAGAAGACCCCCGTCCTGGCTCGCTTCTCCACCGTCGCCGGTGAAAAGGGTGCCGCTGACACCCAGCGTGACCCCCGCGGTTTCGCCCTCAAGTTCTACACCCAAGAGGGCAACTACGACATGGTTGGTAACAACACCCCGGTGTTCTTCATCCGTGACGCCATCAAGTTCCCCGACTTCATCCACTCCCAGAAGCGCACCCCGGATACCGACCTGCAGTCCTTCCAGATGCGCTGGGACTTCTGGACCCTGTCGCCCGAATCCGCCCACCAGGTAACCTGGCTTTTCGGCGACCGCGGCCTGCCCTCCTCTTTCCGCGAAATGGATGGTTTCTCCTCCCACACCTATCAGTGGATCAACGCCAAGGGTGAGCGTTTCTGGGTGAAGTACCACTTCAAGACCGACCAGGGCATTGGCTACCTGCCTCAGGAAGAAGCAGACAAGCTGGCTGGCACTGACCCCGAATTCCACCGCCGCGACCTCTACCAGCACATTCAGGATGGCGACTACCCGTCTTGGACCCTCAAGATGCAGATCATGCCGGAGGCTGAGGCTGAGAACTACAAGGTCAACCCCTTCGACCTCACCAAGACCTGGAGCCAAAAGGACTACCCGCTGATCCCGGTCGGCAAGCTCACCCTCAACCAGATCCCGAAGAACTTCCACGTACAGATCGAGCAAGCTGCCTTCAGCCCCTCCAACCTGGTGCGCGGCATCGGCCTCAGCCCCGATAAGATGCTGCTGGGCCGTGTCTTCTCCTACCCGGACACCCAGCGCCACCGCCTCGGCGCCAACTTCGAACAGTTGCCCCCCAACCGTCCCGTGGTCGCGGTGCACAACTACAGCCACCAGGGCCCGGCAGCCATGGAGTTCAACGACCCTTCCGTTCCCACCTACGTGCCGAACAGTGGCAATGGCCCCACCGCACAGCCCGAGAAATCCCCGGCCGACCTCGGCCGCTGGGAGCCCCACGGCACCGAACCCTACCGCGGCTACCCGGTCGAGCACGAGGATGACGACTTCTGGAGCCAGCCGCATACTCTGGTCCGCGACGTCATGGATGACGCCCAGCGTGAGCGCCTCGTCTCTAATGTCGTCGGTACCCTCGATGAGGTGCAGGAACCTGTCCTCTCCCGTGTGTTCGAGTATTGGAAGAACATCGACGAAGAGGTTGGCGCTGCCATCGAGAAGTCCTATAAGGACAACCACTAACAACCTGCTCGCTGGCTTGCTGGCTCGCCGGATCGACCGCTGAAGGCCAGACTAGCTAGCTGTGGGTGCGATTATCGCGTCCCATCAACCGCACCCCACCTCCATAACAGCAGCTGTCCGCCCGGTCTACACAAACTGTGTAGACCGGGCGGACAGCTGCTGTGCCAACATGGGCTAACTGTTTTTCTCGTCGGCAGTATTCTCCACTGCGACGCCCGACTCCTCGTCGAACTCTTCGTTGTATTCCTCGTACTCCTCAGACTCGGAGTATTTCTCCAGATGGTGATAGTGCTTCTCCGGCTCCCCACTGTGCGCCTCGGACGCTTCATCCCGCGCCGCCAGGGAAACATCGCGCAGGTCTTCCCGCACTGTGCGAGGGTCCAAGCGAACTTGCGCAAGCATCATGGCGCGGCCCAAATACATGGACCCCAACGCCGAGCCCACCGGCACAATAAAGGTGATGAGGAGAAACTCAATAAGGTGCGCCCAGGAGAAGCCGTTCATGGCCGTATCTCCAATGAACAATGCAAACGCCACCAGCGGGAAACCCACATAGATGGCGGGGCTGTTCATATTCGCACGGGTGACGGCGTCCTTGGCGCGGATCATAGCGATACCGGTATCCAGGAAGAAGAGCGCTCCAAAGATAGCGATAAGGCCCACCAGAACCTGCACGATAATGTTCATCGGTGCCCCCTGTTAATGACGCGCGACAGAGCGATAGTGGAGACGGCCCCGAAAAGCCCACCAATGAGCAGCACGTCGAACACGACCTTGGAGCCATTGAGCAGACCAATGAAACCGACAATGCACAGCATGCCGTAGAAGAGCAGATCGTTGATGGCGACGCGGCTCGCCCCATCCGGGCCCTTAATACCGCGGTAGAGGCCAAGCAGCATCCCAGCGATGATGATCGCGGAAGCGATCACGATCATTACCGTAAGGACCATCATGCGGCGGTCACCTCCAACCGATGAGGTTCATAGGCTTTGCCGCGGCTGGCCCGCAGCACCTTATTCATCATGATTTCCAATTCATCCCGCACTGCATCCAGATCTTCGGCGTACACCGAATGCACTAGCAAAAACCCGTCATCGCCGGAGACTGCCACACCATCCAATGTCATGGTTAGTCGGGCGGAGCCGCGGTCGATAGCTAGCACCAGCGTGCCAGGAGTCAACGTGATGGAGGTGGCGAACACCGTCACCTCCAAGCTATTCATACGTTCCAGGGGAACACGTAGGATAGCGGGCGAAATCTTGGTATTCGGGCGGAACATATCGAGAGCCATACCATCAGCATTGATGGCGACTTCCGCCAACAGCCACGCACCATAGGCCAGCCAACGCCCCGCCGACGCAAAGAAGTCCACGAAGCGACGGCCGGCTGTGCGGGGCCGTCTGATGAGGTGCCAGACGGCGCGCACAAGCGTCATTGCGGCAGAGCTGAAGGAGGAACTTCTCTCTTCCCGCAGGTGAGTTTCCTCCGACTTGCGGTCGGCCAAGTCCTCGGCGCGTTCTTGTTGCTCCCACTGCTCACACAGTTCGTCGTCGGTGAGTTCGCGAGGGGGCGTGGTGTTCCGGGGCTTATCACTCATACGTTTAGCACCGCCCGCAGGTAGTCCGAAATGTCCAGGAGGGAGAAGCCGGCGCGGGTGGTTTGGTCCACCAGCCAGCCCGCCCCGAAGAAAGCTGCCAGGCTTAGTAGGAGAAGGAATGCGCCGGGCAGGAGTTGCTTCTTATTGATGATGAGGTCGTCCTCCACCGGCTGGAACTTCTCCGCTCCGATAGGCCGATACATGGCCATCTGCGGCCCCCAGAAGACACCCCTCCACACATACATCATGGAGAGGAGGGCCCCGAGGGAGGAGATGATGATGACGGCGATAACGGTCCAGCCCAGTGCTCCGCCGGCGGTTGCAGCAGACTGTGCAATACCCACTTTGGCGAGCACACCGGAGAAGGGTGGGAAGCCCACCAGGCTCAACATGCCGCCCGCCATGATGCCAGCGGCGAGGGGTTCGCGGCGCTGCAAGCCATCGAGGCGGTCGAAACGGCCTGAGCCGTAGGTTTCTTCGATTGCCCCGGAGGTGAGGATAAGGGACCCCATGGTGAGCATGTGGTGGATGAGGTAGAAGATGCCAGCACCGAGGGCCACTGCTCGCGCCTCAATATCGCTGGTGTTGGCGGCCAGCATGAGGGCAATGAGAATATAGCCCACACCGCACACCATCTGGAACGCCAATGAGCCGCGGATACGCTGTTCACCCAACGAACCAAAACCACCCACCAACATGGTGAGGCATAGCACCACCACAATGATCCACTGTCCCGGGGTATCGAAGATGAAGATGGTAGAGACGATGCGGTAGATGGCGTAGATAGCAACTTTGGTGTGCAAACCAGAGAACAGACCCATCACCGCAGCAGAGGTGGCCGGGTAGGCGCGAGGGAGCCAACCGTGCACCGGCACCACACCCGCCTTCACGCAGAGGGCGATAAGGCAGACGGTGATGGCGATGCCCACCTGGGGTTCGTTGGCGGCGGCGCCGGCCAGTACCGCAATGTTGACCTCACCAACGGCGCCGTAGATGTAGATGACGCCGAGCAGGAAGACGGAGGAGGTGAGGAGGTTCACGACCACGAACATGCGGTCCACCCCGATGCGCCGCCACGTACCGGTAATGGCGAGGAGCGCATAGGAGGGCATGAGCATGACTTCAATCCACACGAAAAGGTTGAAGAGGTCGGCGGTGAGGAGGGCACCGTTCACACCCGCCATCAATACCAGGGTGAGGGTGGGGAAGAAACGGTTGCGTTCATCTTCACCGATGGAGATGGCGAACCAGGCGGAGGCAATAATGATGATGCCGGTGGCTGCCAGCATGAGGGCGCTGAAGGCGTCGGAGGCGAACGATATACCGATGCCGCGGGCGAAGCCACCTACGTGTTCGGCGATGACAGCATGGCTGTGGTGCTGGTAGAGCAGGATAAATGCGCCAATTACAGAAAGGCTGGGGACTGCCAGGTAGATGACGCGCCGCAGGGCCAGTGGTTGGGCAAACACCATGAGGACAGCGGTGACCAGCGGGACAGTCACCCATAGTGGGAGGAGGGGGGCGAGGGTCATACTTCGTCACTCTCCGTTCCCGAGTCGGGGGTGACCTTCACATCGTCGGTGGTCCCGATGATGGCGAGGACCAGCATGAACACGGTGACAGCCATGGAGATGACGATGGCGGTGAGGACGAAAGCCTGGGGAAGAGGGTCGGCGGCTGCGGCGACACTAGTTTCCTGCAGGAGGGGCGCTTCACGGCGGTCAAGGACGCCAGAAGCCAGTACGGTGAGGTTGATGCCGTGGCTGATGAGGCCGAAGCCGAGGACAATGCGCATCATATCGCGCTGCAGAATGAGGTACACACCTGCGGCGATGAGGACGCCAATGGTTAGGGCGAGGATCATTTCTCGTCACCTCCAGTCTGCGAGCGGGAATGAGAGCGAGGGGCATGGCGTTCTTCTACAGCTTTCTCTTCTGCCGCGGAGAGAGCGCGCAGAGCCTCCCGATAGTGGGGGATCTCCTTCTGCCGGATGGGGTCACGGTAGGAGTTCACCTGGCTGGCTGCCTCGGTGAGGGGACCTTCCTCCTTCGCATCCATGTGCAGCGGGTCGTAGGGTGGCCACACTTCCACGCTGGGGACACCCAGCGGGGATTGGCCCGACCCGAGCAGGTTGAGGGCTGTCAAGACCATGCCGAGTACGCAGAGGGTGACGCCAAAGTCGAAGAACGTGGCGGAGGGCACCGCGCCCAGCACCGGAATATCCCAGTGTTGGGGGGAGAGGAAGGAGTGTGGTGACACGCTCCCATCCAGGCTGTGGTCGTGGGTGGTGAAATAGCCGATAAGCCCTGTGATGGTGGCGGTGGTGACGCCGCTGGCGACCAGTATGGCGGGGGTTCGGCGCCGGGTGAGGGGGCGGTCTACCGGGGTGGATAGCCAGGCCAGTACCAGCGTGACTGCCAGGATCAGGCCGGCGATGAAGCCGCCACCCGGCTCTTGATGGCCGCGCCAGAACACGACGAGGGCGGTGATAAGTAGGAGCGGAGAGAGCATCAACACGAATACGCGGATGGGGTAGGAGTTGGTGATGCTGTCGCGGTACGCGTAGGAGGTGGGTAGCACGATACGGCCGTTTTTCCCCACCCGTTCCCGGAGTTCTTGGCGGATGAGGTGGAAGCTGGCGCTACCAGTGCGGCGGTATGCGGGGTGAACGGAGAGCAGCACGGCGGCAATAGCCAAACCTGTCACCCCGAGCACCGCCATTTCGCCAAACGTATCGAAGGCACGGAACTCGTTGATGATGGTGTTGGTGACGTTATTGCCGGTAGTGATGGTAGGCCCGTGGTCAAGAAAGTACTGGCTGAGGGCGCAGCGGTCTCGGCGCCCCGTGAATACCCAAACGGCACCGAAAGCGGCGAGTCCCGAAAAGACGGCGATGATGCCGGCGGAGACTCGCCGCCGCCGCGAGGCTTTCTGGAAGGTGCGGGGGAGGCGCCGGAGGACCAGCATGTACATGACGGTGGTGATGATTTCGACCAGTAGTTGGGTGAGACCCACGTCTGGGGCGCCGAGGGCGAAAATCTGCAGGGTGATGGCGACTCCAACTGCACCGAGGAGCACCACTGCGGCCAGCCGGGAGTGAGTGGTGATGGCGGCGATGGCTGCCACCAGCACGATAAGGAGCACCACGAGGTCGATGGGGCGGTCGATGCCGGGGACGCGGTCCGGGAAGTCGAGTTGTCCGGAGAAAGAACCCACTGCCACTGTGCCGGCGAGGGCGCCGAGCACGATAACGAAGGCACCCACGTGGCGGGTGGGGCTGTCGGAGCGGGTGACGGTGCCGGCCAGGTTACCGGCCCAACGCATGCTCTCCCACACGGTGGCCAGGTTGGTGGCGCCGTCGCGGGGGAGTAGTTCACGGTCGAGGAGGGCATCCACGCGCTTGCGCTGCCATGCCAGGAGCAGGCCGATGACGATGGCCAGCAGCGACAGCAGTAGCACTTCGTTGACGGCGATAAGGTGCAGGTGGGTGGCGTGCAGCTGGGGACCGTTGTGGATGACGGCAGCGCGGTAGCTGGCGGTGTGGGTGTTGATGGCGCTGACGGCAATCTGAGACAGCGGGTGCCCGAGGGCCGTCACCGCAAAGTAGAGGGGGAGACCGGCGACGGCGGGGAGTGCCGCGAAGACGGTGAGGACCCAGGGCACTTTGTGGAGGACGAGTTCGTAGCTGTCGCGGTCAAGGTCTGCGTCGGTTTTATCCTCCACCACGGTGCGTTCACCGTCGAAGAAGCCGCCGAGGATGATGCGGAAGCTGTAGGCCACGGTGAGGGCAGCACCGATAACAGCGACGGTGGTGAGGACGATAGAGCCGGCGTTGCTACCCCAGGCGCTGAGGAAGTTTGTCAGCATGGATTCTTTGGAGACGAAACCCAGGGTGGGGGGGATTCCGGCCATGCCGATGGCGCCGATCACCGTCACCACCATGAGGCCGGGAGTGTACTTCCACATGGGGGGAAGGCGGCGAATGTCGCGGGTGCCGGTGGCGTGCTGGAGGGCACCGATGGACATGAAGAGCCCGGACTTGAAGAGGGCGTGGGCGAGGGTGTGGAGGACCGCGGCGGTGAGGGCGGCGTGGGTGCCGATGCCGATCGTGGTGACGATCCACCCGAGCTGGGAGACGGTGGAGTAGGCGAGCAGCTTCTTGAGGTCCGTCTTTTGCAGGGCGAAGAGGGCTCCCATGACGGCGGTGAACATGCCGACGACGACCAGCAGGATCTGCCAGGTGAGATTGAGTCGGAAGACGGCCGAGAAGCGCAGCAGCACGTAGATGCCGGCTTTTACGACAGCGGCGGCGTGCAAGTAGGCGGAGACGGGAGATTCTGCCGCCATGGCTTCGGGGAGCCAGAGGTGGAAGGGGAATTGGGCGGCTTTGGTGAAGGCGCCAATGGCGATCAGTACCGCTACGGTGGTGGTGATGCCGGGGTTCGTTACCCACACGCTGGAGGAGAGTGCCTCGGTGAGGTTAGTAGTGTGGGTGACGGCGATGATGACGACGGTGGCGGTGAGGAAGAAGAGTCCACCGATGAAGGTGAGGAAGAGGGTGCGGAGGGAGCCTGCTTCGCCGGCGTGTCCGGAACGTCCGATGAGCATGAAGGACATGAGGCTGGTGAGTTCCCAGCCGATGAAGAGGAGGATGAGGTCATCGGCGGTGACCAGCAGCATCATGGAGAACGTGAAGACGACCATGAGGAGGAAGAAGCTGGTGTGGTGGAGGGGCATGCCGTGCTGGTCGTGGCTGTCGAAGTAGCGGGTGGAGTAGGCCATGACGACGGCCCCAATGACAAGGGCGAGCATGGCGAAGAACCAGCTCAGCGCGTCGAGGCGAAGGCCTACGTGAATATTCCAGTAGGCGATCCAGGGGATGGAGGCAGTGATAGTGTCGCCGCGCAGCAGGCGTGGACCCAGGGGAGCGTAGATTCCGCAGGCGAGGGAGAGATCGATGAGGGCGATAACCCAGCCGGCATTGCGGCCCAGGAAGCGAGTCAGTAGTGGGGTTGCTGCAATGGTCAGCACTAGGACGGCCAAACTGTACAGCACAAGCACCGACTTGGCCTCCTCAATGAAGTTGACGTTTTTCCTAACTTTCCTACAAGAATACAGGCTTTACGGTGCACTCTAAAGGTGATAACTCGGGGTCGATTGCTTAGGCTAGAGACATGAGTCGACGCCCCTCCCTGAAAAAGAGTTCCGCAGCTGGAACGACAAAAAAGGCTTTCGGTAGTAAATCTGCAGAGAGTTCTGCCGAAGGTTCATCGGCCGCCCTGCGGGGTCTGTCGGTCTTTGGCCGGCTCTTTGCCATGCTGGTGCCGTCGCTGATTATCGCGGCGATTGTGGCCGGGTTAGGTATCCACCTGTCGGATTCGTGGCAGGTGGGTGCCGCGTCGGGACAGTCCGCCAATGAGGAAGCCCGCCAGGAGTTGCTGGCGGGGGAGAAGGCGCAGTCTCATCTGTCGCGTGCCAACGATGCGATGTCGGCGGCGAATACTTCTGCGGGACTGTTGAAGAGTGGCGTGGACCAGCTGGATGACGGCGCCGGCAAGCTGAAGGACGGTTCTGCCCAGGCTCGTGCTGGTTCGGCTGAGTTGTCGAATGGTATGGATCAGGTGGCGGATGGTACCCGCCAGCTCGGTTCGGGCGCCAAGCAGGTGGCTGGGGGTGTGTCGGAGGCCGTCAATGGGGTGATTGCGTTGCGTCGTTACCAGGCGGCCGCGGCTGCCGTGGTGGATGCCACCATCCCTACGTTGGTGGGTAATGATCCCGATACGGTGCGTACCCGTACTGCTTTACAGGAGCTGTCGAAGACACTGCACGACTCGCGGCAGACGGACCAGGCTATTAAGGATCTGCATCGTCTGCAGAGTGGGGCTAATGAGATTTCTCGCCAGTTGAATCCGGGTGGGGCGTACTACAGCGGCGTGATGAAGGCACAGTCTGGGTCGAAGCAGTTGGCGTCGGGTCTGGTGCAGTTGGATAACGGGATGGGCGAATTGGTGTCCGGTGTGTCCAAGCTGCAGGGGGTGGCGACGACCAATGAGCGCAACACGAAGAAGGCCCATACGGCTATGTTGGAGCTGATGAAGCTGTCGAACGACCAGAAGGTTGCGCAGATGGCGGAGGAGCAGTTGGCGCTGCAGTCGCAGGGCGAGAAGCCGAGCCTGCCGTTGGGCCAGGCCTACTTGGTGTCAGCGTTGCTGGCGTTGGCGGCAGCGGTGGCCTGGTGGTCGCGACTGCGGTTGGGCCGGAAGGAAATTGCGGCGGTGTGGCTACTCATGACGGTCATTTCCGCGACGGCGATCCTCACGACTATGACGGGCCTAAATGCGATGGTCGGTACCTTTATGGTGTCGACGTTGGCGGTGGGCTCGGCGGCGTTGCTGTTGGGTTCGGGCGCCGTGGTGCTGTTGTTGGGCCGCAAGTGGGGTCTGCTTCTCAATATCTTCTTGGTGTTTGTTCAGGCGTCGGTGTCGGGCTTCGTGTGGTTGACGGAGTGGCCGTCGCGGATGAGTCGATTCTTCGACTCTCTCATGCCGGTGTCGTATATCACCTCCGCGTTGGCGGCGATTGGTAACGGTGGCGATCCCGCTATGGCTTGGTTGGCGAATGGTGCTTTGTTGGCGCTGACGACGATTGCGATCTTTGTCATCTTGACGGTGCTGCGGCGTCGTCCGGATGCCGGTATTCCGACGGATATCCACCCGGTGAAGGTGGGGCGGAAGGTTCCCGCGACAGTGACGGCACCGGCATCCGTGGTGCAGGATAGCTCCGCAGTGGAGACAGGCGTGTTTACCCGGGTGTCTCCGGCTACTCCGTTTGCGCCGATGGACACGGGGTCGTTGGCGGATCTTGAGGTGGCGACGACGATGCCGGAGGACGGCACGGAGGATCTTCCCACCCAGATCATTCATCTGGATGAGCAGTCGGAGCAGCCGCGTGACCAGCGGCGCTAGCTACTGTCTCGGAGTGTTGCGCCGGAGTGTTGCGCCGGCGCTATGTTCCGTATCGGTGTTGGCTGTTGTGCCGGAGTGCTGCGCCGGCTAGAAGCCGAGCGGCGTGTACATGGTTACCACGTTGTAGTCCTCCCAGATAGAGAGGAGGAAGAACAGGCTGGAGCCATGCCGGTTGGGGAGTAGCTGCGGAGCGTAAGCAGAGTACATGGAGGAGCCCGTGCTGTAGATTTCGCGGCCTGGGCTCCACAACACACCGTCCAGACTGGTGGAGAGAATGACGCCACCGTCTTGCATACGTAGCATGTTGAAGCGGCGGAACAGTGGATCCCACTGCACGCTCAGCTCACCATGGATGAGGGCCATCACGTTGAAAGCGCGCTGGGGTGCGTTCTTGGTCCAGCGTAGGCCGGTCCAGTATTCGCGGGCGGAGAGGTCGCCCACTTTGCTGAGGGGGACGCGGGCGACGGCCAAGCCACCAACTTCGCGGCCTTGCCGGCTGCCGAACTCGTAGAGGTAGTTGTCACGCTTCGCAAAGCTGACCTGCTGGAATTTGGCGTATGTGCCTTGCGGGCGGACGAGGATGGTCTGCCAGGTTTTGCCGTGATCGTAGGAGGCGGAGATGCCAGAGCGGGAGGTAAGCCATCTGCGGCTGTCACCGACGAGCCGGGAGACGGATTGCCAACCCACGTATTGCACGCCTTTGTAGCTGAAGGCGCCGGTGGGGATTTTGGAGCGTTCGAAGCCGTTGACGTGTGCGGATTGGATGGCTTCGCGGGCGTTGCCGTCCTTTCCTATTTCCCAGCGTTCCAGTTGTAGGCCGTCGGCGTAGGAGAGGTCGCGGGTGAAGGCGAGGGTGTTGGAGCGCATTCGGCGGTGACCGTAATAGTTCAGGCCGATGGTGTCCCCGAAGATGACAAAGCTGCCGCCTTTCCCGTCATCCCAGCTGACGGCGACGTCACCACCCCAAACGTCAGCTTTCCGGCAGGGGAGGCAGGAGACACCTAGGAGGGGGAAAACGCCCACTTTGAAGGTGCCCGCGTACAAGTAGGGCGGAACATTAACGAGACCGGTGCGGCCGTTGCGAAGCGGGACTGGGTCGGGGACGAGGGGGAGGGTGGGGACGGGGATGACGGGTGCTTGGTAGTTGGTGCGGAGGGCATCGGCGGTACGGGAGCGGCCTTCGGGGAGCCAGGAGGGGGCCTGAGTTACCTGGGGTTGGTCGCGTTGTGGGAGGGGGCCGCCGGTGACGGGGCGGGCTTGGCCGATGGGCATTGGCTGGCTGCGCAGAACTCGGTTGAGGTGGTTAGCGGCGGCGGGAGTAGTGGGGGAGAGGAGCGTGAGACCGAGTGCGGAGATGACGCCAAGGCTCAGGGCGGTTGTGCGCAGGAGTCGGTGGTGCAGCGTCATAAGTCGTCCTCTTCATTCAACTTCGGTGGACCTGTGACAAGTGTATGTACACATGATGGCATAGAAATGAATGCCTGGAAAATACTTTTTGGACAACGGGTCAACAAAGAAGGACCGCCCTCCTTGTGGAGAGCGGTCCTTGCCTGGTCGGGGTAGCGGGATTTGAACCCACGGCCTCTTCGTCCCGAACGAAGCGCGCTACCAAGCTGCGCCATACCCCGGTTGATGCTTCACTAACTTTAGTACACCAAACAGCAAATAACGAAAATCGTGGCGGCTACGGGTGTGTGGTCAACTCCAGCAGTGTGACCTCCGGCGGACAGAACAGGCGGAAGGGGGCATACGGGGAGGTTCCCAGGCCTGCCGAGACATTAAGCCAGAGGTGTGCGAAGCGGTGTAGTCCATGAGCACGTTTCCGGTCGATCCCACAATTGGTGACGATGGATTGTCCATTCGGAAGACACACCTGCCCGCCGTGGGTGTGTCCGGCCAGGGCAAGGTCATAACCGTCTTCGGAAAAACGGAGCAATACCCGCGGCTCCGGGGCATGAGTGAGGCCGATGGCCACGTCTGTACCGGGGAGGGGCTCGCCCGCAATAGTGTCGTAGCGGTCACGGTCGATGTGGGGGTCATCTACACCCGCCACCATAATGTTCACTCCGCGAATGTTGATGGCATGACGTTGGTGTGTGGCGTCTTTCCAGCCACGCTCTTGGAAAGCGGCTCGCATGCCCTGCCAGGGGAGCGAGGGCCGTTCGTGGAGGGTGGATTCTCCCCGCAGGTAGCTCAACGGGTTCTTGAAGTCGGGGGCAAAGTAGTCGTTGGAGCCGAAGACGAAAAATCCCGGCACGTCGAGTAGAGTTCCCAATGACTGGACGACGTAGGGTACTGCTTTGGGATGGGCCAAGTTGTCGCCAGTGTCGATGACGAGATCTGGGTGGATATCCCCTAGTAAACTCAGGAAATGTTGAAGTTCCTTATCCTCGGGGGTCATATGGAAATCGCTGAGGTGGAGGATACGGATGGGGTCGGAGCCAGCTGGCAACAGGGGCAGAGTTTCCTGCTTGACCATAAAGCGCGTCCGGCCCAACGTGGCTGAGTACGCAGCGGTCACCGCACTGGACACTGCACCTGCGGCGATACCGCTGGCTAGGGCATATAGGGAGGGGCGCTTAGGAGACATGCACCAAGGGTACCTGCTTTTGAATCGGTTTGTAACAAGGCAGTCTCATTGGAATGAATGAGACATAGATTATCCTTAAAAATTGCCATGAGAGTATTGCATCTCCTGTATGGGAACGTACGATCAGTGTTATCGCCTCATATCTCCCAGAGGGGACTTCTGGTGACCTGATCTCGACATGGAGGAGCGGCCGATGACGACGATCGATTCCCGTCGACAGTATATCGACGCCGATCAGCAACCCTCGTCTGCCTCTTCGACCTCTGCCGCTCAGATGCATAGCCCGGCAGAAAACCCCCCGTCAGTCTCCACCAAGCGCCAAGGAATCTACTCTTGGGAGCGCTCGGAATGGGTCGCATACGCCCTCTGCCGCGAAGATGGTGGTGATTCCCTTTTCGTTAAAGGTGCCGCCCAACGCGCCGCCGCCCTGCGTTGCCGTGATTGCCCTGTCCTCATCCAGTGTCGTGCCGATGCCCTCGATTCTCGCGTGGAATTTGGTGTTTGGGGCGGTATGACGGAACGCGAACGCCGTTCCATCCTCCGTCACTTCCCAGATGTACCCTCCTGGCGCGATCTTCTCGACCCACTCAGCCGCAACACCATCATTGCGGAGGGGGAAGGGGATCCGGAAGGTGCACTGGAAGCTCTCAAGACCCTCAACGTCAATACGGAGCGCCGCTTCAAGCGTCACAAGTCGTCCCAGATTCAGCAGTTCACTCGAGTCCTCACCGATATTGCCAACCGGCTGGACGCTGCCTCGGAGGATGACGATGACTCCGAGATCGAGACCCTGGAAGCTATCGAGACGCTTCGCAATTTCGGTGGCCGCGCCGAACCCGACTAACGGTGCTAGCAGACTCCCCATCTTTTGTGGAACAGTCGCTAGACTTGTGTCATGCGATTCGAATACGCCACTGTGCCTTTGCTTACCCACGTCACCAAGCAAATCCTCGATCAATGGGGTGCTGACGGTTGGGATCTCGTCACCGTGCTGCCCGGTCCTACGGGGGAACAGCACATCGCCTACATGAAGCGTCTACTGGAGGACTAAATGAACTGGGAACAACGCCTTAATGAGCTCCATATCGATCTTCCCCCGGTAGCGCCCCCTGTTGCCGCCTACGTACCTGCCAAGCGTGCCGGTAACTTCGTCTACACGTCTGGCCAGCTGGCCTTCGTGGATGGCAAACTGGGCGTCACCGGCAAAGTGGGCGACAAGGTTACCGCCGACCAAGCATACGCAGAAGCCCGGGTGGCAGTGCTAAATGCCATTGCGGCAGCTGCCTCCGTGTGTGGGCTGAACAACATCAAGTCCATCGTGAAAGTAGTTGGGTTTGTCAACTCAGCGGAAGGCTTCACTGGCCAAGCCGGCGTTATCAACGGTGCTTCCGAGATGCTGGGGGCAATCTTTGGCCAGGCAGGTCAGCATGCACGCTCCGCAGTGGGTGTCGCCGAATTGCCCCTCGATGCGGCAGTGGAAGTAGAACTCATCGTTGAGGTTAAGGACTAACACAATGCTGCGCTAGGCCGTGGCTCAGCTATCTCGTGGGCCACAAAGAGACAACGAGGCGCCCCTTCCGGTGATGGAAGGGGCGCCTCGTAAGCTCTCAGGTGGTGCCGTCGGCGGAGCGGTTAGCGGGCGCGGCGGGCCAGGTGCTCGCTTTCGCAGATCACTACGGCTTTGCCTTCCAGGCGGATCCATCCGCGGTGGGCGAACTCTGCCAGGGCTTTGTTCACGGTCTCCCGGGAAGCACCCACCAGCTGGGCGATCTCCTCCTGAGTGAGGTCATGGTTGACGCGGACGGTGTTGCCTTCCTGGCTACCAAAGCGCTGGGCCAGCTGCAGCAACGCCTTGGCGACGCGGCCTGGCACATCGGTGAAGATGAGGTCGGCCAGGCTGTTGTTGGTACGGCGCAGGCGGCGGGCGAGCACGCGGAGCAGCTGCTCGGCAATCTGGGGGCGGGCATCGAGCCAGCGGCGCAGCGCCTGCCTGTCCATGGTGTAGGTGCGAACGTCGGTGACGCAGATACCGGAGGAGGTACGCGGGCCCGGGTCGAAGATGGAGAGTTCACCGAACATGTCGGAGGGGCCCAGGATGGCGAGGAGGTTTTCACGGCCGTCGGGCGCAGTGCGGGACAGCTTCAGCTTGCCGTCCACGATGATGTAGAGCTTGTCGCCCGGTTCACCTTCGCGAATGATGGTGTCGCCCTTGCTGAAAGATTCGGGCACCAGGTCCTTCAACAGTGCAGAAACGGAAGCTGCATCCATGCCCTGGAAAATGCCGGCGCGCGCGAGAATATCCTCGTCCACGTGTCACCTCATCTCGAGTGGAACTAATACGAAAAGTGTAGCGCATCTCATAGTTTTTTCCTGAATATCGGGCGGTACTGAGGGGGTGTCTCTGCAGCCCGGCAACTACGCTTCGACAAGCATATATGCGGAAAATCTTAGGCTAGACGGGCGGGTGAGCTACTCCGCTGTCGTCGGTTCGTCGTCCTCCGGGGGATTCTCCGGCTCAGTCGTCGCTAACGGGGCACCATCTTCCACCGCGATGATGGCTGTCTCCGCAGTTGCTGGAGACCCCTGCGGGGAGGCGGGGATAATGGTGACGGCGGGAGTGGTCACAACTCCAGGCTCCGGAGGGCTGACGATGGCGCGCTCCACACGGTCCATAATGAGCGCGAAGGCACCTACCACAAACGGCATCAAAACGAGAGTTAGTGCATACAATCCCATGCTCTAAGTAAACACCATCCGGGCGGAAAAAGTATCCTGTGGTTATGGCTGCCCCACAATCCCTCACCCCTTCCCCGGCTGAGTCGCGTCCGCGAGGCCCCCGCCACCCGGCCGCAACCGGAGCAGAGTCCCGGCGTGGACTTGTCACCCGTGCCCGCCGTATGGCCCGTACGCTGGCCGTCGCTTATCCGGAGGCTTACTGCGAACTCACCTTCCACAGTCCCTTTCAGCTGGTGGTGGCAACGGTGCTGTCCGCCCAGTGCACGGACGTACGGGTGAACCAGGTTACTCCCGAACTATTTCGGCGTTTTCCCGATGCGCACGCTATGGCGGGAGCGTCCCTCGTCGAGATTGAGGAGATCATTCGTCCCACTGGCTTTTTCCGGGCTAAGGCGGCTAATATTCACGCTCTTTCTCTCCAGCTAGTGGAGCATTGGGACGGTGAAGTACCACCCCGTTTGGAGGATCTGGTGGTGCTGCCCGGTGTTGGACGGAAGACCGCCAATGTGGTGCTAGGCAACGCTTTCGACATCCCCGGCCTGACCATTGATACCCACTTCGGACGGCTTGCACGGCGCTGGAAATGGACCGAGAGCGAGGACCCGGTCCAGGTGGAGAAGGAAGTGGGGGAGATTATTCCGCGGCCAGAGTGGACGGTGCTGTCGCATCGCATCATTTTCCACGGGCGACGGGTCTGCCATTCGCGGCGGCCCGCCTGCGGTGCCTGTTTCCTGGCTGCAGACTGCCCGAGTTTTGGGCTTGGCCCCACCGACCCCGGCACGGCAGCAGATCTGGTGAAGGGTGAAAACCGTATGGAGTTGCTGCGCCTGGCGGGAATTGAAGAACACACACAGTAGCCAGGAGCAGGCCACAGTTGCCAGGAGCAGGCGCAGAAGTGGGCACCGGGCGAGCAGCTATCTTGGCAAGTGTCCAAACGTGACCTTGCTGGTTTCTCCGGTAGGATTTTGAGAGATAACAGCGGAGAGAGCAGTGTGGGCTGCTGCGTGGACGGGGCAGGAGTAGGCTGCTCAGCCACCATCCAGCGGGACCTAGCCCTGGCGCACGCACGAAGGAGGCAGAGGTGTCTGCACTGACATTCGACATCTTGGCTCTGCTTGCCTTCATTGTTTTCGGTGCCTACGGTTGGGTGACCGGATTCACCCCCAGCCTGTACGGATTTTTCGGCGCCGTCATCGGCATCATCATCGAGTACTTCACCCTCCCCTATATCCTTTCCGCCGCCACCAATGGGCAGCTGCGCTTCATCGTGGGCATCACCTATGGCTTCGTGCTGGTGTCTCTCTGTTCAGTGGGAGCAGAGATTGTGGGCCTCTACATTCGGGATCGGCTGGGGCTGCAAAAATCCCGCATTTCGCGCATGGCTGGCTCAGTGTTCAAGATTTTCCTAGCCGCCGTCCTCATCTGGGTGTTCTTCTCGCCCCTTTCGGTCCAGCCCAACACACATCTGGGCAAGGTGATGCGCGAATCCCGGGTGATGACCGTCATCGACACCTTCGCCCCCAACGCGGCGCAGAAAATTCCCGAGATGCTGGACGATTCGGCGCGCACCGCATCCCTCCAGCAGATGACCGACCGGTCCTCCCGGTTCGCCGGCTCTGGTATCCCAGACGAAAACATTGTGGAAACCCCCGCCATTGTGAAGGCCCGACGCAGCGTGGTGAAGATTGTAGGCGAGGCGACTGACTGTCATCGCAGGCTGGAAGGCACCGGTTTCATCTACTCTCCCGGCCTGGTGGTGACGAATGCCCATGTGGTGGCAGGCGCACGGATTATTCGCGTACACACGGTGAAGGGTGTGTTCCGGGCGCGCCCCATTGTTTTCAACGCTATGCGAGATGTAGCGGTGCTGTGGGTGCCGGACATCTCGTCCAACCGTCTCGTACTCCCGGCCCTTTTACCCGCTGACGAGGATACCGTTGAGGCCGGTCAGGCTGTGGTGGTTCCCGGCTTCCCCAATAATGGCCCTTACCGGGTGGCACCGGCCCGTCTCCTGGAACACTTCATCCTGCAAGGACCGGGCATCTATGGCACGACCATTGTGGAGCGGCAGGCGTATGCGCTGCTGGGCGGTTTGATGAGCGGTAACTCCGGGGGCCCCTTGTTGAACCTCAAAGGCCAGTACCTGGGCATTGTGTTCGGGGTAGCGACAGATAAGAACAATACCGCCTACGCACTGAGCTACCGAGAAGTGGAGCCGGTGCTGCGGAAGGCCATGACGACTCGTGAGAAGGTTTCCACGGGTCGGTGCGTGCCGTTGGAAACAGAGGTCACTCAGACGACGGTGAAGCAGGGCTAGCGCGGCGGAACCGCGGCTAGGCGGGGTTCTCCCAGGTAGTGCACGAGCAGGCTGGAGAAAAGCTGAGGCGCCTCAAGCTGGGGGAAGAAACCGCAGTGCGGCACCGTCACCACTTGCAAGCTTTCGGTGAAGCGGGTGCTGTCTTTGAGGGCGTCGAGGGAAACGACGGGGTCGTGTTCTCCGCGGAATGCGATGACGGGGAGGGTAAGGCGGCGCTTCATCTTTTGGCTGTAGCGGAAACCATCGGCGCGGAAGCGGGAGCGGCCCAGCCAACGTAGATATTCGTTAGCGCAGTAGCCCACGTTGGTGATGCGGAGGGCATCACCGAATACCTGCACGGCTTCTTTCCCATCGGTGGTTTTTGTCCAGCCGTCGTTGGCCCGATGCCCCAGGTAGTCCTCGATCCAGCCAGGTTGCTGTATCCGCCATTCGGTGAAGCGGGGAACTTGGGCGCTGAAGAAGGGGCCGACGGCGCGGTTACTGGTGAAGACCTTTTTGAGGAGGTCAACGCGCTGGACGAGGGGGTGCGGGGACCCTACCACGATGAGTTTGGTGACTCCTTTGCGGAACATGCGGGCCATGGTCCAGCCGACGGCGCCGCCGAGCCCGTGTCCGACGACAATGACGGTGCGGTGTCCTGTGGCGCGAACCAGGCCGGCCATGTCGTTGGCGGCGGTCACGAGGTCGTAGCCGCGTGGGGGTTTGTCGGAGTTTCCGTAGCCGCGAAGGTCGACAGCCACGGCGTGGAAACCGGCTGCGGCGATGGGCTGGAGTTGGTGGTGCCAGGTCCACCAGTGTTCGCCGTAGCCGTGGAGGAGGAGGACGAGGGGTGGGAGTTCACTTGGGGGGTGGTTGTGTTCCCAGTTGTCGGGGAGGACGTCGGCGACATGCAGGTGGATGCCGTTGGTGGAAATAAGGCGATGCCGCCACGGACCCGGGACGCATACACTGTCCGGCTCGGGCGGTGTAGTGGGGGTCGCGTGGCGGCTATCGGTCATGCCATTGAGAATAGCCCACCTGTGCGGTTTCTGCCGCGGTGTGGTGGTTGAGTGCTATTACTGCAGGTAGGTGTATCCGCTGGGGGCAGCCTTGGTGCTGCTGGGGACGACTTCCTTCAGCTTTTCAACAGACTCGATGGTCTTTTCAGGTTTCTCGATCTGCTTCATCTTCCAGATGCCGATGCCGACGAAGATACCGGCGAAGACCAGCAGCAGCAGGAAGACGATGAGGTAACCGCACCAATCCCAGGTCACGGTGCCGAGCCAGAGGGAGAAGAGTTTGGCCCACATCATGATGAAGGGGAAGAACGACATAAGGGCGAAGACAGCGGCGATGATGAAGAAGATACTGCCCATGGCGCCACGCTTCACCTGGAGGCCGATTTCAGCCTTGGCAAGCTCGATTTCTGAGCGAACGAGGGTAGAGACCTGTTCCGCGGCGGTCTTGGCAAGCTGGCCGATGCTGGCATCCTTGGGTTGCGGGATGGCGTCGTACATTGCGATGCCAGAGATCTGAGCGGAGGCGGCCGAATCTGCAGCCGAGTCTCCTCCGAAGCGGTCCTTGATGCTCACTGTTCCTCCAAAATTAAGAATGGGAAATGCCCGTAGCTTCTATGGTGCCACGAAATGTTGGGCTACACCTAGAGTCTCGGAAACAATGTTGTGTACATGGGGGCTGTTTTGGCCCGTATTTTACCCCGTTAGCCCAGTGTGGGAATTCCCTGTGGGAAAGCTTCTTGCAGCCGTTTTTCTATGTCGTGTTGGATCTGTTGTTGTACTTCGGGTGGGATGAGCTTGCGAATATCTGGGATGTCGTCCTGTTTGATAGTGGGGAGAGGAGGCAGATTGGTGGATCTGTCACCTATGCCGAGTTTCGGTTTCTTGAGTTTTCCGTGGTTGGTGAGGGCCAGGAGTTGTGCCTCTGTGCCGTTGAAGGTGTTGAGGTCAATGGGGGTGGCGACGCCGTCAACCCAGCCGCTGCCGGTGTATTGCCAGAAGGTCCAGTTGGTCCAGCCGCCGGGGAGGGGGAGGGTGGGACTGTTGCCACCGTTGTAGTCGGCGATCCAGAGGGGACGTTCGGAAAACTCTGTGGTGTTGGCCATTTGGTAGCGCCAGAAGCCGGGGGAGACGTAGATGATGGTTTGTCGCCCTGTGAGCGTGTCAAGGGTAGCGAGGAAAGTACGTACCCATGCTTGTAGGGCGACGGGGCCGAGCCCGCCGGTTTCTTCGAGGTCCAGGACGGGTGGGAGATCGAGGTCGGTGGTGTTAGTGGCGAGGACTGCCGCGTAATGCTGGGCTTGGAGAACAGCTGAGTATTGTGGCAGAGCGTAATGGTAAGTGCCGCGAATAAGTCCGGCCTCCCGCATGGAGTCGGAGTCTTCCCGGTAGTGCGGGTTGACGTAGCTGATGCCTTCGGTGGCTTTGACGATGGCGAAGTGGTGGCCGGCGGCTTTAACGCGGGCCCAGTTGATGGCCAGGGAACCGGGGTGTTGGTGGCTGGCGACGTCTGAACCTGCGAGAAGTGCGGTGGCAGGACCGGCGATGGCAAGGCTCACGGCGGTTGCTCCTGCGACGATCAGCATTTTGGTACGGCTTGACCGGTGACTCATGTGAATGATGTTACCAGTGTTATTAATGTGATCTGTAATGATGAGGGTGCGTTGCCGGAAAAAATTTCACTGAGATGACGTGGGGTTACGCCATCCAGGTAGCGATTTTTCACAACGCCTAACAGTGGGGCCGCGACGGAAGGTGGCGTGCCGGTCGGAGTGGAGTGTAGACGGTGTGAAGAGTGACGGAGGCATCAAAAAACCCGCCCCGAGCGCTCCGAGGCGGGTCTCTTTCACTGTAGATGTCAGTCATGGACTGAACTGAGGTTCAAAATGTGGAACAGCGGCGAACACTTCGTCCGCCGCCTCCGCACGGTAATCGAATGATCAGATCGTGCCATAGTGGAGTCGTTATTGAGATTCAGCCGGCACTCCCACAAAACTCTCCAGCTCCATGGGACCGGCAACCTCCCGCTCGTAGGTGCCCGTCGAGACAGGCGACACGTGGGTATCCGATTACCGTGCAGGAAACCGTGACAGGGGGTCGAACCTTCTTTTTCCGATTCGGCCTTTGCCGTCCTCGTTTTCCGTACTTTCATCATGCGCCGACCCCGGAAAAGCAGCTATTGGGGGGTACTACAAACCGGCCGGATGGAAACAAGACAAAAAAACAATGGACGTTTTCCCGCAAGCTAATTGGAAAGCGTCTAAAGGGTAAACACACAGGCCAAACTGGGTAAATGAAGAAAAAATCAGACATGTTTGGGCTGGAACTAGCTCGAAAAACGAATTGCTAAACGATAACGAAAAGGTCGAAGTTGCCACACTCTGTGATCCACAACACAATAAAAACGCTCAAAAAATGATGACAGAGTTCCATCTCCGCAACCCAGTACCTGTCTTTGACGTCAACTGAGAATGAGTGGACCCCAAACGCACCCATATAAGGCAGTTGGCTTGTTATCCACAACGCCCCGGTTATCCACACAAACCACCCGTCAGAGGTGAGAGGCCCCCATTAGAGTGAGCTCTCCGTGTCATCATGAGCGCAGCAACGGACCCGTCATCCACGTTGTGAAACATTCAGCAGACTCGTAGCAGCCACACGCAGCCGCACTCGGAAGGAGGACCAATGCCGCGCGCCGACCTCTGGGGGCCCCTCACCGGCCTCCTCACCGACCCCTCCATCGCTCCCACCCTCACCGACCTCATTGTTGGGCCACACGGAGCCGTCTGGGTCGACTGTGCTAACCACTCGGGAATGCACCGCTACCATCAGCTAGAACTCTGCGAAGATGACTGCCGCGCACTCGCCGTCCACCTCATCCGTGCCTCCAGCGGCCGCCTCGACGACGCCCACCCCTGGGCAGACGCAATCCTCCCCCTCGACGACGACACCCTCGTGCGAATCCACGCCATCCTCTCCCCACTCGCACACAACGGCACCACGTTGTCCCTCCGCATCCTCCGCAGCACCACACACAGCCTCGCAGAACTCGTCAGCAATGGCATGATGACCGAAGAACAGTGCACCAGCCTACTCCGCGACCTCCACAACCACCGCACCATTCTCATCTCCGGCGCCACCGGCGTCGGCAAAACCACCCTGCTCGGGGCTCTCGTCTCCGCCCTACCCACGCACGAACGCATCATTTGCGTCGAAGACACAGCCGAACTCAACCTCCCACACCCCCAACTCGTACAACTCGTCACCCGGCAGAACAACACTGAAGGAATCGGCGGAATCCCCATGTCCACTCTGGTTCGCCAAGCACTCCGCATGCGGCCAGACCGCATCATCGTCGGAGAAGTACGCGGTGACGAAGTCGTTGATCTCCTTACCGCTCTCAACACCGGCCACCACGGCAGCCTCGCCTCTCTCCACGCAAATAGCGCTGCCGAGGTGCCATCTCGACTACTCGCCCTCGCCCTCAATGCGGGAATGCCCGAAGCAGCCGCCCATGTCAGCATCACCTCCACCCTCGACGTCATCGTGCACCTTGCCCGCGACGCCTACACCGGACACCGCTACGTCAGCCAACTATGGCGCCGGGAAGAAGAGACCAACTATGGGTAAACTCGCCATCCCGCTCGCCTGCCTCATCTGGGGAATCTGTGGGTGGAAAGCCCACAGCTGGACAGTCGATCAAACCCTCCAACGCACCCGCTGGGAAGAACAGCTCACCACCCTCCATGAGGCACGTACTGCGCTCGCCGCCGGTGGCACCACCACCGCGCACGAGACACTCCGCACCATTCCGCCAGAATGCGTGCCGCACCTCCTCCTCTGCCTGCTCATCCGGCAGGGCACTCCACTGGACGGAACACTCGCCGCGGCGGAAGAGACCCTACGTACTTCACTTCATGCCGATTCCCAACGCCGCAACGCCCTAGCAGGGGTACGCGCCACCGTCCTCATCATGGTGGCGCTCCCTATATTCGGGATTCTGCTGGGCATAGTGCTGGGCGTCCACCCCCTGCGATTCTTCGCCCACGGCGGCGGCAGCCTCGCCTTGCTCGCCGGAGTAGGCCTGCAAACCGCAGGACTATGGTGGATCCGCGACATGGTTGACGGGCTGCCGTCGCCCCTCGACACATCCGTCTCCCAGCTCCCCCTACTCGCGGCCCTCCTGCGGGCCGGAATGCATGTAGACGACGCACGAGCGCAACTGCCGCCAACCCCCGCCTGCTGTGCCAACCTCCTACAGCTCTCAGCCCGGCAGGGCGCACCCATTGCCGACCAGCTCGAAGCACTCGCCCGAGATAGGCAACGCCAGGCCCTGGCCACCTGCGAAGAAGCGGCCCAGGAGATGGGAGTACTGCTCGCCCGTCCGCTGGGGGTCTGTTTCCTCCCCGCCTTCATGCTGTTGGGCGTACTGCCCACCGTCCTGGAACTAGGGGGTGCGTTTTTCCACATCGTCTAACCGCACCCACCGGTACGGCACCCACCCCTCGTTCATTCACTAACTCTAAGGAGTATTCAATGTCTCACCCTGCACGTAGCCCCTATTCCCACCACGATGGTGCCGAATCTGTGGCGGTCACCCACCCAGGTTCCAGCTGGCCCACACGTACCCGTCCCACCCTCGCCGAACGCTCACCCCTTATGCAACGCCTCCTCACCCGCGCAGATCTTCTCAACCGGCAGGCCGGGGCGCTCTGGATGGATGATGCCGGTATGAGCACGGTGGAATACGCCATCGGAACTATCGGCGCGGCCGCTTTTGGTGCGGTCCTCATCGCGGTGGTGAAGTCTGACGGTGTGCAGCAGGCACTGCTGGACATCATCCAGCAGGCGCTCACCATCCGATGAGGATAGGCGGTGACCACCACAGCACCGCAGGCCACAGCGCCACACAAAACAACTGCTCCCCCGGCACCCCATGAGACGAGTGCTCCCAGCGCTCTACAGGAAAACCCCGTTTATCCACAATGCCGCCAAAAGTGGGTAACCGGGGTTTTCTCTGCGGTACCGGCATCACCCGCACAGAGCGAAGGGCACACTAGCGGCATGGTTCCCTTCCGCATTCTGTCGACCCGCACCACTCAAGCACCTTCGGTTGCTTCGCACTCCTTACGCAGATGGCCATCTGATGCGGGAATGGTGACGGTGGAAGCGGCCCTCGCCCTGGTGGCCATAATGGTGGTGGTTGTGGTTAGCCTCGCCGGCATAGGGGCGGGCCTCACCCAATTGCGGCTATCGGATGCCGCCCAAACGGTGGCCCGCAGCGTTTCTCGTGGCCAGACACCGCCCAGTGCGGCCGCGTTACATATTCCCGCGGAAGCGCAGGTGCGCGTAGCCACGCGGGCTGGATCCGCACAGGTGACGGTGGAAGCGCCGGCGGGGATGCTGCCGCTCACTCTGCACGCTGAAGCCACAATGCCGTTAGAGCAGGTGACGGAATGATGACGACTGCCACTCCACTGCAGCACCGCCCTGCTACCCGTTTTCCGCGCTCACAAGCACAGCTGCTCGCGGATGAGTGTGGGGTAGCTACAGTCTGGGCTGCCTGCGCATGTGCAGCCATCATCACGCTGGTGTGCCTGCTACTGGTGGGAATTTCCGCAGTTCAGGCGCGCCATGAGACTGCCGGGTGGGCGGATGGGGCGGCACTTGCGGCAGCTGCCCAGGTGCGAGAGGGGGAACCGGCTGCCTGCCAGGCCGCAGCCACTTATCTTGCTCGTGCGGGTGGGGCGCAGACGGCAACTGTGGAGCAGTGTGGAGTGTTCACACATCCAGATACCCAGATGCCTGCGGTCCGGGTGATCCTCCGCCGCGCTTTCGGCCGCTTCACTATTGTGGGGCGAGCCTGCGCCGGGCCGCTGCCCCCCGGCGGCACTTCAACAGCAGGATCGTAGAAACAGCTTCCTAGAACGGAGGCAGACCATGGGAGCGAGACGCCAGGAGATAGCCGTCATCTGCCGTGACCACTCGGCCAAGTGCGTCGAGCAGCCGCACTGCTCCGGCTTTAGACAGTGGCCTATTGCCGTTTCCGCACTTCGGAGACTGAATACAACTGGGGCATCCATCCTCGCAGTCACAAGCCTCGATAGCGTCTCGGGTAGTGCCCAGCCAGGTGGTGAATTCCCGGTATCCACGGAGTGCATAACCGGCCCCGCCTTGGTAGCCGTCGTAGACAAATACTGTTGACTCACCAGTATCGTCGTGCAGCGGCGTGGACAGACCGCCGATGTCCGCCCGGTCGCATCCCGCCAACAAGGGGAGCATCCCAATGGCGGCATGCTCAGCAGCATGGAGGGCACCCGGCACATCCACATCGTCAATCCCAAAGTGGGCAAAGAAATGCGGGTTGACATGGTAGTACACGGCCTGGGTGTCAAGCTCGGTGGGCGGCATCTCCAACTCCACCACATCAATAATCTCTCCGGTGGTGGCCTTACGCTCGTATTCTTTCACCTGGCGTACCACCGTCACATCGGCAATCCCCACAGTGACGGCGGTCGCACCCGAACCGAAGCGGCGCTCTTCAAGAACGCGCTCCACATGGACCTCGGTGTCGGCCTGTGAGTAGGTTGTCCACGGGGGGACGGCGGCGGTCACACAGGCGAAGCCGTTCTCCAGGTCCAAGTCGGTGACTAGATAGCTGTCCCCCTGATGGAGGTAGATAGCGCCGGGGTGCAGTTGGGCGAAGGCGCGGGGTGCATCGGCGGTGCCCAATAGTTGCCCATCGTCTATGCACACAATGGAGAATTCGTCGGCGGCACCACCGCGTAGCGATACCTGCTGCCAGGAGGAATCGTAGCGGCCAGCCGGATACCAGGCGCCGCTAGCCCCACTGCTGCGACCTGTCCCGTTGGTACCGGCTGGTTCCTTGTGAGCCCCTGCGACGCCAGCCTGTCGCACGCTGGGGATGGTGCGGTGTCTCACCATCCCGTGGTCTTGCATCTCGTATAGCAGGGCATCCACATCCACCCCATCACGTGCAGACCAGGCGGCTACTTCGCCGTCACTCAAGGGTATTTCGGCTGTCGCACACCAGAGTTGTGGAACCAGCAGATTGGGGTTCGCCGGGTTGGTGATGGTTGCCTCTACCGGCTTATCCAACAGGGTCTCCGGGTGGTGGATGAGGTAACTATCGAGCGGATCCGAGCGGGCGATAAGCACCACTAGCGACCCCTGGTTGCGCCGCCCCGCCCGGCCAGATTGCTGCCAAAAGCTGGCCACCGTGCCGGGGAACCCAGCGATTACCACCGCATCCAACCCCGCGATGTCCACGCCCAGCTCGAGGGCGTTGGTGGTGGCGGCGCCCAGCAATGTGCCATCGTTGAGTTCGCGTTCCAGCCGACGTCGATCCTCTGCCAGGTAGCCTGCCCGGTAGGCGCCAATCTGTTCCGCCAACGCCGTCGCTCGGTCGAGTGGCAGTTCCCCGCGTTCTCCCTGGCTGATAAGGGCGTGCTGGGTGTCCAGCGCCGTATTCTCTGCGCCTCGCCGGCTGCGAACGAAGGCGAGGGTACGGGCGCCTTCCGTCACCAGGTCGGCCATGATGCTCGCGGCTTCCTTGGTGGCGGCCCGCCGGACTTGCGCCCCGTTTTCTCCCTCCAGACCAGGGATGACGGGGGGTTCCCACAGGGCGAAGGTGCGCTCGCCTTGCGGTGAGCCATCCTCGGTGATGGCGGTGACGGGCATGCCGATGAGTTTGCTGGCGGCCTCGGCGGGGTGGGAGGTAGTGGCGGAGGCGAGGATGACGGTGGGGGTGGAGCCGTAGTGGCGGGCGAGCCGGAGGAGGCGCCGCATTTCGATGGCGACATTACTGCCGAAGGCGCCCCGGTAGGCGTGGCATTCATCGATGATGAGGTATTTAAGGGTGCGGAGGAGGCGCAGCCAGCTGCCGTGTTTGCCGAGTATGGACAGGTGCAGCATGTCAGGGTTGGTAAGGATGAAGCGGCTGCGGTCGCGAATCCAGCTGCGATCCTCGGTGGGTGTGTCCCCGTCATATTGGGCGGGGTAGGCAGCCTGGAGGAGGCGGCGTTGGGTGGCGTCTTCTGCCTTGCTGGTGGCCCCGTTGAGAAGTTCAGTGAAGGAGCGCAGCTGGTCTGCACCCAGGGCCTTGGTGGGGGAGAGGTAGAGGGCGGAGGCGGTGGGGTCTTCGGCCAGCATGGTGAGGACGGGGAGTTGGTAGCCGAGGGTTTTGCCGGAGGCGATGCCGGTGGCGACGACGACGTGGGTTCCCTCCCAGGCGAGGTTCGCGGTGGCGGCCTGGTGGGTGTAGAGCTCGCCGATTCCCTGGTCGGTGAGCCAGTGGTGGGCGGCGGGGAGGATCCAGCGGGGCCAGGGGGCATACTGGGGGTCGCGGCCGGAGAGATCCCGTACGTGGGTGATAGGGCTGCGGGCGGGATCGGTGGTGCGGAGGAGGTGGGTGAGCAGGCTGCGCCCATAGGTTTGGGGCGGTGGTGCAGTCGTCATGGGTCCATAGTAAAGAAACCGTGTGACATGGGGGAGGCGTGTGGCTGTTGTCAGCTTCGGTTGGGAGAACGGTGGGATTTTAGCTGACGGGGATGTTATTGAGCCCGGCGTTGGTGTAGGGCTCGTTCAGCCAGTGGATGTCGAGGTCGCTGCGGGCTTCGTTGAGATAGTCGCAGACTTTGCCGGCGCGTCCGCCGAGGCGGCAGTGGACCCACACTTCGCCGGCGGGGATGTCGTTGACGCGGCGCGGAATGTCTCCCATGGGGATATTGGTAGCGGCGAGGAGGTGGCTTTCAGTCCATTCTTCGGGTTCGCGAACGTCGAGGATGAGGGGTGGGGTGGTGCCGTCATCGAGACGTGCTTTGAGCTCTTGGAAGGTATTGACGGTGAGGGACATTGTCGTCTCATTTCTGTGGGATGGTCGGCAGCCAGAGAAGTGGCTCGCACCAGGCGGGCCACAACCTCGCTCCTCAAGTATAGCGATTACCCCTAGGGGTATGAAGGGTTATTGCATTGACTCCTGAGGCGAATCGGACGGAGCTACCTGCCGCACCTTTTTGCTCTTCCGCAGGTTCCTGCTTGTCCGCACCTTCTTCCGGCCAGACGTCGCCGGTGCAGAATCAACGCCCGCTGCTGCCACGTCAGACTCCGCCAATGCGGCTGCATCGGCGGCGGTCTGCGCATTCGCCATTTCTTCCGCAACGTTTGGCTGCGCCAACTGCTTGCGGCTCATCCGCTCCAGAATCGTGGCAAGCGCGCCGTCACCAGTCACGTTGGTCGCCGTTCCGAACGAGTCCTGTGCCAGATAAAGCGCAATCATGAGGGCAATCATGGTGGGGTTGAAGCCGAGGATAGACTGCAGCGCGCCCACCGCCGTCATCACCGCACCACCCGGAACACCAGGTGCGGCCACCATCATCACGCCCAACACCAGGATGAGCGGAATCATGGAACTAAAGCTGGGAGTGCGCCCGTGAGTCATGGTGACTACCGCAGAAGAACAGCACGTGATGGTGATCATGGAACCAGCCAAGTGGATGTTGGCGTTGAGGGGGATCGCAAAGTCTGCGATGCGCGGGTTCACCTCAGCTTCCTTCGCAGAGCGCAGCGTCACCGGAATAGTCGCCGCCGAAGACTGTGTGCCCAAGGCAGTGACGTAGGCGGGCATCATGTGGCCGAGTATCGAAAAGGGGTTTTTCCGGCTGGTTGCGCCCGCCAAACAGTACACCAGCGTCAGGAACACCCAGTGCAGGATGATAACCATGAGGAAGACCTTGCCGAACACCTTGAGAATGTGCTGAACCTGCCCCGCATAGGTCATGTTCGCGAACACCGAAAGGATGTAGATCGGCAGCAGCGGGATGATGATGTAGCTGAGGAACTTTTCGACGATGGAACGGAAGTCCTCGGCCAGGTCATACATGCGGGTGGAGGAAAGACCCGCCATGCCAAGGCCCAGCAGGAAGGCGAAGATAAGGGCGGTGGTGACGGGCATAAGCGGCGGCAACGTAAATGGCAACGATTCCACACCATTAGCGTCAACCGTCACCCCATAGGCCTTCACCAGGGATGCGGACGGGTCCGAAATAGCCGTCACCGTCGCCCCCTTGAGCATGTGCGGGTAGAGCGCCAACGTCACCAGCAGCGCCATCGTGCCGGCAAGAATAGTCGACGTGTAGGCCAGGGCTACCGCCTTGCCCAACAGTTTGCCGGCCCCGCGCCCAATAGAGCCAATACCAGGGACAATAAAGCCAAGGATAATGAGGGGGATGGCGAAGCCCAGCAGTTGGCTGAAGACCATGCCGAAGGTCGCAAAAACGCGAACAGGTACATCGGTACCAGCACGCTGGCTTGCCCACCCCACCAGGATGCCCAGGAGGATAGCGACAAGGATCCATACCAGCAACGGAATCTTCCGGAGTATACGCATGGTACACACCCTACCTTAGGGGCAGGTATCCTATACTCCGTGGACCAGCTGACTTTCTTCGATACGGGACTTGTCCCCGTTACCGCCTCTGATCTGGGGGCGGTGCTTGTTGCTCAGGGACAATGCCAGCTGCTCTTTGGGGACGCCGACACCACCCGGGGGAAGCGCCGCAAACCCACCCCGCAATCTGCCCGTCTGTCCGTGCTGCTGCACAGTGAATGGAGGGCCCGCCAACTGCGCGACCTCGCCCAATTTGTGGACTGTGCGGTGACGGTGGACACCCCAGCTGAGCGTAGCTGGCTGGTCCGCATGGAGGGTCCAGTACTGTTGCCCGTCGCCCAGGCGTGGACGAAAGGTGCCGTGAAGACTGTGCCGGCCCGCTGGACACTTTCCGACCGGGCACTGCAGATTTGGGCGACAGTGGCGGGAACGCTGGAAGAGAACGGGATGCGGTTCGGGTTGGACCCCCATATTGCCAGCCATGAACTCCTCCGCGAGCGAGCTGCAGCAGCGCTGGCGCAGTTGGGTGCAGCGGCCTCCTATGTCGGCCCCCGAGCAGGTGGGCCGGCCTTACGGGTCACCGGCCAACGTCGTCTGGGGAACATCATGACCATTCTGGGCGAGCCGCCCGAGGATGGTTCTTGGGACGCCTAGTGGCTCCCACTTGGCCGATGCTGAGCCGGCCGGGTGCCAATCCTGTTGCAATTTTTTGTGCGTATATATGAGGTGTAGTTTCAGACCCCCATTTTTTCGCCTATGCTAGCGAAACATAGGGGTAGGTGGATCTCCCGCCCCACTCATCTTGAGGAAAGGTCGCGATTTAGTGGCAGCACAAGCAGCAGGCAAGCACCATCTGGTGATTGTCGAATCGGCAACGAAGGCCAAGAAGATCCAGAATTATCTGGGTAAAGGCTATGTTGTGACCGCATCCATCGGTCATATCCGCGACCTCCCTTCCGGCGCCGCCGATGTTCCCGCCAAGTTCAAGAAAGAAAAGTGGGCCCGCACCGGCGTCAATGTTGACGACGACTTCACTCCCCTCTACGTCATTAATCCCGACCGTAAGGCCAAAGTTCGGGAATTGAAGGACCTGCTGAAGGACGCCGACGAACTCATCCTTGCCACCGACCCCGACCGGGAAGGCGAGGCCATCGCCTGGCACCTACTGGAAGTCCTCAAACCCAAGGTGCCGGTCAAACGCATGGTGTTCCATGAGATCACCCCGGAGGCCATCAACGAAGCGATCGACAACACCCGCGACCTCGACTTTGACCTTGTGGAAGCGCAGGAAGCGCGCCGCATCGTGGACCGCCTCTACGGCTACGAAGTGTCCCCTGTCCTGTGGCGCAAGGTAATGCCGCGCCTCTCCGCCGGACGTGTCCAGTCCGTCGCCACCCGCATGGTGGTGGAGCGGGAACGCGAGCGCATGGCCTTCATCTCCGCCGGATACTGGGATCTCACCGCCCAGCTGTCCGTCGCCGACCGTGCTAGCGACAATACTGCCCCCACTCTCTTCCCCGCCAAGCTGGTGGAGGTGAAAGGGCAGCGTATCGCCCAGGGCCGCGATTTTACTGACAAGGGCGAGCTGAAGTCCGGGAAGTCTACCCAGAATGTCATGGTGTTGGATGAGGCCGGAGCACATAGTCTGGCAGAAGCCCTGCAAGGGGGTGCTGCGGGCGGTGACGGCTCCGCGGCTGGCCAGCGTCTGGCCGTTACCAGTGTGGAAGAAAAGCCCTACACTCGCCGCCCCTACCCACCGTTCATGACGTCGACGCTGCAGCAGGATGCTGCCAATAAGCTGCATTTCTCCTCCGACCGCACCATGCGTATCGCGCAGCGCCTCTACGAAAACGGATACATCACCTACATGCGTACCGACTCCACCACGTTGTCTGTGGCCGGCTTGAATGCGGCCCGCCAACAGGTGCAGGAGTTCTTTGGGGAGAAGTATCTTTACCCCAGCCCCCGCCAGTACAACCGCAAGGTGAAGAACGCGCAGGAAGCCCACGAGGCTATCCGCCCCGCCGGCGACCACTTCGCCTCGCCAGACTCCCTGCGCGGCGTTTTGGATGCGGAAGAATTTAAGCTCTACCAGCTTATTTGGCAGCGCACATTGGCATCTCAGATGGCCGATGTGAAGGGCACTACCATGACGGTGCGTTTGGAAGGGGACGCCCCCACCCACCCGGTGACTCCGGTGGCCTTGACCGCCTCGGGACGCACCATTACGTTCCCCGGTTTCCTCAAGGTGTACGGCGCTGGCTACGGGGATGAGCAGGACGGCGAGTCTTCCTCCGGGAAGGACACCCATCTGCCGCGGCTTGCCGAGGGGGACACCGCAACGGTGAACTCGGCCACGCCGGAAGGCCACACTACTAACCCGCCCGCTCGCTTCACCGAAGCGAGCCTAGTGAAGGCGATGGAAGAGTTGGGCATTGGCCGCCCTTCCACCTACGCCAGCATTATCCGCACCATTAATGACCGTGGCTATGTGGTGAAGCGTGGCTCCGCCCTTGTTCCCAGCTGGGTAGCCTTCGCGGTGGTGGGCCTGATGGAGCGCGGCTTTGACCGCCTGGTGGACTACAACTACACCTCCGATATGGAAGACGAACTGGATGCCATCGCGGAGGGGCGGGAAAACCGCAGCCGCTGGCTGAGCGCCTTCTACTTCGGTGACGGGGAAGCCTCTCTACAGAAGTCAGTGCCTGGCAAGGGCGGCTTGAAAGGGCTCATTGAGCAGAATTTGGAATCCCTGGATGCGCGAGAAATCAACTCGCTGCACCTTTTTGATGATGCCAATGGAGTTCCCGTGTACGTGCGGGTGGGACGGTACGGACCCTACCTGGAACGGACCATTGACTCTGACACCGCCGCCCCGACGGTGGAGCGAGCCAACATCCCCGATGCCGTCACCCCAGATGAGCTGACCCGCGAAAAGGCGGAGGAACTGTTTGCGGTGCCCACCGATGGGCGCGAGCTGGGCCGCCACCCGGAGACAGGCCGTGAGATTGTCGCCAAGGACGGTCGCTATGGTCCCTACGTGCAGGAAGTACTGCCGGAGGAGGACCCGGGGAAGCCGAAGACGGCATCGCTTTTTAAATCGATGGATCTGAAGACCGTCACCTTGGAGCAGGCAGTGCAGCTGTTGAGTTTGCCGCGCCTGCTGGGGACGGATGCCGATGGCGAGGAGATCGTTGCCCTCAATGGCCGTTATGGCCCATATGTAAAGAAGGGTAAGGAATCTCGCAGCCTGGAGAAGGAGGAGGACCTTTTCACGGTCACCCTTGAAGACGCCCAGAAGCTGTTGGCGGCACCGAAGTTGCGGCGCGGCCAGAAAGCCGCAGCGGGACCGCTGCGGACACTGGGTGAAGACCCCGCCACCGGTAAACCGATTGAGGTAAAGACCGGCCGCTTCGGTCCCTATGTGACCGATGGCGAAGTGAATGCCTCACTTCGGAAGGCCGACAGTGTCGAGACGATGACGGCGGAGCGCGCCAGCGAGCTGCTTTCCGACCGGCGTGCGCGGTTGGCGGCTGGCGGAGGTAAGAAGCCAGTCCGCAAGACCGCAGCGAAGAAAACGACGGCAAAGAAAACCACCGCCAAAAAGACCACCGCGGCCAAGAAAACCACCGCGAAAGCAGCGGCTGCACAGGAGACGGCTACTGCGCAGGAGTAGCCTCTTCCTGCTGTAGTCGGCGCACCATCCAGGTGAGGACACTTGTCCGGATCACCAGGAACAGTGTCATTGCTGCCAACACATAGATCCCCATCGCCTGCGACGATTCCATCACTCGCGTGGCGATAAGGATGATGGCGATAATAACAGCCAGGGTCCAGTAGACGCCGGTACCGATGTGGAGGGAGCGCCGTTCCCGCTGCAGGCGAGGATCAAATTCCCGCTCCTGCAAGAGCACTCGCTCGGGGAAGTAGGTGGACAGGCTCCACACCAGGAGTGCGGCCGCGCCCGCTACTATCAGCAGCAAGAGAGCAATGAGGAGCGGCTGCGCCCACACCACATCATGGGGCGACACCGTCCGGTGAACGACGAGGAGTGGGATGGGGGACAGGGCGAAGAGCGCCAAACTCATCCCCAACGCCAGAGTTTTGCGTTGCCGGTAGGTGCGACGCCAGTCTTCTACCACCGCGCACACTGCCTCCGTGGTGAACCGGTGGGTGGTGGCCAGTGTGTCGAAACGGTAGAGCCGCTGGGTGCCCACCATGAGGAGTGTTACACCCGCAATAATCATGAGGGTGGTGAGGATGCTGCCTACCACCGTCGAGATGCGGACGCTCGCCCCGAGCCCCTGCACCAGTGAGACTCCGAGGAATTGCGGGATGGCCGCACTGCACAGAAGCGCGACGCCACTGGAGAAGAGTGGTTGGGTGTCACGGGCACGCTGCAGATACCCCTCGGCTTCTGCCACAGTGAGGGTAGTGGGAGAGTTAAAGGTCGGGTCGCTGGGCTGCATCATCGTTCCTTCCACTAGCGGAACTGGTGGGGAGCGCTAGTTTCCGCTAGTGGACTTATCATAACCAGCAACAATGCTGTTACGCGCATTTTCTCCGAGAGCTCACAGCAGCGTGAGTAAACCAGCTAGGCTAGACCCGTGAGTGTTTTCGATCGTCTAGCCGGCCAAGAGGATGTGGTGGCGCAGTTGCAGGCAGCCGCCGCAGCAGCCCGTCAGATGGTGGCCGATACTGTCGAAAACACATCTTCACCTGCAGAAAGTGGTTCTTCTGGGGATGGTGACGAGGTTGCCCGCGCGAAGATGACGCACGCCTGGCTCTTCACTGGCCCACCGGGATCGGGGCGCTCAATCGCCGCCCGCTGTTTTGCTGCAGCGTTGCAATGTGAGTCTGCACAAGGCCCAGGGTGTGGGGAGTGCGAGGTGTGCCGGGCGGTCATGGAGGACCGTCATCCCGATGTGACGGTGGTGCGGCCGGAGGGGTTGACGATTTCCGTCAAGGAGATTCGCGGCATTGTGGCCCGCGCCAGTACTTTCCCTGCGACTGGCCAATGGCAGGTTGTCATTATTGAGGATGCGGATCGGTTGACGGAGCAGGCCGGTAACGCCCTGCTGAAAGCGGTGGAGGAACCGCCGTCACATACGGTGTTTATTCTCTGTGCACCCTCGGACGATCCGCAGGACATTATGCTGACGCTGCGTTCTCGGACGCGCCACATTTATGTGCGTATGCCCAGCACTGAGGCGGTGGCGCAGTTGTTAGAGCGGGATGGGGCGAGTGGGGAGCAGGCTCGCTGGTCGGCGGCGGTGTCGGGTGCTCATATTGGGCGGGCACGGGCGTTGCTGAATTCGGAGGATGCGCGCGATCGGCGGCGTCGGGTGCTGGAGTTGGGGCAGGCCACCGCCCAGCCGGGGCGTGGCTACGACCTGGCTGTGCAGATGGTGCAGGATGCGCGGGCAGCAGCTGCTGCCGCCAATAAAGTGTTGTCGGAGGGGGAGACGGAGGAGCTGCGGACGGCCTTGGGTGCGGGTGGTACCGGGAAGGGGGCGGCGGGGGCGCTGCGCGGTTCGGCGGGGGCGTTGAAGGAGTTGGCGGATGCACAGAAGCGGCGTGAAACCCGTATGGTGCGGGATTCGGTGGATTTGTCGCTGACGGATTTGGCTACCTTCTACCGGGATGCGTTGGTGCAGGCGACGGGGGCGCGGGTGCAGCCGGTGCATGTGGATGCGCGGCGGGTGACGGCGTCGATGGGGCGGAAGTTTTCCCCGGAGGCGCTGCTGCGGTGTATTGATGCGGTGATGGCTGCGCGGGTGGAGATCGGCCAGAATGTGAAGCCGGAAGTGGCGGTGGGCGGTATGGTGGCGCGCATTAGCATGGCGTTGGCGGCTAGCCTGCGTTAGCCTGGGCTAGCTTCTGTTGGGGTCGGGTTTTTCTTTACCTGGGGTTCTCCGCTAAAGTTAACGTGCACTCTTTGGTGAGTGCAGGCCGCTTTAGCTCAGTCGGTAGAGCGATTCACTCGTAATGAATAGGTCAGGAGTTCGATTCTCCTAAGCGGCTCATCACACACAACTCGTCGCATCGCAGGTACGCAAAACGCGAGCAGATAACAGTCCCCGCCGGAACGCAGCGGGGACTTTCTGTATCTTGGCGGTTGTGCGTCTGGTGCCAGCCCCTGGCCAGGAGCCGGGTATGCCGGCAGCACGTAGGCTGGCAGGTGGTGCGCGGCTGCCAGCAGTGTGCAGGCTGTTCAGCTAGCAGATGAGGGTTGTGATGGGTGGTGGATAGCCCCCATGTAGACCGGCACATCCGTTGTCTCGTCGCGGACGACTAAGAGGAATGGGTGGTCGCAGACCAGCGGCGGGCGTGGCGTGCGAGCACCACCATGTGCACAGGCCAGCATCACCATCTCCACGGTGGCGGCAGCTTTGGTTTCTCGCTCGTCCACTTCCAGCAGCACCTGCTGGACACAGTCGCTGATCCCGCTAACCTCCGGGGACATGGCGCTGAAGTCGGCATTGTCAAAGAGGCTTCCCAAGCCCATTCGGGTGAGGGCAGTGCGGAGACTCTCGGAGGAACTGGTGCTCACCTTGGGCAGTTTTACTTCGAGTGGCAGGCGGGAAGATTCCAGCATCTCCTGGAGCAACCCCAGGAGAAGCCCGGGGGTGGCATCGAGGGGGCTGGTGCCGTCGGGGGGAACGATAATATCGCAGGTGAGGCCGCCGTCGTAGGGGAGGGTGGTGGCACGCCACCCTTCGTATTCGCCGTAGGGGAGGTTTCGGGAGGTATACATCATGCGGCAGGGCTGGCGTTCCCCACTCATGAGGAAGAACTCGTCATCTTCCGTATCCTCGACGCGGAACGGCTCCGCCCAAGGGGCAACGAGTGCGAGCGCCGACTGTAGCACCATATCGATGGTGGGGGTGACGGTGATGCCAGAGCGGGGGATGAGCCCCTTGGTGTTGCGGTAGACCCAGTTATCCAATTTTTCCTGGGCTTTTGCAGTGTTGGTGAAGTCCAGCCGATGCATGGTGCCACCCAGGGTAGCCATGGTGGCGGCGAATCCACGCTCAAAGGTGAGGTCACGGCGGGCGACTGCGCGGCAGGCGGTGGAGACCAGGCGGGAGCCTACCGCAAGGGTGTCGGCGATCTCCCGTAGCTGTGACTTTTCCGTCATTCCGAGGACTTCCAGGAGGTCCTGGAGGGTCTGTCCGGCGGCTCCGGCGGCGGCAGTCGCAAGTGCCAGCTGTAGGCAGGTGGGGGAGGTGAGGAAATTGCGGCTCTCCGCCACCCGGTCGGCAATTGAACCGGGTTCGTGGGCGATGGACTGCAGGGTGCTGAGCCCCAGGCGGTAGGCCTTGGGGGCGAGGGCAGTGCGCAGCGGACCATTGCAGGCGGGGAGGGCGTTTCGATTCACTCCTCTACCCTACGTCCTTCGCCTCAATTTGCAGGGAAGGCGCCTGCGCTGCTGAGTAGAATGAAAGGCATGAATACACAGTCTGGAGTGTTTGCCTTCGGGGCAACAGAACACCTCTTTCTCACTTTCGATTTGACTGCCGGGGCCGATGTCCAGGAGGCATTGCAGATTCTCGCCCAGGCGGGTAATCCCGCTACTACCGACATGGTGAACGTGGTGGTGGGTGTACGCCCGAGCCTGTGGGCGGAGGTTGCGGACGCTGCGGATGTACCGTCTGATGTTCATGACTACACGGAGACCAAGGGCGAAGGCGTTACCGCCATGCCCGCTGAGCAGCACGACTTTTGGATCTGGATTAGCGCTGCCGGTATGGATGCTTGCTGGGACTGGGCTAAGCAGACCATCATTGCCTTCGGTTCGAATGCGGAGCTGACCTCTGAGCATCGCGGCTGGGGCTACCACGGCAACCAGGATCTGACGGGGTTCGTGGATGGTACCGAGAACCCGGGCCGGCTGGAGGCACCCCAGCATGTGGCTATCCCGGAGGGGAAGCCGGGTGCTGGCGCCTCCATTCTTCTCTTCCAGCCCTACGAGCACACCAAGTTCAACTGGTACGAAACCAGCATTGAGGAGCAGGAAAAAGCTATTGGCCGTACCAAGCTCGAGAATATTGAGTTTGATGATGATGTGAAGCCGCTGTCTGCCCATGTCGCTCGCACCAATATCGATACCGATGAGGTGGAGGTGAAGGTGTGGCGCCGCAATGTGGCCTACGGCGATATGCGCCGCCACGGCACACTGTTTGTGGGCTTCACCAATGAGCAGTGGAAGCTGGAGGACATGCTGGACCGTATGGCTGGCGTTGACGGTGTGCACGACTCCATCATGAACTTTATGAAGGTCACTGGTTCCGCCTGGTTTGTTATCCCCAGTGTGGAGGGCCTGCTGAAGTTCCTCCCCGAGGACGATGACGAGGAGTAGTCGCGCACGTACTAGCGTTGCGCAGGCGCCGTCACCATCCTGACTGCAAACAACTGCCGCCCCGGACTGAAATCCGTGGGCGGCAGTTGGTTATGTGGGCAAATAATGGCGAGGGCGTACGAGGGCGGAGTATTAGCTCTGCATGACGCGTGCCACGAACGGGGTGGAGTCCTTGAGGGATCCGTTTACCGTCTGGCTGTGGTCATACTTGGGGTAGAGGTGGAATTCCACCGGTTCCCCACGCAGGTACATTTCCGTCACGAGGCTGATGGCGAAGGGTGCGGGGACGTCAACGTCCTTGAGGCCCTGGCCGACGAAGATTGGACGGTCGTAGCCGGAAGCCGGGGTTCCCATGTACTCCTGCAGAGCCTTATGGATGCCGGGGATGGAGAGCAGCGGCTTGGCGAAGAGGCTGCTCAGGGACACCTTCTGGTCGTCGAGTGCTTTGTGGAGGGAACCGTAGCAGAGGGTCTCGGACTGCTTGACCCACTTCAGGCCCTCCTTGTTGAGCACCTGGTTCACCTTCATGTCGGGGCGGGCATCCCGGAACCCGGCCAGTACGTAGAGGATGTAGCTGGTCATGCCTGCGCCCACGTCGAACGGCGGGAAGTGCGGGCCAGCAAACTGCAGCACATCTTCGATGTGGGCAGGGGTGCCGGTGGAGACGCCGCCGCGGTAATCCACGCCGGAGCCTTTACCGAATTCGGTAGCATAGCGGGCGGTGTTCATGGCCACGCCGCCACCCTGGGACTGGCCCACCACAACCCACTTCGGGGAGAACTTGGCGAGGGCGGAGCGCTGGGCGGCGATGACGGAGTCCACTACGTTATGTGCGGAGGTCTTGCCGTCTAGGTAGGCCATCAGGCCGGGAGTGCCGAGGCCGACATAGTCGGTGGCGACGACGGCGTAGCCCTGGTTCAGCCAGTGATCTAGGTACTTGACGTCGCGGAGGTAGCGGTCACCGGCGGAGGGGGTGCAGGCGTCACCGAGGCCCACGGTGCCGTGTGCCCACGCCACGATGCGGTAGCCGCCGGCTGGGGCAGGCTTCTTGGGGAGGAAGATGGCGCCGGTGGAGACGGCCATTTTGCCGTGGGAGTTCTGCGAGGTGTAGAGAATACGGCTGGCCTTCGCGGCGGCAGGGAGCCAGGCTCCCTTGTCGAGGGGGACTTCGCGGAGGAGGGTACCGTTCTTCTGGGGGATGGGTCCGCGGTAGTGGGAGACATCCATACCAGACCAGAGGGGGACGGGCTGTCCCGGCTTAATGGGGTCAGCTCCAGCGGCGCCCACACCACCAGCGAGGAGGGCGGCGGTTGTCACAAGGGCGGTTGCACTGGAAAATATACGGTTGCGAATGGACTTCTTCATAGTTACTAGACAATCACATAGCGCAGAAAAAATCCGACTTTAAACCACTCTGAACAGAGCTTTATAGGGAAAATGATCGATAACAAACTGGTCAAGTGTCAAAGAATTTAGGTTGCTAGCGGCTGCTGTGTTGGTAAATATTGGAGTAATCCCTGCTAGGCTTCGGTCTCGCTGGCAGCGAAAAGACTGACAAGCCCCTGTGGATTCCTTAGACTTGATGATGTAAGGACGAGCCTTGTGCTCGTAGCAAAGTCCTCCTTGTGAGGGTATACAAACGTACAAGTCCCTCCGGGGACTGATGAAAGGAATAGCTCATGGAGCTCGCATTCGGTTTCCTCGGTTGGATTATTTTCGGCGGCATTGCTGGCTGGCTCGCTTCTAAGGTCATGAAGACCGACGAGCAGATGGGTATCTGGGCCAACATTGGTGCTGGCGTTGCCGGTGGTCTTATCGGTGGTGCCATTCTCGGTTTCGTCCTCGGTGCGGACCACGCTGGCTTCTTCTGGAGCTTCGTCACTGCTTTTGTCGGCGCCTGCCTGGTGATCTGGGTCGTCAAGGCTGTGAAGGGCCGGAAGTAATCCACGCCCTGCGTCCCCCGACGCAACCCATACAGATACAGTGAATGCCCCCGCGGTTACGGGGGCATTCACTGTATCTGTATGGGCGTTGTGCGAGCAGAATGCTAGGGGGCGGTGTAGTCGGATTGGCCAGCGTCGCCGGCAAATCCGTTGTTTTCGCCCTTGTGGCTCTTACCGACCCACCCGTTGGGAACCTCCCACGGGGTGCTTGTGCAGTTAGCCGGCTGGTTGCGCAGTGCACGCAGAATAACCGGGCGCGCAATGGGATCCTCGATCATGCCCGAGTGCGTGATCTCGTGGTCCACGCGGCACACGTCCTGGATGACGACATTCTGCACGGTGGCACCAGGTCCGGATTTCATCATGCCGGTGGTATATGGGGTGGCGGTCTTGTCGTCCTTAGTCATCAGGCTGGCGTAGTGAACGCCGGGCATGGTGTCGGGAATAGACTTGGCATAGGCGATGGTGGGGGAGTCCCACAACTGGAATTCCGCCGGCGGAGATGCGAAGAACCCAATGGCTTCAGGAAGGATCGGGTACTTGTGGGGGCCAAATGCTCCTTTGCCGTCCATGTCGGTGCCCTTCAACGTGGGGGTGATGAGCACCGCATTGTTGACGTAGCGGTTGGCCTTGTACTTGTAGATCCACAGTTTGACGAGCAGACCGCCCTGGGAGTGGGCTGCAACATTCACCTTTTTGGCACCGGTCTTACGCATCACCATCTTGACGTAGGCGTCGATCTCTTTGAGGGAGGTGTCGACATCCTGGACGGCGTAGCGTTCGCGGTACTTTTCGAAGATGGCGTCCTCGTTGTAGCCGAAGTTTAGTGCCCACACGCACATGCCGTTCTGGCGTAGGTAGGGGGTTAGGTACTTCCACTTTTGGGCATTGGCCCACGTGCCGTGAATAAGAACGATAGGGTAGGGGTCTTTTTTGGTCAGAGTGCAGTGGGGGTCGCTAATTTCGGGGACGGTGTATCCCGGGCCAGGGAGGATAGCCGCCTGGGCCACCGGCGTGGTGGTGAGGCTAACACCGAGCACTGCAGTCAAGGCTGCAGACACGCATGCAACAGTCTTCTTCATAGCTCTCATTCTAGATTTACAGTGCCCACTGGGTGTCGGAACACGTCACCTTCTTATCCTGTAGTGCTCGCAGTACAAGCACTTGAACAGCCTGGTTCGTGGTGAGCTTGTTGTGGTCGAGCATCTCGCCGGGCTTGCAGACGTTTTCCACAGTGACATTGGTGACGGTGGCGCCGCGGACAGGCTTCAGGAAGGTTGCGTAGTAGGGGGTAGAGGTGGTGTCGTACTTGGTGGCCAGTGCGGTGTAGCGCACACCCGGCATGGTGTCAGGCAGCGAGTTGATGTACCGCACCATGGGGGAGCCAACTAGTTGCTGCATGGCGGCGCTGGAGAGGACGGCGGAGAGGCTGGTGGCGAGGGCGGGGTTGTCCCAGACGGGGAAAGTCGAAAGCCCCATCATGGTGGTGCCGTGGTTTGTGCCTGCGAGGGTGATGGAGTGCTGGGTGCGCAGGTTTCCGCGGAAATCATGCATCCACAGGTGGAAGACCAGGCCGGCTTGGGAGTGTCCCACGAGGTCAACTTTCTTAGCGCCGGTGAGCTTCAGGACCTGGTTGACATAGTTGTTGAGCTCAATGGCGGAAGAATAGATGTTGTTGGTGGCGAACTTGCCGTCCTTGGGGTTGTTGTAAAGGCTGGAGCGGGCGTCGAACCCATAGTTCATGGCGAACACGCAGTAGCCGTGCTTCTGCAGGTAGGGTGCGAGCACATTCCACTTTTGGGCGTTGGCCCAGGTACCGTGTACGAGCACGACGGGGTTGGGGTGTTCTTTGGTGAGTGTGCATCCGGGGGTGCGGATTTCCGGGATGGCACGGTAGGCGCTGGCATCGGGGATCTCGAGGTTGAGGGTGGTGTCGTAGGGCCAGGGTTTGCCGGTGGTGACGCCGGCTGCTTTGCGGGCCTGGGTGAGGGTGGTGTCGGGGCCGTACTGTCCTTGGTGGACGGGGACGGTGGGGGCGGTGCGGAGGAAGCTGTCATCGGTGCCGGGAGTGGCGGTGAGGGGGGCTGCCTGAGCGGCGGTGATAGTGCTGGTGAGGATGGCGCAGCTGGCGAGAAGGCTGGTTGCTGCACGAATTGTGGTGTTATGCATAAGGAGATCCTGGTGACACGACCCTGCTGCGCGGTCTGGAAGGGCCAATTGATACATGGGTAATCGTTGACGGGCGTAGTGAATCGGTCAAGGAGTATTGCCGAGAGTGGCAATTATGTGACGCGGGCGACAGTTGCTAGAGGGAGAGGATAGCGTTGCCCCTTGACGAAACGCACCAAAATGGTATCATTTTGATGTTAGGATATGCGTGCAGCCACAGGAGAAGTGATCGACATGAAGCGCACCCTCACCCCCATATCACCCAACGACGGCACCAACCCCGCATCCGCCACCCCACCACACGCAGAAGCCAACGTCGCCCTCGACGGCACCCCCGCAGCCACGTCAGCATCCGGAAAGTTCGGAGGCTTCGACATCGAAGAAAAACGCCTCCCCCACCTCACCGGCGGTCCCGCCGCCCTCATATTCCTTCTGATGATCGTGCTCTTTGCCGGCAGCATCGCAGTGATCGCAGCTACCGAAGACAGCGCCTCCCCCGCACTGACAGTAGTCGCCGTCATCGTCATGCTGCTCAGCATCATTGCCTGCACCGGATTCAGCATCATCCAGCCCGGACACACACTCGTCAGCCAATTCTTCGGCAAATACGTCGGCACTATCCGTGCCGACGGCTTCATCTTCACCTACCCCCTCACCACCCGAAAGAAACTCTCCGTCCGCGTCCGCAACTTCGAAACCAACGAACTGAAGATCAACGACGAAGACGGCAACCCCGTCACCACCGCCGCCATCGTCGTCTGGACCGTCGGCGACACCGCCCGCGCCAGCTTCGCCGTCAAAGACTACGAAGCCTTCATCGAAACCCAGGCCGAAGCAGCCCTCCGCCACGTCATCTCCACCCACCCCTACGACGAAGGCAACCGCACCAACGTCGTCAGCCTGCGCGGCTCCACCGATGACGTCAGCCAAGAACTCGCCGACGAAGTCGCTGCACGCGTCGCCTCCGCCGGCCTCACCATCATCGAAGCCCGCATTAGCTCCCTCGCCTACGCTCCCGAAATTGCCCAAGCCATGCTGCAACGCCAGCAAGCTGCCGCTGTCGTCGCCGCCCGCGAACGCATCGTCGAAGGCGCCGTCTCCATGGTGCAAGACGCCCTCCGACAGCTAGAAGAACACGACATCGTGGAACTTGACGACGAACGCCGTGCCGCCATGGTCTCCAACCTGCTCGTCGTCCTCTGCTCCGACAACCACGTATCCCCAGTAGTCAACACCGGAACTCTCTACAACTAACGGTCCTGGCCCCCACATCCCACCACTCGAAAGAACCACCGCCATGGTAAACCGACGCGTCTCCGACACCGCCCGCAAAACACTCTCCCTGCGGCTCACCCCCGAAGTGTATGAAGGAATCGCTCGCTGGGCTTCGGATGATCTCCGCTCTATCAACGCCCAAATAGAAATGCTGCTCCGCGATAGCCTTCAGGAAGCAGGTCGACTCCCCACAAAAAAAGACCGCGCCCGGAGTGACACTTTGGCTGCTTAGGCAGAGCCGACAACGATGGCACATGGGAGAGTCCAGATCAACGACCTGGACTCTCCCACTTATTTGGAATAAGAACACCGCTCTAAATGCCGTCATACAGAACAAGAGCGACTGTGCATATTTGAGCACTCCCACAGGCTGGGTACGGCGGGGCAGCGCGGAGTAAGCCGTCACCAGGGAGGGGGGTGGCGGTGATGGGGGCTACCTGTGCGACGGTGCTAGTGCTGGTTGAGCATGAGATGCTTTTCAGCTAGAAAAAATCTCTGTGGCCACAGTGCGATGTCTGTACGGAGGAACCTGTGATAAGAGGTGCGAGTCCGTAATAGTACGCGCGGGGGACTGTAACAGCCGGAGTAAGAATGTGCCCTGTAAAAGGAACACGAACGTAGACAGCGTTCGTTCCAGCGTTACACCATTTCTCGTAGAGAAGCTGATCATCGCTGGCTTGGGGGAGGATGCCGTCAACGGAACCATGTGTCAAAAACACAGGTACTGCGGGGTTCCCAGGGTAGTAGTAGCTGGACTGCTCTTTGGCAATCTGCAGTAGATTATGGAATGTTACAGACTTGTAGAAACCTGGCTTCAGCAGTAGCGGCATGGGGGATAGAGCGCCTACTATCGCACTTGCTGGTTGGCAGGCATCAGCATTAAGTGTCATCAGCTTCATGCCTTCGGGAGTGAGCCAATGCTTAATATTGGTGAGCTTATCGGGATATTCGCGGATAGCGCCGATAAGGAAGTTGATGGCAAGAGCAGCGTAGGGGGAGGGCAATTGAGAGAGTTTACCGTACACACCAAACTGTGCTGCCAGGCGGAGCAAATCGGGTGCACCTTCCTCAATGACAAACTGGTCGATGTATTTGGTGAGGTCAGGTGCATAGTAGGGTTGCTCAGCTGCCGTGTAACTTGTCACGAGGCCGCCGTGGCTGATACCTGCGACCACGAAGTGGGACTGCTGGAGATGAGGAAAGTGGTGAACGGCACGCATAGCGTCAAGAACGTAGTGGGAGGATCCGCGATTCATGGGATATGCGTGGTTAGGCCCTAGGACGTCTATCAAGAGAACGGGGCGTCCAGCATCCACGATGCCGAAAAGCATGCCTGTGCTGGACTGCCATGTCCGTTCATATTTGCCGTCGTGCAGCTCTGTTGTGGGGTCGCAATCGGCACCACTAGAGTTGGTGAACTGGACCCACGTGAAGACGGACGCGTTCTCTTTCATGCGCAAAGGAACGACAAGCGTCGCGGTCACTTCAACCGGGTAACCTCGGCTGTCAAGGGATTTCACCATGAACTGTGTGGCATGGCCAAAGCGAAATAAGACGTGGGCCACAACAGAGCTACGTGAGCGGATGATCTCCCCGGGGCGGTAGTTCTTTGCTCGAGAGTAGTGGGAACTGCGCCATTCATCGTTACCGCGGTGGGTAGCGAAGTATGGATCAGGGGTGAGCTGGGGGGTGTCTTTCTCGTGAACACGGAGTCTTACGGGGTCTAGCTGTCGGGCGAGGTGGGCGGCATCCTCATGGGTGAGGGTGGGGCCGCTTTCTCGTACGTCTAGAGGGTGCGGATCACTGTCAAACTGTTGTGCCTGTGCTGGAACACCAGACATTATCAGTGTGACAGCAAGCGTAACGCCGAGTACTCCTAGGGGGTTGTGTGTTTTCATGAGAGCCTTCTGCCTTACGTTGAGGGGAGAGCGCCTGTGACAGGCCACTGTGCAACTGAACGGTCGATGGTATAGCCGCATGCGCGATGACAGCCTAGATAACCGCGTTATTGATAACCGTGTTTACTAATGGACGGCTCGTGTCCGTGCGAGGACGGTAAAGCTCCAGCACTGCCTCGGAAATAAGTGGGCCAATAGAGACCGGTTGGGCAGAAATATGGTCTCTGGAGGGCACCATCGTCATAGAGACGTTTACACCGTGGTGGAGCCACTTGTAGTACTGATCCCAGACATCTTTCACGGGGACATCGACGTCGCCGTTACCGTGGTACAAGTAGAGGTGCTGGCCTGGAAATACGGTAGGCATTCCACTGATGTATTTCACTGACTCTTTGCGAAGATAACTATCCAGGACAGCATCATCCAGTAAGTTTCTGTCCACTATCTCGTTCATGGCCAACTGGTTGGCTTTAACATAGTCCACCATTTCACTGAGGCACATACTGTTGAAATCGTGGACGACTTCCCTACCATGGGGTGTCAAGTGCCTATACAGGTAATCATGGAGAGCAGGGTACTGCCGGGAGAGTCCGATTGCGACCGCCAAACCCATCCCAATCTGCTCGTTACCCTTCTGAACGAACGCTCCATTTTTATTCTTCCGGTATTTGGCGCTGATGCTAATCATGTCCATAGGGGTACCACCCATGAAAATGGCCTTAGTCCTTTTCAGCAAACTAGGTGCGTAGGTGGGCATGAGGGTTGCTGCTGCCGCTGATGCCATAGCACCGCCGGAAAAACCTTGCACAACAAAATCGGGGTCGTCGTATCCCATAGAAGGGGCATGTTGTAGGGCGCGCATAGCGTCGAGTATGAGCCTTCCGGAGGCAATATTGACTCCGTACGCCATATTGACTCCGAGCAAATCCGGGGTGAGGACACTGAGGCTACGGGCTTTTGGAGCTAAGTTGCTTGCTCCTTCGGCTGCTAGTAATCCTTCAATGACCTGTGGGCTCGTTGCGCCATCTCCCATCCAGAGTTTATATGTTTGGCTGGGTGTACAGCGCAGCGAGAGTCCGTTGATGTATTGTGCGTTGACCCAAATCTTATTTCCTGCAGCCAGGTATTTCGCTCCCTTGGCACGGTACGGCTGGGTGAGGAGTGCCGTGCCGATCACAGGTTTTCCGAGGGAATCTTCGGTGGTGAAAGCTATTTTGTAGGTGTCTTGCCACCACACGAAGGAGGGGTACTCGGCCACAAAGGGGTAGATGAGCTTCCAGTCAGCCTTTTCCACCGCTACCAGCCGGCCGGGAGGGGTGTTCCGCGGGTAGGGAGTGCGATAGATCGGATCGGTGATTGTCGCAGTAATCCCTGGGTTGTCCAGTGAGGGAGAGGATGAGCGACCATCGTTTGATGGCAGTGTTTGGGCACTAGCAGGAGGAGTGATTGCTGTAAAGCCGAGCAGCGCGGCACCACCGAGTACTAGGAGCGATTTTTTCATGGGAGTCAGCTTCTATTGCGCGAGGGATGAATAACGCATTAATAGGAACTTTAGTTCCCTAGCAGTGGTTTTTCAAAGTAAAAAATATTTATATTTTAAAAAAAATTTTATGTGCCTTTAGGGTGGTACGAGGTGTGGTGAAGGAGTATCGTCGCCTGTCCAACTGGAGAATTCAGCATGACATTACGGCCGATTCTGGTAGGGGTATGTCGTATTACGCTCGGTTACTGATGACATCGTGGAAGACACCTTGTTGATAACGAAAAGACACCCATAGGAAACCTACGGGTGCCTTTTGTGTTACCGATTGGTAATACTTTTTTAGGAGTGGATCAGGGCGATAAGGGGGAGCACGACAATGATGCCAACAATCTTGAGAACACGTCGGACGATCTTCCAGGCCTTGGCCTTATCGAACTCTTTCTTTTCCTTTTTTTCTTTTTCCATGCGGTTATTTTATCCAACAAATGTCTGGAGATGTGGATAGAAGGTGTGCGAAGTTGCCGTTATCCCTCTAACCGTATGGTGTATGAACTCTTTTTGCGGCAGTGACAGGGGTTAGCCCTGGTAGCGTTCCTTGGCTTCTTCCAGAATCTTCTCGGCAGCAGCCTTGTCGCCCCATCCGGTACCGGACACTTCCTTGTTGGGCTCCAGGTCCTTGTAGTGGACGAAGAAGTGCTCGATCTCGTTACGGAGATCCTGTGGCACGTCGTCGATGTCCTGGATGTGGTTCCAGCGCACATCGTCCAGCACGGCGATCAGCTTATCGTCGCCGCCGGCTTCGTCAGTCATGTTGAAGACGCCGACCACGCGGGCGGGCACAACACAGCCGGGGAACACGGGTTCGGGCAGAATGACGAGAACATCCAGCGGGTCGCCATCCTCACCCAGGGTGTGGTCAACGAAGCCATAGTCGGCCGGGTAGGCCATGGGGGTGAAGAGGTACCGGTCCAGGCATACGCGACCAGTCTCGTGGTCAACTTCGTACTTATTGCGGGAACCCTTGGGGATCTCAATGATGACGTCGAGGCTCATGAAGTAACCTACCTTTACAGCGGAAACTAACGGTTTCTTATAAGGATAGACCAGGCTCGCACCGAGCCGGCGATTCATGAAAGAATGAAGCAGCAATGACGCCCACTCACTTGGCAAAGGACCGTCTATGAAAGACCGTAAGCGTCTCACCATCGCCCTCTCCGTGTTGATGGTTATTCTGCTCGCGGTCGGTGGCGCGCTTGCCTTTTACGCCGTGCCACGGATGCGGGGTGTGAACGCCACCGACGCCTCCGCCTGGGTGAAAGGTGTTGCCCTGCCCCCCACCATGGAAGAACGCGACGACGTATTCCAGCCAGTATCCCAAGACGCCCCCATCCCCGACGCCGATATCCTCTCCGCTCGCCTGAACACGCTGCTTGGCGACCCCACCATGGCGAACCTCACCGGCTCGGTCCACGACGCCATGAGCGGGAAAACCCTGTGGGAACACCAGCCCAACAAAGCCCTGCAGTCGGCCAGTGTGATGAAGCTGCTCACCGCCCAGGCGGCCCTCCTGGTGCTGCCGGATGAGCAGCGGGTCAAAACGGAAACCCTCTTGCTCGGTAACGGCACCGTCGTGCTGCGCGGATACGGAGACGTCACCCTCTCCACTGCCGGCAAAGGCGAGGACAGCTTCTACCATGGTGCGGCACGCCTCTCGGAGTTAGCGAAGCGCACCAAAGCGGCCCTGAAGAAGCGTGGTATCACCGCCACCAAAGTGGTCGTTGATACCTCCCTCTACCGGGAATCCGCCATGGCTCAAGGCTGGAATTCCGCTGACATTGGCGGCGGGTTCATTGCCCCCATGTCTCCGGTGATGGTGGACGGTGCCCGACTCAACGCAGGCTGGGAAGATTCCCCTCGCGCAGAGAGCCCCGCCACCCAAGCGGGCAACGCCCTCGCCCACTACCTGGGAGTGGACACCGTTACCGTCACCAGTACCCGCACCAAGACCTCCACCGTGTTAGGCACGGTGTGGTCTGCGCCGCTCCTCACCCGCCTCCACGACGTCCTCATCCACTCCGACAATGTGCTGGCGGAGGCCATCGGCCGGGAAATCGCAGTGAAAGAAGGCCAGCCTGCCACCTTCCAGGGAGTCACCACCGCCATCCGGCACATCCTGGAGAAGAACGACATCAACACCTCCGGCCTCAAAATGTTCGACGCCTCGGGCCTGTCGCTGCGCAACCGAGTGTCTTCCCACACCCTCGTTGACGTGCTGCGACTGTCCGCAAAAAAGAGCCAAAGCCGGGCGCTGCTCGACGATCTGCCCGTCTCGGGTGGCTCCGGCACACTCTCCAATCGGTTCTATGACGGGTCCCTCGCACGCGGCTGGATCCGAGCCAAGACCGGCACGTTGAGTACCGCCAGCAGCCTGGCCGGCATCGCCGTCACCCAGAACGGCCGGGTACTGGTATTCGCGTTCATCATCAACGGGGAAGGTCCCTCGACCGCCCGCCCGGTCCTCGATGCCCTGGCCGCCACGCTCCAGGCTTGTGGGTGCCAGCCTAAGTAGCCCAGTAGCATGAGGGTATGCGCACACCCCACTCCCCGTTCCGCCACCGTTCCGCCACCGCAGGCCTCCTGGCAAGCCTGCTGCTGTGCGCCACCGCGGTAGCCTTTCCGGCTGACGCACAAGCCGCCCTCGCGCCCGCTGACAGCCTAGCGCCCACCGCAACTCTCCCAGTGGGCTCCCCGGAACCCGGACAAGCCGCCCTCCCCGCACAACCTGCTCCGGCCGGCCTCTGCGCCGTCACCATGCGGAAAGCCCTCACCTCGACCCTGCAGACCAGTGGCATCACCTCCTTCGGAGGTATGGTCTCCAGCAGCATCGAGCTGTGGCAGAGCGGCGCCAACCGCCCCCTCGCCCCCGCCTCCGTTACCAAACTCCTCACTGCATCCGCAGCCCTTCACGCCCTCAGCCCCAACCGGCGTCAAGAAACCGGCGTCTACCTCGCCATTGATGGCAGCCTGGTGGTACGTGGAACTGGCGACGTCACCCTCTCCCGGCGCGCCACCGGCCCAACCCTCTACCGCAACGCCGCCCGCCTCTCCGACCTAGCCCGGCAGGTCTCCGACAAAGTAAAGCTGCTGCCCATCAAACCCAAGCGGCTCATCGTCGACACCTCCTACTACACTGGCCCCACCATGGCCTACGGGTGGGACCGCTGGGATATTGGCGGTGGCAGCATCGCCCCCATGGCTCCCGCCATGCTGGACGGCGCGCGCATCTACGACACCGGCTGGTACAACTCCCGTACCGCCACCCCCTCCCTCCAACTGGGCGCCACTCTGGCCCAATACCTCAACGTCAGAGGCCTCACGGTAGAAGTAGCGGACAGTACCCCGCTGGCCCTCTTGCCCCTCGGCAAGGTCTATTCCGCCCCCCTCACCGACCGTGTGCACGACATGCTGCTGTACTCCGACAATGTGCTGGCAGAGTCAATCGGCCGGGAAGTGGCAAAAGCGAGAGCGAAACCCGCCAGCTTCCAGGGTGCAGCCTCCGCCGTCCTCGCCGCCGTGGCAGCCAACGGTATCCCCACCACCGGTGCAGTCCTGCACGACACCTCCGGTCTCTCCACCTACGACCGGCTGACCGCCAGTACTGTGGCTGAAACCCTGCGACCCCACACGCGTGTGGACAAAGCACAGGTAACGGACATCATCGCGGCCAACCTGCCAGTTGCAGGGCAGAGCGGTACCCTCCGCTACCGCTTCGGCGGGCAGAACGCCGCCGCCCGCGGCCACATCCGCGCCAAAACTGGCTCCCTCAACAACGTCAGCACCTTGGCAGGAATTGTCTACAGCGCCCGTACAAACACCCCCTACTACTTCGCCTTCCTCGTCAACAACACCGCCTACTGGCCCGCCACCAGCCTGGTCGATAACCTGGCCGCCGCTCTCTACCGCACAGGCTGCTAACCATGTCTAACTCCACCCACCCGCTACCCCACGCCGACACCTTCGGCGGCACTGGTGACCCCCACATGTGGGCAGTCACCACAGCTGTCCGCACATGGTGGGATGCCTACGGACGACCCGGTCGGATCTGCGTCGCACTTTCCGGTGGGGCGGATTCGCTCGCCCTCACCGCCGGGGCAATCCGCACAGGTGCACAGGTGACGGCACTCATCGTCGACCACCAGCTGCAGAAGGGGTCCACCCAGGTGGCCCACCACGCAGCCGACCAAGCCCGCCAACTCGGCTGCGCCGACGCCCTCGTCATCCCCATCATCGTCACCGATGAAGAAAGCGTAGGGATGGAAGCCGCCGCCCGTGAAGCCCGCTACGCCGCCCTCGACATGCTGCGCGCCGGACAGCCCGTACTGCTGGGACATACCCAGGATGACCAAGCAGAAACCCTACTTTTGGGCCTGCTCCGCGGCTCCGGCCCACGAGCCATCGCCGGCATGCTGCCCTGGGACGAACCGTGGGGACGCCCGCTGCTCAGTCTGCGCCGCACCGACACCCAGGCAGCCTGCGCCGAACACTCTATAGACGTGTGGGAGGACCCGCAGAACAGCGACCCCGCCTTCACCCGCGTGCGAGTGCGCCACGAACTGCTGCCGCTGCTGCGCGACATCAGAGGAGGGGACGTGGTACCTGGGCTAGCTCGCACCGCCCAGCTGGTGCGGGAGGACACGATACAGCTGGATGCACAGGCAGCTACCTTCCTCGACCGCCTCGCTGCAGAACAGCCCACGCCTGAATCAACCGGCCAGCCCCTGCCTGAATCCGGCAGCATTCGCATGCCTGAGCTCCCGCGTCTGCCCGTCACTGAGCTGTGTGACCTGCCCGACCCCACCCTCCGGCGGATACTCCGCCTCTGGCTACACCGAAGCGGACAAACCCAGGTGGGCTATTCGCACCTCACCGACATCGCCCGGCTTCTCACTGATTGGCATGGCCAAGGGCCCGTCACCCTCCCCGGAGGTGCCACCGTGCGACGCCACCACCAGCAGCTGAGCCTGCAAGTGCCCACCAGCGGAGGACACTGCTGCGAGCACCCTCACGCTCCGCACCCCATCGCACATTTTTAGGTGATTTGCCCCCCAAGAAACTATCCTCGAAGGAGAAGGACGCACCTCGTGCGGCCCGCCCACACCAACGGATCAGCCACGTCAGAGGACACCGATGAGTACTGTGCCGGAATCAGCAGCCTCCTATTATGCAGATGCGATCGAAGAGATTCTCATTGACGAAGAAACTCTCGCCCAGCGTGTGAAGGAGCTCGCCGAAGCAACAGCCGCCCGGCATGCCAACGACCCCGAAGACCTCATCCTCATCTGCGTCCTTAAAGGCGCCGTCATGTTCCTCACCGACTTCTCCCGCGCCCTCCCCATCCCCAGTCAGATGGAATTCATGGCCGTCTCCTCCTACGGAGCTGGCACCAGCTCCTCCGGCGTAGTGCGCATCCTCAAGGATCTTGAACGTGACATCACTGGCCGCGACGTCGTCATCGTCGAAGACATCCTTGACTCCGGTCTCACCCTCTCCTGGTTGATCCGCAATCTTTCCTCCCGTAACCCCCGCTCGCTTGAGGTCGTCACCCTCCTACGCAAGCCGGAAGCACGCCAAAGCATCAATGTGGAGTGCGCCGACGTGGGATTCGACATCGCCGACGAGTTCGTGGTGGGCTACGGCCTCGACTTCAATGAACAGTTCCGTTCCCTCCCCTTCGTCGCCAAGCTGAAGCCCGAAGTATTCCAGTAGCAGCTGGCTCCCCGCACCCCTTGCTTTCCTCCCCCAGACGTTCGCGAAGAGCGCTCTCGCCTGCATCGTTAGCGTCTAACCGGTAGTGTGTACGTAGACATAATAGAGAAGGGATGGGCCATTCCCCACGGCCCGCATGTGCATGGATCGTAAGAAGCTATTCCGCAACATCGGCATCATTGCCTTTATCGTGCTGCTGTTTGTCGGCCTGTCGTTCTTCGGAGCCAACAACTCCGTCGACTACCAGTCCGTCAACACCTCCGTTGCCCTCCAGCAAATCAAAGAGGGCAACGTACAAAAGGCGGTGCTGGAAGACCGTGAGCAGGTTCTCAAACTCACCCTCAAAAAGAAGGTGAAGGTCGAGCCCGCCGCTCCCCAGAAACAGAGCCTCTTCGCGCCCCCCAGCCAACCCGGCACCCCTACGGGAGATAAGAAGGCGAAGAAGGTCGAGGCAAAAGCCCTCACCGCGCAGTTCCCGGCTGCCTCCGCCGATGACATCTTCACCCTCCTGGAAAGCTCCAAGGTAGACGCCTTCACCACCGAGGTCCACCAGTCCAGCTGGTTCACCCAAGCCCTCATCTACCTAGGCCCCACTCTGCTCCTTATCCTCCTCATGGTGTGGTTCTTCGGGCGCATGCAGAAGAACGGCCCCATGGGCTTCGGTAAATCTACCGCCAGCGGCGTCAACAAAGACCGCCCCACCACCACGTTCAACGATGTGGCTGGCGAAGACGAAGCTGTGGAAGAACTCAACGAGATCAAAGACTTTCTCCAGCACCCGGACCGGTACGAGAAACTCGGTGCCAAGATCCCCCGCGGCGTGCTTCTCTACGGCCCGCCTGGCACCGGTAAAACCCTGCTGGCACGCGCCGTCGCAGGGGAAGCCGGCGTGCCCTTCTTCTCCATCTCCGGCTCCGACTTCGTCGAAATGTTTGCCGGTGTGGGAGCCTCCCGCGTCCGTGACCTCTTCGACCAAGCGAAGAAGAACAACCCCTGCATCATCTTCATTGACGAGATCGACGCAGTGGGCCGCCAGCGTGGCGCCGGCATTGGCGGTGGCCACGACGAACGCGAACAAACTCTCAACCAGCTTCTGGTCGAGATGGACGGCTTTGACGACCGCCAAGGCGTCATCCTTATCGCCGCCACCAACCGCGTCGACGTCCTCGACCCCGCCCTACTGCGCCCCGGCCGCTTCGACCGGCAGATCCCCGTCACCAACCCCGACCTTAAGGGGCGCCAAGCCATCCTTAAGGTGCACGCCAAAGGCAAGCCCTTCACCAAGGACTGCGACCTCGACGCATTGGCTAAGCGCACCGTCGGTTTCTCCGGCGCAGACCTGGCCAACGTCCTCAACGAGGCAGCACTGCTGACGGCCCGCCAAAACCAGAAAGCCATCACCCCCGATAACCTCGAAGAGGCCACCGACCGGGTGATCGGCGGCCCGCGCCGTACCGGCCGCATCATCTCCGAAAAGGAGAAGAAGGTGACGGCTTACCACGAGGCAGGCCACACCATCTGCGCCTGGGCAATGCCGCAAATGGACCCCGTCTACAAGGTCACCATCCTGCCGCGTGGCCGCACCGGCGGCTACTCCATGGTGGCTGGCGAGGATGACTCCGGCCTGCGCACCCGCACCCAACTGCTCAGCCAGATCGTTTTCGCTATGGGCGGCCGCACCGCCGAAGAGCTGGTGTTCGCAGAACCCACCACCGGAGCCTCCAACGACATTGAGCAGGCCACTAAGATCGCCCGTGCCATGGTGAGCGAATGGGGTATGAGCGCCAAACTCGGACCCGTCAAATATGGCGAAGAGGAAGGCGACCCGTTCCTGGGTCGTACCCTCGGCACCAAATCCACCTACTCGCACGAAGTCGCCCGCGACATCGACGAAGAAGTGCACCGCATCATTGATGCCTGCCACACTGAGGCCTGGGCTACCCTCTCGCAGTACCGGCACCTGCTGGACACACTGGCCTTCGCCCTCCTGGAGAAGGAAACCCTCCGCCGTCCTGAACTAGAGGAGATCCTGGGGAGTATCGATACCCGCCCGCGCATCACCGAGTTCGATGACTTCGGTGAGCGCACTCCGTCCAGCCTGCCACCGGTGAAGACCCCGGGCGAACTGGCTAAGGAGCGGGGAGAAGAGTGGCCCCCAAAGATGGAAAAACCCACCCTTCCGGAAATCAGCGAAGACGATATCGTCCACTACCCGAGTCCGGATAAGCCCGCCCAGCCGGGCCGCCCCAAGCCGGTATTCCGCCCGATCCCACACGGCCCCCGCTCCGGCAGCAAGCGTGGGGATGGTGTGGGGGACAACCAGGCCGGCAGTTCGGGCGGCTCCACCAGCGGCACCGGACAGAACAATGGCACCGGCAACGGGCGGGGTGACGGAAGCAGTGGCCGTAACGGCCTGGGTGGCCTCTTCGGCGGCTGGCGCCCCGGACAGCGCCGGCACTAGCCTCCGCCCGGGGTGCGTTAACCTCCACGGCGGCACTCGCCTCGACGCAGTGCCCAACTGACCCCTCACAGCACAAGAATCGACACCATCATGAGCTATGGAGAATACGACGCCGAGCGGGTAGAACACGCCATCCGCGAACTGCTCATCGGCATTGGCGAAGACCCCGACCGGGAAGGACTCCGCGACACCCCCAACCGGGTTGCCCGCGCCTACACCGAAATCTTCGGCGGCCTCCACTGTGAACCCGCAGACGTCCTCGCCACTTCCTTCGCCGAAGGCTACGACGAACTCGTCCTCGTCCGCGACATTCCGGTCTATAGCATGTGCGAGCACCACCTGCTGCCCTTCCACGGCGTCGCCCACATCGGCTACCTACCCAATAAGAAAACTGGCCGTATTACTGGGCTTTCCAAACTGGCCCGCCTGGTCGACCTCTACGCGAAACGCCCCCAAGTACAGGAGCGTCTTACCGGGCAGGTCGCCGATGCCATCATGGAGCGCCTGGATGCCCGCGGCGCCGTCGTTGTCATCGAATGCGAGCACTTGTGCATGGCAATGCGGGGGATCCGCAAACCCGGTTCTATCACTACCACCAGCGCGGTGCGGGGCAGCCTGCGCACCAACGCAACTTCTCGCGCCGAAGCGCTTGCCCTCATCCGTGACCCGCGTCGCTAATCGTCTCAAGGAGGAGTACCCCTATGCCCCACTCCACCACTCGCCTTACCCTCCCCACCTTGGGGGAGGGCAGTGACTTCGGTAGTACCCCCTGCCAGGTGATGGGTATCCTCAACATCACCCCGGATTCCTTCTCCGACGGTGGCCGCTGGAACACCCTGGACACTGCCCTCGCTCATGCCCGCGAGATGGTTGCCCAAGGCGCCCACATCATTGATATTGGTGGCGAATCCACCCGCCCCGGTGCCACCCGCGTTACCGCCGAAGAAGAGGCAGCCCGTGTCGTCCCCGTCGTCACCGCACTCCATGCGGAGGGAGTGACGGTCTCCGTCGACACCATGCGAGCCAGCGTTGCCGCCGCTGCAGTGGATGCGGGGGCCGATCTTATTAACGATGTTTCCGGTGGGGAGGCTGACCCGGATATGCGGCGCGTGATGGCCGACGCACATCTGCCCTACTGTGTGATGCACTGGCAGACCGACACCTTTGGCGATGCGGCCGGCGCCAGCTATAGCGACTCGGACATTATTGGCAAGGTTGTGGGCGATTTGCAGGTGCTGGTGGAGCGGGCGCTTGCCGTGGGGGTGGAGGAGCGCAATATTGTGCTCGATCCGGGGCTGGGGTTCGCCAAAACCCGCAATCAGGACTGGGAACTGTTGCGCGGCCTGCCTTACTTTGTCAACAGTGGTTTCCCGGTGCTGGTAGGGGCGAGCAGGAAACGGTTCCTGGGGGAGTTGTTGGCGCATGCCGACCCTCGCTATACCCCCGCCACCCCACCGGAACCCGTGGAGCGGGATCTGGCTACTGCGGTCGTTTCAGCGATCTGCGGCTACAACGGGGTGTGGTGTGTGCGAGTCCATGACGTCCCCAGTACTGTGCAGGCACTCGTGGTGCAACGGGCATGGCAGTTGGGCCACAATCCTTTTGGCAGGGAGCAGTAGACGATGGCAGGAATCGGTAGCTCTTTTTCAGAAACCGCTGAGGTGCTCGACTGCATTAGTCTGACGGGTCTCTCTGCGCACGGCTATCACGGTGTGGAAGATTTTGAAAAGAAAGCAGGGCAGCTGTTTTCCGTCGATGTCTCGTTTTGGCTCAATACCCGGCAGGCAGGAGCCACCGACAATCTCACCCACACCATCAACTATGCGGAGGTCGCTGCGGCCGTCCACCAGGAGGTGACGGGTCCCAGCCGCGATCTGGTGGAAACACTCGCCCAGCAGATCGCCCACCGTCTCCTCCACGACTACCCCCTGATGCAGCAAGTGGAGGTCACCGTGCATAAGCCGGAGGCGCCCATTCCGGTGCCCTTCCAGGACGTCACCGTCACCATCCGCCGTACTCGTGCCGATCTCAACCAGGAGCGCCCCCGCCGATGACCACTGCGCTGCTCTCCCTCGGCGCCAATATTGGCGACCCCCTCGCGCAACTACAGGATGCCGCCCGTAGCTTCGCATCGTGGGCCTACGCCCACGCCAGTATCTACCACACCGCCCCCTGGGGTGTTACCGACCAGCCAGAATTTCTCAACACTGCTTTGCTGGTACGCGACCCCACTGCCACCGCCGAGGATTGGCTCGCCCGCGCTCAGGCTGCCGAACACGCGGCTGGCCGTACCCGTGACCATCACTGGGGTCCTCGCACTCTCGATGTTGACATCATCGCCTGCTGGCAAGATGACGTCGCCAGCACCCCCATTGTTTCCACGGACCCACACCTGCTGCTCCCACATCCGCACGCCACCGAACGCAGTTTTGTGCTGGTGCCAGCGCTAGAAATGCTCTCCGCCCACCACCCAGATTTGCCTCTGACGAGAGAATTCCGGCGGGCTCTCGCCGCATTGTTGGCACGCGATCCGGCGGCGGCGACTAGCATTCAACGCGACGCCACCCTTCATCTCACCCCCGAAGGAGCGCTGTAATGGAGCACCACTCTCAGCCAGATTCCCCCCAGAAGGAAGCGGGGAAGCCGGACAACAAACTGCATCTCACCGCGGTCAGTTCCCTCCTCGTGTGGGCTGCCGTGGCCGCCTTCTGCGCCTGGCTGATGGTCTCCACCTTCTACTCCAACTTGGCAGACTTCACCGTTTGGGTCAGTATCCCCGTCATGCTCCTCGCTATTGTGGACGGCGCTCTGGCGATCTACATTCGCCGGGCCATTGATCGAAACCGGGTGGGCCAGGACCGCCACCAACTCCACCCGGTGCGGGCTGCCCGGGCATTTGTATTGGGACGGTCGTCTGCATTTGCCGGTGCGATCTTTTTCGGCGTGGGCGTCGGTTCCGGTATCTACGTGTGGCCGCGGGTCCATATTTTGGCGGCGGCGCAGGCAGATTCGCCCGGTGTCATCGTGTTCACAGTGGCAGGTTTCCTGCTGGCGGTAGCAGGGTTGGCGCTGGAGAGGGCCTGCCAGGTCCCACCAGATAAGATCGAAAAGGATGCGGCGGAAGCGCGCACCTAAGGACACTCCCGGGGGAGAGAAACTTCTTTGGTAATCCGCCGGCTAGGTACCGGCCATGCTCCAGTTCCTTTCCAAAAACCGGTATCCTCGACGGTATGAGTGCACCCATATCAGCAGACCCAGAAGAGCGTAACGGCGGCCGTGCGAACCGCCTCCCGCAAGCTCACAACACGTGGCCCACTGTGGCCCTCATCGTGTTGGTCGTTTTGGCTGCCTTCGCCACCATCGTCATGCTGGTGACGGACTCTAGCGTGTGGCTGCGGGTCGCCATCGGCGTTGCCCTGTGGGCAGCCGTGTTGGGTGCCTTTCTCATCATGTACTACCAGCGTCGCGCTAACCAGTTCACCTCCCGCAACGGTCTTCTCGCCGAGGACTATCAGCGGGCGCTACAGCGTGAACTGGACAAACACGATGAGCTGGAGAAGAAGCGTCGCGCAGAAAGTGAAGAGTCCGCGCGGGAAGAACTCGAGCAACTCCGTCAGGAACTCACGGCACTCCGCATCTCTCTGGCGCAGCTCTTCGGCCCCGACTTTGAAGACCAACTGGCCATTGGGGACGGCCAAGAGGGCTACTACTTCGACGGCTACTACGACTACCCGGACTACGGCTATGACGCCGACTTTGAATACGGGGACTACAACGACCGCGGGTACCGCGACGATGGGGTGACGGAAGCCGAGGTCGTTCACGATGCCCAGGTAGTGTCCGAAACGCGCGAAGCCGCCACCGACCCCGCCGCCAGCTCTGCCATGGTCCGCGAGCAGCAGCGGGATAGCCAGGCTGCCGCCGCAGCTGCCCGTGCTGCGGCGGAAGAACGCCGCGTTGAGCAACTCCGCCAGGAGGAAGAAGCCCGCATTGCGTCCGAAGCCCGCCGCGCAGAGGAAGCCCGTAAGGCGGAACAGGCCGAGGTTGCTCGCCGGGATGCGGAAGAACGGCGGCGGGAAGCCGAGCGGAAAGCCGCCGAGGAGCAGAAGGCCGCCGAGGCCCGCCGCGCAGAGGAAGCCCGCCTGGCAGCCGAGAAGCGTCGGGCGGAAGAGGCCCGTAAGGCCGAGGAAGCCCGCCAGGCTGCGGAACTGCGTCGCCGACAGGAAGAGGAGCGCCTCGCCGCTGCCCGCCAAGCCGAAGAGGCCAAGCAGGCGGCAGAACGTGCCGCCGTGGAAAAGGCGGCGGCCGCTCGTCGTGCCCAAGCTGCCGAGGCTGCCCGCCGGGCGGAGGAAGAGCAGCGTGCATTGGCTGCCCGCCAGGCGGAGGAAGAACGCCGTCAGGCCCTCTACCGGGAGCGTGCCGAGCAGGCCTTCCGGGCTAGTGGCACTGCCGCCTCATACCCCAGTGGTGGCTCCTCCCATGCTGCCGCTTCCTCCCATGCTGCGGCCAGCTCTCGGGATGCGAATACCAGCACTACCGAATACACCCCGCGCCGGGCGCGCCGGGCAGCCGAGGAATCCTCCTCAAATGCTGTCTTCCCCAGCTTCGGGCTGGGTGCTACTGGTGGCGCAGCTGCCGCTGCTGCCTCTACGGGCACCGGCTCCCACAGCTCCCACAGCAGTGACTCCCACACCCCCCGCCGGTTGGCCGGCAACGCCTCCTATACGCCTCCCACAACGCGTAGTAGCCATGCGGCGGAGAGTGGCGCAGCCTCCACTGGTCTCACGTCCAGCCGGGCTGCCTCTGGTCGCCGCGCTGCCGACGCCGCCACTCCAGCCGCTGCCGCCCCAGCAACTGAATCGGCTCAGCCCGCCCGCCGGAAGCGCGATGGGTGGCCGGACTTCTCCACCCAATTCGAAGCCCCGGAAGCTCCGGATATCGACTGGTCTGCTTTGACGGTGGATCCCTTCGCCGCGAAGCAAACCAGTGCCACCAGCAACACCGGCGCACAGAGTTCTGCCGGGCACACCTCCGCCGGGCAGGGGACGCGTACGTCCGGGCATTCCGCCCCCACTGCTGGCGGTGGCCGCCGTGCCACCGAAGAGCAGGGGTCGCACACCTCGGGCCTCAGCTTGGCAGATATTATGAAACGACTGGAGCAGAACAAGTAGATGCGCTCTAACCCCGGATACCACCCAGGCTCCGTCACCCGCCACACCAGCCCCGACACCATTGCCCAGGTGGCCCGGGCGCTCCACGCCACCAGCCGTCAGCTCATCCTCGTCCCCACCCGTGGAGGACTACACCGCGGGCATATCGGCATCATTGATACGGCTGCCCGCGTCCCCGGAAGCATCCTCGTCGTCACCTCCGTATGCTCGGACAACAGCCACTTGGGCCAGATCGAGCACGATGGAGAGGTGCTGCAGAATCTTCCTGGCTGCCCGGCACCCCTCTTCTTTGCTCCTGCCTGGGAAGCCCTCTTTCCACACGGCCTCCGCACTCTCGTCACCCCCCAGGATCCGACGGTGACAGTACCCGCCCCACCCGGGCTGGCGGAGTCCCTCACTGTGCACGCAGCGCTCCTCTCCTTGCTGCGGCCAGCTCGCATGTTTGTGGGGGAGCGGGACTTCTACCAGCTGGTCACCCTCCGCCATCTTGTCAAAGACCTCTCCCTCCCCACCGCCGTCACCGGTGTCAATACGCTGCGCGACAGCAACGGCATGGCGATCAGCCGCGAGAATAAAGACCCGCGGATGGCCCCGGCCCTGGCCCTCTCTGCCGCACTAGTGGCTGGCGCTCATGCGGTGCGGGAGGGGACAGCCGGCGTGCTGGCAGCGGCTGAAGCCGTGTTGGCGGCCGAACCTGGGTTGTCTCATCCGCAGGTGGCGCTCACGGACTACGATCTTGGCCCGGCTCCCGCCGAAGGGGACGCCCGGCTGCTGGTGTCTGCCTATCTGGCGGATGGTACCTTCTGTCATGACAATATTGGTCTCTTACTCGCCACTTCACAGGAGTAACGACTCACAGGAGTAACGACAATGACGACGCCTTCTCCCCGGCTGCTGAGCGGCACACTAGCAGCACTGTTGCTCGCCTCTGGTGTCCTTATCCCCTCTGCAGTGCCGTCTGCTACTGCAGTGGAGCATGAGCCGAATGGCTCAGTGAACGAACCCTACCCGAAAGTGCCCGTGGGGGTGCCGTTGGTGGGGAACCAGTACACCGCTCACCGCAGCTACCTCCGCCCCGGCTGCCGTTGGGATGTGTTCGGCCGTGGCCTGCAGCACTGCCAGGTGTATTCGCGGGCGATGAAACAGTCGATCCCGGTGGAGATTCTTCCCGCCAAGACGGCCGGTAACCCGCGCATCATCATGGCGTTGGATGGGCTGAATGACAATAACAAACACAATGGCTTTGTTTTCGCCGGCAATATGCAGGCCCGCTTGGTGAACTACGACGTCACCTTGGTTGCCCCGATCTCGGGGGATTATGCGGCGGGAACCTACTACACGGATTATGTGGCACCGATGGATAGCGGAAAGAACCTCCGCTGGGAGACCTTCCTGGTGCGAGAACTACCCGCCTACCTGGAGTGGAACTTCCAGGTTCCAAACCGGCGTAAGTCGACGGCACTGGTAGGGCTGTCGATGGGGTCGGTGGGAATTTTGAACCTTGCCCAGCGGTTCCCGCAGCGCTACACCGCGGTGAATGCCATGAGTGGCTTCTATACCTTGTCGCGGCCTTTGCGGGCGGGGGTGCTGGCGGTTGGCAGCCAGATGGTGGGCTACCAGCCGCGCCGCATGTGGGGTCCCTGGCCCACTGGCCAGTGGAGGGCGCACGACCCGTCTCTTAACATCACGAGGTACACCATGCCCGTGCGTGCGTCGTGCGGTAATGGCACGTCTCTGACGGGGGTGGAGCCACCACCTTTCGCAGTGGTCGCCGAGGTAGCCTCGCACGTGGATACAGAGGACTTCCAGAAGATGGTGGCGTTTGCGCCGAACCGGAAGAACTTCACTTTCCGTATTGCAAACAAAGGGGCCCACAACTGGGCGTTCTGGGAGGATGACCTGTACCACCACGGTGGTTTTACGTTCCTGCTGCGGAGTTTGGGGCTGCTCCGATAGTCGTCACTAACACTAAAAGCGGCCTGCCATCAGCAAGGGTGGGGCAGGCCGCCTTTAGTGTGGTGTTTGACGGTCTGAGCAGGTGCTCAGTTCTGTAGTGTTACAGGTTGCTCGGCGGGGTGCCGAGGTCTTCGGTAGCAGCCTCGAGCTTGGCGGCACGGGCCGCGTCACGCTTGGCATGGGAGTTAGCCAGAATGACCTTCTCCTTACGGTGCACCAGCGCCAACAGGACAATGGACAGCACTGCACAAACCACCAGGAACACGAAGGCGGCGTGCCAGCCGAGGTGCTGGGCGATGGCGCCAACACCGGTGGAGGCCATGGTAGCACCCAGCACGTAGCCGAAGAGGCCGGTGAAGCCTGCGGCGGTGCCGGCAATGTGAGTGGGGGAAAGATCCAGTGCCTGCAGACCAATCAGCATGACGGGGCCGTAGATGAGGCCGCCGGCGAGAGCCAGGGCGGTCCAGGAGACCCACATTGGGGTGTCGGTGGGGGGCAGCCAGTACAACAGGACAGCGAGGATAACGCCGGCCATGAAGACAATGCCAGTGATGGAGCGGTGACCCTTGAAGACGCGGTCGGAGACCCAACCACAGATCAGGGTGCCCACGATGCCAGCGATCTCGAAGATGGAGAAGCCGGCGATGCCTTCACCCACGGAGCCGCCGCGCACTTGCACGAGGTAGAGCGGCGCCCAGGAGACGATGCCGTAGCGGAGGGTGTAGACGAAAACGTTCGCTAGCGCCAGGAACACCATGGTGGGGTTGCGAAGGATGTGGCGGCGGATCGTTTGCCAGGTGGACTCGGAACGGTCAGCTTCGTCGATCTCCACCGGGGCGGGGTCGTTGTGGTACTCCTCAATGGAGGGGAGGCCCATTGACTGCGGGTTGTCGCGCACCAGGAAGAAGGTGATGATGGCGAGCACAAAGCAGATGACGGCGGGGAACCAGAAGGCGGATGCCCAGTTGTTATGACCGAAGTGGTCGAGGGCGAAGGCTACAAGCACACCGGAGAGGGCGCCACCAACGTTGTGGGCTACATTCCAAATTGCCATCTTTCCACCACGCTCGGAGGTGGAGAACCAGTGGACCATGACGCGGCCGGAAGGCGGCCAGCCCATGCCCTGGAAGATGCCGTTCACTGTCATGAGAATGGCGAAGATACTCACCGAGATGGTGGCACCAGCGGAGAGGCTGATGAGAACGTTGGTGAGGCCCGACAGGATGAGGCCGAGCGGCATGAAGTAGCGAGCGTTCGCGCGGTCACTGATGGTGGCGGCGAAGAACTTGGAAAGACCGTAGGCCACGAGGAGGCAGTTGGCGATAATGCCGATATCGGTCTTGGAGAGGCCATTCTCGTACAGAATGTTGGAGACGAGGCTGACGTTGTTGCGGATCAGATAGAAGGAGGCGTAGCCAATGAAGATACCGATGAACACTTGGAAGCGCAGGCGCGGGTAGAGTTTATCGATTTCTTCCTTGGGTAGCAGCTGCTTGGGCTGGGGTGCCCGCAGCCAGCGTGGGAGCCGGGACTTGGGCTCACCTTTCATTTCGGCTGCGGTGGAATCCACGGCAGCATTCTTATCACATTCGGAAGTAGTCACCCCTTATGTCTACCGTATGAGCACCATCTTTCTATAACCCTATTAACAGGAATTGCCTAAGCTTTTGTACAGGTTATACAGGCGGTAACCACCGCAGCATCTCCAGATTCGTCTAGCTGCAAAAAGGCACTATTCTAGAGAACGTGACTGATCTCAAGAAAACCTCGCAGGGCGCAACCGCCGCTGCTGCAGCCTCCTCCGCTTCCGATGACGACAAGTCCCCCGAACAAGTCCGCATCCGCAAGGACAAGCGGCTGCGTTTGTTGGAAGAGGCCGCCCAGGGTCATGAGGATCGCCACCCCTACCCAGTAGTGGTGCCGCGGACCCACACGCTGCGCGAGATCATCGACAATACTGACTATGACACCCTCGGTAATGGTGACGAGTCCACTGATATCGTCACGATCGCGGGTCGAGTGCTCTTTGTTCGCAATACTGGCAAGCTGTGCTTTGCCCGCCTGCAGGAAGGTGTCACGAACGACACCGCCGCCACCACTGCGCTGGGAGAGGCTGCCCAGTTGCAGGTGATGCTGTCACTGTCTGAGGTGGGGGAGGATGCACTGGCCGCGTGGAAGGCCGATGTGGACTTGGGCGATTTCGTCTATGTGACGGGTCGTGTCTGCCGCTCGAAACGTGGCGAGCTTTCTGTGATGGCCACTCATTGGGCGATGGCGTCGAAGGCACTGCGCCCGCTGCCGGTGGCGCACAAGGAGATGAGTGAGGACACCCGGATTCGTCACCGGTATACCGACCTCATCATGCGCGAAGAGGCCCGGAAGAACGCCATTGTGCGTATTAAGGTGGTGCGTGCGCTGCGGCACGCACTGGAGCGTCGCGGCTTCCTGGAGGTGGAGACTCCGATGCTGCAGACGCTGCATGGTGGTGCTGCCGCCCGCCCGTTCGTCACCCACTCCAATGCACTGGACATTGACCTTTACCTGCGTATTGCTCCGGAACTGTATCTGAAGCGCTGTATTGTGGGCGGTTTGGACCGGGTGTTTGAGATCAACCGTAACTTCCGTAATGAGGGCGTGGACTCCTCGCACAGTCCCGAGTTCGCCATGCTGGAGACCTACCAGGCCTACGGCACTTATGACGATGCCGCTGTGATGATGCGAGAAATGATCCAGGAGATTGCCCTGGAGGTGTTTGGCTCCACCACCGTCACCCTGGCAGATGGCAGTGAGTACGACTTTGGCGGCGACAGCTGGAAGACCATCGAGATGTACCCGTCTCTTAACGAGGCGCTGCACCGCAAATTCCCGGAGACGATCGGGCTGGAGGTGACGGTGGATACGTCCGTGGAGGAGCTGCAAGACATTGCCAGCGTCATCGGCCTAGAAGTACCCCAGGATGCTGGCTGGCTGCACGGCAAGCTGGTAGAAGAGATTTGGGAGAACCTTTGTGAGGACCAGCTGGAGGGCCCCATTTTTGTGCGGGACTTCCCGGTGGAAACCTCCCCGCTGACCCGCGACCACCGCTCCAAGCGGGGTGTGACGGAGAAGTGGGATCTCTACGTGCGCGGCTTCGAGCTGGCCACCGCCTACTCCGAGCTGGTGGACCCGGTGATTCAGCGGCAGCGTTTCGAGGATCAGGCGCGTTTGGCCGCCGCCGGTGACGACGAGGCCATGGTGCTCGATGAGGACTTCCTGGAGGCTATGGAGCAGGGTATGCCCCCGGCCTGTGGTACCGGTATGGGTATTGACCGCCTGCTGATGGCACTTACCGGCCTGGGTATCCGCGAGACGGTGCTCTATCCGATGGTGAAGCCCCAGCAGTCCAAGTAGACTCGGTAGCTTCCGCCAGCCATGCTCAGCCGTTTTACGGGCAGCTGTATTAGAGGGCACGTCCCAGGCGTTCCGCCGCCTGTACTGCTTCCATGACGCGGCCGGGTTTCACTGCGTCCGCGATGACATTCACTTCGGGAATGCGGTGGGCGCGCTGGAGATCCGTGAAGAGCTGGTGGTCTGCTGCCAAGCCGGAGGCGAAGACGATAAGGTCTCCCGGAAGTTCCTGAATCTCATTCTGCTCCTTGATTTTTGGTGCGAGTGGGTTCTCGATGTTAGCTGGCAGAATGGGATGCCATGTCTCATACGGATTGGGGACGGAGGGGTGCAGATTGCGCTCTACCCGCAGCCCGCGGGGCGTGATCTCCACAGCCTTGGTGCAGTTGAGCAGCGGTACACCTGCCCGGCCCAGATAGTGGATGAGCATGCCCCGGTTGGAGGTGACGGTGTGCCCCATAAAACGCGGCTCCATCTCGATCACCGTCACCTCTTTCGCATGTTCCATGCGTAGCCAGTAGGCCACTTCGCAGCCCACATCGCCGCCACCCACCACGATGACGCGCTGCACGCCCGCTAGTTCTTCGGGGTGGACGAGAAGATCGGTGGCCAGCATGGTGCGGTTGGTGTTCTGCCCGGGGATGGGCAGGGTTACGGGGTTACTACCGACAGCGACCACGACGGAGTCGGGCTGCTGGGCGAGTACCCACTCGCTGGTGGCAGTGGTGTTCATGAGTACGGTGAGGTTGTTGTCGCGTTCTGCCTCGGCGACTTTGCGACGCAGCCAGTCCAGGTAGAGCTGGATGTCGAACTTAATCGCGGGTTGGCAACCGGGCACAATTTGGCCACCCAGCTGGTCGGTTTTTTCTACCAGAGTGACGTGGTGGCCGCGTTTCGCAGCGGTGATAGCGGTGAGACAGCCGGCGGGGCCACCCCCAATCACGTACACGTTCTTGGGCTGTTCTGCGGGGATGGGGTCCTTTGGCATGTCGTATTCGAAGGCGGTGCGCGCGTTGACGGCACAGAGCGGGTGGCCACCTGCCACAAACTCGTGCACGCAGCCTTCTTGGCAGCCGATGCAGGGTCGGATGTCGTCGACGTCTCCCCGGTAGGCTTTGTTGGCCCATTCTTCGTCGGCCAGCAGCGGGCGGCCGAGCATCACCATGTCGGCGGAGCCGTCCCGCAGCACTTGTTCGGCGGTGTCGGGGTAGTTCAGTTTTCCGACTTCCACAATGGGGACGGGCATCCCCGCGTTGGAGAGTACGCCGTCGCGGGCGAAGGCCTCTTTAACGTAGCGGGAGACGGCGGCGAAGCAGGCGGGTGGCATGGCGTTCGGCATGTGGGCGAGCCACCAGTTGTCGTAGCAGCCCAGGTCCACGTCGAACATGTCGACGCCGGCTTTCACCAGGTTCTTCATGTAGTCGAGGGTTTGTTCCACGGTACGGCCGTTGACAAACTTTTTCATGTCCGTCTCGAACATGGTCTGCCCGTAGGTTTCGTTGAGGGCATGGGAGAGGTCGATGCGGTACATGATGGGGTACTTGGGCCCCACTCTGCGTCGAATTTCTTTGATGAGATCTAGCCCGAAGCGCTGTGGATCGCGGTATCGGCCGAGTTTGCGGCGGTTCCAGGCGCCGCTGGTGAGCTGGTCCAGCAGATAGCCTTCGTGGCCGTGGAGGTAGACGCCGTCCAGTCCACACTCTTGCGCGTTGGCGGCGGCCTGCCCGCCCAGTTTCACCATCTTTCTTATTTCGTGATTGGTGAGGCGACGGCAGGGGACGGTGCCCATGTAGAAGTTGGGGTTCCAGGAGGCGGAGACGGGCAGTTTGTGGTCATTGAGGAGGCATTGGGGGTTGCCGACGCGTCCGAGCCCTGCCGTCAGCTGAATGAACACTTTGGAGCCGTAGGCGTGGACTCCTTGGGCGAGGTCGCGCCACCCGGCGAAGTTGGTGCGGGAGTTGTCGATGCGGGGGAAGTAGGTGAGGTCTCCGGGTTCGATGAGAGAGGGGTCGACGCCGAAGGTGAAGGGGATGAGGCCGGTGGTGATGAGTCCCACTCCGCCTTTTGCGCGCTCAACGAGGTAGTCCACCATCTGTTCGTTGGGCCGGCCGGATTCATCGCACATGGTGATGTTGCCCATGGGGGCCATGACGATGCGATTTTTGATAAAAACGGAGTTCACCTGGATGGGGGTGAAGAGGTGGGTGTAGGGCCACAGGTCGCGTGTCATCTCTCCGGAGTAGGGCCATTTTCCGGGCAGGAACCAGTCGGCGAAACTATCGACGAGTTCTTGGATGAGAGGATCTTTGTGCAGTGCGGGCATGGCGCGCTCCTTGTGTCAGTACGTGCCTTTTACGCTAGTAGCGTAGGCGTCTCAATTCGTGGAATTGACAGGGTGGTATGCCGCAAAAACTAGGTATGATCAGGAATTTCTAAGGTGGTTTGTGACGCATTTCTCAGCCCCGTAGGCTGTGGAGTGAGCATTTAAAAAGCACCCTGATGCGGATGCAACAATTTAGCCTGCTCGCGCGTTCTATAGAATGAGAATGTAGAGACAAGTAGGGAGACCAATGTTCGAACGGTTTACGGATCGCGCTCGCCGCGTGGTTGTGCTGGCCCAAGAAGAGGCTCGCATGCTCAACCACAATTACATCGGAACTGAGCACATCCTGCTAGGACTTATCCATGAGGGCGAAGGCGTTGCCGCCAAGGCCCTTGAGGCCATGGACATCTCCCTCGAATCTGTGCGCGAGCAGGTCGAGGAGATCATCGGGCAGGGCACGCAAGCCCCTTCCGGCCATATTCCTTTCACCCCTCGCGCCAAGAAGGTTCTGGAGTATTCCCTCCGCGAGGCACTGCAGCTGGGCCACAATTACATCGGGACTGAGCACATCCTGCTCGGCCTCATCCGCGAGGGTGAGGGCGTCGCCGCCCAGGTGCTCACCAACCTCGGTGCGGATCTGCCGCGCGTGCGCCAGCAAGTCATTCAGCTGCTCAACGGCTACCAGGGAGGCTCTAGCTCCCCGGAGGGAACCCCGGAACCGGCAGCTGCCGCCGCAGTACCCTCCTCCTCCCCGTCCCGTGGCCGCGGAGGCACCCCCTCTACGTCCCTGGTGCTCGACCAGTTCGGCCGTAACCTCACGGCGGCTGCCCGCGAAGGCAAGCTTGACCCCGTCATTGGGCGTGAGAAGGAAATCGAACGCATCATGCAGGTGCTGTGCCGCCGCACCAAGAACAACCCCTGCCTTATTGGCGAGCCGGGTGTTGGTAAGACTGCCGTGGTGGAAGGTCTCGCACTGGCTATCGCCCACGACGACGTGCCAGACATCCTCGCCAACAAGCAGCTCTATAGCCTTGACCTCTCCAGCATGGTGGCGGGCTCCCGCTACCGTGGTGACTTCGAAGAGCGCATGAAGAAGGTGCTGAAGGAGATCACCCAGCGCGGTGACATCATCATCTTCATTGACGAAATCCACACCCTGGTGGGTGCGGGTGCCGCCGAGGGTTCCATTGATGCCGCCAACATTCTGAAGCCGCGCCTATCCCGTGGCGAGATTCAGTGCATTGGCGCCACCACCATGGACGAGTACCACAAGCACATCGAGAAGGACGCCGCCCTGGAGCGCCGCTTCCAGCCCATTCAGGTGCCAGAGCCGATTCAGGAAATGGCCATCGACATCCTCAAGGGCCTGCGCGACCGCTACGAGCAGCACCACAAGGTCACCATCACTGATGCTGCTATCACCAGTGCCGTGGACTTGTCCGCCCGCTACATCACCGACCGCTACCTGCCGGATAAGGCCATTGACCTCATCGACGAGGCCGGTGCCCGCCTACGTATTAAGCGCATGACCGCCCCGCCGGACCTACGTGAGTTCGACGACAAGATCGCCGAGGTGCGCGGCCGCAAAGAATCCGCCATCGACAACCAGGACTTCGAGAAGGCCGCCGCGCTGCGCGACGACGAGAAGAAGCTCATTGCCGAACGGAAGGTGCGAGAGCAGCAGTGGCGGGACGGTGAATCCGCCTCCGATGCGATCGTGGACGACGACAACATTGCCGAGGTGCTGGCCAACTGGACCGGTATCCCCGTCGCCAAACTCACCGAGTCCGAATCCAACCGTCTACTGCACATGGAAGATGAGCTGCACAAGCGCATCATTGGCCAGAATGAGGCAGTACAGGCCGTGTCCCGCGCCATCCGTCGCACTCGTGCCGGCCTGAAGGACCCGAAGCGTCCTGCCGGTACCTTCATCTTCGCCGGCCCCTCCGGTGTGGGTAAGACTGAGCTGTCGAAGGCGTTGGCCGAGTTCCTCTTTGGTGACGACGACGCCCTCATTACGGTGGATATGGGCGAATACCACGATGCCTATCAAGTGTCCCGCCTCTTCGGTTCCTCGCCCGGATACGTGGGCTACGAAGAGGGTGGCCAGCTCACCGAGAAGGTGCGCCGCAAGCCGTTCTCCGTGGTTCTCTTCGACGAGATCGAAAAGGCCCACCAGCGTATCTACGACTCCCTCATGCAGGTCCTCGACGAGGGCCGCATGACGGACGGACAGGGCCGCGAGGTGGACTTCCGCAACACCGTCATCATCTTCACCTCCAATATTGGTACCCAGGATATTTCCAAGCCGGTCGGCATGGGCTTCCAGGATTCCTCCAATGCGAACGAGGGCAATTACCAGCGGATGCAGAACAAGGTGCGCGAGGGCATGAAGAAGCACTTCCGCCCCGAGTTCCTCAACCGTATCGATGACGTCATCGTCTTCCGCCAGCTCACCGAGGACGAGATCCTGGAGATGGTCGACCTCATGTTGGGTAGCGTGCAGAAGCAGTTGCGCCACCAGGATCTCACCCTGGAGGTCACCGAGCTAGCCAAGCGCCTGCTGGCCAAGCGTGGTTTCGACCCGGTGCTGGGCGCCCGCCCGCTGCGCCGCACCATTCAGCGCTATGTGGAGGACGAACTGTCCGAGAAGATCATCTTCGGTGACTTCGCGCCGGGCGACACCATCCAGGTGGGCGTCGACGGCTGGGACGGCGAAGGCTCCCACGACAACGCCCTCTTCACCTTCACCGATGTGAAGCCGGAGGCGCCCCGCGATGTGGTGGATGCTGGTGATGGGGCCGCTGCTGGTGCCAATACCCCCGAGCCGGCGGCGGAGCCGGAGCAGATTGTGCCCCTCGCCTCCCATAATGATGAACCAACTTCCGCGGGCGGTGCTGCTGCCGCCGAATCGGAAGATGAGGAGTTCCTCAGCTGAGTGTAGGGACATACCAGTACGTGAAGAGGTCCCCGCTTCCCAAAGGAAGCGGGGACCTCTCGTCTGTTGGCTGGTGTCTGTCGGCCCTCGTGGGGCTAGTGTTTGTTGACCACAGTGTGTGCGCCCAATGTTGAGCCAGGTGGAGCCAGTGTGTTGCTGTCTTAACTAAGCGGTATGAACCCGCCAAGGTAGAACGGCACCACCCCGCGCGGCATTGTCCACGTTATGCGCGGGTCGAGGGCATGCACCACCTCGTAGAGCGCATACGGGTCGTAGGGCAGTGCGAAGTGGTCGGCGAAGTCCAGCGGGTATTTGCTCTGCAACGTGATATTCGTGACGTTCGGGGCTTTCGGCAGGTAACTGGACCACTGCGGCACCACCGCATCCTCGTAGAGGGTGGCGATGGAGGTGTAGTGCACCGCCGGGTGCGTGGGTGTGCCACTGCGCCACAGTTCTCTGACAAAGTCTGAGGTGGGCAGCATTTGGTTGAGGGCGGGGCCCCACTCTATACCGACGAACGTGGCGGCGGCGGAGGTGAACGTGCCCTTGTTGGCGGGGGCTAGGGCGACAAAGTTGTGGACGTATTTCCACCCACCTAGTTTGGTGAGGTACCAGTGTGGCATGAGGCCGCCCTGTGAGTGGCCAACTAGGTCTACCTGGCGGGCGCCGGTGAGAGCACGGACCTTGTCCACCTCGGCAGCAAGTTCTTTGGCAGAGTCGCGCATGTCTCCGATGCCGCCTGCAGTGGATTGCGCGCTCATCCGGCTGTAGTTGAAGGTGAAAACGTTGAATCCGGCATTACGGAGGAGAGGCGCCAGGGCAATCCAACTGGAGCTGGAGTTTTCGTAGGTGCCGTGCACAAGGATGATGGGTCGCGGGTGACGGGCGGCGAGGGCGGGGTCAAAGTAGTTGGCGCCGGCAGGTGTGGCGTTTTTGTCTTTCAGCCCAGCCTGCTGCGCTTTGAGCTTGTTCATCACTACCGGCTGTGGTCCGTAAAAAGCTTTGGGCAGAATCTGTTTGGGGGTGGTTGTGGCAGTGGCTGTGCCTTGTTGGGGGAATGGGACGTAGCCGCCAATGTAGGGGAAGGAGACACCGCAGGGGACGGTGCCGTGGTAGCGGTGGTCGAGGGCACGGAGGACCGTATTGAGGGTGGTGGGGTCGAAGATATTGGCGTGGTGGTCTGTTAAGTCAGTGGAGCAGAGGTCTTGGACCACAATGTTTTTCACATTCTTGGCAGGAGGTAAGAACTGGGAGGTGTAGGGGGTGACGACATCGTCATAACGGGTGGTGATGACGGTGTAGTCCACACTTGGGTGGGTGAGCGGGCGCGAATGCAGCTTGCGGAGAAACGCAGAGCCCTTCATCTGGTCCTGCTGCGAAGGGGAAATGAGATCGCCGCTCAGAGCCGTCACCCGATCTGTCGCAGCCTGGTTCTTGAGAAGGCCGAAGGCGTCGGTGCCGCGCAGGGAGGGGGAGATGGCCACCATACGGTTGACCTTCTTATACCCGTCGAGGAAGTTCATGTAGAAGAAGGGCATCATGCCGCCCTGCGAGTGACCCACAATATCGACCTTCGCGGCACGGGTTTTGGCAAGCACTAGTTCCACCCAGGCTTTTAGCTGCAGAGCGGAATTTTCGACCTTGTCCATGGCGCCGTCCCCATTACCGCCCGGGACAAGGCCATAGCTGGGGGCGAAGACACAATAGCCCGCGTTTTTGAGAAGTGGAGCGAGAGCATTCCAAGCGTACACGGGGCGATCGCTGGTGCCGTGGACGAGGATGACAGGGTTGGGGTGCTCTTTGCTGGGATGGCAATTCCAATCGCCAGCTCCCGGGGGTGCTGCGTTGGGATTGTGGACGCGCAGGGTTTTCGCATGCGAGGCCGACACGTCGATCTTCCGTGGTCCGCGGAAGGGGGCAGGCATACCCGCAACGTCATTGACATACCAGGGGGTGGTGGGGAGCACCTTGTAGACGGGGCTGGGGCCGGCCTGCGCGGTGCCCGCCAGGAGCCCGGTGGTGAGGGCGAGGGCGGTGGTGGCGGCGGCGGTGCTGCGGAGAACCCGGCGCCTGGTGGCGCCGTGGTGGTTAACGATAGTCACAGGTGTTGTCCTCACAATTAGACGGAGGGGATGGCTTCATCCTACTCGGGGAGGGGAACGGGCAGTCGGGTAGAATGGGGCCAGCTGTTTCGTCATCAGATCTGCTGCCCTTGTCTTTTCTCCGGCACAGGTTGTCTATTCGGGAGGTTCACATGTTGGACGAGTCCATCCGCGATCGGGCTTTGGGCGCCGTGCTGGGAGCTGCGGTGGGTGACGCTCTGGGGGCCTCCTATGAATTCCTGTCTGCCGCAGAGATCGCTCACCAGGGCGAAATTGAGATGCGCGCCGGGGCAACGCACCTACAGCGGGACAAAGGCGAGTGGACGGACGATACCGCCATGAGCACTGTCATTTTGCAGGCGGCTGCTACCTACCATGAGCTGCTCTCCGCTACCGCGCTGGATAGTGTCGCCACAGGCTTCCAGGAGTGGGCGGAGAGTAATCCGCCGGCTATCGGTGCGCAGACGAAGCGGGTGTTGGGGGCGAGTGGCGCCCGCACTGCCGAGGCACTATTGCGGGATTCCAAGCATCTGCCGGGCACGCATAAAGGGGGCAATGGGTCGTTGATGCGGACCGCCCCGGTAGCACTCCCGTATCTGGGCGAGGGGAAAGGTGGCGAGGCCGTGGAGGCGGCGGGGGTGATCTCTGACTTGACCCACTACGATCTGCGCGCCCGCCAGGCCTGCCGAATGTGGACGAACGCCATTCGCCACGCCATTCTCGTGGGGACGGTACAGGGCGTACCGGCCTACCTGCAAAATTACGCGGATACCGAGGAGCAGCGTTTCTGGGTGAAGCAATTTCAGGCGGCAGAACAATCCGATGTATCCGCCCATGTGGAGACGAACGGCTGGGTTGTGGATGCACTGGTGTGCGCATGGCATGCCATTGCGACGACGCCGGGCAGGGGTGGCGAACACTTCCAGAAGGCTCTGCGGAAGGCGGTTGCCTTGGGCCATGACACGGATACGGTGGCGAGCATCGCCGGCGCCCTCTTGGGGGCATGCTGGGGCGCTTCCGCTATTCCTGCGGAGTGGACAGCGTGCTTGCATGGCTATCCGGGGTGGACGGTCTCCGATCTGGGGCGTCTGGTTGATGAGATTCTCGCCGCCCAATAGTCTCGCTGCTGCACCGGGTGGACTAAGCCCCCACTACCGGCTCTACCAGTATTGTCCAGGGGAGAACGATGGTCTTCACCCGGTCGGGGTGAAGGCTCCTGCCCAGCCGGCAGTGGCACCTTCCACCGACGCCTATCCCCTTCTCCTCATCCATGGGCTGATGGGCCGCGCCCGCACCTGGCTCGACCATCTGGACTGGTTCGCTGCGGCAGCCAACCGTGCCGGTCTCGGGCAGGTCTATCTTTACGACCAGCCCTACCACACCGGTGGCCCCTACCCACCGGAGCTCCCCGCGGAGGCCGTCGTCGGGCAGCCCCGCATCTTCCTCGACACCCTCCCCGATGTCTCTACCCTCTTCTTTACCCAACAACTGGGGCGGGCAATCCGCGAGGTCCTCGCCCACAGCGGAGCCCGGCGGGTCGTCCTGGTCGGCCACTCCATGGGGAGCCTCCACGCTTGGTGTGCGGCAGCCCACTGGTCAGAGCTGGTGGCGGGGGTTGTAGTGGAGGATATGTCTCCAGATTTCCGCGGGCTGTCCACGGTGCTTTACGACGACTACTACAATTCGTGGCCGGTGACATTCGACGCGGATACCTTCGGGGAGATGTTCGGTGAGGTTGCGGGGCGTTATTTCCGGCGGAGTTTCGACCGCCACCTCTCGTCTAGCCATGCCTCCACTGTGTGGACTCTGCATGGCTACATGGAGGTGTACACCGCCATCGCCAACTACTGGGGAGACCACCCCACCTGGGCGGAGTGGAACGCCGTCGCCTGCCCCACGTTGCTCCTCAAAGCACAGGATGGGGTGACGCAAGACGGCACGATGGAACAGATGGAGCAGCGCAACAGCCCGGCACTTCCCTTGGTGTATGCCACCACTCCCGGGCATATTATTCACGATGTCGAACCGGCACTCTATCGCCGGCACGTGGGCGCGTTCTTACAGCAGCTAACTTAGCTCTCCCGCCAGACCATAGCGGCCCGCCGCGGAGCACTCCATCAGCCCATCCGTCAGCAGAGACTGCAGTGCCCGCTCGCGTTGAAGCGCATCCGGCCACACCACATCCAGCGCCGTTTTCTCCACCCCACCGGGCTGCTCCCGCACCACATCCAGCAACAGACCCCGCACCTGCCGGTCAGTGCCCGTAAATTTTTGTGGAGCAGGGCGTCGGCCATGCGTGTCGTCATCCCACACGGGCTTTCCGGCCGCCACCCAGGCACAGGCATCCGCCAGCACACACTCCGCGCAGCGGGGCGCCCGCGCGGTACACACCAGCGCCCCGAATTCCATCAGCGCGGCCGAGAACTGGGCTCCGGTGGTGGGGTCTTCCGGCAGCAGTGCCTCCACTTCTGCCAGGTCCGCTTTCTCGCGGGGTTTCCCTTGGTCTGGTTTGCCGTGCTCGACCCGGGCGACGACGCGCCGCACATTGGTGTCAACGACAGGCACATTATCGCCGTAAGCGAAACAGGCCACTGCGCGCGCGGTATATGAGCCCACCCCGGGAAGGGAGAGTAGTGTCTTTACGTCTCGCGGCACTGTGTCCTGATACTTGGCTGCCACCACTTGGGCGCATTCCCGGAGGCGGAGGGCACGACGCGGGTAGCCGAGTTTTCCCCATGCGCGGACGGCCTCCGCAACAGGCTCTTTGCCCAGGTCACTGGGGTGGGGCCAGCGTTCCATCCAGTCCCGCCAAATGGGCTCAACGCGGGTCATGGGGGTTTGTTGGCTCATGACTTCCGAGACCAGCACTCCCCAGGCACTGGTGTGGGGATCCCGCCAGGGAAAGGGGCGGCGTGCTTCCGCGAACCAGCTGAGGATACGCTGGTGGGCGGCGGGGGTGGAGAGATAGCTGGTCGTCACGTGGTCAGTCTAAGACACGGGACGGCAATGAGCAGCCGGCACCCCCAATTTTGGTTATCGTGAAGGTGTGAGCATGGAACACCGCGATTACCGCGATCAACAAGGTCAGTTGCCGCCCGAGATTTACCGGCGTCGCCGTATAGTGGCGGTTGCTGTCATCGTTGTCGTGCTAGCTCTCATCGTGTGGGGTATCGTGGCAGCCGTCAACAAGGGGGGAAAGAAAAACTCGTCTACCGCTGGTTCTTCGACGGTGACGGTGTCCTCTACCGCAACGGTGACAGAGAAGCCCTCTAACGCCCCTGATTGTGCCGCGGGTGCCCTCAAGATTGAGGCCCAGGTGGGTCGTCCTAATGTGGCGCAGGGTAATAACCTGCCGCTCATTATGAAGATCACCAACACGTCTAAGAAGGCGTGTAAGGCTGAATTGGGTGCCGCCCACCAGCGTTACGAGGTCTACACCATGAAGGCGAACCGTCCGGTGTGGAAGTCGGAGATCTGCTACACTTCCGCCGAGAACCGCAAAGAGGTACTGGATCCGGGGGAGACCCGCCGCTTCACTGTGAATTGGGAGGGCACCCGCCAGAATGCCGACGGTAACTGCTCGGCGCAGGCTGCCCCGGCTGGTCCAGGTGCTTATAAGCTCTACACTTTGCTGAATGCACAGATGGGTGAGCCAGCTACCTTCAATGTGGTTCCCGCGGGCGAGGATGATACTGCGGTAGCGGAGAACGACGAGGACACCGCCACCACCCCGTCTACGTCTGCCACGACGAAGAAGAGTACGCAGAAGCGCACCACGCAGAAGTCTACCCGCGGCTCTCAGCCGGCCCACTAGCAAGCAGCCCTGCTCCGGGTAGCGACGTCACTCCTTTTCGTTTTCCGCTAGAAGTCTACCGATGTATTAAAAGCGCAGGTCAGGCACGTGGTAGAATGGGACGGTTGAAAGGGGAATACACCACATGGAATTTAACGTCGGAGACGTCGTCGTCTACCCCCACCACGGGGCAGCCCAAATCGTCGAAATCGAAACTCGCACTCTTAAGGGAGAGCCCACCGAGTACCTGGTACTTCATATCCAGCAATCCGATCTCGTCGTTCGCGTCCCGCGCAAGAACGTAGAAGAGGTTGGCGTTCGGGACGTCGTTGATGCGGATGGCCTAGAGCGGGTCTTCGAGGTGTTGCGTACCCCCCATGTGGAAGAGCCCACCAACTGGTCACGACGGTACAAGGCTAACCAGGAAAAGCTGGCCTCTGGTGACGTCAATAAGGTGGCTGAAGTGGTCCGTGACCTCTGGCGGCGCGAGCAGGATCGCGGGCTGTCCGCGGGCGAAAAACGCATGCTGTCGAAGGCCCGCCAAGTCCTGGTCGGTGAACTTGCACTAGCGGCAGGCTCGGAAGACGCCGATCGTGACGAACAGATCAACGCCATCCTGGCCGAGGGCGAGCGTGCCCGTCAGGCCGTTGCTGACGCCGAAAAGGAAGCAGCAGAGAAGAAGTAATAGGTAGGAGAATGACGGGTCTGGAATGTGTACCGATACCGGGCGCGTCGCTGGCTCCTCTGATCACATCCACTGCATAACTTGCACTGCATAACTTGATACCCCATTTCGCTACCGACTGTTCCTAAGGAGCCCCTCATTTAGAGGAGAGTAAACTTTATGGTTGAATCTGCATCAAGCCGGAAAGATGGGAAGGTTGTCGCCATTGTTGCTGCCGCTGGCGCAGGACATCGGCTTGGCGCTGACCTTCCCAAAGCCTTCGTCCGCGTAGGCGACTACACCTTGCTGCAGCATACGCTGCGGCGTATAGACGCCAGTAGCGTCGTTGACGAAATCATCATCATGGCCGCCTTTGAGATGTGCGCTACCGCCCAAGAACAGGCACGCGAGCTGTCCCTATCCACTCCTGTGCGAGTTTTCCCCGGAGGCGTACTCCGCTCTGACTCCATCTATGAGGGCCTCAGATACGTTATGCGTGACGATGCCGAAGAGACCGTCGGGGTTGTCCTCATTCACGACGCCGCCCGCTGCTTCGCCCCCACCGAGCTGTTCACAGAGGTGGCAGAAAAGGTTCGTGCTCTCATGGCGGAGGACGCCGCCGCTGGTGTCATCCCCGTTTTACCCATGGTCGACACTGTGAAAATGGTGGATAGTGCAGACAACGTCCTGGGAACCCCGGACCGTACGCGCCTCCGCCGAGTGCAAACACCGCAGGGCTTCGACGCTAAACTCTTGTGGACAGTCCACCAGGCTGCCAAGAAGGAAGAGCTCACTACCACCGATGATGCCACCCTGTTGGAGAAGTACCAACTGGGGGTCACCACTGTGCCGGGGAGCGAAAAGGCCTTCAAAATCACCACTCCCACCGATCTACGCCTCGCCCAGCTGCTGCTAGAAGAGGATTGCGAAGGATAACTCTCTATGGAGAATGCGAACTGGCGCAACTTCTTTCCCCGTGTCGGAGTAGGCACCGACGCCCACCAAGTGGAACCGGGGCGAGCCTGCTGGATGGCCGGCTTGCACTTCCCCGACGATGATGGATGCGCCGGGCACTCGGACGCCGACGTAGTCGTCCATGCGCTCATCGACGCTCTCCTCTCCGCCGCCGGCATCGGGGATCTCGGCACCATCTTCGGTGTTGGGCGTCCCGAATACGACGATGTCACCGGGGAGCGGCTCCTCACCGAAACCCGTGAACTCCTCGCCGACAATGGCTGGGTGGTGCTCAACGCTACAGTTCAGATGGTGGGTAACCGCCCCAAGATGGGCCCACGCCGGCTGGAAGCAGAACAGGTGCTTACCGACATCCTCGGTGCTCCCGTCTCTGTCCTTGCCACCTCCACCGACAAGCTCGGCTTCGCCGGTCGTGGAGAAGGTGTGGGGGCCGTCGCCACCGCACTCGTGATGCCTAGCGAGTATGCCCAGGCGGTCTCCCACGTTATCGCCGACAATCTGGGAGTGGAGTTAGATGACGGCGTTGATGCCGCACTCGATGAGTAAGCTCACCCCACGGTAAACACCCCAGAAAGTGTCTTTACGCGGCGGATTCCTCTAAAATTAACCGCGTGACCTTGCGACTTTATGACACTGCTAGCCGAACCGTCCGAGATTTCGAGCCCATCACACCCGGGCACGTCTCCATCTACTTGTGTGGAGCGACGCCACAAACCTACCCGCACATTGGCCATGTGCGCTCTGGTGTAGCATTCGACATTCTCCGTCGCTGGTTCCTCGCAAAAGGCAACGACGTCGCCTTTGTTCGCAATATCACCGACATTGACGACAAGATCCTCACCAAGGCCGCCGAAAACGGCCGTCCGTGGTGGGAATGGGTGTCTACCTTTGAGCGCGAGTTCACCAAGGCCTACAACATGCTGGGTGTACTACCCCCCTCCGTCGAGCCGCGCGCTACTGGACACGTTACCCAAATGGTGGAGTACATCCAGCGCATTATTGACGAAGGCTACGCATACGCCGCTGACGGTAACGTCTACTTTGACCTTGCCAAGTGGTCCAGGGACCCGAAGGGCGACTACGGTTGTCTGTCCGGCCAGAAGATTGATGACATGGAAGAGGGCGACTCTGCCGGCACCGGCAAACGCTCCCATCTCGACTTTGCTCTCTGGAAGGCAGCCAAACCCGGCGAGCCTAGCTGGCCCACCCCGTGGGGGCCGGGACGTCCCGGCTGGCACATCGAGTGCTCCGTCATGTCCACCACCTACCTTGGCGCCGAATTCGACATTCACTGTGGTGGACTGGATCTACAGTTCCCCCACCACGAGAACGAGATCGCCCAAGCGCACGGTGCGGGCGACGGCTTCGCCCACTATTGGCTCCACAATGGGTGGGTCACCATGTCCGGGGAAAAGATGAGTAAGTCCCTCGGCAACACCCTCTCCATTCCCAACATGTTGGAGAAGGTGCGCCCGGTGGAACTGCGCTACTACTTGGGCTCCGCCAACTACCGCAGCATGCTTGAATACTCGGAGGAGGCGCTGCAGGAAGCCGCCGTCGGCTACCGCCGTATTGAAGCGTTCCTCCAGCGGGTAGTCAGTCGCACCGGCAGCGAACCCCAGATAACCACCTGGACTGCCGCATTCGAGCGGGCACTCGACGATGATCTTGGCGTGCCTGCCGCCCTCGCCGAAATCCACACCCAGGTGCGGGCCGGAAACGCCGCCCTGGAAGCTGGGGACCAGCAGCGTGCCCACGAGGTCGCTGGTACCGTCCGTGCTATGGCAGATGTGCTGGGTATTGACCCGTTGTCAGAGCAGTGGCGGGATAGCAGCACGTCCGCCAGCGCTCGCGCCATGGAGGCGTTGGATGTGCTGGTGGGCGCAGAACTTGACCGACGTGCCGCCGCCCGCGCAGAGAAGAATTGGGCGGTCGCCGATGAGGTGCGTGATCGCCTCAACGAGGCCGGCATTGTCATCACCGATACGGCAGCTGGGCCCGAATGGTCCCTGCAGGAGGAGAAGTAAATGGCAGGCAACTCTGGGCGCCGTGGCGCCGTCCGCCGCGCCGGCACTAAAAAAGGCCAGGTCAAGGGGTCTGGCGGGAAGGGGCGCCGAGCTCTGCAGGGCCGGGGTGCCACCCCCAAGGCACAGGATCGGCACTGGTACGCCGATAAGCAGCAACGGGTCGCCCGCAAGCGACAGGTCGGGCAGCGTCGCCGCAACGTCAATGTGCGAGACCTGCCGGAAATGGTGCTAGGCCGCAACCCGGTGTTGGAGTGCCTGCGGGCAGAAGTCCCTGCCACTGCCCTGTACATAGCACAGGGCACCAGCAACGATGATCGCCTCGCTGAGGCCATCAACACCGCCAAGACGCTGGGTCTGCCCATTCAGGAAGTGTCTCGCAAGGAACTCGACCGCCTCTCCGAGAACGGCATGCACCAGGGCATTGCTCTGGAGATTCCGCCCTACGAGTATGCTGACCCCGCCGAGCTTATCGACATTGCCCGCGAGAAGGGGGAAGCACCGCTCATTGTGGTGCTCGACAACATCACTGACCCGCGTAACCTGGGCGCGGCTGTCCGTTCCACTGCTGCTTTCGGTGGGCACGGGGTGGTGATCCCGGAGCGCCGGAGTGCCTCCATGACGGCCGTGGCTTGGCGCACCTCCGCCGGTACCGCCGCCCGCCTACCCGTGGCACGTGCGACCAACCTCACCCGTACAGTGCAGGCCTTTGCCAAGGCAGGCTGCCAGATTGTGGGGCTGGATGCAGGTGGTGACGCGTCCCTGGACACCTACGATGGCACCGGTCCCGTGGTGGTGGTGGTTGGCTCCGAGGGGAAGGGGATTTCCCGCCTCGTGTCGGAGAACTGCGACTCCATTATGTCCATTCCGATGGCCAGTAATGTGGAGAGTTTGAATGCCTCCGTGGCCTGTGGTGTGGTGCTGTCGGAGTTTGCCAGGCAGCGGCGTCTACAAACCCCGACCAGCTAACCCAGACCACGGCCGCCGCGCAACGGTGGCGCTGCCGCTACGCTTTGTTCGGAATAGCTCGGCAAATGAGGTAGATGAGGAAGCTTAGGAAGGTCACAAAGACCGACATGGGCACACCCGGGGCGAGTGACAAGAGAATGCCGCCCACTGCCGAAATCTCGGCGAAAACTACCGACAGCAGCACCGCCATTCCGGGCCGCTTCGTTACCTGGAGAGCCGCTGCGCCTGGTGTTACCAGCAGGTTGAGCACCAGCAGGGCACCCACAATCTGCACCCCTTCTGCGGCGACCAACCCCACCAGCACCGCAAACACTCCGTTCACCAGCCGTACTGGTACGCCCCGGGATTCGGCCACATAGTCGTCCACAGACGAGAACAGCAGCGGCCGACCAATCACCAACAGCGTCACCACCACGACGACAGTCACCGCCACGAGAGTGGTCAGGTGACTCTCGGAGACACTCACAATTTGGCCGGTGAGCAGCGAGAACTGGCTTCCCGTTCGGCCAGGGTAGAGGTGAAGGAAGAGGACGGCCAGACCTAGCCCAAAGGACAGTACCACCCCAATGGTGCTATCGCGCTCATGCGCCTTCTTCCCCATAATGCCGAAAATCAAGGCGGCGATCACCGAGCCCACAATGGCACCCACCCCGACGGATGCACCAATGAGGAGTGCTGCCGCCGCGCCGGTTAGGGCCAGTTCGGAGGTGCCATGGACGGAGAAGGACATCTGCCGCATCACAATGAATGGGCCGATAAGTCCAGAGATGAGGCCCAACAGTACCGCTGCGATGAGGGCATGCTGGACGAAATCGTAGGCGAGGAGGTGACTCGTCACCGACCAGTTGACAAAGCCGGAAAAGAAGGTGCTCAACTCATTCATGGGTCGCCTCCTCGGTACCCACAACCACAATCTGGCCCGCCACGCGCGCCACAGTGATGGGGGAACGGTAGAGCGCGGTGAGCGTCTCCGACGTCATCACCTCGTCGACCGGGCCACTACGATGCCCGGCATCCGTCAAGTAGAGCACTCGATCCACATAGGGAAGGATCGGGTTGATTTCGTGGGTGACGAAGAGGACCGCTGTGTGGTGTTCGCGAGCCTGCCGCACGATCAGTTCGACTACCCGTTTCTGCTGGGTGAGGTCCAGGCTCAACAGTGGCTCGTCACACAGTAGTACTGACGGGTTGGAGACAAGTGCTTGGGCTGCCCGGATACGCTGCTGCTCGCCGCCGGACAGTGTACCCACTGCCCGGTCCGCGAACGCTTCTGCACCCACTTCGGCAATGGCCTGGTCCACGAGATCGCGGTTGCGGCGCCGCGCGAAGAGCCCTGCCCACCCCCACTTGTGGCCATCGATACCCATCTGAATGAGATCTCGACCCCGCATGGGTAGGTCGACATCCAAGGTTCGTTGCTGCGGAATGTATCCGACGGAGGGCAACCCTCGCCGTATCGGTTCGCCGTTGACGAAAGCGGCTCCGCGGGTGAGAGAGGTGAGACCCAGGATGGCGCGCAGGAGGGTAGTTTTTCCGGAGCCGTTGGGGCCTAAGATGGCAATGAATTCGCCGGGTTGGACCTCCAAGTCGAGGTTCGTCCAGAGGGTGCGGGTGTGCGCGTCGCCGGGGCCGGGGTGACGCAGTGGGACGTCAAGGCCGGCCCCGCGCAGAGTAAGGGCAGGGGGTTGGGTCATAGGGCAGTTGCAGGAGGAGTGGGGCGTAGGGTGGGCAGAGTGCTGGCGGGTGTTTACTTCACGTCAAGGGCAGTGGCGAGAGCTTCCGCATTGTCGAGCATCCAGGTGGTGTAGTCCTTCTTCTCGGGCAGTGTCTCGGTGAGGTCGACGACGGGGACACCGCTCTTTTCTGCCAGTTTCCGCATCTCCTGGGTGGTGGAGTTAGCGTTTTGCGTATTGAAGAGGAAGACGTCCGCCTTCTTTCCTGTGATGGCATCGCGCATTTCGGCTACCTGTAGGGCGGACACGTCAGCGCCTTCCTCGATGGCTTCGGCGAAGCCGTGGGGGGTGACGTCCAGCATGTCAGCCAGGTCCACAAGGTGGGTGGCGAGAGGTTCAGTCTGTAGGAAGCGAGCGTGGTTACGCTGCTTCTCGATCTTCTCCAGGACTGCCTTTACCTCGCCGATACGCTGGGCGAAGTGTTCTTCATTGTCCTGGTAGGTGGTCTGGTTGGCGGGGTCAAGTTCGCTCAGTTTTTGGGTGAGGTCGGATGCGACATCCTTGGCGACGTCCACGTCGTAGAACACGTGTTCGTTGGGGGCGCCAGGAACATGGTGGTGATGGTGTCCGGCGTGCTCGTCCCCATGAGAGTGTTCGTCGGCATGCTGCTCAACGTGGTCGGCCTCGTTCTCAATGAGCTCATTGTCGCGGTCCGGTTCGCCGTCGACTTTGATATCGCCTTCCAGGAAACTGTAGGCGTTGATGATCTTCTTCTGGTCCTGGTCGGCAAGGGCCTTGACGGCGAACTCGTCGTAGCCACCACCGTTCACGATGGCGATGTCAGCATCTTTTAAGGTGGCGATATCTGTGGGGCTTGCTTCGTAGGAGTGTGGGTCTGCGGAGGGGTCCTTGATGATGGAGTGGATGGTCGCATGTTCTCCGGCAATGGCCTGGGCGATGGAACCGTACACATTGGTGCTGGCAACAATACTGATGCCGTCGGGCTCTGTGGAAGAAGTACTATCGCAGGCGGTGAGACCACCCATGCCCACGGCGGTGGTGAGGGCGAGAAGGCCGGTGGTGAGGCGACGGCGGAAGCGGGGGAGATGACCGGGCATGTCGTTCCTTTCCAAGAAAGTCTGCACTTCAATGGTAGGTTCCGGAAACATCCCCCACTAATGCGTATCGGCTTATATCTGCTGTTTTGGGTGGCTTTACAGCGGAAAAACCGCCCGTTATCTGGCAACAATTGCGAGGTGGGGCAGGGTCGGTACCGTGTATGCCGACAATAATGAGGACATCTCAGCGTTGCGTATTGTGATGGAGCTCCCCGTCTCTGTGCTGTGAGTTACTCGCCTGTTGCCACTCCGTGGGAACAATCGCTTCGTGGTCGAAATCTGCTCCTAGAATCGATTAAGTCGAGGAATTATTTTAGGGATACTGTAACCATGCCGAAGTCCAAGTCGAAGCGTGCGACCCTCGCCTCTCTCGCTGAGGAATTGAACGTTTCTCGCACTACCGTCTCCAATGCCTACAACCGGCCCGACCAACTGTCGGAAGAACTCCGCATGCGTGTCCTTGAGACAGCTAAACGTCTGGGCTATCCGGGCCCAGATCCGGTTGCCCGATCGCTGCGTACCCGCAAAGCCGGAGCCATCGGTCTGCTCCTCACCGAGGAGCTTGCGTTTGCCGTACGGGACCCCGCCGCCGCCCAGTTCCTCTCCGGCCTTGCCGAAGCTTGTGGGGCACAGGAAAGCGGCCTCACCCTCATTCCTGCCTCCGAAGTAGGCGACCCCAGCCGTGCCGCCAATGTCGTCCATCAGGCGAGCGTCGACGGCTTCGTCATTTACTCGGTGGCAGAAGAAGACCCCTACCTGGAAGCTGTTGTTGCCCGCAATATGCCCATGGTGGTGGTGGATCAGCCGGCGGACCTGGAAGGCATCCCTACTGTCTCCATCGATGACTATGTCGCCATGAAAATGCTGGCGGACCATATCTTCGATCTCGGGCACAAACGGTTAGCGATCCTCAGTATTCGTCTTAACCCGGTACGCCACAATGGCACAGTGTCTGCAGAGGATGCTCGCGCTGCGCGAATGCATGTGCAGGCTTCCCGTATTAGCGCGGTGCTTGACTCTGCTGCCGAACATGGAATCGATGCGGACGATGTGGTGATCTTCGAAAGCTTCGAAAACAACTACGCCTCGGGTGGCCTTGCCGCAGCGGAAGTGCTGAAGGCACATCCGGAGATTACGGCGTTGCTGTGCACCTCTGATGTACTGGCAATGGGGGCCATGCAATACGCCCATAATGAGGGTATTTCCGTGCCCGCAGAGCTCACCATTACTGGCTTTGACGGTATTCCGGAGGCTATCGAGCGGAAGTTCACCACTGTTGTGCAGCCATCAGAGCGGAAGGGCCTGCGTGCGGGTGAACTGCTGTTCGCCAGTGAGCATGGACCGGTGGAATCAGAACGCCTGGAGTGTCGTTTCCAGGTTGGAGAAACGTCGGCTCCTCCACGTATCTAGTGAGTAGTGTCCTCACACCTAATGGCCTATATAGGCAGAAAATCCCGTAGCCAGAGGGCCGCGGGGTTTTCTTTGTTGTGTGAGTTTCTTTTTCTCTACCGTCCGGGGACGGTAGCAACGATGCGCTTCACAGTGCGGTTACGCACATTCTTGCGATGCTGCTTCCGGTCTTTCTTGGTGAAGTGCTCGTCGGCGAAGCGGTCGCGCTCCTCGCAGAGGTAGTCGATGGCCGCTGCGGCAATGAGCTCATTGTCCACCCGGTACTGTGCTGCTGTCTCGCCCTCACCCACTTTGACTGTGATGATCTCGGTGGTTGGGGAGGCGAGGCGGGCAGGCAGGCCAGTGAAGATGTGTTCGTCGGTGATGTCATCGCCCAGGTAGAGAACAGCGTCCGCGCCATTTTCCCAACGCTTCGTGATGGATTCCAGTGTCGCATCTTTTGTGGCGTTGATGACAGCGAATTCGGATACCATCTTGCCGTGAGTCAGGGTAACGCCGGGGATGGCTGCCAGTTGGTCTTCTAAGGCAGCAACCTGCTCGGCAGCTTTTGCAGGTTTGATAGCTGTGCGCGTATGGAGGGCTACAGCGTACTTCTTCTCCTCGACATGGGAGCCGTGGATGAGCTTGGATGCCTGCTTCACTTCCTCGGTGAGGCGTTTGAGGAGTTCTTCCTGTTCCTTGCTGAGATCGCTCTCTTCATCGGAGATTTCCGCACCGTGCGAACCTACCAGGGTGACTTCGCGACTTACCGGAGCCACCTTGCGGAGGCTGGCAAGGTCTCGACCACTGACAATGGCGGCCTTGGTGTGGGGAACATCTGCGAGAATTTCCAGGGCTTCCAGCACGCCCGGGATGGGGGTGGACTTCTTCGGGTTGCTCACCAGTGGGGCGAGAGTGCCGTCGAAGTCGGTGGCGACGAGCAGGTGTCGACGGGTGGCTGCCTGGTCGAGGGCGGTCATCAGCGGAATCGGAATGGATTGCTTGGCGTTGTTGAGGGCTTCTTCATCCCTTTGAGACTTCACGGTGTGGAAACCGGGGGCCCAGAAGGCGAGGATGATCGCGGTGACGATCTGGATGATGGCAAGCACGATAGCAGCCCACATTTGGCCATCGACAAAGGCGGTTTGCGCGTCGTTCACCAGTTTTCCAGCGAGCTGCTGCGTCATTGGGTTGTGGGAAAGCTGTTCGGCGACGGATTGGGCGCCGGCAAGACCGCCGGTGATGGCGTCGTGCGCTTTGGCGCCGCTACCCGGTTGCCCTGCCCCCATCTGTGCTGCCATGTTGAGCGAGTCACGCACCTTGTTGGCGATGCTCGTCACCTGGTCGCTGTAGAAGGTGGTGAGGAGTGAGCCGGTGAGGGCAATGCCGAGGGCGGCGCCGATCTCGCGGGCGGCGTCGTTGACGGCGGAGGCCACACCATACTTCTTCTCAGGGGTTTGCAGCATGATGGCGGTGGTGGCCGGCGCAGCGGTAAGGCCGAGGCCCGTCGCGAAGATGAGCATGTGGGCGGTGATGTACCAGTACCCGGTTTCACGCGTGACACCGATCATCATGAGAAGAGCAGCTGCCAGGATAAGGTGTCCGAAGACGAGTAGCCACTTTTGGCCGATCTTGCGGGTGGCCCAGATGGAGAGGAGGGCGAAGATGATGCAGGGCGGAACCAGCGGTGCCATGGAGAACGCAGATTTGATGGGGCTGTACCCCTGGACGAGCTGCATGAACTGGACCAGTAGGTAGAAGACGCCGAAGGTGGCGGCGAACTGCACGAGGAGGGATAGGGAGCCGGAGCCAAATCCGCGGTTGGCGAAGAGCCGGACGTCCAATAGTGGGTGGTCACACTTCAACTGCCAGGCGATGAAGCCACCGATGAAGGCGATGGCAGCAATGAAGCAGACGATAATGCCGGGGTGGCCCCAGCCTGCTGTCGGGGCTTCGATAAGTCCCAGTACCAGCAGCGCAATGCCGATGGCGGAGAGGACAGCGCCCAGCGGGTCAAAGCGTGGCGGGTTTTTTTCTCTGCTTTCTTCGATGGTGAAGGAGCAGATAGCCATGAGTGCGGCGAAGGCAGCGAGGGCGACGAAGATACCCTTCCATTCAAACTTCAGCAGGATGACGCCGGAGCTCACGAGGCCGAGGACGGCGCCGATGCCGGCGCTAGCACCCCAGATGGCGATGGCGAGGGGACGCCGGCGACTGGGTACGCGGGAGGCCAGGATGGAGAGGGTGGAGGGCATGACGAAGGCGGCGCCCAGGCCAGAGACGGCGCGGGCAGCGATAAGCGCGTTGGCGGTGTCCCACCAGATAGGGATAAGACAGCCGATGGTAAAGACGATGAGGCCGCCGATAAAGACGCCTTTGCGGCCGAATCGGTCGCCGATTGCACCTGCTGGCAGGAGGAGTCCGGCGAGGGCCAGAGTGTAGGCGTCGACAATCCAGGTGAGCTGAGATTGGCTGGCCTTGGCGTCCATGGCGATATCGGGGAGGACGGTATTGAGAGAGGCCATTGCGGCCATGACGAGGACGACACCAAAACATGACACAACGAAAAGCCAGATGTCATCACTAGTGAACTTATCGGGGTTCCCGATCCGGTAGAGCTCGCGGAGCTCCTCGCGGTTTTTAAACTGGAGCTTCTTCGCGACAGCCTTCTCGCGCTTCGCCTCGAGCGCGATAGCTTTTTCTGGAGTTTGAGATCGCTTCATAGTCGTTTTCTATCGGTGTTATAGTATGGATATTTTCCAGTCGCTTCCAGGTTAACGAAGTGCGTAAGACCTGGCCACGAATTGCTGTCTAGATCGCTGGACCAGGTAATTGTCCGGAAACTTTCATGGTCGCGGGGCACTCTGTGCCCGTCACGTAGGTAGCGTAGGTACCCCTTCCGTTGGGACCGAGTTCCACCCAGGTGCGCACGCAGGTGTTGGGGTGGTCGGCGCTAAACGTGGAGGATCCGGCAAGTACACCGCCCATGGCTGCTACGGGGTCCCCGAGGAGGGGGACGGCAGAGCCGGCTTGGGCAATCTTTTCACCAACCTGTTTTTCGTGTAGTTGCAGGGTTTGTTCGCGGGTCAAGCTAACCACGATGATGAAGGGCTTGATGGGGCCGGGGGGACTCATGATAGGCACGCCGAGCGGGGCGTATTTGCTGTCGAGGTTGGTTTGGGGCAGGACGCTGCCAGGTTGGATGGGAGCGGGGTAGGTAACAATGGGGGTAGTGGGAGTGTCTTTGGGAGGAGTGGTGGGACCGGCTGTCTGACTACTGTTGGGGGCGGTCCTGGGCGTGATGCTGGTGCTACTGGAGGGACTGGAGAGGGTGTCGTCTGAGGCGTTGGGAGTAGTGACAGGAGCGGCACCGTCACCGTACTGTCGGTTAGTAGTGGAGGTGACGGTGGAGGATTCCTGGGGGGTGGGGGAGTCGGTGGAGTCGTCGCAGCCACATCCACTCAGCAGGGTGGTGCCGACCAGGGCGGTGGCAACCAGTGCGGTGAGGGGTGCGTGGAAGTGTCGTTGGAGTCGGCCTCCAGAGGTGGGGTGCACGTGGGGGGCGGAGCTCAACGGCTTGCGGCGATTGTGAAACATGGGACTCCTGAGAATTGGTTGTTAGACCTAATGCTACTGGAGGGGGCGGGTCTCTATGCGCTGTCTGCCCGTTATTTAGCTCTTAAAAATGGGGTCCCGCAGGTGAACTGCAGGACCCCATGCTGAAAAGTTATTTAGACGACGTTGGTGAACGCTTTGGGAAGGAATTGCACACAACTGGTGCCATCCTCTCGGCTGACTGCCTTGCAGTCGTCTAGGCTGTGTCCCGTTCCCTCGACAACGCCGCGCAGAACACCGGCGTGAATCTCGGAGAGCAGGTTACAGCGGATTTTCTCCTCCAGTCCCAGTGGGCAGCTGCCCAGCGTCAGGGTGTTGGTGGAACTGTGCCAGGCCGCGTCGAAGCCCCAGTCTTGAGCGAGCCGCAGGAGCTCGAGGTAGAGCGGGCGTTCCGAGTTGAGGGTGGTTGCCAAGTAACGTCCCATCTCCTCTCCCATTCGGCGGGCCTCCACTTCGGGGATGGGGGAGGTCTCGTCGAGGTGATCGAGCAGCATCACGATAAGGGCGTTGGAGGTGCGACGATCCGGAGTGTCGGCGTCACCCGGAGGCGTCATGTAGGCAATTGCCGGCCGGCCACGCCCAGCATGCGGCACGGTTTTACGGATCAGCAGGCCTGCCTCAACCAGTGCGGCGAGGTGATCTCTGATGGTATTGAGATGAAGATGGAGTTCGTTGGCGATTTCCCGCGGTTGCAGCGGTGCATCTGCCTCTCGGATTGTGTCGAGAATCAGTTTGCGGCGCGGCGGGAGATCATTTTCAGCAGGGTTTGCAGGGTGGAAGGGGTATCCCGGACTCTGCACTGCGCCAAGCTTGGCCATTACCTATTCCTTTAATTGGGTATTCACTTTAGGCGTCGAGTTCTCTGGGAGAGCATCTAAGAACGAACGAGCCCACCGGTTAACATCGTGTGTGAGAACCTGGCGACGGAGCGCCCGCATACGGCGGCGACGATCTTCGTCGGGGTCCGTGAGCGCACTCATAATCGCATCTTTTACACCTTCGATGTCGTAAGGATTACACAAGTATGCGGATCGTAATTCACGAGCTGCACCCGCGAACTCGGATAGTACCAGAGCTCCGTTACCGTTGGTGGTAGCCGCTACATATTCTTTGCATACAAGATTCATGCCGTCTTTCAGCGGAGTCACGAGCATGACATCCGCACTGCGGTACAGTGCCAGCAGCTCTTCAAATCCAGCTGATTGATGCAGGTAAGATACCACGGGTTTGCCGACGGCACCGAACTCGCCGTTAATGCGAGCTACCTTCTCCTCCACTCGTGAGCGCAACTCCCGGTAGGCGTCTACGCGCTCGCGGCTGGGGGTGGCCATTTGCACGAAGACGAACTTGTCAGGATCAATCCGGCCTTCTTTGAGAAGTTGATGAATTGCTTCCAGCCGTACCTCAATGCCTTTGGTGTAGTCCAGGCGGTCTATACCCAACGCGAGTTTTTCGGGGTTGCCGAGGCTGCGACGCAGTTCCAGACCACGGCGGCGGATGGTCTGTTGGCGGGCAGCGGAGTTGAAACTGGGGGAGTCGATGGAAATAGGGAAAGCGCCGACACGGACGGAGCGGAGTCCGCCTTCACCATCGGGGACGGCTACTTCACCATAGTGGCCTGGAGTGTTGATTTGGCCGCGGGTGATGGCGTGCTTGCGGCGGACAAAGGTGAGCCGCTGGAAGTTGACGGCGTCGTGGGGTAGGTGGAAGCCCACCAGGTCCGCACCGAGTAGGCCGTCGATGATGTCGTCACGCCATGGCAGCTGGTCGAAGAGTTCTAGCGGTGGGAAGGGGATGTGGAGGAAGAAGCCGATGCGGACGTCGGGGCGGAGTTCCCGCAGCATTTGGGGAACTAGCTGCAGTTGGTAGTCGTTCACCCAGACCATGCCGTTGGGGGCGGCGACTTCGGCAGCTCGTTCGGCGAAGCGCCGGTTCACTTTCTGGTAGCTCTGCCACCAGTCTTCCCGGTAGGTCGGGGGGACGATGCAGTTGTGGTAGAGGGGCCACAGGGTGTCGTTGGAGAAGCCTTCGTAATATTTCTGGACTTCGTCGGTACTGAGCGCGAGGGGGACGACGGTGCTGCCGTTCTGTTCGAAGGGTTCGGGGGCTGCGTCGGGGACGCCTGGCCAGCCGATCCAGGCACCGTGGTTTTTGCGGAGGATGGGTTCGAGGGCGGTGACGAGTCCACCGGGGCTGCGCTTCCACTCTTGGGAGCCGTCCTCATTGGTGACGAGGTCGGTGGGGAGCCGGTTGGCAACGACGAGAAAGTCGGCACACTTTGTGGCGTCGACGCGCTTGACGTCAGCGACATCGACGGTGTTTTGGGAGCTTTCTACGGTTTCGTTCTGCTCGTTAGTGTCCGTCATAGTTACTCCTCTGAGTCGGACAGTCCCACTCCAAGCATGTTCATGAGTTCGAGGCTTTCCTCGGGGTTCGCCGCGTAGCCGGCGACGACGCGGCGAGCACGACGAGCTGTTTCCTCTTCCAGAGGGCCATAGCTGTCGTGGTTGGTACGCGTGATATCGCTAGTCTTCGGAGGCATAACACTTTCCTTAGATGAGTGTGTAATTAATTACATGGTAGGTGAGCGACTTGCTTTTTCCCAGCAGGTAGAAAGAGTTCGTGAAATTCCTGTCTCACGGGTTTTATCCATTAAGATGGGGAAAGCCTTGCTAGAGTGGCGCAATTGGTAGCGCACCCGACTTGTAATCGGAAGGTTGCGGGTTCAAGTCCCGTCTCTAGCTCCACAAATAATAACGCTGTGGGGCGCTCCTTCTCGTGGAGCGCCCCACAGTCGTGTGGCCACTGTGATGCTGTCTGGAGCGTGTCGGCTTAGGCGGCGGGTGTGCCGGGAGTGGTGTTGGTGACTTCCGCGGTGTCAGAGGCGGATCCGGTGGACGTCCCCGTCGTGGTGGGCTGCGGCGACTGTTGTACAAGGAGTTGCTTGCACTCGGAGAGATTTTCGATGCGCTCGCGGGTCTTCTTGTCGCCCATGCCGATGGCGGAGGTGGCTTTGGAGACAGCCTTGGAGTAGCGATCGTAGACGCTCTTCAGTGCGGCTGCCAGCTCATCCATTTCGGCCTGGGTGCGGATGGGGTGAGCCCGCAATTGTTTGGCACGCTCGGTAAAGACCTTGTCGCCTTCGCGCAGCACATCCACCAAATTCTGCAAATCCTTCTTCTGTTTTTCGGAACCGTTCATCATCACCGAGCTGGCACTGAGTTGCAGGGCAGCGTCACGGAAGTCGGCTGCTTGCCGTTCTAGGGTGGAGCGCAGCCGGTCGAGATACTTCTCGGTGCTTTCCCCTTTTTGAATGCTGATGGCGTCGGCGTCCGCCACGATGGTGTTGTGGGCAGGGCAGAAGCTGGTCCAGAATCCGAGGATGGAGTTGGACGGCAGAGCCTCGGGGGTCTCCCGGCTGCCTGGACGGTTATCGACGAAGGTGGTGATCGCCAGGATGAGGATGATGACGAGTCCGAAGGAGAGACCAGCGAAGATCTTCTTGCGCCGGGCGGAGCGATATTCGGAAGATTCTTCCTTCGGTGCCGCGTCTTGTGCCGGGGCAGGGGAGGGGACAGCGGGCCGTTCGGTGGGCGTGTCCTGCTGCGGGCCGTTCGGCTGGACGGGGGGCTGTGCTGGAGTTGTCATGATTCCTCGGTGATCGTGGGTACACAGTAGTGGGGGATGATGGTGTCCGCTGTCCTTAGCTTAGAGGAAAGGACAGCATTCGGACAGCGCACGGATTCGCTTAGTGGCGGCAGGTGAGCCTGTCCCCAGGCGGGTGAGCCCCACCGTCAATTGATCACCATAAATAAGATAAATGTTTTTTAGTTGGTGAGTTGATACGTAGAGGTCAGGCATGCGATGGGCCTGTTGGGCGCTGGGGATAGGGGCGGCGGAGATAGCTTGGATGGCTTGGCGGTGGGCTTCCAGAATCTCCTCGCGACCATGTCGTTGGTGCAGAGTGGGGTGTTGGAAGGGGAGTGCTTCCAGGGCATTTTCCGCGTTCCGAAGTTGTGTTTGGTTCTGCTGGTAGATGGTGACGAGGGCTTCATTATCAAGGTCGACGATGGCGGCACCGCGAGCGGGGCGTTGGGCGACGGCATTGTCGATTACGCGTTGGTAGCCGCGGCAACTGGTGGCCCACCACTGGTAGAGCTCTGCATCGCTGAGGCCGTCCCCATCCATGGTGACAACTACCCCCGCGCCGATGATGAGCGCGACGAGAGAAACGCCCAGGAAGATGCGCCGGCAGGGCCGCCGCCACCGCGAGGAGCGGGTGCCGTTGCGCCGGGCTCGGCACCCGCTATCTGGGAGGGAAGGTGGAGTGTTGCTGCGGGACACGTTTTTAGCCTAGGCCTTGTGTGTGGTGGAGCAAAGGAGAGAAATAAAGGGGGGGCAGCTCTCGGGTGAGAGCTGCCCCCTGTGGAGGTTGTGTCAGCGCGGGTGACCTGCTACTTCAGGATGGCGCGCGGGCCGTAGACTCGCGGTGGGTTGACGCAAGAGCGAAGGCCTTCGGATAGCGGGCAGAAGCGCAGCGGTGACTCTAGCTGGTAGTTCTGAGGAACACCACCATTCTTGGTGATCTGGCGGAAGGCGGCCGGGCCGTCGGTGGGCTTGCGCTTGAGGGCGGGGTCCTTCAGCACGTCGACGGTGTAGAGGCCGAAGCGGGAGTCATACTGGCCCCACTCGTAGTTGTCGGTGATGGACCAGTAGTTGTAGCCGACTACGGGGTAGCCGTCAGCAACTGCACGCTGGATCCAAAAGACGGTGTCGTTTAGCCAGTCGCCCTTGGTAAAGCCGTCGGGGCGGTGTCCGTTGTAGCTGGGGATACCGTTTTCCACGATGTAGACCGGTTTGTCGGGGAAGGCTTCGGAGAAGTGCTGGATGGCGAAGTAGATGCCTTCCGGTTGAGGATCGATCTTGTCGAATTGGGAGGTAGCACCGTAGATGGCGGAGAGGTTCGAGAGTGCGACGGTGTAGTAGTAATCGATACCGACGAAGTCGAGTTCCTTTCCCACTGGCTTGAAGAAGAATTGGTCTGCAGCGGAGGTGACGAAGGGCAGGTAGGCTTCGTTGGAGCCGATGCGGGCGCGTTTGTCGTACTTCTTGATGGTGTTGTACGCGATCTTGTGGGCTGCCTGCACGTTCTTCATGAAGGGGGCCATGTCGGCACGGGTGATGTTACCAATCTCCACTTCGTGGCCGAAGAACACGAGCGGTTCATTGAAGGTGATCCACATGGTGCCGTTGCCGGAGTAGCGTTTGGCGAGGAAGTTCACGAAGCGCTGGTAATCCTGCAGGGTTGTCTTGTTCATAAAGCCGCCCTGGTCCTGTACCCAGCCGGGATACACATAGTGCACGGTGGTGATCATCGGAGTCATGCCGTGCTTGCGCATGGTCTTGATGACATCGTCGTAGTAGTGGATCTCTTTCCAGTTCCACTGACCCTTCTTCGGCTCGATACGCGACCATTCCATGGAGATACGGAAGGTGTTGAGTCCCATCCAAGCGGCGTTGCCGAGGTCTTCCTTGTAGCGATGGCGGAAGTCCGTGGCGTTCTTCACCGGGTTGACCTTCGTGGGGTCTTTCTTGGATTCGCGGTTGATGTAGCGCAGCCAGTTGCTGTCGTAGTTGCTACCTTCCACCTGGAAGCCGGCAGTGGCGGAACCCCAGTAGAACTTGTCCCAACCCTTAGTGGCGCCCTTCTGGACGGCCGCGGCGGGCGCGGCGGTAGCGAGAGGGGTAGTGGCGAGGGGGACAGCCAGCAAGGCTACGGTAGCGACGGCGGTGACGATCTTCGTGGAAAGCGAGTGCAGCTTCATATCCGTTCCTTTGGATGGTGGTGTCAGTGGTGTGACAGTGTCGCCGCTGGGTAGTGGAAGGGGTGGGGCGGGGATGCCCCTCCCCGCTCTGCGACGGTGGGAGTGCAGCACTACTGGTGCCGGGTAGCGGGGCGGAAGTGGCAGGCTGCTGCCCCGAGAATGTGGCACGGTAGCTCCGACTTTAACGTTAAAGAATTGGTGACGTGCGGTTGTTTCCATGGATTGCCAGCTTGAGAGGTATCCAGCGAATTCTCAGCGATGTCCTAGAAAGTGTGCAGGTGCAGTCGGCACAATGAATACATGACTGCTGCAGACAATGGTGGTTTCCCCGACTACACCGGTACCAAGATCCTCGTCGTCGACGATGAACCCTCCATCGTCGAACTCCTCATGGTGAGCTTGAAGTACCAGGGTTTCGACGTGGCCACGGCATCTTCGGGCGAAGATGCCATGGCTGTAGCTCGCCGTTTCCGCCCCGATGCCTTCATCCTCGATATCATGATGCCGGGCATGGACGGATTCCGGCTGCTTTCGCGTCTGCGAGAAGACGGCCACGATGGCCCCGTCCTCTTCCTCACCGCCAAAGACGGAGTGGAGGACCGTGTCCGCGGCCTCACGCTGGGAGCCGACGACTACGTCACCAAACCCTTCAGCCTCGAAGAGGTCATCGCCCGCCTTCGCACCATCCTGCGGCGCAGCGACCGCAGTTCCCTCGGACAGGTCAGCAATCACCTCACCTTTGCCGATATCGAACTCAACGACGAAACCCATGAAGTGTGGAAAGCTGGCCAGCTGGTGGAGCTCACCCCTACCGAATTCGCCCTCTTGCGCTACTTTATGGTCAATGCCGGCGTGGTGCTCTCCAAAGCCCGCATCCTCGACAACGTCTGGGACTATGACTTCAACGGAGATGCGAATGTCGTGGAGTCCTACATCTCCTACCTGCGCAAAAAGATCGATACTGGAGATGTGAAATACCTGCATACGCTGCGCGGAGTTGGCTATGTCCTACGCGAACCACGCAAGTAACCTCTACGACACTGCAGCCTACCCACAGCACGAACGCGTACCGCTCGTCGCGCGCCTCCCGCTCCGTGTCTCCCTCACTATCGGCTGTCTCATCTTGCTGTTCATCGGCATTGTCGCCTCCAATGTTTTCGTGGCGACAGCCCAATGGAACACCAGCATGAACGCGCTCGCCACCGACCTCAAAGATGCCCGCTACGGGTGGGCCGCCCACCCCGGTGCACTGGCGCTCGCACAGTACGGTTACGGCGACAACGTGCACGACCCCCGGAATCGACACCACCACGATGACGCCGACGATGCCGACAACGCCGACGACACTGACGACGTCGACGAATTAGCAACCACCCCACCGTCACACTTTTTCCTCTCCCTCACCTTCCCGGATGGCGCCACCGAGATCTACAACGACAACCGTGCTCTCCCTGATGTCAGTAGTCTCCCCGTAGACGACACCATTCACGAAGTGACGTCCGAGGGCCCTGGGCCCACGTGGCGAGCAATCCGCTACCCCGTGGACCTCATCGTCGGCTGGGACAGCCCGGCCGGGCCCCACATCGTCCCCGGCGTCGCTACCCTAGCCCTCCCCATGGACGCCGCCCGCAACTCGCTGCAACGTCTCATCACCCTGCAGGTGTTGGTGGGACTCATCATCCTTACCCTGGCGGGAGGTCTCAGCTGGCTACTCGTTAATAGTGCCCTTGCCCCCCTCCAAAAAGTCGAAGATGCCGCCGCCGACATTGCCACTGGAGACTATTCGCGCCGCGTCCCACTCACCGGCTACAACACCGAGGTGGAATCTCTTGGCTACGCCTTCAACCGGATGGCCTCGCAAGTACAAAACACCTTTGCGGAGAGGGCGGCTTCCGAGAATCGAGCGCGCCTCAACGAAAGCAGTATGCGGCGCTTTGTGGGAGACGCCTCACATGAGCTCCGCACCCCACTGACCGCCGTCCGCGGCTTTGCAGACGCCGCCCAAATGGGAGCCATCGACACAGCTACGGCACTGGACCGCATTAGCGAAGAAAGCAGCCGCATGCAGGTGCTGGTGGAGGATCTTCTGCTGCTGGCACGGATCGACAACGACCGGCCCTTCGATCTGTCGGACATTACCGAAGTGGACCTGGGAACACTGCTCACCAACGCCGTCGATGCGGCACGCGTGTCCTGGCCCGACCGTGAAATCTCACTCCTGCTCCCCGAAGACGGCATTGTCGTGGGCGATGAGACACGCCTCCGACAGGTAGTGGACAACCTCATCACTAATGCACTGCGCCATGCGGGGGCGGATGCCCAAGTGCGGGTGGGATTGCGCATCGACCACGACCACGACAATGCCCTCATTATGGTCTCCGACAATGGCGTCGGGATGGATGCCGAGACCACCGCCCATGTGTTTGACCGCTTCTTCCGCGGGGACAATTCGCGCGCCAGGGACACCGGGGACCGTACCGGTGGGCGCGGCTCCGGGCTGGGGCTCTCCATTGTGAAGTCGTTGGTGGAGTCGCATCGCGGCACCGTCACCGTGGCAAGCAGCCCGGGTGCCGGGACACAATTCGTGGTGACGCTGCCCCTCGCTGTAGAAAGTGACGACTAGGCGTCCCTACCGCACAGACAGGACGGGAAACATTCTGCAGCGCACCGCCGCGCAGCGCACTAATCACTTATGTCCAGTGCACCCGTTAAAGCGCAGAACCGTCTTCCCAGTTCACGCCCAATTCAGCGAGAGCTGCCCGAATTTTTTCGGCCGCCTCGTCCATGTCGGCAGCGGGAACATCGTGGGCGGCCTGAGAGAAGTCATAGTCGGACATCTGCCAGGCGGGGAAAATATGGACGTGAGTATGCGGCACGTCAAAACCTGCAATAATGTTGCCAGCACGCGGTGCATCCCATGCCCGGCAGACCGCCTGACCGAGTAGCTGCGAGACTTCCGCCACATGTGCCCACACGTCGGCCGGCAGCTCGGTCCACTTGTCTACTTCCTGGCGCGGCACCACCAAAGTGTGTCCCGGGTTAAGTGGTTCAATCGACAAAAAGGCCACGACCTGCTCGTCCTTATAGACAAACCGGCCAGGCAGGTCGCCATTGATAATCATGCTGAAAACAGAAGCCATGTCCCCACCATACCCAGAAAGGGGTGGGGGCGGTGCTCGCCCAGCCTAATTACACAGTTGGGAACTAGGTATCGTGGGCATTCACCCATTAGGGTTAGGGGCATGCGAGTACTTCTAATCGGCTCTGGAGCCCGTGAACATGCCCTCCTCCTTGGTCTAGCCCGGGACCCGGAGGTTACCGAAATCCACATTGCTAACGGCAATGCGGGAACTGACTCGGCGCCCGCCGGCTCCCCGGCCACGGTCACTCGCCACTCGGTGGTGGAAACCTCCCGCAGTGGCTGTGTGGCACTCGCCCAGGAAATCCAACCCGACCTCGTTGTTATCGGGCCGGAAGCGCCGTTGGTACGCGGTGTCGCCGACGCTCTCCGCAACGCCGGATTCAATGTTTTCGGCCCCAACAAGGACGCTGCCCGCATCGAAGGTTCCAAGGCCTTCGCCAAGGACGTCATGAAGGCTGCCGGGGTGCGCACCGCCCACGCGGAGATCATTTCCGCCGACTCGGAAGGCGTGGCAGCCCCCTCGGATGCCGTCATCGACGAAGCCCTCGACCACTTTGGCCCCATCTGGGTAGTGAAGGATGACGGGCTCGCTGCTGGCAAAGGCGTTGTCGTCACCGACGATCGCAAGAAAGCTCTTGCACATGTCAACGAAGTTTTGGATGCCGGCAACCCGGTGCTCTTGGAAAGTTACTTGGACGGCCCCGAAATTTCCCTCTTCTGCCTAGTTGACGGTGAAACTGTGGTGCCGTTGTTGCCCGCTCAGGACCACAAGCGCGCCTATGACAATGACGAAGGCCCCAACACCGGCGGTATGGGCGCCTACTGTCCGCTGCCGTGGCTTCCAGAAGGTGGTGTCGAGCGCATCGTGAAGGAGGTGTGCGAACCCGTCGCCAAGGAAATGGTGAAGCGTGGATGCCCCTACTCTGGCCTCCTCTACGCTGGCCTTGCCTGGGGTAAAGAAGGCCCCGCCGTGGTGGAATTCAATTGCCGCTTCGGCGACCCGGAAACGCAGGCAGTGCTTTCCCTTCTCAAGACCCCGCTGGGCCAGCTGCTCTACGCGGTGGCCACTGGTACGCTGGCTGACCAACCGCCACTCGAGTGGGAAGACGGCTACGCGGTGGTGGTTGTGCTGGCAGCGGAAAATTACCCGGCGGAACCCCGCAAGGGAGACATCATTAAGGGCGTTGAGAAACTCGAGAAAAAGCACCCTGAAGCAGTGCTGCATGCCGGCACAGCCCGCGATGACGATAACAACTATGTGACAAACGGTGGACGTAGCCTTGGCGAGGTAGGCAAAGGCGCTGACCTCGCCGCAGCGCGTGCCCAAGCCTACAAGTACCTGGATCGAATCGACCTCGACGGAGGCTTCAGCCGCCGGGATATTGGGCAAAAAGCTGAAGAGCGAAAGATCTTCATTCCTAAGTAAGCGAACGTTTATTGGGCGACTGCATATTATGGTGGTAACGCCTGTCCCTGTGTGGACAGGCTAACTAGCCATGGAACGCCAGGAGCGTTCCAGGACAGAACAGGACCCACTATGACAACTTCTCTGCTGCGTCGTGGCGCAACTTTGGCACTCACCGTGCCGCTGGTACTCGGCCTCGCCGCATGCTCCGATAACTCTGGTGACAAGAAGGACTCCACGGCGACCGTGACCTCCACCACTACTACCGCTGCCAACCACGTAAAGGGGCTCCCGGACGGCTTCGACCTGCAGGCCCACCGCGGTGGCCGAGGAGAGAACACCGAAGAATCCGCACAGGCCTTCCGTCATGCGCTGGAGCTGGGTGTCACTACTCTCGAATTCGACATCGTGATGTCCAAGGATGGGGTGCCCGTCGTCTGGCACGATCCTGAGGTACAGGCCGAGAAGTGCAGCGACACCGCCCCCGCCACCCCCGGAGACCACTTCTACCCCTACGTGGGTAAGCTGCTCCACCAGCTCACCTGGGCACAGCTGCAAACCCTCCGCTGCGACAAGAAGCTTGCCAAGTTCCCCGCCCAACAGGTGGCTGAGGGTAACCGCATGCTGCAGTTGAAGGATGTCTTTGCCCTTGCGAAGAAGTACGGCGCCACCAAGGATATCTACTACAACATCGAAACCAAGGTGGAAGGCGACCACCGTGACTGGTCTGCAGAACCCTCCGTCTTCGTTAACGCCATTCTTTCGGCGGTGGAGGACGCCGGCGTGCAAGACCACGTCATGATTCAGTCCTTCGACTGGCGGACCTTCCCACTGGTGAAGGCTGCTGCCCCGAACATCCCGCTGGTGATGCTGTGGGATGAAACCACCTGGATGAAGGGATCCCCCTGGACCGGTGACGTGCGCTACGAGGACGTCAACGGTGACATCCTCAAAGCCGCTAAGAAGCTGGGTGTGCAGGTACTGTCTCCCGGCTACACCAACCCCTATGGTCTTCTCCCAGGCCAGCGGGAATACAAGCTTGTTGCGGACAAGGAGTTCGTGCAGGCTGCCCACCAGGATGGCTTCCGAGTCGTCCCGTGGACGATCAACAACAAGGATATCCTCGCGCAGCAGATCGAGGCCGGTGTTGACGGTATTATCACCGACTACCCGACCATGCTTCGCAAGGTCATGGAAGATAAGGGCATGCCGCTCCCCAAGTCCTTCACCGTAAAGAAGGAGCTGAAGGAAGCCACCAAAAAGGACTAGCCCCGTTACGGGCTGCTCCTGGGGCTTACCTCCAGATGGAAACGAGTAACCGCATGAAGAAAGCATTTCTTGCTGTCCTCTGCGCAGCTGCCATGATTCCGGCATCTGTGGCACCCGCGATGGCTACCCCCAACCCGGCACGTCACCTCCCCCAAGGGTTCGATCTGCAGGCTCACCGTGGTGGCAAGGCGGAGACCACCGAAAGTTCTCTCGCCGCCTACGAACACGCCCTCACCTTGGGCGTCACTACCTTGGAGCTGGATATTTCTCTCTCCAAGGACGGCAAGCCGATGATTTGGCACGACATGACCATTCAGAAAAAGAAGTGCCGGGATACCGCCCCTGCCTTCCCGAATGATCCCGCCTACCCCTATGTGGGAAAGTTCATCACCGAGTTGACATTCCAGCAGCTCCGCACCGTCCGCTGCGATAAGTTCCAGGAAGAGTACAAGGACACCCTCCACCGGGTGTCCGGTGCCACCATCTACACTTTGGACGAGCTGTTCACCATGGTGAACAAGAAGGCCACCTACCCGGTGTACTTCAACATCGAGACCAAGGTTGTGCCCGTTAAGGAAAGCGATGCCAAGGCCTACCGGACCATGAAGACCATTGTCGATACGGCCCGCCGGCACAAGGTGTTGAACCGTGTCATGCTGCAATCCTTCGACTGGCGGACGCTTGCTATGGTGCGCAAGTATGCTCCCAGCGTGCCCACCGTCATGCTCTTCGGGCGCATCCACTGGGTGCCTTTTACCCCGATGAGTGGCCCGGTGAGCTACCTCGAGGTCGGCGGTGACATCATCAAGGCCGCCAAGCAGCTGAATGCGCAAGTGTTGAGCCCCGACTACGGCAGTGCCAATGATCTCTATGCCAACGCCGCATTCTGTACCCGTGCGCACAAGGCCGGCTTGAAAGTTGTGCCCTACACGGTGGATTCAGAAGAGGCTATGCGCAATCAGATCAAGGCGGGTGCCGATGGCATCATCACCAACTACCCGTCTCGCGGGATGAAGGTGGCCCGCGAAATGAAGAAGCTCTAGACGGTTTCTTAGTACGTTGTCGTGGCGTCGGTGCTCTGTGCATCGGCGCCACGATGCATCTGTGAGTAGCGAGTGCTGAACCATCCCGAGGACTCTGTATTTTCGCCCACAGCAGGCATAATAGAAACCGTGGAAAAGAAGCAGAAGCCGCGAATCGCGAATGTCCTAGCCAATCGCTACGCCTCCCCCGAAATGGTGGAGCTGTGGAGCGCCGAACACAAGATCATCATGGAGCGCGAGCTCTGGATAGCCGTGCTGCGCGCCCAAACTGAACTGGGTGTCGGCGATCCCCAGGTCGCCGAGGAAGCCCTCACCGCCTACGAATCCGTCAAGAACCGGGTGGACCTGGACTCCATCGCCCGCCGCGAAGCCGTCACCCGCCACGATGTGAAAGCCCGCATCGAAGAGTTCTGTGACTTGGCAGGGTTCGAACAAATCCATAAGGGCATGACGAGCCGCGACCTCACCGAAAATGTGGAACAGCTGCAGATCAAGCGTTCCCTTGAGCTGCTGCGGGGCCGTGCTATCGCAGTGGTCACCCAGCTCGCAGAAATGGCCACCACCTACAGTGATGTTGTCATGACGGGCCGCAGCCACAATGTGGCAGCCCAGGCAACCACCCTCGGCAAGCGTTTTGCTTCGGCAGCGGACGAAATGCTCGTCGCCATCGAACGCGTCGATCACCTCATTGAGACTTTCCCGCTGCGCGGCATCAAGGGTCCCATGGGTACCAGCCAGGATATGCTTGACCTGCTAGACGGCAATGAGGCTAAGCTGCGCGACTTGGAAATGGGCATTGCCGCTCATTTGGGCTTCTCCCAGGTACTCGACTCGGTAGGCCAGATCTACCCCCGTTCCCTGGACTACGACGTGCTCAGTGCGCTCGTCCAGCTGGGTTCCGCTCCCTCCAGCCTGGCCACCACCATCCGTCTCATGGCGGGACAGGAGCTCGTCACCGAAGGCTTCAAGCCCGGCCAAGTGGGTTCCTCGGCCATGCCGCACAAGATGAATGCCCGTTCCTGTGAGCGTGTTTGCGGTTTTCAGGTAATTCTCCGTGGCTACTCGGTGATGGTCGCCGACATGGCTGGCAATCAGTGGAACGAGGGTGACGTGTCCTGCTCCGTCATCCGCCGTGTTGCCCTCCCGGACGCCTTCTTCGCGCTGGATGGCATGTTCGAGACCTTCCTCACCGTGCTGCAAGAGTTCGGCGCCTACCCTGCCGTCATCAATAATGAACTGCAGCGCTACCTGCCCTTCTTGGCAACTACCAAGGTGCTCATGGCGTGTGTGCGCCGAGGTGTGGGACGCGAACAAGCCCACGAAGCCATTAAGGAAAACGCAGTGGCGGTTGCCCTGAACATGCGTGAGAACGGCGGCGACCAGGACCTGCTGGACCGCCTTGCTGACGATGAGCGCATCCCGCTCACCAAAGAAGAGCTGGAAGAAACTTTGGAAGACAAAGAATCCTTCATTGGTGCTGCCCCCAGCCAGGTGCAGCGTGTTATCGCCAAGGTTGACGCGTGGGTGAGCCGCTTCCCCACGGAAGCCACCTACCAACCTGGCGAGATCCTCTAACCCCTTTCTGCCCCCGTATCCCGAAGACTAGGCTGACACTATGCGTCCTCAACTTTCCGATTACAAGCATCTTTCCGCAGGTAAAGTCCGCGAGCTCTACGAAATCGATAGCGACACTCTGCTGATGGTCGCCACCGACCGCATCTCCGCCTACGACTGGATCCTCAGCACTCCAGTTCCCGATAAGGGTCGGGTGCTCACCGCCATGAGCTTCCACTTCTTCGACATGCTCGACTTTCCCAACCACCTGGCCGGTGGCCCGGAAGATGAGCGCATCCCCGAAGAGGTGCTCGGCCGCGCTATGGTCTGCAAGAAACTGGACATGGTGCCCGTGGAATGTGTGGCACGTGGCTATCTGACGGGCTCTGGCCTTATCGACTACAACGCCACGCAGCATGTGTGTGGTGTGCCGCTGCCCGCCGGACTCGTGGAGTCTAGCCAGCTGCCCGCCCCCATCTTCACCCCTGCCGCCAAGGCAGAGCTGGGCCAGCATGACGAAAACGTCACCCTGGAGCAGGTAGCCGGCATGGTGGGAGAGGAGCTGGCTGAACAGCTCAAGGACGCCACCCTGCAGATCTACACCCAGGCCGCCACAGCTGCCAAGGAGCGCGGCATTATCCTGGCCGATACCAAGTTCGAGTTCGGCCATGATAAGGACGGCACACTAGTTATTGGTGACGAGGTACTCACCCCGGACTCGTCACGCTACTGGCCCGCAGAGAGCTACCAAGAAGGCCAGGTGCAGCCGAGTTTCGACAAGCAGTATGTGCGTGACTGGCTGACTAGCCCCGCTTCCGGATGGCATCGGGCCAGCGATACTCAGCCCCCAGCACTGCCGGAGGACGTCATTGCCGCTACCCGCGCCCGTTATATCGAAGCCTACGAGAAGATTTCCGGCAAGAGCTTCGCTGATTGGCCTGGTAGCGCCTTCTAAGTCGTTGGTACCCTTCCATTTTCCACAAGTGCGGAGTGTCATTGGACGCTCCGCCTAGCCTCCCAGCCGGTCTGCCCCATGCGGGACGGGCCGGCTGGCGTGCACTCATCCTCCTTGAAAGACCACTGTGAGCACTCCTCAAACTCTCACCGCCTCGCTAACCCCTCCTCGCGCTGCCCGACATCCTCAGGTACGGGAGGTGCATGGTCGTCGCTTCGTCGACGATTACGAATGGTTGCGGGACAAGGATAACCCCGAGACAATCCGCTATCTGGAGGCGGAAAACGCCTATACCGAACAGCAGACTGCTCACCTGAAACCCTTGCAGGAAAAGATCTTCCAAGAAATTCGGGGGCGTATCAAGGAGACTGATCTGTCGGTTCCCACTCGGCACAAAGGCTGGTGGCACTACGCCCGCACCCAGGAGGGCAAGGCCTACAGTGTGGTGTGCCGTCTCCCAGCGGGTCCCGTCGATACCTCCGATGCGTGGGAGCCTCCACAGCTCACCCCAGGCCAGCCAGTGGAGGGAGAAGAAGTCCTCCTCGACTGTAATGAGTTGGCGGAGGGCACCGACTTTTTCGCCCTGGGAGGTGCCAGCGTCACTTTGGATGGACGCTATCTTGCTTACCTGACCGATACGGTGGGCGACGAACGGTACAACCTCTACCTGCGCGATTTGGTGACGGGTGAGCATCTCCCCGAGGTCATCACCAATATTGCCCCCGGAGCAGAGTGGTCGAATGACGGCACCTACCTCTTCTACCAGCGCGTCGACGAGGCCTGGCGGCCTGATTCGGTGTGGCGTCACAGGCGCGGTACTGACCCGGCCGAGGATGTGCGGATCTTCCACGAGCCGGATGAACGCTACTGGGTGGGAATGGGCTTTACCCGCGACGAACAGTACTTCACCATTGCAGTCTCCTCGAAGATTACCACTGAACTGTGGTTCCTTGACGCTGCCACCCCTGCCGGCGACTTCCAGTGTGTGCGCCCACGAGAAGAAGGAGTGGAGTATGGGCTGGACCACTTCACTCTTCCTGCCACCGACACCCAGCCCGCACGAGACGGTTTTGTAGTGGTCCATAATGCCAGCGGTCCAAACTCCTGCGTGGCCCTCTCCGACACCTGGCAGCTGAGTGAGCTGGCGTCCCTCAACGACCTGCCGCAGCTTCTTCCCCATGATGATGCCGTGCGCATTGAGGACGTGGACGCCTTCACAGGCTACCTGGCAGTCTCCTACCGTAGGGACGCGCTGCCGCGCCTCGGCCTCATCTTCTTTGATCGCACCAAGGAGACGAGCAGTCAGACGAGCCTGCTCGACCTCTGCAGGGAAATGCAGGATATCGAGGTGGGGGAGGAACTTCCCAACATCGGTATCCATGCCAACCCGGAGCCGGCAGCCCCACTGCTGCGCCTCTCCTATGGCTCCTTCATCACTCCGCCGACGGTAGCCGATTATCGGCTTGCCGATGGTGCCCTCATTATCCGCAAGCAGGCAGAAGTACAGGGAGGATATGACGCTTCTCAGTATGAGCAAAAACGACTGTGGGCCACTGCTTCTGATGGTGAGCGGATCCCCATTTCGCTGATCTCCAAGAAGGGCACGCACGGTACGGATCCGTACCATCCCGCACCAGCCCCGCTGCTGCTCTACGGATATGGCTCCTATGAGGATTCCCGAGACCCGGGGTTCTCGGTGTCGCGCCTCAGCTACCTGGACCGCGGGATGGCCTTGGCCATCGCCCATGTGCGCGGTGGGGGAGAAATGGGGCGGCGCTGGTATGACGACGGCAAACTGGATAAGAAAGTCAACACCTTTACTGACTTCATCGCCTGCGCGGATCACCTCATTGCGAAGGGCTACACCACGCCCCAGCAGATGGTGGCCAATGGTGGATCCGCTGGTGGCTTGTTAATGGGTGCCGTCGCGAATATGGCGCCAGATCGTTTTGTCGCCATCGAAGCAGATGTCCCCTTCGTTGACCCTCTCACCAGCATGTTGATGCCGGAGCTACCGCTCACCGTCATCGAGTGGGATGAGTGGGGAGATCCACTGCACGACCCCGCTATCTACGACCTGATGGCCAGCTATTCCCCCTACGAGAACGTCACCGCCCAGCAGTATCCGGCGATTCTCGCCACCACCAGCCTCAACGACACTCGCGTGCTGTACGTAGAACCCGCCAAATGGGTGGCACGACTGCGGGCGGTAGCGGGCTCCGTCACCAAACAAGAAATTCTCTTAAAGACAGAAATGAATGCGGGACACGGTGGCGTCTCCGGGCGCTATGCGCGATGGCAGCAGACGGCCTTTGAGCTGGCCTGGATGCTCTCACAAACAGGCCTCTGAGCATTATAGAAACGAGCTCCTGCAAGGTAGACTGTGGGTGAAATCCTTGTATTTTTCAAGGTTCCACCGTGACGCCCATGTAAGAGGAGAAGAGCGTGGCTCGCGTAGTAGTCGATGTGACGATCAAGCCGGTAATCCTGGACCCCCAGGGTAAAGCCATTTTGGGTGCAATTAAGCGCCTGGGATACGAAGGCTTTGACGATGTTCGCCAGGGCAAGCACTTTGAGCTGGAAGTGGCCGATAGTGTCACCGACGCTCAGCTCGAGGAGATTGCCGAGAGCCTGCTCACCAACACGGTGATTGAAGAGTACGTCGTCCGTCGCGTGGAGAACGAGGCGGAATAACCTATGGCGACCCGAGTTGGTGTAATTACTTTCCCGGGCACCCTCGACGATGTCGATGCTGCCCGTGCCGTGGAGTACGCCGGAGCTGAAGCTGTGTCCCTGTGGCACGCCGACTCCGACCTCAAGAACGTTGAAGCAGTAGTCGTCCCCGGAGGCTTCTCCTACGGCGACTACCTGCGCTGTGGCGCCATCGCCTCCCACGCCCCCGTCATGCGGGAAGTGGTTGAAGCCGCCAAGAAAGGTATGCCCGTCCTGGGTATCTGCAACGGCTTCCAGATTCTCACCGAATCTGGTCTACTGCCCGGTGCCCTCACCCGCAACCAGGACCGCCGCTTCATCTGCCGCGTGCAGCCCCTCAAAGTGTGCAATGCCGAAACCGCCTGGACCAGCCGTTTCAACCAGGGCGACATTATGACCGTCATCCTGAAGTCCGGAGAAGGCCGCTACGTCGCCGAACCCGACACCCTGAAGATGCTGGAGGAGGAAGGCCGCGTGGTCTTCCGCTACGCCGACGAAACCCTCAACGGCTCCGCCAACGACATCGCCGGTGTGTGCTCCGAGAATGGTCGCGTCGTCGGCCTCATGCCGCACCCCGAGCACGCCATCGACACGATGACCGGCCCCACCACGGACGGCCTCATCATGTTTAAGTCCGCCCTCGACGCCGTCCTTTCGGTCTAGCGTCCCCACCGGAAAGGATTGATGAGAGATGTCTGAACAGCAGCTTGATACCGTTGCCTACGCGGCAGTCACCCCCGACCTGGAACAGCCCTGGAAGGAACTCGGCCTCAAAGAAGACGAGTACCTGCGCATCCGCGAAATCCTCGGCCGTCGCCCCACCGACGCAGAACTCGCCATGTACTCCATCATGTGGTCCGAGCACTGCTCCTACAAGTCCTCCAAGGTACACCTGGGCTACTTCGGTGAAACCATGACCGACGAGATGCGCCAGAACCTTCTCGCCGGTATCGGCGAAAACGCTGGCGTCGTCTCCATCGGCGACGACTGGGCCGTCACCTTTAAGGTCGAATCCCACAACCACCCCTCCTACGTGGAGCCCTACCAGGGTGCCGCCACCGGTGTCGGCGGTATCGTCCGCGACATCATGGCCATGGGTGCCCGCCCGGTTGCCGTCATGGACCAGCTCCGCTTCGGCCCCTCTGACGCCACCGACACTAAGCGTGTCCTCCCCGGCGTGGTGGCCGGCGTGGGCGGCTACGGCAATTGCCTGGGCCTCCCCAACATCGGCGGCGAAACTGTCTTCGACGACACCTACGCCGGTAACCCGCTCGTCAACGCCCTCTGTGTGGGCACCATGCGAGTAGACGATCTACACCTTGCCTTTGCCTCCGGCAAGGGCAACAAGGTCATCCTCTTCGGATCCTCCACCGGCCTCGACGGTATCGGCGGCGTCTCGGTACTGGCCTCCGAAACCTTCGACGACACCCCCGACGAGACCGGCGCTAAGCCGCACAAGAAGCTCCCGTCGGTACAGGTGGGCGATCCCTTCGCCGAGAAGGTCCTCATCGAATGCTGCCTCGACCTCTACCACGCCGGTGTGGTTGTCGGTATCCAGGACCTGGGCGGCGCCGGCCTCTCCTGCGCCACCTCCGAGCTCGCTGCCGCCGGTGACGGCGGTATGCATGTGGACCTCGACAAGGTTCCCATGCGTGCCAAGGGTATGACCCCAGCAGAGGTGCTCTCCTCCGAATCCCAGGAACGCATGTGTGCCGTCGTCACCCCCGCAAACGTCGATGCCTTCATGGACATCTGCAAGAAGTGGGACGTCCAAGCCACCGTCATCGGTGAAGTGACCGACGGTGACCACCTTGTCATCGACTGGTACGGCGAAACAGTGGTCGACGCCGTCGCCCACACCATCGCCCACGAAGGTCCGGTCTACAACCGCCCGATCGAATACCCCGAGTGGCAGGACTCCCTCAAGACCGACACCACCGCCCACCTCGCCCGCCCCGCGGGCGCTGAGGAACTACGCGACACCCTCTACCAGATGCTGGCCTGCGAGGACCTCTGCTCGCGTCGCTTCGTGGTGGAACAGTACGACCGCTATGTGCGTGGTAACACCATCGAGGCAGAAAACGCCGACGCTGGCGTGCTCCGCATCGACGAAAACACCGGCCGCGGCATCGCCCTGGCCACCGACGCCTCCGGTCGCTACACCTACCTGGACCCCTACGCTGGCGCGCAGCTGGCCTTCGCCGAGGCATACCGCAACGTCGCCGCCACTGGTGCCCGCCCCGTCGCCGTCACCAACTGCCTCAACTTCGGCAACCCCGAAGAACCCGCCATCATGTGGCAGTTCAAGGAAGCCGTACACGGCCTCGCCGACGCTTGCGCCTACTGCTCCGTCCCCGTCACCGGTGGCAACGTTTCCTTCTACAACAAGACCGGCGACACCTCCATCCTGCCGACCCCGCTGGCCGGCGTGCTGGGTGTCATCGACAATGTTGACGACGCCATCTGTACCGCCTTCGGCTCCGCCCCCATGGAAAGCATCTTCCTGCTGGGCGAAACCAAGGATGAATTCGACGGCTCCATCTGGGCAAAGACCGTGCACCAGCACCTCGGTGGAGTGCCGCCGCAGGTCGATCTCGCCCACGAGAAGAAGCTCGCCGAGTTCATGGTGGAAGCCGCTAAGGCTGGCACCGTCTCCGCCGCCCACGACCTCTCCGAAGGCGGCCTCGCGCAGGCCGTCGTCGAGTCGGCACTCAGCGGCAACGTCGGTGTCACCATCACCCTGCCGGAGGGTTCCGACCCGTTCGTCCAGCTGTTCTCCGAATCCGCAGGCCGTATCCTCGTCGCCGTCCCGCGCGACCAGGAAGCTGCCTTCACTGCCCAGGTGGAGAAGTACGGTCTGCCCTGTACCCGCATCGGCGTGGTGGAAGAATCCGCCACCGTTACCGTCCAGGGCCAGTTCGCAGAGAAGTTGGAAGACCTGCGCCAGGCCTGGGAGGGCACCCTCCCCGCCCTGTTCGCGCGCGCCTAACCCGTAGCGTGCCCCGCACTGCACCGTCCCCGACGGACTTGCGCGCCGTCATCCTCAGTATCCTGTCCTGGATCGAGGATGACGGCGCGGCTGTGCCTCCACGTACCGACCCCCGTTACAGCACGATAGCCGAGGCGGTGCGCGGATCCGCCCGTACTCTCGCCGAGCTAGCTCCCGGCCAGAGTGTGGAAGTCCGTATCCCGCCTTTCGTCGCGGTGCAATGCGTGGAAGGGCCGCGGCACACCCGCGGTACCCCACCCAATGTGGTGCAAACCGACCCCCACACCTGGCTGCGCCTCGTTACCGGCCAGGAACGGTGGGCGGACGTTGCCCCACCCCGACTGAGCGCCTCCGGAAGTCGCGCCGGGGAGATCGCCCACTGGCTGCCCATAGTGCCAGCGAACTAACTAACGAGACGACTACCAAGAAAGGTACGATGAGTACCATGACCAGCCCTTTGGACGACCTAGGAGAGCAGAAGCCCCGCGAGGAATGTGGCGTCTTCGCAGTCTGGGCTCCCGAGGAAGATGTCGCAAAGCTGACCTTCTACGGCCTGTTTGCACTGCAGCACCGTGGTCAGGAAGCTGCCGGTATCGCCGTCGGTGACGGCCACCAAACAATCGTCTTTAAAGACTTGGGTCTAGTAAACCAGGTCTTCGACGAGCAAACTCTCCAGGCCATGCGTGGCAACGTTGCCATCGGCCATACCCGTTACTCCACTACCGGCGCCACCACTTGGGAGAACGCCCAGCCGATGTTTCGGTCCATCGGCGAAGACACCGGAGTGGCGCTGGCCCACAACGGCAATCTCGTCAACACCACCGCCCTCAAGCGGCGAGCCGTTCAACTCGGCATCATGCCGGAAAACGAACTGGCCGGTTGTGCCTCCGATACCGACGTGGTGGCCTCACTACTGGCCCACACCGCAGTCAACGGGGGGCTGGAAGAAGCAGCCTTGCATCTTCTCCCCAAGGTCGAGGGTGCTTTCTGCTTCGTCATGTGCGACACCGACACCATCTACGCTGCACGCGACCCATACGGGGTGCGTCCTCTCAGCCTCGGTAGGCTGGACCGTGGCTGGGTAGTCGCCTCCGAAACCTGTGCCCTCGATATCGTGGGTGCCTCTTACGTGCGTGATATTGAACCAGGCGAGTTTGTCACTATCAATGCCACCGGCGTGCACTCGCGCCGCTTTGCCGAGCCGCGCCATGCCCGCTGCGTTTTCGAACACGTCTACCTGGCCCGCCCTGACTCCTTCCTGAACGGTCGCTCGGTCAACGCGGCTCGGGTGGAGATCGGCCGCAGTCTCGCCCGCGAGCACCCCTGCGATGGCGATCTTGTCATCCCGGTTCCCGAGTCCGGTACCCCCGCCGCGGTGGGGTATGCGCAAGAATCTGGTATTCCCTTCGCCCAGGGCCTCACTAAGAATTCCTATGTTGGTCGCACCTTCATTCAGCCCTCCCAGACCATCCGTCAGCTGGGCATCCGCCTGAAGCTCAACCCGCTGCGCGAAGTGATCCGCGGAAAGCGACTGGTGGTCGTGGATGATTCCATTGTGCGCGGTAATACCCAGCGTGCCCTGGTGAGTATGCTGCGTGAAGCTGGTGCCGCGGAGGTCCATGTCCGTATTGCCTCCCCGCCGGTGAAGTGGCCCTGCTTCTATGGCATCGACTTCGCCTCCCCGGCAGAGCTTATTGCTAACGGTGTCGATGATGCCGATGACATGCTGGAAGGCGTGCGGCGGGCGATCGGTGCCGACTCGCTGGGATTCGTTTCCCAGGAGGCGATGGTGAACTCCACCTGCCAGCCGGCCAACGAAATGTGCTGTGCCTGCTTTGATGGCCAGTACCCCATTAAACTTCCCCCGGAAAATCCACTGGTGAAGCCCCTTCTGCACATGAAGGGTGCCAACTGCGTGGTGGCTTCCGACACCGAGGTGCCAGACGATCTGCTGGACCTGGTAGAAGCTGAAGAACAGATCACCAACACCCCGCAGTAAAGAAGTGAGTGTCTCATGAGTGTGGAAAACCCCCAGTCGCAAGGGATGTCCTACGCCCAAGCCGGTGTCGATATTGAAGCAGGCGATAAAGCCGTTGAACTTTTCGCGCCGCTCGCCAAGAAAGCCACCCGGCCCGAGGTACGCGGCGGGCTAGGCGGCTTTGCCGGCCTTTTCGCTCTCGGCACCCACTACAAGGAGCCGCTGCTGGCAGCTTCCTCTGATGGTGTTGGTACCAAGATTGATATTGCCCGCCAGATGGAGATCTACCACACGGTGGGTCTTGACCTTGTCGCCATGGTCGTGGACGATCTGGTGGTGTGCGGTGCGGAACCACTCTTCCTACAGGACTACATCTCCATTGGCCATGTGGTGCCGGAGAAGGTCGCCAAGCTGGTAGAGGGTATTGCTGAAGGCTGTGTGCGGTGCGGCTGCGCCCTGCTGGGTGGGGAAACCGCCGAGCATCCCGGCCTGATGGCTCCCGATGAGTTCGACCTCGCGGCTACTGGCGTGGGTGTGGTGGAAGCCGCTGACGTGCTGGGGCCGGAGCGGGTAAAGGCCGGCGACGTCTGCATCGCCATGGCGTCCTCGGGTCTGCACTCGAATGGCTACTCGCTGGCCCGCAAGGTGCTGCTGGATATGGCCGGCCTGCCCCTGGACGCCCAGGTTGAAGAGTTTGGCCGTACGGTGGGTGAAGAGCTGTTGGAGCCCACCCACATTTATGCCAAGGACTGCCTGGCGGTGATGGCGGAAGCTCAGGTTCACACGTTCTGCCACGTCACTGGAGGCGGTCTGGCCGGTAACCTGGCGCGCGTCATCCCGGATGGCCTCACTGTCGATCTGGACCGCGCCACCTGGAACCCGGGTGCGGTATTCCGTGTCATCCAGAAGGAAGGCCGGGTGGAGCGCGCAGACATGGAGCAGACCTTTAATATGGGTGTGGGCATGGTTGCTGTGGTGGCGCCGGAGGATGTGGACAGGGCAATGGCCGTGCTGACTGCCCGCCATATTGATTCGTGGGTGCTGGGCGAGGTCCGTGTGGCTGAGGATGCCAGTGCGCCGCGCGCCACTCTGCGCGGTAACCATCCGCGTTTCTAGGTGTACTTGCCGCCGGCTACTTGTCATCGAGGAGTGTGACGGGTTCGGTTGGACTGCGGCGAGCACTCCTAGGAACCGCCGGTAACCGTGCGAGAAACAAACGTGAAGGAGCTCCGTCTGTAAGGGCGGAGCTCCTTTGTTGTGGTCTGTAGGAGTAGGAGGGAGCGGGTGTGCCGCTGACAAAGGGTAGGGGGTACCGTCATCGGTCTAAGGAAGTGAGGTTATGGTGAGGCTACTCATCACCGAAGAAGGATGGAGTGGAAAAACATTCAGCGCGTGGGCTGGTCACTGCCAATCTGCGTATTTCTTGTACTGATCGTCGTCACCGTCATCGGTATCGTCGTCGTACTCGTCCGCCCACTTATCGACGTAGCGATCGTCATCCCCAGAGGAGCCTGACAGCTCACGCTGAAGGCTTTCAAAATCTGTCTCAGGAGAGTTGTACTTCAACTGGCGAGCAACTTTTGCCTGCTTCGCCTTGGCACGGCCGCGGCCCATGGCCTGACCCCCTTGAAATGTGGATGGCTCTCACTGATGTGAGTCACCGAATGCTTTAAGTATGTTCCTGGCAACTAGGATACCGGTTTTCCCTCCAAAATTCCTTTTTCGCGTTACAAGTTCCTATTCCGTGCCGAAGATCGGAAGTTTTTTACCGCGTCTCGGCCTGCGCGGTGCTCGACGGGATGAACCGAAAGCTCGCCGACGATTGCGGCACTACCTGCGCCTTCATCTGTTTTCCAGGTGAGCTCAGTGGTGTCGTCCACCGTGCGGCGGACAAGTGCCAACGCCATGGGGCCGTATTCCCAGTGATCCACCACCGTGCCAATGCGCCCGGTAACCTTCTTCTGCTCGGGATCTGCGTAGAGGGCTGTGCCGGGGGTTGGGCGTAGTTCGGAGGACCCATCGAGGAGGAGGACCACCTGGCGTCGGGGTGGAAGGCCCACATTGTGGATCTTGGCGACAGTTTCTTGCCCGCGGTAGCACCCTTTGGTGACGGAGGCAGCGGCACCGGTGGCCGGATCGCCGACGGAGTCATATTCGTGGGGGAGGGAACGCTCATCCACATCAGTGGTGATTTCTGGCAGTCCGGCGGCGCAGCGGAGCGCATCCCAGGTCCAGCTGCCGGTGGCAGTGAGCCCAGTGGCCAATAGTGCGTCAATTGTCTGCGGAAGGTCCGCGGTGGGAGGGATGAAGAGCAGCGTGAGGGGGAGTCCGCGGGGAGAGCCGCCCGCTGCCACAAGGTGGTTGTGGTCGATAATCTCGGCAACTGGTGTGGAGAGGGGAGGACGGGGTGTTGCGGGGAAGTTCTCTGTTGTGTCCGCAGTGTCCGTAGCCTCTGTTGTGTGTTCTGCTGTGAAGGGGCCGAGGATGGCGGCGACGGTGTGGTCGGTGGCAGTGACGGAGACGCGCGACCAGAACACCATACTGGTGAGGTAGTCGAGGAGGCTGTGTTGGTGGCTGCGGGGGGTGGCGAGGAGGTAACCGTCACTGGTGCGAGCTACCCAGCATTCTTCAAGGATGTGTCCGTGGGCGTCGAGGACGTGCGCGCGGCGCAATTCACTGCGAGTGGTGGAGTCGGCGGGCATGTCGAGGACTTTTTGAGAGAGGAGGGAGTGTAGCCAGCTGGGGGAGTCTTCTCCGCTGATGCTGAGAACGGCGAGGTGACGGAAGTCGACAAGGGCACCGTTGTGTTGGGCGGCGCGTTGCTCGGTGAAGGGGTCTCTGCAGTGCCAGGTTGGGTTCTGTGCGGGAGCGGGGGCAGAAACCGCGTGGGGGAACTGGTAGCTGGTAGTCATAGGGAAAGTGTAGCGAGACTGTCGGTGTGTGTCAGGAGGGCGTATTGTGCACCGCCAAAAGCCAAGGAATTCAGGATAAATCCGGGATAAAAACAGGAGCACCCCCGTTTGGGGGTAAAGCATTCCGTCTGTAATAGTGTCAAAAAATACGATTAGCCTGAGTTATCAATTGTGACGTACGCCACTATAAATGCCGGTCACGAAAGTGCTACAGCGATTCGGAAAAAGAAATCCGTTTCAAAACGAACACTTAATGACAAATAATGAGACAGTCTGTCGCATTCAGGTTCATTTCAGCTGGCAGGCCTGTTAAGTTTAGCCTAGGCCCGAAATGTTTCGGGATCGCCGCAATGGCTTAAACGCCTAGCAAACGGAGTCGCTTCAATGGATGTATTAGACCTTTCCCGGTGGCAATTCGGGATCACCACGGTCTATCACTTCATCTTCGTGCCATTGACGCTGGGCCTCACGGTCCTCGTTGCCATCATGCAGTCCATGTGGATGGGTACGAAGAAGGAGGGGTGGTACCGCGCTACCAAGTTCTTCGGCAAGTTGATGATCATCAACTTTGCCCTCGGTGTCGCAACCGGCATCGTGCAGGAGTTCCAGTTCGGTATGAACTGGTCCGGATACTCCGCCTACGTCGGTGACGTATTCGGCGCACCGCTCGCCTTCGAAGGCCTCATGGCCTTCTTCCTCGAGTCCACCTTCCTCGGGCTCTGGATCTTCGGCTGGGGCCGTCTGCCCCGCAAGGCCCACCTCGCATCTGCCTGGGCCTTCGCACTAGCAACCAACATCTCCGCCTTCTGGATCATCACCGCTAACGGATTCATGCAGCACCCCGTCGGTGCCAAGTTCAATCCAGAAACGGGCCGTGCAGAACTCGTTGACTTTGGTGCCTTGCTCGGCAACCCCGCCAGTCTGCTGGCCTTCAGCCACGTCATCTCCGCCTCTTTCCTCCTCTCCGCCACGTTCATCGCCGGCATCGCCGGCTGGTGGATGTCCCGCATCGTGCGCAACCGCACCCTGCCGGCTGAATTCGAGAAGGAAGATATCGGCGAGCACACTGTGGACGATGCTGAAAACGTCTTCCGTCCGGTCTTCCGCCTCGGCCTCCTGGTGATGATCATCTCCGGCCTGCTCGTTATGGTCACTGGCCACGTGCAGATGCAGTGGGTCTTCAGCGATCAGCCGATGAAGGGCGCTGCCGCCGAGCTGGTCTGCAAGACCGAGATGGACCCGAACTTCTCCGTCATCACCTCAGCCCCGGACAACAAGTGTGACAATGCCAAGGAAGTCCTTGGTGCCCCGCACGTACTGTCCCTGCTTCTCGAATGGAAGCCGACCGGCGTCAAGGTGGAAGGTGTAGAAAACCTTCAGAAGCAGTACGAAGACATCTACGGTCCCGGTAATTACCGCCCGAACCTCCTCGTCACCTACTGGACCTTCCGCCTCATGATCGCGATGGGCCTCCTCAGCGCCATTCTCGCCATCGTGGGCCTGGTCGTCACCCGCAAGGGGAAGATCCCGACCAGCAAGCACTTCGGTCGCTTCGCGGTCTTCTGCCTGCCCTTCCCGTTCATTGGCCACTCTCTCGGCTGGATCATGACGGAAATGGGCCGCCAGCCCTGGATCGTGCACCCGAACCCCTCAGGTGACCCGCGCATCCACCTGACGGTCGCAGAAGCCGTCTCGCCGCTGGAGCCCTACGAGGTGTGGATCTCGGTGATTGGCTTCACCCTGGTCTACCTCATCCTCGCCGTCGTCTGGTTCTACCTCATGCGCCGCTACACCATGGAAGGTCTGCTGGAGCACGACAAGAAACCCTTGCCCGAATTCAAGGATGAGGACAAGGACGGCTACCCCGACCACGCTCAAGACGAGAACGGGGACCCCACCCCGCTCTCCTTCGCCTACTAAGAGGAGGTTACTGACATGGGTTTGCAAATCACCTGGTTTGTTCTGGTCGCAGTCCTCTTCCTCGGCTACTTTGTGCTGGAAGGCTTCGACTTCGGTGTCGGCATTCTGTCCCCCTTCGTCTCTCGCCACGATAATCCCGATGTGCAAGAGAAGAAGCGCCGCGTTGTCCTGAATACCATCGGCCCCCACTGGGACGGTAACGAAGTGTGGCTGCTCACCGGTGGTGGCGCTCTCTTCGCCTCCTTCCCGCAGTGGTACGCCACCATGTTCAGCGGCTTCTATCTCGCCCTGTTCCTCATCCTCCTTGCCCTCATCTGGCGCAACGTCTCCATCGAGTTCCGCGGCAAGATCGAGACCAAGGGATGGCGCAAGGCCTGGGATATCGGATTCTTCGTTGGCTCCCTGCTGCCGGCGCTTCTCTGGGGTGTGGCCTTCGCCAACATCGTCCAGGGTGTCGACATTGACGCCAACAAGAACATTCTCACCCCGCTGTGGGGCCTGCTGAACCCCTACGGCCTGCTCGGCGGCCTGGCCACCCTGCTCCTGTTCACCCTCCACGGAGGCGTCTTCATGGCCCTCAAGACCGACGGCATCGTTCGCGAGTCCGCTCTTAAGGCAGTTCGCTACGTCGCCATCCCCACTATCATCGTGGTGGCAGCCTTCGGCCTGTGGACTCAACTGGCACACGGAAAGGGCTGGACGTGGGCTGCCCTCGTCATTGCCGCCCTCGCCTTGATTGCCGCCGTCGCCCTGGCATGGCTCGAAAAGGAAGCAGCCGCCTTTGGCCTCATGTGCCTCACCATTGCCGGTGTGGTTTTGCTGCTGTTCGGTGCCCTCTACCCGTACCTCATGCCGAGCACTCTGGAAGGTGGCTTCTCGCTGACCATCTTCAACTCCTCGTCCACTCAATACACCCTGAAGGTGATGACCATCGCCGCGGGTGTGATGACGCCGATTGTCCTCGCTTACCAGGCCTGGACCTTCTGGGTCTTCCGTAAGCGACTGACCACGGCTCTTATCCCCGATGGACTCGGCTTGGAGCCGGCTTCCTAAGACAAAATTAGGTAGCCTTTAGTTCGTGAAGAACAACAAAGAACGCCGACAACCGCCAATTGATCCGCGACTGTGGAAAGCTTCTCGAAGCGCCCGCAGTTACCTGGTTCTCTCGGTAGTTGTCGGCGTTCTTATCGCCGCCCAAATGATCGTTGTCGCCTGGTGCATCGCTACCATTACCAGCGGCATTATTACCGACCCCAGCACCCGCCACCTCAGCGCGTGGACACTGGAACTCAGCCTCCTCGCCGGCATGATCGTGCTGCGCGCCCTCACCGGTTGGGTACAAGACCGCTTCGCCCACCGGTCAGCCGGCCGTGTCGTCCTCGACCTGCGCCTTGCTCTCCTTCGCGCCGCCCGCCGCACTAACCCGCGCGTGCTGGCCGCGAACCGAGATGAACTCCGCACCGTCGCCACCTCGGGGCTGGACGGGCTCCCCGCCTACCTCATCAGTTACATCCCCGCCCTCATGCTGGCGGCCACCGTCAGCCCCCTCACCTGGGTGGCAATCCTCTGGGCGGATCGGCTTTCCGCCATTATCATCGCCCTCACTATTCCGCTCATTCCCCTCTTCATGATCCTGGTCGGCATGCTCACCGAAGAGCGCACCCGCCGTCACCTCAACTCCATGAAGACTCTTGCCAGCACCCTCCTCGACTTGGTAGCCGGTCTTCCCACCCTCATCTCCCTCGGCCGCGAAAAAGTCCCCGCCCGGACCGTTCGCACAGTAGGAGAAGAACACTTCGCCGCCAGCATGGCCTCGCTGCGCATCGCGTTCCTCTCCAGCGCCGTACTGGAGCTTCTCTCCACCCTCTGCGTCGCTCTCGTAGCCGTCGAACTGGGCTTCCGCCTCATGGGCTACACCGGCCAAGTTCCTCTCTTCAACGCCATTTTCGTCCTCATTCTGGTGGCAGACGTCTACAAGCCACTCCGCACCGTCGGGTCAAAATTCCACGACTCCGAAGATGGCCAACATGCCGCCGACCGCGCTTTCACCGCCCTCGCTCTGGCCGAGGAGCTCTCCCACCGCCAGCCAGAGACTGATACCGCCTGCACTCTTACCCCTGCCAGCCGCATCGCTGTCACCGGCCTCACCATTGACTCGCGCGGCGCCTACGCCCCCTACCAGCTCTCCTTCACCGCTGAACCCGGACAGATCACCGTCCTCACCGGTGCGAACGGTGTGGGCAAGTCTACGAGCTTCCTCAGTATCCTTGGTATGCCCGGTATGCTCCCCGGAGATCCCGGTGTCCAAGGTGACATCACCGTTGATGGCCACCCCGTTGCCAGCATTCCCACCGCACAACTGTGGGACCACGTCAGCTGGCTACCGCAACGTGCTGCCCTCATTGCCGGCACCGTACTCGACAACCTCGGTGTCCCCACCACCGCTGGCGGCACTAGCGTCAGTGACACTGGTCCGTCCCAACAACTCGACATGGCAGCTATCGCCGACGCAGCCCACCAAACGGGCTTCGACCTTGTGCTCGACCAGCTCCCAAACGGCTACGACACGTGGCTCGGATCCGGCGGCCTCGGACTCAGCCTCGGGCAGCGCCAGCGTCTCGCTCTCACCCGCACTCTCGCTGATACCACACGCCACGTGCTACTCCTCGACGAACCCACCGCCCACCTTGATGGGGAGGCAGAAGCACGCGTGATTGCGCGTCTCCGCGAGCGGGCCGCCACTGGAGACACTATCCTCATCGTCGGTCACCGGGACAAACTTCTCCAGGCAGCAGACAAGGTCGTGCAGGTCGCACGGCTGGACAAGGATACTGAGGAGAGCGGAGAAAGATCACACGTCTCTGCCCTAGCTCCCACATCTGAGGAGGTTGACCAGTGAACGAACTTCGCTTCGCTTTCGATCTACTCCGCATGAATAAGTGGCGGATAGCCCTCGCTGTCCTCATGGGCAGTCTTACCCTCCTGGCAGCCCTCAGCCTGGCCGGCCTGTCTGCCTGGCTCATTGCACGTACCTGGCAGAAACCATTGGTCGCTGCCATTACTGTCTCGGTGACCTGTGTGCGCGCACTCGGCGTGTCCCGCGGTCTCTTCCGCTACCTGGATCGCCTGGCCTCCCACAAAGTTGCATTGGGCGGGCTGGTCAACGCCCGCGAAACTATCTACCAGCGGCTCGCCGCTGGCGACCCCACCGTGGTGCTGCGGATGCGCAAGGGGGATTTCCTCGCCCGCCTCGGCTCCGATGTAGATGACGTGGGAGACCTTATCGTGCGCGCCATCATTCCCGCCTGCGTAGCCCTCGTGCTGGATGTCATTGCGGTGGTGTGGATGTTCCTCCTCTCCCCATGGGCCGGGCTCGTGCTAGCCGTCACCCTCCTCCTGGCCGGTGTACTGGTTCCATGGCTGTCTGCCCGCTCCTACACTGCCGCCGAGGAAGCCCGCGCGGAGGCCGAACACGACCTTTACTCGGATGTCGTCACCGTCATGGACCATGCCCCCGAGCTGGCTGTGGCGGGGCGTCTCGACACAGTCATCGATTCCGCTGATCGTGCCGGACAACGCAGTCTGCGGGAAGAAGACCGTAGCGCGGTCCCCAACGCGATTGCCTCGGCTATCGGGCCAGTTGCCACCTGGCTGACTGTACTGGCCTGTCTGATGATCGGCATCATCCTCTACGCCCAGAATGGGGCGGGGGTTATCTTCGCCGAGACAACTGCCATGCAACCCACCACCCTGCTGGTGATGGCGCTCCTTCCGCTCGCTGCTTTTGAAGCCTCCGACCAGTTGCCGGCTGCCGCACAACAGTATGTGCAGTCGCGCGCGTCGCTCCGCCGACTCCGCGAACTCCTCACCCCACCCCGCACGACCGAGGGAACTTCGGTGCCAGCAGACGTACCGGCGGGTACCCCGGCAGTTCAGGTGGAGAACCTGGTGGCTGGCTGGGACGCTGCACACCCCCTCAATGAGCCGCTCAGTGTGCAGCTGCAGCCCGGCCAACGAGTGGTTATCGTGGGCCCCTCCGGTATTGGAAAAACCACCCTGCTCTCCACCATGGCTGGCTTGCTTCCGGCTCTCAACGGATCGACCCGTATCCATGGTGTGGATGTGGCCACAGCGGAAGAGACCAGCCTGCGCGCCGCTGTGGGGGTGTTCCCCGAGGATGCCCACCTGTTCGACACGACGGTGTTGGAGAACCTGCATGTGGTGACAGGTGACCTGACGGAGGACGAGGCCGTGGCTGCCCTCCAGAAAGTGGGCTTGGGCGAGTGGCTCGAGCACCTTCCCGCGGGAGTGCACACCCAGCTGGTGGGTGGTGCGGAAGCGGTTTCTGGTGGTGAACGCCGCCGCATCCTGCTGGCACGCGCCTTGGTGTCGCAGCGCTCAGTGGTGTTCCTCGACGAGCCTACCGAGCACATGGACGCGGTGGACGTGACCGCCATGATGCAGCGAATTTTGGCGGCAGATGATATCTTCACCCCCGACCAAGCGGTGGTGGTGGTGACGCATGTGCTGCCGGCTCAGCTACCGGAGGGTGTGCAGGTAATGAATGTGGAGCCGACACCTGAGCGCCGGCTCCTCTCCGTCTAACCCGCTCAGCTGGTGCTAGCCGACAACACGGTGAAGACGTGCGGACATGCGTGGCACATACTCGTTGCTCACTTCGCGCTCTTCGACCCATCCCAGGTCTGTGCCTTCGACGAGACCATAAAGACGTTTGCTGCGGCCCAGATCCTGGCCGGTGGGGGAGGCAAGGGACACATCGGTTGTCAGTTCCCAAGCCCGCTCATTCAGCGGCTTCCCCAGGTAGAGTTCGGAGAGTCCGGTGCTGGTGCACACCAGTAGCTCAATCTCATCGGTGGGGCTAATGCGCCAGAAGCCGGTCTCGCGCACATCCGGGTTGGTGACGGAGCCGTCCCCGTCCAGTCGCCAGGTGCGAGAATCCCAGCACAGGTAGTTTTCGCCGTTGTGGGAGACAATGAGCTGCTGTCCAAAGGCGAAGTCCCCCTGCTCGTTCTTGGCTTCTTCTTCGCTGGGGGTGGTTTCGGGGTAGTTCCCAACGCCTTCCCCCCGCCAGACGCCCACCAGGGGGAGGAGGGCCAGCAGGCCTTCGTGAATGTCCGGCCCGTAGCGCAGGTTGGCGGTGTCGTCGGCAATGGGCAGGCCTTCGAGGGCGGGGATGTTGAGGCCGGAGGTAGCGGCGGCAACTTCCTCCGCTTTAGTGATGGCTTCGTTGCCGGTGAGGGGTGCGTCGTCGCGAGGGGTAGTGGTGTCAGTCATGATGGTGATGAGTCCTAGTAGTTTCGTCGGTTAGTGCGGCGCTGGTGCCGGCTGGAGCGACTGTCTCGGGTACGGAGGGAACGGCGCACTGTTCCATTGTCCTCGGCGTCTACCGGGGTGTCGCTGCGGAAAAGGGCGGTGTCGGCGGTCTCGCTGTCGAGAGGGTCATCGTCCGGTGCGTCTACGGGGATGCGGCGAAAGTTGTAGATCAGTACGGCCATCATCCCGACCGCCTGGGCTAGGGCGACCAGGATGAGGACAATCTGCATTGCCGTCACCATCGTCACATCCTTTCTGACGCGCGGGGTGGGGGAGTTACGTCGTTACTGTGGGGCGAACTTGAAGTAGTTGGTGAGGTTTTCCCACCGCGCCTGAGTTGAGGTACCTCCAGGATACCGGGCGGTGTCTGTTCCGGTGATGGGGGACTGGGCGGTTGGTCCCACAATGACAAGGTTTCCGGCTTGCGCGAAAGCCAACTGGGGGACGATTCCGAGGGGGAGTGAGGGGACCCGTAAGCTTAACGAGAGCCGCTTAAATACCTGTTGGGTGAGAGAGTCGTTGACAGAGCACTTGTCTGGTTTGAGCCGTTGTGACGTGTCGACGAACTTTTCCAGATTTTCTGGGTCAATTTCCAGTCGCTTCCCTTCCTTCCAGAAGAAGACGTGGGCGCGCACTGCCACCAACACCGGGTGGGGGCCGTCGCTGCCGCAGGGGAGCTGGAGGGTGCCGGTGAGGAGTGCTTTGTCCTCTCCAGTGCCGGCGGGGGAGGCATTGTCGGCGGCCTGGAATTGGAGGTCACTTATGCCCGAGTATTCGGCCAAAGCGCTGCCGGAAATGTAGACGCGTCCTGTCCCTTCCCCAAAGCTGAAGTCGCGTAACCGCCCGGCGAACAGATCGTGCTGGTCGAAGCGCAGGTTAGAGTATTCCACTTGGACGTTAGCGCGAGGGATATCGGGGGAGGCGTGGGGCTCGTCATTGAGGTTGACGAGAAGCCCGCCCGTGCGCCCGGCAGGAAGTTTGACGAGGTTGGGGAAAGATTTGATGGCCACCTCTGGGCGGGTGTGGATACGCGGGTTGGTGAGGATGGCGTTGGCGAACATTTTCTCCGCAGAGGAGGAGATGGCGATCTCTACGATTCCCAGCAGTACCACCACGATGGCCAGTCCGGCCAGACACTTCATCACCGTCGTTTTCCACGTGCGCATACTCCTATTGTGGACTATCGGTTCTCTGCTTACTAACAACTATGGCCATGTGGTTGGGTAGAATAGGCTGTAATTAATGAGCCTGCCCTGGCTGTTCTGCTCCGGTAGCTGATGCGTCAACCCGGCAGGTGCCCTGAAGGGAGAGCCTATGCGTATTCTCGTGCTTAGCCACGAGACGGATGTCGCGTCCGTAGTGCCGGCTCTCGGACTGCTACCCCATACTGTGGTGATGCGTCCCAAAGATCTTCGCGTCCTCGTCGACGAAGAAGAGCGTGACGTCGTGTTGGTGGACGCTCGTAGCGAACTGGCAGAAACTCGCTCCTTGTGCCGCTCCCTTGCCGCCACCTGCGACCAGCCCGTCATCCCCGTGCTTACCGAAGGTGGCCTCATTGCTTTGAGCCCAGACTGGAAAGTAGCGGACTTGCTCCTCACCACTACCGGTCCAGCGGAGTTGGAGGCCCGCCTCAGAATGGTGGTCGCGCGCCTACAGGAGGCGGAAGAAAGGTTGGATGACGGCATCATCACACTCGGTGATCTTGTTATTGACGAAAATACCTACGTGGCGCGCCTCAAGGGGCGTTCCCTCGACCTGGCGTACAAGGAATTCGAGCTCCTGAAATTCCTGTGCCAGCATGCGGGGCGAGTTTTTAGCCGTGCCCAGCTCCTCCAAGAAGTGTGGGGCTATGACTTCTTCGGTGGTACTCGCACCGTGGATGTACATGTGCGCCGTCTGCGCGCCAAGCTCGGCCCGGAGTACGAGTCTCTCATTACAACAGTGCGCAACGTAGGCTACAAAGCGGTGGCACCCTCCGCGAGCAGGAAATCGGAGAGTGCTATGGACATCACCTCACGCGAAGGATAACTCTGTGCCAGAACTACACTGCGAGATCGATTTTCCCGCTCAACTGCGGGCGCAAGCCGAGATCGTATGTGCGGCTGCCCTGTCCCACGACGGCGTTGAACCGCTCTCAGAACAGGCCGCTGCCCTCATTTGGGCGGATCCCTCCGCTACCCTCCTCCACGCCTGGGTAACCGACGATGGGCGTCTGGTGGGCTACGGGAACGTCGATGCGCGCCGGATCCCTACCATCGAATGTGTTGTGCACCCCACCGCCCGAAACCAAGGGTCGGGCGAGAAGCTTCTGCGGGCACTTCTCGATGCTGCCCTCCGCATCAGCCCCAGCGATACCGACACCAGTACCGCCAGTACGGACGGTGACGAGTCCCTCGACCAACGTCCCATGGTGTGGTCGCATGGGGACCTACCTGCCTCCCGGCACCTGGCGGAACGCCTTGATCTCGAGCGGTCCCGGGGACTCCTGCGGATGAGCTGTCCCGCCGACAGCCTCATCGTCAACCTGCCGGACCTCGCCACCGGTATCGACATCATCTCCCTGGCCGAAGCTGATGCCCGCTTTGGACAGGACACCATTGATGCAGAGATGCTGCACGTCAACAATGCTGCTTTCTCTTGGCATCCCGAGCAGAGCGGCTGGACCGTTGACGATATCCTCTCCCATCGGGAGGAACCTTGGTTCGCCTCGGAGGAGTGCTTCGTCGCCCTCGTCACCGACGACACTGCCTACCACCGTTCCCAGCCACAGGTGGCAGGCTTCGTGTGGACCAAGCTCCACGGTGTCACTGACACCACTCCCGCCGGGACCGCCGGGGAACTGTACCTCGTCGGCGTCGACCCGGAGATTCAGGGCAAGCGTATTGGCACCGTCCTCACTTCGCTTGCGTTACGCCGGCTGGCGGCGCGAGGGGTACCAGAGCTCATCCTCTACGTGGAGGGTGACAATGCCGCCGCCTTGAAGGTGTATGAGCGGAATGGGTTTACCGTGGCACGCTGCGATGTGGCGTACCGCTGTGATGCGGACGATCCCTCTCTCCTCTCCGCCAGATAGGCACTCTACCTCGGCTTATTTCATCAATTGTTTACCCAGCCAAGGAGGTGCTCGTTCCTTGCCTATCGGTACCGTGAACGGTGTATGGACACGCTAGACGACACTGCTTTCCGCCCCCGGCGCACCGGAGCGCGCATTGCCATGACACTGCTGGCTCTCGGGACAACCAGTGCTGTGCTCACCGCCTGCGGAGGCAACCCGGATAACACGCGCGGCACCCTGACCGGGGAAGGTGCCACCTCGCAACAAAACGCCATCAACCTGTTCGCCGACGTGCTTATTCGAGAACATGGCATCAACCTTGCCTACAATGCCACAGGTTCAGGCGCAGGCGTCCAGAAATTCCTAGAAAGCGTCGTCGTTTTCGGCGGCTCCGACTCTCCCCTCGATGAGGATGAAGCCCAGCGTTCTCTCAAACGCTGCAAGGGACATCCCGCCTGGCACCTCCCCCTCGTCATCAGCCCCGTCGCCATCGCCTACAACCTTCCAGGTGTAGATGGCCTTGCCCTCACTCCCGACGCTCTCGCCCTCATTTTCAACGGCGGGATCACCACGTGGAACGACCCCCGCCTCCAGAAGCTCAACCCGGGCAAGAATCTTCCTGAGGAGCACATCTCTGTCATCTTCCGCTCGGACAAATCCGGCACCACCGACAACGTGCAGAAATTCCTCACATACACCGCGCCCAAGAGCTGGAAATCGCACGCCACCGGTAAAGTCTGGCAGGGGGTCGGAAACGGCGCCCAGGGCTCCGCCGGTGTCGCCGGGGACGTTATGGGCAACAAGTACGCTATCACCTATGTGGAGGGCGGATACGCTGCCAAAATGCAGAAGGCCCGCCTGGACTTCGGCTCTGGCCCCGTTGCCATGACAGACCAGTCCGCCGGCCGCGCCCTTGACCACATTCGCTTCCGCGACAAGAGTTTCGACCGCGTTGTCGACACTAAGCACCTGTACACGCTGAACAAGCCGGGTGCCTACCCCTTCCTCCTCACCACCTACGAGATCTTCTGCTCCGCCGGGTACTCCCCAGCAGACCGGGGCCTCCTGCAGACCTTCCTCCACAGTGCCCTCACCGAAGGCCAAAAAGTGGTCAGCACCCACGGATACATCCCGTTGCCCCCCAGCTACCAGAAGAAACTCATGGCCACAGTAGAGGCGGCTAACAAATGAGTGGAGGCACACAAGCACAGGACAAAGTCTTCGCAGGAGCGATGAAGGGCTCCGGCATCTTCATCGTCGTCGTGATCGCCTCCATCGGCATCTTCCTCCTGTGGAACGCCATCCCCGCCCTGCAGCACAACACCGTCAACTTCTTCACCTACAACGGCCCCTGGTCCACCGACGACCCAGACGCCATGAAGTTCGGTATCTCCAACCTCTTCTGGACCACTCTCGTGGTGTCGCTGGTAGCGCTCCTCCTTGCCCTCCCCATCTCACTGGGAATCTCGCTCTTCCTCAGCCAATACTGCCCCGCCAAGCTCAAAGGCCCGCTGGTCTACACCGTGGACCTCCTCGCAGCAGTGCCCTCCATCGTCTACGGTATCTGGGGAGCCGGTGTTCTCGGCCCCTTCCTCGGACCCGCCTTCCAATGGATCTCCGACACCATCGGTGCCGTCATCCCCTTCCTCCGCTCCGAACCGAGCGACCCGCCGCTCGGCACCGCCCGCACAGTCCTCACCGGTGCCGTGGTGCTGGCCATAATGATCCTTCCCATCATCACCTCCACCGCCCGCGAAGTCTTCAACCAAACCCCCAAAGGGCAGATCGAAGCCGCCCTTGGCCTCGGTGCCACCCGCTGGGAGATGATCAAACTCTCCGTCCTCCCCTTCGGTAAATCCGGGCTGATCTCCGGCGCTATGCTGGGCCTCGGTCGCGCACTCGGGGAGACGATGGCACTCTTCATGGTGATCGCCGGCGGTACCTTCGCAGGCTCCCTCTTCGACTCCGGCACTACCTTCGCCACCTTGATCGCCCAGTCCGCCGCTGAGTTCAAAGACCCACTCTCCACCGGCGCCTACATCGCCGCCGGCCTAGTGCTCTTCGTCCTCACCTTCATCGTCAACAGCATCGCCCGCGGCGTGCTCGCACGGAAGGGGAAGTAAATGTCACATGTAGCAGCTGACGGCATCGTTCGCGACGAAGATTCCTTCACTCCCTGCACTAACCCACGCAACCCCAGCACCCCACTAAAGAGCGTCGGTTTCGAACCGCTGGCCACCCGCCGCAAGGTGTCCAACCACGTCGCCACCGTGCTTATCTGGGCCTGTCTCATCCTGGCCCTCATCCCCCTCATCTGGGTACTCGCCACTGTCATTATCAAGGGAGCGCCTGCCATCGCCAGCCTTGTCTGGTGGAATAACGGCGACCTCGGCTATGCCCCCGGTGACAAAGGCGTCGGACATGCCATCGCCGGCACCCTCCTGCAGGTTGCCATGTGTACCCTAGTATCCGTTCCCATCGGCCTCGCCATCGGCATCTACCTGGTGGAATACGGGCAAGGCAAGGCACTCGGCCGGGTCACTACCTTCATGGTGGACATCCTCTCCGGTGTCCCCTCCATCGTCGCCGCACTCTTCATCTACACCGTGTGGATGAGTATCTTCGGCTTCGATCGTTCCGGTTTCGCCGTCACCCTCGCCCTCATCCTGCTGATGATCCCCGTCATCGTCCGCAACACAGAAGAGATGCTGAAAGTAGTGCCGCAGGATCTCCGCGAAGCCGCCTACGCACTAGGCGTGCCTAAGTGGAAAACCATTATGAAGATCGTACTGCCCACCGCCGCCTCCGGCATCGCCTCCGGCGTCATGCTGGCAATTGCTCGCGTCATGGGTGAATCCGCACCCGTCATCATCCTGGTGGGCTCCACCCGCGCCTTCAACTACGACCTGTTCCATGGTCCGCAGAGCTCACTGACGCTCTACATGTACGATGCCTTCCGCGTCACCCCCGATTACGCGGACTCCGCCGACCTGTGGGGAAGCGCTCTCACCCTTGTCATCCTCATCGCGATCCTCAATATCTTGGCACGCGTCATTGCCAAGGCGATCGCCCCGAAGAACGTCTAGCCGGAAGAAAGAGTAAGAATTAGCCATGGCAAAACGACTCGACATGAAAGACGTAAATATCTACTACGGCAAGTTTCACGCCGTGAAAGATATTTCCCTCTCAGTCGCACCTCGCTCGGTGATGGCCTTTATCGGACCCTCCGGCTGCGGTAAATCCACCGTCCTGCGCACTCTTAACCGCATGCACGAAGTTACCCCCGGCGCCTACTGCACCGGCGAGGTCCTCCTCGATGGCCAAAACATCTACGGCCCCCAGGTTGACCCCGTTTCTCTCCGCTGCACCATCGGCATGGTCTTCCAACGCCCCAACCCATTCCCCACCATGTCCATCGAGGACAACGTCGTCGCCGGCCTGAAGCTGCAACGCCGCATCTCCAAGCAGGAAAAGCAGGAGGTGGTGGAGCGCTCCCTGCGCGCCGCCAACCTTTGGGATGAGGTCAAAGACCGCCTCACTATTCCCGGCGGTTCCCTCTCTGGTGGACAGCAGCAACGACTGTGCATCGCCCGTGCCATTGCCGTCGAACCCGAGGTACTGCTGATGGACGAGCCGTGCTCCGCCCTTGACCCCATCTCCACCCTGGCCGTCGAAGACCTCATGGGCCAGCTCAAGGAGAACTACACCATCGTCATCGTCACCCACAATATGCAGCAGGCGGCCCGCGTCTCCGACGACACTGCCTTCTTCAACCTGGAAGAAACCGGGAAGCCTGGTCAGCTGGTGGAAGTGGGCCCCACTAACAAGATCTTCTCCAACCCCGACAACAAGGCCACAGAGGACTACATCTCCGGCCGCTTCGGCTAACCCCCGCGAGGCGCAGTGAGCACACAAGAGGCCCGCACTTCCGTAAGGGAGGTGCGGGCCATATGTCACTTCAACGCCAAGTACACGAGGGCGGGAGCAACTCTGTAGGCAGTTACCCGTATGAGGTTTCCAGCCCACTTGCAGCACGGTTTAGTCGTGCTCTGCCGCCTCCTGGGTAGCTTCCGCCAACTCATCCAGCTCCGGGTCCTCGCCGGTCACCAGATAGATGACGCGTTGCGCGGCATCAACGGCGTAGTCGCCAAACCGCTCCAGGTAGTGAGCGAGCAGTGCCAGGTCGGCAGCCTGTCGAGGGCTGAAGGTACAGCTGGGGGTACGCACCAGGGCGAGGGCAGCTTCCCGGTAGTCATGCATGCGCAGGTGTCGTTCACTCAACCAACGGGCGGTGACAATATCCAGCTCATCCAGCACCTGCACGGCGGTGTTGCCTTCGGCGGTCGCCAGCTTCGCCATGGACTCGATGAGGTCAATAGCTTCGTCGGGAACACAGCAGTCGGGGTGGTGGTCGCGGGCAAGGTCTGCAATGTGCAAGGCATGCATCGTCATGTGACGAGCGTCGTTCACGGAGTTCATCGCCGACACTACTTGACGGAGGTCACTCGCCACCGGGGCCTGGAGTGCCAGCAGGTCGAAGGAGAGAACCGCCATTTCGTGGGCGTCTACGCTGAGCTTGTCAGCACCACTAATGACATGTTCCGCAGCGGAGAGGTCGGCATTCAGTAGTGCGCTGGTAGCTAGCTGCAGGTTATGGGTGGCCTGTTGGAGAAGATCCTGCAAGCCGCTCTTCAGAGTCTCAAGCTGATGCTGATAAGCAGTACGCATGTGTCCATCATACGAAAAAGTGCAGGCTGGAAGCAGAGGAACAAGTTTAAGGTGCGGTGAATACTACAGGCGCGTTAACCGCCCGAATGTAGGTCGTGGTCATCTACCACCACACCCTCTTGCTCGGGGTCATCCAGCCACCCGTCCGGAAGCGTTACTTTTGCCGCCACTGAGCCTTGTCGGCCACGCGGCGCATCCGGATTCTCCGGCATCGCCGGGCTGTCGGCGAAGGGGGCGAGCAACTCTGTGATTTCCTCCACAGTGGAGACGCGTGACAGCTGCTGGCGTAGCTCACGACCTGCCGGGTAGCCGTGCAAATACCAGGCGATGTGTTTGCGCAGATCCCGGCAGCCCTTCAGCTCACCGTGGAATTCCGCCAACAGTTGCGCATGGCGCACCATAATTGCTGTTACTTCCCCCAATGTGGGTGGGGCCGAAATGGGGTCCCCTGCCAGAGCTTGGTGGATTTGGGCGAAGAGCCACGGACGTCCCAAGCATCCACGCCCCACGACTACCCCATCGCAGCCGGTCTGTTCCATCATCGCGGCGGCATCGGTCGCGGCAAAAATGTCCCCATTGCCCAGCACTGGGATAGAGGTGACGTGTTCTTTCAGAGTGGCGATAGTGTCCCAGTGGGCGTGGCCGGCGTAGCGTTCCGCTGCGGTCCGGCCATGGAGGGCGACGGCGGCCGCCCCCTCGTCTTCCGCAATTCGGCCTGCATCCAGGTAGGTGATGTGGTCGTCGTCAATACCCACCCGGAATTTCACGGTCACGGGGATATTTGTTCCGGCGGTCGCCCGGACGGCGGCACGCACAATGTCCAGGTAGAGGCGCCGCTTGTAGGGGAGGGCGGAGCCGCCGCCCCGGCGGGTGACCTTGGGGACGGGGCAGCCGAAGTTCATATCGATGTGGTCTGCCATGTCCCGGTCCACAATGAGGCGGGCCGCCCGGTAGGTCCACTCTGGGTCTACCGTGTAAAGCTGTACCGAGCGGGGGGTTTCGGTGGGCGCAAAGCGCATCATATCGAGGGTTGCGGGGTGTTCTTCGGCAAGGGCGCGGGCCGTCACCATCTCGCAAACATAAAGCCCGGAAACAGCTCCGACGCGGGCTAGTTCTTGTTCGCGGCAGAGGACCCGGAAGGCAGCGTTGGTAACCCCAGCCATCGGTGCGAGGACGACGGGGGAGGAGAGTTCCAGGGATCCAATGCGTAACACCTCTCCATTCCACCGTGAATCGGGCAGCTAGTGCAAATATCGTTTATTCTGAGCTCACCACTAGTGTGCTGCATCCTTGATGTAGCATCCCACCGAGAGCGACAGAGAGTGACCGAGCGGCCCCCTATGCCCCCTTCCGAGATCAGCTACCTGCCGGCCTCCGCCGTACTCGATTTCATTCACCCGGGGGCCCGCATTCTGGTTCCCGCTGAAGCTGCGGAACCCGTCACCCTCTTGGATGCTATTGACGCAGCCGGCCCCACCTTGGAGGATGTGCAGATCCACTGGATGGATCCGTTCACCACCCGTCCATTTCAACAAGGGTCCTACCCGGGGCGGCTTACCCACGTGAACTACTTTTTGGGCTCGGGATCCCGCGACAGCTACCATGCGGGACATTCTGAACTGGTCTGCGCTGATTTTTCGCAGATTCCGGCGATTCTTCGTAGGCAGGTGAAGCCTACCTTGGCTATTTCCCACTGTTCCCTGCCCGATGCGGAAGGGTACGTGTCACTGGGGACGAACGCTGACTATGTGGCCTCTTTTATCGGCACTATCCCTTTTTTCCTGGAGGTTAACCCCCATGTGCCGTACACGTATGGGGCACACCGCCTCCATGTGAGCCAGGTGGCGGGTTTCTGCTATTCGGAGGCGCCGCTGCTCACTGTCACTCCGCCGCCGCTGAGCGCAATCGATGAGCGTATCGCTGAGTATGTGGCGGCGGACATCCCTGACCGTTCGTGTCTGCAAATTGGGGTGGGGCGGGTACCGAATGCGCTACTGGGGCATTTGGCGAACCATCGGGATCTGGGGTTGCACTCGGAGGCTATTAGTGACGGGGCCATGCAGCTCATTGAGGCGGGTGTCATTACGGGCTCTTACAAGCGCTGCCGTCCGGGTAAGCATGTGGCGACTTTTGCGGTGGGGTCGCCGGCGCTCATGAGCTGGCTGAACTACAACCCGACGGTGGAGTTTCTGTCGGTGGAAGAAACCAATAACCCGGCTGTCATTGCCCAGGAGCGGCGGGTGTGCGCAATTAACGCCACTAGCGAGGTGAACCTGTGGGGGGAGTGCTGTTCGGAGACTATCGAGGGACGCTACTTCTCGGCGGCGGGCGGCCAAGCGGACTTCTGTCTGGGCGCGTTGTGGTCTTCCGGGGGCCGCAGCTACATTGTCACTCCTTCTACTGGGCGGGGTGGCAAGAGCCGTATCGTGGTGCGGACGAGCCGCGGGAATATCGTCACGACCAGTAAGAATCTGGTGGATAACGTCGTGACGGAGTGGGGCGTTGCAAGGCTGCGGGGGCGTACGGTGACGGAGCGGGCGCGAGCGTTGATCGCAATCGCGCACCCTGACTGGCGGGAGCAGTTGGAGCGAGAAGCTTGGGAAGCAGGGATCCTGCGCGGCAGCAGTTAGGATGGTGGCATGAAGGCCATCGTTACTGTTACCGGAATTGACCATACTGGCATTGTTGCTGCCGTGGCCAACGCTCTTGCTGAACTTGACACCAATATTCTCAACATGTCGCAGACCCTTATGGATGAGTACTTCACCATGATCCTGCAGTGTGAGTTCGATGACACTGTGCAGCCCATTGGTACGTTGCAGGAACGTCTTTCTGTGGTGGGTGAGGAGCAGAAGCTGGATATTCGTATCCAGTCGGAGGCCATCTTCGACGCCATGCACCGGCTGTAGAAGGCGGATGTTGCGATGAGTATGGACACCACTGAGAATATTCTCGAAACGATTCGTATGATCGAGGAGCAAAACCTCGATATCCGTACTGTCACTATGGGTATCTCCCTGTTGGGATGCATTGATAGTGATGGGGAGCGTTGCCGTCAGAAGATCTATGACACTGTGACCACGCGTGCTGCTCGCCTGGTGGAGGTGTGTGAGCAGATTGAGCGGGAGTTGGGAATCCCGATTATTAACAAACGCATTTCCGTCACCCCGATTGCGTTGATTGCGGCAGCGAGTGGGGAGAGTGACTATGTGGAGTTCGCTCGGACGCTGGATAAAGCAGCGCATGCGGTGGGCGTGAACTTTATCGGCGGCTTCTCGGCACTTGTTGAAAAGGGTTCCACAACAGGGGATTTAGCTCTTATTAACTCAATTCCGCAGGCCTTGGCGGAAACGAGTCTGGTGTGCTCGTCGGTAAATATTGGCTCCACGCGGGCCGGAATCAACATGTCGGCGGTGGGCCGCATGGGCGAGGTTGTGAAACAGGCGGCTGAGTTGACAGCTGATCAGCAAGGGTTGGGCGCTGCCAAGCTAGTGGTATTTGCAAATGCAGTGGGGGACAACCCATTTATGGCCGGGGCCTTCCACGGTGTCGAAGAACCCGACTGTGTGGTGTCGGTGGGCGTATCCGGCCCCGGTGTCATTAAGCGCGCACTAGAGAACTTCCCCACGGCAAGCTTCGGTGCAGCCTCTGATGTCATCAAGAAAGCGGCCTTCAAAATAACCCGTGTGGGACAGCTGGTCGGCCGTATCGCTGCGGAGCGTCTTGGAGTGCCCTTTGGCATTGTCGACTTGTCCCTTGCCCCTACCGCCGCTGTGGGTGACTCTGTGGCTCGTATCCTGGAGGAACTGGGGCTGGAGCGGGTGGGTGCCCACGGCACCACTGCCGCCCTGGCGCTGCTCAATGATGCAGTGAAGAAGGGCGGCATGATGGCCTGCGGTCACGTGGGCGGCCTTTCTGGATCCTTTATTCCCGTCTCCGAGGACATTGGCATGATTGAGGCAGCAGAATTGGGTGCCATCGATCTGTCGAAGTTGGAAGCGATGACGGCCATTTGTTCGGTTGGCCTCGATATGGTGGCTGTTCCTGGCGATACTCCGGCAGCCAGCATTGCCGGCATGATCGCCGATGAGGCAGCCATTGGCATCATGAATTCGAAGACTACCGCGGTGCGCGTCATCCCGGTTCCGGGTATGCAGGTGGGGGACACGGTCGAGTTTGGCGGATTGTTGGGCCATGCTCCGATTATGGCGACGTCCCCGTATTCATCGGAGACGCTGATGGGCCGGGGCGGACGTCTACCTGCCCCGGTGCACGGGTTTAAGAATTAGACGCCATCCACGAAACCCATCTGGCGCCATGCCTCGAAGACGGCGATCGCGGCAGTGTTGGCTAAGTTCATAGAGCGTCGCCCCGGTAGCATCGGCACGCGTACCACTTCTGTAACGCGTGGGTCTGCGAGTTCGGCATCGGTGAGCCCGGTGGGTTCCGGTCCGAAGAGCAGGATGTCGCCGGGGCGATAGTCTATTTCTCCATAGTGGCGGGTGCCGCGGACGGAGAAGGCGAAGACGCGGCCGGGGGTGCGGCTGGCGGCGGCGGGCATTGCTTGGGCAGCGGGGGAGGAGGGGCCGCTGGTGAGGGCGGTGAGGGCGGTGTCGAGGTTCTGGTGGAGTACGACGTGCGCCATGTCGTGGTAGTCCAGGCCGGCACGCTGGAGGTTCTTATCGGAGAGGTCGAAGCCAAGGGGGCCGGCGAGGTGGAGTTCGCAGCCGGTGACGGCGGAGGTGCGGATGGCATTGCCAGTGTTGGGCGGAATGCAGGGGCGGGCGAAGAGGATGCGAATGTTGGCGCCGGGCATGTGTTTATTGTGCCATGTGGGGTTTGCGGAGGTGTAGTGGGGGTGATGACGGCAGAAAACGTCACCACACGATGTTTCCTTCCCGCAGGAACATGGAATACTAAGAACCGTGACTGCAGTTAAACTCGATGGACTTAAGTACCGCGACGAAATCTTCGCCGACCTCACTACCCGTGTAGCTGCCCTCCGAGAGAAGGGCATCGTTCCGGGCCTCGCCACTGTGCTCGTAGGCGACGACCCCGCCTCCCACTCCTACGTGCGCATGAAGCACCAGGACTGCGAGAAAATCGGCGTCCGCTCCATCCGCAAGGACCTGCCGGAGGACACCACCCAAGAAGAACTGGAAGCTGTCATCCAGGAACTTAATGAGAACCCGGACTGCACCGGCTACATTGTGCAGCTGCCGCTTCCCAAACACCTTGACGAGAACCGTATTCTCGGCCTCATCGACCCCGACAAAGACGCCGACGGCTTGCACCCTGTCAACCTCGGCAAGCTGGTCCTCATGGAACCCGCCCCGCTGCCCTGCACCCCCAACGGGTGTATCGGCCTGCTGCGCCGCTACGGCGTGGAACTCAACGGAGCTAAAGTCTGCGTCGTGGGACGTGGCGTCACCGTCGGCCGGCCCATTGGCCTTATGCTCACCCGCCGCAGCGAGAATGCCACCGTCACCCTCTGCCACACCGGCACCAAAGACCTGGCTGCAGAAACCCGTGACGCCGACATCGTCATCGCAGCAGCCGGCCAGCCGCACATGATCACCGCCGACATGATCAAAGAAGGCGCTGCCCTCCTCGACGTCGGTGTTTCCCGTGTGGACGGCAAACTGACCGGCGACCTCCACCCCGACGTGTGGGAGAAGGCCGGCTACGTGTCCCCCAACCCCGGTGGCGTGGGCCCCCTCACCCGTGCTTTCCTCGTCACCAATGTGGTGGAACGTTGCGAACGAATGGCTGCCTCTGAGTGACCGCCCCACAGCCGCCGCGCCGGCAACAGCAGGACCGCACCGCCGGGAGGAAACGCCCCTCCCGGCGGCACACCCCTGCCCCCACCCCCCGGAACCCGCACTTCCTCGACGACAAACCCCAGCTCGTCAACCCGGCATTTCCACCTGAACCCGCCCCCATGGGGCGAGTCGACGCCCCCGATGACGTCATCGAGAACGTCGACCTGGAACGCTACGGTGTCGCCGCCCGCGGCTGGAAGCCCTTCTGGGATTGGTGTGTGGGCATCTTCAAACACGAGCCTGCCTGGTGGCGCCGGCAGGTCGCCTTCTTCATTGTGGTGGCACTGCTCATCGTGTCAGCCGCATTCGTCCTGGCCGACCACTGGCGACGCGGCGTCACCGTGCTGGCCGGAACCGCACTACTGACAGCCGCTTTCCGCTCGTTCCTTCCCGCTGACTATGTGGAGATGCTGGAAGTACGCTCGCAGCGCTTCGACGTCATCTTCCTACTGGTGGTGGGGACGGCTCTACTCTTCCTCGTGATGACAGTTCCTGCTTGACCCCGCATAACCGCGTCTCATCTCGCATCGGTGAGACGCGCTGTCTCGCTGTCTCCCCCAACAATCCGGTGGGGTCGCAACAACCTGGAACAATCGCGGGGGTACAGGGCAGTCTCAGAAAACGAGGGGCTTCCCGTTAAATGTGAGGCTTCCCGTGTTTAGACGTGTACCTGCTCATCCGCCTCGGCCAGTGCCATGGTCTTACGCAGAATCTCCGCAGTCTGGTCGGCTTCAGCCAAGAACCCATCATGCCCCTTCTCAGAGGTGATGATGTCCACCCCATCACAGTAGGGGAGATACTCCGCAATCTCTTCAATCTGGCGCAGTGGATACAGACGGTCCGTATCGACCGCGCAGATCACCGCCGGAACCGTGCAATTCTCCAACACATGGTGGAGGCCGCCACGGTCGCGACCAATATCATGGCGGTTCAGTGCATCCGTCAACAGCACATAACAGCAGGCATCGAAGCGGGCGATGAGCTTAGACGCCTGATGGTCCAAGTAGCTCTGCACCGCATAGCGACCCTGCATACTGAGGTCCTCGCCAATGGGATCCTCCCCGGGGGCCGGACGGTTGCTGAAACGCCGATCCAACTCCTGTTCAGAGCGATAAGAGAGGTGGGCGATGCGCCGGGCAATCCCCAAACCCATAGTGGGTTCACGGCCAGTGCCATGGTAGCCACCCTGCTGCCAGGCAGGATCAGCGGTAATCGCGAGAATCTGGGTGGTTTGCCAGCCAATCTGGTCGGCGGAGGCGCGGGGCCCCACCGCCAACACTCCCGCGGCAGCCACCCGCTGCGGATACATCATCATCCATTCGAGGGCTCGTGCCCCACCCATGGATCCACCGATGACGGCGGCGAAACGCCGGATACCCAGCAGGTCCGCCAATTGTGCCTCAGCCCGCACCATGTCACGAATGGAGATGGCGGGGAAACGCGCACCCCAGTAGTGCCCATCCGGATGGAGTGAGGACGGGCCGGTGGTGCCGCGGCAACCGCCTAGCGTGTTGGTGCATATGACGAACCAGCGGTCAGTGTCGATAGGACAGCCCGGCCCCACCATGCCCGGCCACCAGCCGGGGGTGGGGTGGAGGGCGTCTTTAGGGCCAACGACATGCGAATCGCCCGTGAGAGCATGCTCGATGAGGACGACATTACTGGCGTCGGCGTTGAGGGTGCCCCAGCACTGTAGGGCGATGGTGACTTGGGGGAGCAGGACACCGGAGTCCAGCAACACATCGCCAATGCGAACATAGCCCAGGGTGCCGTCGGCGGGCGGCAATAGGGGGTGTGCGTGGGATGCCATTGTCTGTCCTCCTTTCGTGTGTCCTAACGGGGCGGCAGAAGCCAACCCGGGGTGTGTGGCCTTCTAGTTTAGTTCTTCAGTGCAGCGACAGCGTCGAAACCGCGTTGTAGGTCTGCGATGATGTCGTCAACGGACTCCAGGCCCACAGAAAGGCGAATGGTGGCGTCGGTGATGCCAGCATGCTTCTTCGCCTCGGTGGTCAGCTGGGAGTGGGTGGTGGAGCCGGGATGGGTGACTAGCGAGCGCACGTCACCTAGGTTCGCGAGGTTGGTGTGGAGTTTGAGGGCGTCAATGAACGTCCAGGCCTCCTTCGTCGAACCTTTGATGTCAAAAGCGAGAACGGAGCTGGCACCCTTCGGGCAGACGCGCTTATGCACCTCATACCAGGGGGAAGAGGGGAGACCAGCGTAGTTGACGGCTTCGACTAGTTCCTGCTGTTCGAGCCACTCGGCCACTTTCTGGGCGTTGGTGACATGCCGCTCCATGCGCAATGCGAGGGTCTCCAGACCAAGCTGGGCCGCCCAGGCGTTGAAGGGGGCGATGCCAGATCCGGTGTCGCGCATGAAGCTGGCACGGGCCTTGAGGAGGAGGGCACCAGCACCTGCATCGGTATAGACGAAGCCGTGGTAGGCCGGGTCGGGGGCGGCGAGGCCGGGGAACATGAGTTCGCCGTCGCGCTTGACAGTCCAATCGAAGGAGCCGCCGTCCACGATAGCGCCCGCCATGACAGTGCCATGGCCTGCCATGAACTTGGTGACGGATTCCACGACCACGTCCGCACCCATATCGAGCGGGCGGGTGAGGTAGGGGGTGGCCATGGTGTTGTCGACAACCAGTGGGACGAGGTTACGGTGGGCAATCTCGGCAATGGCCGGGATGTCTAGTACATCGTTGGCCGGGTTGGAGATGGTTTCGCCGTACAAGAGCTTGGTGTTGGGCTGGACGGCATCCTGCCAGGACTGCGGATCATCCGGGTTCCCCACGAAGGTCACCTGGAGGCCCATCTTCGGGAGAGTGTGGCGGAAGAGAGTCTCGGTGCCGCCGTAGAGGCGGGGGCTGGAAACGATGTGGTCGCCGGCGACGGCAATGGATTCGACGGTGGCCAGGATGGCGGCCATGCCGGATCCGAAGAGTAGAGCACCCACACCGTTCTCGAGAGAGGCGATGCGGGCCTCTACCATATCGTTGGTCGGATTGTTCAAGCGGGTGTAGATGTGGCCGCCCTTGGCGAGGGCGAAGCGGTCTGCCCCATCCTGGCAATCTTCAAAGGCGAAGGCGGTCGTCAGGTGGAGTGGCATGGCACGGGCGCCATAGTCGGAATCTAACGTCTGACCGGCGTGGACTGCACGAGTGTCGAAGTCCCATTCTGCGTAGTCAGTGTTGTCGTATTTGTACTCCACGGGCGTTGCGCCTCCTTGTGCTAGTTAAGCAGTGCTTCTAGGACTCCATCCTACTGGGTGATGGCAGCAAACCCGAGCTTCAAGTCGTCGATGATGTCCTCGACGTCCTCAATGCCGACTGAGAGGCGGATGGTGCCGGGGGTAATGCCGGCGGCGAGCAGTTCTTTCTCAGTGAGCTGGGAGTGTGTGGTGGTGGCCGGGTGGGCTACCAGGGAGCGTACGTCGCCAACGTTGGCGAGGTTGCTGTGGAGTTTGAGGGCGTCGATGAAGGCCCAGGCCTCATCCTTGCCACCCTTGATGTCGAAGGCTAGGACGGAACCGGCACCTTCCGGGGTCACCTGCTTGCCCACCTGGTACCAGGGGCTAGAGGGGAGTCCGGCGTAGTGCACCTTCTCTACTTGGTCCTGCTGGTCGAGCCATTCTGCTACCTGCTGGGCGTTGGCGACATGCTGGCGGACACGCAGTGCCAGAGTTTCGACGCCCTGCTGGATGACCCAGGCGTTGAAGGCAGAGAGGGTGGCGCCAGTATCCCGCAGGAGGGACACTCGTACCTTCAGAGCGAAGGCGGCCGCACCCAGGTCCTTGTAGACAAGGCCGTGGTAGGAGGGGTCGGGCGTGACGAAGCTGGGGAAGACGGGGGAGCCATCCTTTTCGACCGTCCAGTCGAAGGTGCCGCCGTCAACTAGCACACCGCCGAGAGCCGAGCCGTGGCCGCCAATGAATTTGGTGAGGGATTCGGCGACGATGTCGGCACCCTGCTGGAGCGGACGCACCAGGTAGGGGGTGGCGAGTGTGTTGTCGATGAAGAGCGGGACGTTGTTGCGGTGGGCAATCTCGGCGATGCCCGGGATATTGAGGACGTCGTTGGCGGGGTTGGAAATGGTTTCTCCGTAGAAGACCTTGGTGTTGGGCTGGACGGCATCCTGCCAGGACTGTGGGTCATCCGGGTTCTCCACGAAGGTCACCTCGATGCCGTACTTGGGCAGAGTGTGGTGAAGGAGGTTTTCGGTGCCGCCGTAGAGGCGGGGGCTGGCGACGATGTGCCCGCCCGCTTGCACAAGGGTCTGGAGACCACTGGTGATGGCGGCGGCGCCGGAGGCGAAGCCGACTGCAGCGACGCCACCTTCTAGTGCGGCGAGACGGTTCTCGAGAGCTTCAACGGTGGGGTTGGTGAGGCGGGAGTAGACCGGGCCGGCGTCCGAGAGGTTGAAGCGGTTAGCGGCATGCTCGGCGTTGTCGAAGACGAAGGAGGAGGAGAGGTAGATGGGGAGGTTGCGGGCGCTCACTTCGCTGTCGACGTCTTGTCCGGCATGGACGGACTGGGTGGTGAAGTTCCAGTTGGCGGCATTGCTGTTGTCATACTTGGTGGTCATTTTAGTAGTCCTTTAACAGTTGTTTAGTCGTTCGTTGGGGGTGTTTTGCTGATTCAAAAACTACGTGAGATATGGTGACTTATGCCAGTTCAGAGGGGGTTTTACGCAGGGTGATTTTAAGTGGTTTGATGCCATAAGGTAGAAAGAATACATGACAAAACATTGGATGAAACCACAACAATGGAGTCAGAACTGGAGGGCATTTTCCGTTGTTATGGTCGCGGGCTTCGTAGGGCTTTTAAGCATCTCGATTGTCAATGTGGCGCTCCCCGCAATCGAGAGTTCACTACATGCAACCCCCACTCAATTCCAGTGGATTGTGGCTGGTTATTCCGTTGCGTTTGGTCTTTTGCTCGTTCCTTCGGGACGGCTTGGTGACGTCGTTGGGCGACGCCCCGTCTTCCTCACCGGTTCTTTTCTTTTCATGGTGACCTCCTTGGCCTGTGGTTTTTCCACTAGCGCCGAAATTCTGGTCATCATGCGTGTCCTGCAAGGTATCGGCGCATCGATTACGACTCCGCAGGTTATTGGCTTTATTCAAGAACTTTTCCAAGGCCGCGAGCGTGCCCGTGCCTTCGGCATTTTCGGCATGGTCGTCAGTATTTCTTCCGCTATCGGCCCAGCAGTTGGTGGCGTGTTGGTAAGTGCGCTGGGCCTGGACTGGGGGTGGCGCTCGGTCTTCCTCGTTAACATCCCTTTCTCCATTTTCATTCTGGTGATGGGTCCCAAGCTGCTGCCTGTCCCACAGAAGCGGGAAAAGGGCACCAAGCTCAACCTCGACACGGTGGGCCTGCTGTTGATGGCTGCCGGTGTACTGACATCGATGTTGCCGTTCATTCTGGCGACCGACCCCGCTTACGGTGTGAAGCATTCCCCCTGGTACCTCATTGGTGTGGGTGTGCTTTTTGGTGCGCTCTTCACCGCATGGGAACTGTGGCGGGAGAATCGCCAGCATTCTGTGGTGATGCCGCGCGCTCTCATGAAGAACGCCGGCTTTACCTTAGGATCGGCAGTGTCCACCTGCTACTTCGCTGGCTGGACCGGCGTCTTCATCGTCCTCACTCTTTATCTCCAGCAAGGTTTAGGGATGGCTGCCTGGTTGGCCGGACTGATGCAGGTACCGCTGGCTTTGATGGGTGCGTACGGTTCGCAGCGCTCTTCGGTGTGGATGACCTTGCGCGGCCGCTGGCTCGTCCTCATTGGCCTCGTCGTCACCATGGCTGGCCTGGGCCTGATGGCGGCGTCGGCGCTCCTGCTATCGGAAGATTTTGCCTGGCTGGGCATCCTTATCGCGGGTGCTATCGCGGGATTTGGCTCCGGTATCACCATTAGCCCCAACCAGACGTTTGCGCTGGCAGAAGTATCAGTAAAGCAGGCTGGGGCAGCTGGTGGGGTGCTGCAGACCATGCAGCGTGTCGGCTCAGCAGTGGGTATTGCGGGTGTCACTCTGGTGTTCTTCGCTACCCGCTTCGACACCACGCTGGCGGGCTATGCACACGCATTTGGCATCTCGTTGGCGTTCATTATTGCTCTGATGGCGGTGGGTGCGCTCTGTGCCCTGTCCGATGCGCTCCGCAACGATGGCCGCAATGAGCTGCTGGAGATGGAGGCTCCGCAACCGGTGGAGGAGCCGCGATTAGAGAAGGAGCCGCAACCAGTGACAGAGCCACAGCCGGTGACGGAGCCGTAGTCGCGCACCGACTCTCAACCCCACATAGAGCAGAGATGAACCCGGCTTGGTCGGAGCGTCGCCCTCTCCCGCTAGGTTCCGTATTCAACCTCGTCACCCTTCTCATCTATGATGGGGAGGGTAACTTTTTTGTGTCCGCCCAGATCAGCAAGCACCTCCTGCCAGTGCCGCCAACTGCGGCAGGCACAGAACACTACACAATAATCCCTGTATTCACGCTTCAACCCTCGCGCCCAGCGCCACCAAAGGAGAATCAATGTCGAAGATCCACGTCGACGGCACTGTCGTTGAACTCGACGGCGACGAGATGACCCGCGTCATCTGGCAAGACATTCGTGACGAACTGATCCTTCCCTACCTTGACCTTAACCTCGAGTACTACGACCTCGGCATTGAGAGCCGTGACGCCAGCGACGACCAGATCACCATTGATGCCGCCAATGCCATCAAGAAGCACGGCGTCGGCGTCAAGTGCGCCACCATCACCCCCGATGAGGCCCGCGTCGCAGAGTTCGGCCTGAAGAAGATGTGGAAGTCCCCCAACGGCACCATCCGTAACATTCTCGGCGGCACCATCTTCCGCGCCCCCATCATCATGTCCAACGTGCCTCGTCTGGTTCCCGGCTGGACCAAGCCCATCATCATCGGCCGTCACGCCTTCGGCGACCAGTACCGCGCTACCGACTTCAAAGCCCCCAGCGCCGGCACCGTCACCATCACCTTCACCCCGGATGATGGCTCCGAACCCATCCAGCACGAAGTGGTGCGCCTCCCCGAAGACGGCGGCGTTGTCATGGGCATGTACAACTTCAACAAGTCCATCGAGGACTTCGCTCGCGCCTCCTTCAACTACGGTTTGAGCATGAACTACCCGGTGTACCTGTCCACCAAGAACACCATCCTCAAGGCTTACGACGGCCAGTTCAAGGACATCTTCCAGCGTATCTACGACGAAGAGTTCAAGGCACAGTTCGAGGCCGCCGGCCTCCATTACGAGCACCGCCTCATCGACGACATGGTTGCCTCCGCCCTCAAGTGGGAAGGCGGTTACGTCTGGGCATGCAAGAACTACGACGGTGACGTCCAGTCCGATACTGTCGCCCAAGGCTTTGGCTCCCTCGGCCTCATGACCTCCGTCCTCCTCACCCCCGACGGAAAGACCTGCGAGGCGGAAGCTGCCCACGGCACAGTCACCCGCCACTACCGCCAGCACCAGGCAGGTAACCCCACCTCCACCAACCCCATTGCCAGCATCTACGCCTGGACCCGGGGCCTCGCCCACCGCGGCAAGCTGGACAGCAACCAGGAACTCATCGGCTTCGCTACCACCCTGGAAAAGGTCATCGTCGACACCGTCGAAGGCGGCCAGATGACTAAGGACCTCGCCCTCCTCGTGAGCGGCGACCAGGAATGGCTCACCACCGAACAGTTCATGGAAGCTCTCATCACCAACCTTGGAAAGAAACTGGCGGTCTAACCTGTGAGTGACGATCCCACCGCCCCCTTCTCTGCTGCTGGCACTGGCACATCTGCCTCTCCCCGCTCCGCGACACTGGAGGGAGGTCGTGGGGCGTCTCACACCACCTCCGGTTCCGCAAAGCTCGCCATCCTCGCCCTCATCCTGGGCGGTATTGGTACCGCCTGCACGGAATCTGCCATCGTTAGCCTACTGCCCGATGTTGGCCAGCACTTGGGGATGACGACCGAGTCCACGCTCGGCTTCGCCATCACCCTCTACATGATCGGTGTGGTTTTCGGGGCGCCCCTCTTCACCGTGGTCCTCGTCCACATCAACCGCAAAATGCTGTTGATCGCGGCAGTCGCTACCCAAGTGGTGGGTAACCTTCTCACCGTTTTTGCCCCTAACTTTTGGATCCTCCTGGTGGGGCGCTTCCTCGCGGGCGTCCCCCACGGGGCGATCTATGGACTCATGGCCCTCGTCGGTGCCTATCTGGCACCACCCGGTAAAACTGCCCGAACTGTGTCCATCTCCCTGCTCGGTTTGCCCATCGCCAACCTTGCCATCGTCCCTCTCATCACCTGGGTAGGCCAAGCCAACAACTACCGCTACGCATTCGGCATTATCGCCCTCTTCGGCACCCTTGCCTTCGCCGCAATGTTCGCCTGGCTACCTGCCATGAAAGACCTGTCCTCCTCCAATCCCAAGCAGGAGCTAGGGCTGTTCAAGAACCGCCAGGTCGTTCTCACTCTGTTGGCTGGTCTCATTGGTTTCGGAGGTCTCTACGGGTTCCTCAGCTACATCACCCGCACAGTGGATACCATCACCGGGATGAATCCCAACATTATGCCGTTCGTCATGATGGTCATCGGCATCGGCGCCCTTGTCGGTACCCTCCTCGCCGGACAACTCTCGGACCGTGTCCCGGAAGCCGCCTTTCCTATTATCATGGGCAGTTTCGTTGTGGTACTGGCAGTCTCACCACTCATGGTGCAAAACCCCATCACCCTCTTCATAGAAGTATTCCTGGTGGGTGTCTTCGGTACAGGAGCCTTCTCACCCGCCATGCAGGTTCGCCTCATTCGCCATGCGGGCGACTCCCAAAACCTTGCTTCCGCAATGAATCATGTGTCACTCTGTCTCGCGAATGTCATCGGTTCTTTCCTCTCTACGCAGGTAGTCCACCATCAGCTGGGCGGTGAGTTCATGTACATCCTGCCCGCCGTGTTTGGGGCAGTCCTCGGTGCCATTGGCCTCGTCTTCCTCCTCAGCGCCGTCTACTTGGTGAAATCCGGTAAGGATGCCGCCGCTTCCGTGGACTCCATTACCGTGAAAGGTGCTGTTCAGTGACCATTACCGTCACCTCCGTCAACGTCAACGGCATTCGCGCCGCCACTCGCGTTCGCTCTGCCGAGAACCCCGGGTTTCTCGCGTGGCTAGAGTCCACGAACGCCGATATTGTGTGTATGCAGGAAGTGCGCGCCACCCCTGCACAAACTGCGGATGCCCTAGCACCAGCCCTCGTCGACAATGGTGGATGCTGGCACCTCTGCATGCAGGAGGCCGCCGCAAAAGGCCGTGCCGGCGTCGGCATTCTCAGCCGCCAGGCCCCCCTGGCTGTTCGTACCGGGATCGACGTGGAGGAATTTGCACGTGCCGGGCGCTACATTGAGGCAGACTTTGCCGTGGACGGGAAACTCACAGGAGCCAGTGAGGGTGACGTCCTGACCGTGGCCTCGCTCTACCTTCCCTCGGGGGAAGTAGATACTCCACGGCAGGATGAAAAGTACCGTTTCATGGAAGGCTTCAGCGCATTTTTGCAGCAGCGGGCCACCCTGGTGGCAGCCGGCTCCGCTCCACAAACCGTCGTGTGCGGGGACTGGAATATTGCCCACCGCGAAGAGGATCTCAAAAACTTCAAGGCCAACACTACGAAATCGGGGTTCCTTCCGGCCGAGAGGGAGTGGATGACGAGCATTTTTGGGCCGCAAGGTCTAGGCGTGGACGCGTCCGGCATCCCTACCGGGTGGACGGATGCGCAGCGCTATCTACTACCGGAGGAGCGTGGCCCCTACTCCTGGTGGAGCTACCGGGGGAAAGCCTTCGACAATGACGCCGGGTGGCGCATCGACTACCAGGCGATTACCGCTGGGCTGGTGGACCGTCTGGTGGAAGCGCGGGTGGAGCGGGCAGACGCCTACGAGCTGCGCTGGTCAGACCACGCTCCAGTGACCGTCACCTACCAGTAGCGGGGTGTGCAGGGCTAGCAGGGAGCTGTGGCAAGCAGCCTCCTTTACGCCTTGCAACTCAACGCGGGTAACCTGAACACCACACACTTTTTTCTCACAACCTCGAACATAGGTAGCCGAACAACTATGACTGACACCGATACGAAGCCACAGGGCCGCCAACGCGTTCTTTCTGGCCTGCAGCCCACCGCCGACTCTTTCCACCTGGGCAATTATCTGGGTGCTGTGAAACAGATGGTGGAGTTGCAGGAGGATTATGACGCCTTCTACTTCATTCCGGATATGCACGCCATTACCGTGGAGCAAGATCCGAAGGTTTTGCGGGAGCGGACCTGGGGTGCGGCGGCACAGCTTATCGCACTGGGTGTTGATCCCGATAAGTCGGTGCTCTTTGTCCAGTCGCAGGTTCCGGAGCATGCTGAGCTGACCTGGGTGTTCAACTGCATGACGGGTTTCGGCGAGGCCAGCCGGATGACCCAGTTCAAGGACAAGTCGCTGAAACAGGGGCGCGATAAGACCACTGTGGGGCTTTTCGACTACCCCATTTTGATGGCTGCAGACATCTTGTTGTACAGCCCTCAACTTATCCCGGTGGGGGAGGATCAACGTCAGCATGTTGAATTGACGCGAAATCTCGCAGAGCGTTTTAACAATAAGTACGGTCGCACTTTCGTTGTGCCAGAAGCTTTTATCATTAAAAGTTCGGCCAAGATTTACGATTTGCAGGACCCGTCTTCGAAGATGTCGAAATCTGGCAAGAATCCCAAAGGTATTATTAACCTGCTGGATGACCCGAAGGTTTCGGCCAAGCGGATCCGTTCGGCAGTAACCGATAACGACGGTGTGATTGCTTTCGATCGCGAGAACAAGCCCGGCGTTTCCAATCTTCTCACCATTCTCAGCGCACTCAGCGGTACCGATATCGATACGTTGGTGTCTGGGTATGAGGGCCACGGGTATGGCGACCTGAAGAAGGATACGGCAGAGGCGATGACGGAGTTCGCTACTCCGTTGCGCGCCCGTGTGGATGAGATTCTCTCTGACCGGGCGGAGCTGGAGCGGGTGCTGCAGCGTGGTGCGGAACGTGCCCGCGAGTCCGCGGCTCCGGTTCTGGACAAGGTGTACGAGCAGATTGGTTTCTTGCGTCCGCTGCGCTGATCACTGTTGTTAGCCACCACTCGTCCAAGGAAGTGATGACTATCAGTACCGATCTCAAGGAGCCGGATGCTCCCCAGGGCCTCGCTAAATTCCGTATGAAGTGGCCGTGGCTGGACCATCTATTGGTGACGCACGAACGTTATTCGCAGGAACGCGGCAATCTTTACGCCGGCGGCATCACCTATTTCTCGGTGTTGGGAATTTTCCCGCTTCTGATGGTGGGTTTTGCTATCGCTGGTGTTTTCCTGTTTGCCCGCCCCGAGCTGCTGGTCGACATTCAGAATCAGATTGTCGCCAAGGTGCCTGGGTCGATGGGGGAGCAGGTGTCCCAGTTGGTGAAGACAGCGGTGGAGCAGCGTTCTGCGGTTGGTGTTATTGGTCTGTTGACTGCCTTGTACTCCGGGCTGGGGTGGATTGGAAATCTGCGCGATGGTTTGACTGCACAGTGGGCCATTCCGCTGCAGTCCGAGAATTTCTTCAAGAAGAAGGGTAAGGATCTGCTGGCGCTGCTGGGTCTTTTCCTGGCGTTTGTGGTGGCGTTTGGCCTCACCATGATCTCGTCGTCCGGTCTGATGGACAAAGTCATCAAGTGGCTACATTTGAGCGATGTGCCGGGTATGCAGGTGCTGTTGACGGTGGTGTCGCTGCTCGTTTCAGCTATTGCTATCTGGGTGGTGATGATCTGGGTGATTGGCTATCTACCACGTAAGCGTGCGGTGCCGCGGGCATCGCTAATGGCGGCTGCTATTGCTACGGTGCTGCTGGTGATCTGGATTAGGGTGGCGGCGATCTACTTAAAGAGTGTCTTATCGTCTCCGGCTGGTGCTGTGTTTGGTCCGATCATCGGTATTATGGTGTTCCTTTTCTTCACGTGGCGCATAATCCTTTTCTGCACCGCGTGGGCTGCGACATCGCAACGGGCGCTGCGTGGCGATGTAGCTGCAAAGCGCAGTGAAGCGGATCTGGATGAGAAGAGTAAGGCTGCGAGCTTGTCTGCGGTGGCTGTTGCCGCGGTGGGGGAGCGGGAGGATGACGACTAGCGTGGGGTGACGCGTCGTTTGTCCGTTGTGGTTTAAGAGAGGGCCGCCCTTGGTAGGGCGGCCCTCTCTTAAACGCGGTGTGCGTATGGGTGCGTGTTGTGTCGCGTGGTGGTGGCTACTGTTTATCGATGACGCTGTCGAGCCAGATCACCAGTTTGTCCCATTCGTCGACGATGTCGTCGTAGGGCTCTTCGGGGGGTTCGGTGTTGTCCCCGATGATCGATTCGACGTAGTTGCCGAGGCGGGTGGAATCGTTGAGGTATGCGTCAACGACGTCGGTGTCGAGGTAGTCTTCAGCGTCGAGGAGGAGTTCGACGGCGAGGTCGAGCTGGTTTTCGTCGACGTCTGCGGGGCCGTTCTTCATCTGCTTGGGAAGGCGGACAAAGGAGTAGATGTTGTCGTCGGTGGGGCGGACGTTGAGTTCGCCGCTGCCGGCGCGGAAGGCTACTTGGTCCCATCCGGGGAGCTTGTACATGCTGTGGTCGGGTTCTTCGGCGAGGAAGCGCAGCATGCCGCGCTGACTGGTGAAGCCGAAGATGTGGTCATCGTTGCCGAGGAAGAGGGGTTCGTCGTTGATGTAGCAACGGAGGCTGAATCGAGTGCCGCCGGGGAGAATGATCTTGATGGGGTCGATACCGATGCTGGCCCAGAAGGGATCTTCGTCGGCGTCGGGTTCCCATTCGTCGGCGTCGAGGAGACCAGCGGTGTCGTCTTCTCGTTCTGCAGCTAGGGCGCGGGCTTCCGCGAATTCTTCTTCGGCTTGGGCAAGGAGGGTGGCGTCCACCTCGGGGCTGACGAGCAGGCTATCGATGAGGTTGAGGATGTCGTCCCAGTTCTTGCTGACGATTTTGCCGATGTGGGTCCATTCACGGGCGCCTTCGCGGCCGTAGAAGTTGTCGACGCCGCCGGAGGTGGCTCCGAGGTCTCCGTGCTTGCGGAAGAATTTTTCGATTTCGGGGATGTCGCAGATGCTGCCAATGGTTCGCACTATGGTGAAGCAGTCGTCGAGTTCGAGAACAGAATCTTCGGTGGGATCCTCGGAGAGGAGTTCCGGAACCCCGAGCAGGTCATAGGAGTGTTCCTCGTCGGGGTCGAGTTCGAGTGCGGAGAGTTGTGCAGTGTGTTCCCACGACGGGTGGTCCTCCAGATCGTTGGGTGCGCCGGAGCGGAGGAAAGCGGCGAGTTCGGCAGGCGTGGCGAAACCGTAAAGGTCTTCGTCGAGGCCAAGCATGGCTTCCCAGTCTTCTCCGTCTTCCCGCCAGGCGGGGGCCCAGAGGGTGACAAAGTCTCCGGAGGGAAGACCCAGTGCTACAGGAACAATATCAGCTACAGACATACTCTCAGCCTACGGGAGTTACAGAGCCACTGCCATATCTTGTGGGGAACTTTTAGGTGGTTGTTACGCGAACCGGATTGATCTCTTCGAGTGTCGCCGTCAGCTGTGTACTCCATTGTTCAGAGTAAGTTTGTTCAGCTGTTTTAGCCTGCTGATAGGCCTCCAGGATGGACGTAGCGAGTTCGTTTGCAGTGAGCTTTTTCGCTTTGTCTTTGCATTCGACCGAGGTGAGGCAGCCGCGTCCCGAGATAGTGACGGTGACTGCGTCGGTGCTTCCTTCGCTGGAGTGGGTCTCGAGGTCTTCGCCAGCTTTTCGGAGAGTGGCCATGCTGTTGTGGAGGGCGCCGTAGATTTCGGCGAGTGCCGGGATGGGCGGTTCACTGAGCCGTGCCATAACACTGTCGATTTCGCGGTTATTGTACGGTTGCTCGTACTTTGGCAGTGCTTTGGCGTGGAGTCGGCATAGTTCGGCGGAAAGTCGCGCGGGGGAGAGGTTTCCGCGCAGCACGATGCTGAGCAAGTTGCCGTTGTCGTCACAGGTGATGGTGATGGTGCGGTCCGCGGTGTGGTAGGTGATCTTACTCATGTACTATGCCTTCAGCCATGGCCGGAAGACACCTTCGAAGGCCATCCCGGCATTGTCGGTACGAACAGGGGTGACGGAGACGGGGTCGCCGGCCTCGATCATGAGGCCGTCTCCGAGGAACATAGCAACGTGGCCGTCCCAGATGAGTAGGTCACCGGGGAGAGCATCGCCGACGGGGATGTGCGGGTTGTTGTCCTGGTCCCAGGTGGTGCGGCCAATTTCTAGGCCTGCCTGTTCGTAGGCCCACTGGGTGAGGCCAGAGCAGTCGAGACCGACTCCAGGGCTGGTGCCACCCCATACGTAGGGCACACCGATCTGTGACAGTGCAGACTCGATGGCTTTGGCGGCAATGGGGTTGGGGGCGTACACAGTGGTTCCGTTGGGGAGGACGACGGGGATGGGGCCGTCGACGCCGCCGTAGGAGAGGTCTCCGTAGGTGTCGTAGCTACCGGTGTTGGTGTGTTCCCCACTGGGGCTGCCACTGCCGTTCTGGTGCTCGGGTACGTAACTGACACCTGTGGTGGTGGCTGCCGGGGTGTGGGCGGCGCTGGTTCCGGTGGCTGCCCGGGTGCCATAGCTGGAGTAGCCATAGGGGTTGTTGCTGTGTCCGCTGGCATAGCTAGCACCATTGGCCGGGTTGTTGGCGCCGACACTGCTGCTGGCGACGGTGCCGCTACCAGCAGGCGGGGTGTAGGTAACTCCAGCACTAGTGGGCGAGGCGGTGGGGCTACTGGTGGGGGAAGCAGTGGTGGTTGCGCCGCTCTGCATACCGGTGGGACCAGAGTAGTTGTGGAGGCCGTTTGTCGTGGGCGAGTTGGTGACGGGGGCGGAGGAGGCTGCTGCGGTGACGGCCGGTTGAGATTGGGTGAAGTTGTCGGCTTCGTTTCCCCAGGCGACGTGGCCTGAGGGGAGTGATCCAGGGGAAAGTTTTCCGGCTACGTCCACCATCCCGGGGAGTTTCACTTGGCCTTCCAACGTGGGTAGCTTGGGGGTAAGCGCGGCTCCTGCCGCTTCCGCCATGGACTTGAGGGAGGGCAGTGCTAGCGGAAGCTTGATGTCGAGGTTGAGGCGGGCATCTTGTGCAGTCTTCAGAGCTTCTGCGGTGGGGCCTTGCAGTTGGCTGAAGGCATTCATGAACACTTCTGCCGCTTGTCGGCAGGAGTTAATAGCAGCGCCAATGGTAGCGAGAATTGTTCCGATGCCGGTCTCGATCAGGCTCAGGGAGTCTACAGCCTCGTGCAGGAACTTTGCGATGATGCCAGCGATCTCTACGGCTGCTTTGCCGACAATAGCGGTTGCCTCGTTGGTGGCCTTGGCCAGTTCGCCTGTCTTCACTTCGAGGTCACCGGAGTGTGCGGAGATGTCTTTGACGACCTGGAGTGCAGCGTTGGCGGCGGGGCCAGTCCACGCACTAACGATCTGCTGAGTGGCACTTCCGATGGCGGTGACCACTGTGCCATATGCCTGCCCGGTTTGTTCCAGTGCGGATACGAGCCCGTGCAGCGCAGAGAGATCCGGCGCAGGTAGGGTAGGCAGGCCAAGTGGCAGTCCTAGATGGGGAGCTTGCAATGTCTGTTGGGAAGCGGTGGTCGTGAACGGGTTTGGGGTGGGCCCGTTCTGGAAGGAATGGGTTGACGGGGTGGCTTCAGGTTGTCCGCCGGTGCTCGCTCCAGCGGCACCATATCCGACACTGAGGTGGATGTGTAGACCGGTGGCGTTGGTGAGTTCAAGAGAACCTTGTGCGCCCAGTCCAGACATGGTCTGGATCATGGGCAGGGCGAGGGTAACTGGATCTAGCATTCCAAGCCTTCCTTAGCGATCGCGGCGGTGTGGGCGCCCTCAGTGCTGAGGTAGGCGGCACTGGTTGCGGCGGCGCGTGCTGCACTGTCTTCAAGATCGCCCACGATCTTTGCGAATCCGGCACTGTGGACGGCATGGGCAGTTTCGTAGGCGACGGCGAATTCGGTGGCGATTGCGCCCAGCGCAGGCAAGATGACACCGCTGGACGCGACTTCTAGCAGACCCTCTTCACCCGCAAGAGCAGCTCCGGCCGCGCCCACTGCGGTTCCGAAGGCTGTAATGGCGGGGATGTCTGCTGAAACATGGTTAAGAGACATGTTTCCCCCTTCATGGAGATGGACGTTAACGATATGACGCTGTCTGTTCGCAGAAGGTTCCCTTCACCCGCAAAAAGTTGAAGAATTTTTGGAACAGTTCGGGGTGCCCTCGAGACAATGAATAAGGGAGAGGTGTGCCAAGATTAGAGGCATGGATGTAACTGTCATCGATCACCCCTTGGCCCTTTCTCGTCTCACCACCATGCGCGATGAGCGCAGCAGTAATGCACAATTCCGGGCGGCTCTTAAAGAACTCGCTCAGATGCTGGTGTATGAAGCAGCGCGCGATCTACCGTTGGAAGATCTCCCTATTAACACCCCTTTGGTGCCGACCACTGGTCACCGTCTGCTGCAGCCGCCGCTGCTTGTGCCGGTTATCCGTGCTGGTTTGGGCATGGTGGATGCCGCTATGTCGATGATTCCCGATGCGCAGGTGGGCTTCGTCGGTATGGCGCGCAATGAGGAGACTCATCAGCCGGTTCCGTATCTGGAAGCTCTGCCGGATGATCTTTCCGATCAGACTGTTTTTGTCATCGATCCAATGTTGGCGACTGGTGGTTCTATGCTGCATACCTTGCGACTCATTGCAGACCGTGGGGCGCGGGATATTACCGCTATCTGTATGGTGTCGGCGCCGCAAGGAGTTCAGGCGCTGGCGGAGTCTGGGCTGCCTGTACGGTTGGTGACGGCTGTGGTGGACGATGGTTTGAACGAGGACGCCTACATTGTGCCTGGTCTGGGCGATGCCGGTGACCGTCTTTACGGCCCGCGCTACGATGACACCTCAGCTCAATAAGGTATCTCGATAAAATTCCAGGTTATCCACTATTGAGAAGCCTAAAATAAAGCTAAAAAAGAGGACTTGAACTGCGTTTTCAGACGTTACTTCGGGGCCTCTTTATTGCTATTCAAAAATGGCGTTATGCAAGGATTTTGTATTGGCAAAAATAGGAGTAGATTTTTCGCAGTGAATCAATCTTCGCCGGAAAGTGGCCATAGTAGCCGCAAACTCGGAGAACGTATGAAGAGCTGGTGGCTCAGTGATACTGACCAGCAGCCAGCCACACTGCAGGGTCCGCACGGCCGTGTTATTCATGACGCACACCGTCACCCCTGGTACAAAGTCATGTGCCTGTCTGGCCTCGACTACTTCTCTACTCTTGGCTACCAACCTGGTATCGCAGCTCTCGCTGCCGGTACGCTCGCTCCATTTGCCACCATCGTCCTCGTGCTGTTGACGGTGTGTGGCGCACTCCCCATCTACCGTCGCGTTGCGAAAGAATCTCCGCTTGGCGCGGGTTCTATCGGCATGCTGGAGCGCCTCATGCCGAAGTGGGGTGGCAAGATTCTCGTTTTGGTCTTCCTGGGCTTCGCGGCGACGGACTATCTCATTACGATGACGCTCTCGGCTGCTGACGCAACAGCGCACGTCATTGAGAACCCGTTCACGCCGGCTTCTTTTCAGGGACAGAACGTCCCCATCACCATCTTTATGCTGTTTGTCCTCACCTGTGTCTTTTTGAAGGGCTTTGGCGAGGCTATCAATCTTTCGGTGGTGCTGGTGTCGTCCTTCCTGTTCCTCAACCTCATTGTGGTGGGGAATGGTCTGTGGGTGCTGGTCACTCATCCGCATTTTGTGTCGGATTGGCATACTGCCCTGTTTGCGCAGCATAGTGACCCGATGATGATGATCGCGATTTCGCTGATCGTGTTCCCGAAGTTGGCCCTGGGCCTGTCTGGTTTTGAGACTGGCGTGGCTGTGATGCCACAGATTAAGGGCGGTGAAGGTACGCAGGAGGAGCGTATTGCGAATCGTGTGAAGGGCTGTCGTCGCATGTTGACGGTGGCTGCTCTGACAATGAGTACCTTCCTCGTTACCTCTTCGATCATCACTACCATGCTTATTCCTGAGGAAGCGTTGCAGGAGGGGGGCGAAGCGAATGGCCGTGCCTTGGCTTACATTGCTCACCATTACATGGGCAACGGCATTGGTACGGTCTATGACATTGCCACGATCCTTATTCTGTGGTTCGCTGGTGCGTCCGCCATGGCTGGCCTGCTGAACTTGGTGCCGCGCTACTTGCCGCGTTTTGGTATGGCCCCGGAGTGGGCGGCGCATACTCGTCCGCTGGCGATGGTGTTTGGTGTCCTCGCGATTGTGGTGACGATCCTCTTTAAGGCGGATGTGGACCACCAGGGTGCAGCCTATGCGACGGGTGTGTTGGTGCTCATTACGTCGGCTGGCTATGCGGTGTCGTTGTCGGCATGGAAGAACAAAGAGTGGGGAAAGTTTGTTGGCTTTGCCATCACAACCTGTGTTTTTGTTTATACAACGATTGTGAACATTGTGGAGCGGCCGGAGGGCGTGCAGATCGCCGCGGTGTTCATTGCCGCGATTATGGGTGTGTCGTTCGCGTCCCGTATTCACCGCGCTTATGAGCTGCGAGTGCAGGATATTGTCTTCGATAAGGAAGCTCAGAAGGTGTTGAAGGCGGCGAAGCGCCGTGATCGCCTGGTGATTGTAGCGCATGACCCGGAGACGTTTGCGCAGGATGAGTACGTCATCAAGGAACGTATCCAGCGGCGATTGACGCATATCGAGGATGATGTTCCGATTGTGTTCCTGGAAGTGAATGTGAAGGACGCGTCGGACTTCGACTCGGTTCTGGAAGTGCATGGTCGGATGCGCGGTAAACACCGCGTGTTGTGGGTGGATGCGCCAGGTGCGCCCAATGCTATTGCCGCGGTGCTGCTGTACATCCGTGACGTGACGGGTGTGGTGCCGGATGCGTACTTCGAGTGGGCGAACATTAGCCCCACACGTTCCCTCGGCCGCTTCCTCTTCTGGGGCCAGGGCGAGGTCGCCTCGGTGACCCACGAGGTGCTGCGCCGGGCCGAACCGAATCGAGATCTGCGGCCGCACATCCACGTAGGCTAGCGGGAGCTAGGCGCAGTGGATGCACCAAGCACTGTCACGTAGGCTAGCGGGAGCTAGCCGGAGTGGGAAACGCCGCCTTGCCGGGTGTCTGGTGGGGCGGGGTTGTTGTGTTTTTTTGGGGGGTGGTTAGCGTTCTGCGGGGCGGCAGCTGCGCATGCGGAGTTCGTGGACGTAGTTGGCGGGGGCGCCGGCTTCTTCGGCGGCGTCGGCGACCATGGCGAGGTATTGGGCGCTGGGGAGTCCGCCTTCGTAGGCGTCCATGACGTAGAACCAGACGAGGACGGATTTTTCTTGGATTTGGGTGTCGTGGTCGGTGTCGGTGGTGCCGGGGCGGGGTGGGGTGGTGATGCGGGCGGTGACGCGGGCTTTGATTTTGCGGTGGAGGTCTTGGTCGTAGGCCTCCCATTCGTCGAGTTGTTTTTCGTCGTGGGCGGGGACGTCGTAGAGGGCGACGAAGACGCGGCTGTCGGGGTCTTCGACGACGGTGGCGAGGGCGCCTTCCCAGCAGGACATGTCTTCGCCGGCGAAGGTGAGTCTCCATCCTTCGAGCCAGGCGGTGCCGGCTAGTGGCGAGTGGGGCGCGTGACGCAGCATTTGTGCGGGCGCCATGTTCGTTCCGTAGGCGGCGTAGAGGGGCATGTTTTGAGAATATCGCGACGGCGCCTCTCGTGCTACCCCCTTGGCGGGGTTTAGCGAGAGGCGCCGCGGCTTTTTATGGGGGTTGTGTGTGTGAAGCTGTTGCGTGTGCCGCTGTGGCCGGAGGTTGGCTTTGAGTGGCTTGTGCGGGGTACTTCGGTGTGGGGGTTAGGCCCAGTCGAGTGAGCGTTCCACGGCTTTGTTCCAGTTGTGGAAGAGTTCTTCGCGGGTGTTTTCTTTCATGGTGGGACGCCACATGTCGTTGGGGATCCAGTTGGCCCGGATTTCGTCGGTGGAGCTCCAGAAGTGGACGGCCAGGCCGGCTGCGTAGGCGGCGCCGAGGGCGGCGTTTTCGCGGAGACCGCCGCGTACTACGGGGCAGTTGAGCATGTCGGCTTGGAACTGCATGAGTAGTTTGTTTTCGGTCATGGCGCCGTCGACTTTGACGGTTTTGAGTTGGATGTCGGCTTGTTTGCGCATGGCTTCGGCGACTTCGCGGGTTTGGTAGGCGGTTGCTTCTAGGGCGGCCCGGGCGATGTGGTTGCGGTTGGCGAAGCGGGTGAGGCCGACGATGGTGCCGCGGGCGTCGTCGCGCCAGCGGGGTGCCATGATGCCGGAGAATGCGGGGACGAAGTAGACGCCGCCGTTGTCGTCGACTTCTGCGGCGAGGGCTTCGATGTCGTCGGAGGAGTTGAAGAAGCCCATGTTGTCGCGGAGCCAGCGGACGGCGAGGCCGGTGACGGCGATGGAGCCTTCGAGGGCGTATACGGGTTCTTCGTCGCCGAGGCGGTAGAAGACTGTAGAGATGAGGCCGTCTGCGGGGTCGGCGGGTTCGGGTCCGACGTTGAGGAGGAGGCTGTTGCCGGTGCCGTAGGAGATTTTGGCTTCGCCGGCGGAGAGGCAGGCTTGGCCGAAGGCGGCGGCTTGTTGGTCGCCGAGGATGCCGGAGATGGGGACGCCGGGGAGGGGTCCGCGGCGGCGGACGTGTCCGAAGACGTCTGAGCTGGAGCAGATGCGGGGGAGGATGCTCTTGGGGATGTTGAAGGCTTCGAGGAGTTCGTCGTCCCACTTGCATGTCTCGATGTTCATGAGCATGGTGCGGGAGGCGTTGGAGACGTCGGTGATGTGTTTGGCGGGGCCGTCGACGGAGCCTTGGGCGCCTCCGGTGAGGTTCCAGATGAGCCAGGTGTCCATGGTTCCGAAGAGGAGGTTGCCTTCGTCGGCGAGTTGGCGGGCGCCTTCGACGTTGTCGAGCATCCATTTGATGCGGGGTGCGGCGAAGTAGATGGTGGGGGGTAGGCCGGTGAGTTCGCGGATGCGGTCTTCGCCGATCTTGTTGACTACTTGGTTGAGGCAGTCATGGGAGCGAGTGTCTTGCCAGACGATGGCGTTGCAGATGGGGAGGCCGGTGGTCTTGTCCCAGAGTACGGCGGTTTCGCGTTGGTTGGTGATTCCGAGTGCGGCGACGTCATTGGAGGTGATTTCGAGGACGGCGAGGACTTCTGCGAGGGTCAGACGGGCGTTTTTCCAGATTTCCATGGGATCGTGTTCGACGTATCCGGGGGAGGGGAGGATCTGGCGATGGTCTCGTTCGGTGGTGGCCACCAGTTTTCCATCGTGATCGAAGACAGAGCAGTGAGTGAAAACGGTGTCTTGATCAAGGGCAATAACATAGCGAGAGCTAGGCATGTAATGCTCCTTTTCGGCATCAGAGTTACTCCAAATATACCGAAGCTGGGCGTGGGGAGGGGCGTGTGGGAGCAACCTGACGGTGGGCGGTTGTGGTGCTGGTTGGGTGGCTTTTTCGCAGGTGGTATGGGGGTTATGGGGCGCTGTGTGGCGTGGGTGTGAGCTAGCTGGGTTGCCACGGTAGGAAGAGATATACGCCACGCTCCCCGGCCTGTGGCGGGGCGGGGAGCGTGTGCTGTTGGTGTGGGGTGTGTTATTCGGCGTCGTCTTGCAGAATCTTGCACATGGCGGTGCCGGGGGTGACGGGGGTGCCGGGCTCGACGGAGAGGTTGGTGATGGTGCCGGCTTGGTGGGCTACCACGGGGTTTTCCATCTTCATGGCTTCGAGCACGATGACGAGGTCGCCTTCTTCGACGACTTGGCCTTCTTCGACGGCCACCTTGACGACGGTGCCTTGCATGGGGGCGATGATGGTGTCGCCGGAGGCGGAGGATCCAGAGTTGGAGGAGAATGCGCGGGGGCGGGGTTTGCGTACTTTGGCGGGGCGGGAACCGCGGACAACGAAGTCTGCCGGCAGGCTGACTTCCATGCGTTTTCCGTCTACTTCGACAACCACGATCTGGTTGGGGAGGTGTTCCATCTGGACGGCGTCGGGGTCTTCTTCAGCGGCGTCGAAGGGGTTCTTCCATTCGGTTTCGATCCACTTGGTGAAGACGTCGAAGCTGTTGCCGTCGCCTACGAAGTCGGGGTTGGAGACGATGTGGCGGTGGAAGTCTACGGTGGTGGCGAGGCCTTCGATGTGGTATTCGGCGAGGGCGCGACGGGCGCGGGCGAGGGCGTTGTCGCGGTTTTCGCCCCATACGATGAGTTTGGCCAGCATGGAGTCGAATTCGCCGCCGACGATGTCGCCTTCGCGGACGCCGGAGTCAACGCGGACACCGGGGCCGGAGGGTTCTTGGTAGCGGGTGACGGTACCGGGGGCGGGGAGGAAGTTGCGGCCGGGGTCTTCGCCGTTGATGCGGAATTCGAAGGCGTGGCCGACTGGCTTGGGGTCTTCGGTGATGTCGAGTTCTTTGCCTTCGGCGATGTCGAACTGTCGCAGTACTAGGTCGAGGTTGGTGGTTTCTTCGGTGACGGGGTGTTCTACCTGGAGGCGGGTGTTGACTTCGAGGAAGGAGATGGTGTCACCTTGCACCATGTATTCGACGGTGCCGGCGCCGTAGTAGCCGGATTCACGGCAGATGGCGCGGGCGGAGGTGTGGATCTTTTCTTCCTGTTCGGGGGTGAGGAAGGGGGCGGGGGCTTCTTCGACGAGTTTCTGGAAGCGGCGCTGCAGGGTGCAGTCGCGGGTGCCGACGACGATGACGTTGCCGTGTTGGTCGGCGAGGATTTGGGCTTCGACGTGGCGGGCACGGTCGAGGTATTGTTCGACGAAGCATTCGCCGCGGCCGAAGGCGGCGGTGGCTTCACGGGTGGCGGAGTCGAAGAGTTCGGGGATTTCGTCGATGCTGTGGGCGACTTTCATGCCGCGTCCGCCGCCGCCGAAGGCGGCTTTGATGGCGATTGGGCAGCCGTATTTTTCGGCGAAGGCGATGACTTCGTCGGCGTCTTTGACGGGGTTTTTGGTGCCGGCTGCCATGGGGGCGTTGGCGCGTTCGGCGATGTGGCGGGCGGTGACTTTGTCGCCGAGTTTGCGGATGGCTTCTGGCGGGGGGCCGATCCAGATGTAGCCGGCGTCGATGACGGCTTGGGCGAAGTCGGCGTTCTCGGAGAGGAAGCCGTAGCCGGGGTGGATGGCGTTGGCGCCGGTGGCTTCTGCTGCGGCGAGCAGCTTTTCGATATTGAGGTAGGTTTCGGCGCCGGTGGAGCCGTGCAGGGCTATGGCTTCGTCGGCGAGGCTGACGAAGGGGGCGTCGGTATCTGGGTCGGCGTAGACGGCGACGCTGGGGATGCCTGCGTCGCGGGCACCACGGATGACGCGGACGGCAATTTCGCCGCGGTTCGCAACTAGTACTTTGTTGATCGTTGCTGTTGCGTTAGCGGACAATCTTCTCTCCTGTGACTTTTCTTTTCCCGTAAAGGGGAATTTTACCGGGTCAAACCTTACCCAAGTCTACGCCTTCCCGCCGGTTTCACCGAACAAAGTGGGCACGTAGCCTTGGGTTGTGCTGCTGTTTTGTCTGATGGTGGGTGCGGTTGTGTTTAGTGGCGGGTGCTGAGGGGGAGGGGGAAGGGGGCGGATCCGGGGGCGGTGCCTTGCACAATGGGCATCCGTACGGCGGTTCCCCACTCGGACCAAGAGCCGTCATAGTTGTAGGCACAGTCGCAGCCGAGCAGGTAGGTGAGGACGAACCAGGTGTGGCTGGCTTGTTCTCCCATGGTGCAGTAGGTGATGACGTCGTGTTCGTCGTCAGGGGAGCAGACTCCGTCGTAGATGTCTTCGAGGGTGGTGCGGGGGAGGAAGCGGGAGTCGGGGCCGACTGCACGGTTCCAGGGGATGTTGAAGGCGGTGGGGATGTGTCCGCGGCGGGAGACGGCGCTGGAGAGGTGGGGAGAGAGGGTGTTGCCAACGTACTCGTCGCGGCTTCGAGTGTCGATGATGAGGGAGGAGCCGAGTGCGGCGAGTACGTCTTGACGGTAGACGCGGAGGTTGTCGTCGTGGCGTTCGACGATGGGGTAGTCGGACTCTGGGTAGGTGCGAACAGCGAAGCTGGTGGGACGCTCTTCGAGGAACCAGGCGTCGCGGCCGCCGTCGAGGAGGCGGATGTCGGTGTGGCCAAAGAGGGCGAAGACCCACAGTGCGTAGGCGGCCCACCAGTTGGATTTGTCGCCGTAGAGGACGACGGTGTCGTTTTGGCGGATACCCAGGCGGCGCATCAGGCTGGCGAAGTGTTGTCCGTTGATGAAGTCGCGGATGTTGGGGTCGAAGAGGTCTTTGTGCCAGTCGAGGCGGAGCGCGCCGGGGACGTGGCCGATGTCGTAGAGGAGGCCGTCTTCGTTGCATTCGAGGATGCGGAGCCCTGGGTAGTCGAGGTGTTCAGCGAGCCATTCGGTGGAGACGAGGCGCTCTGGGTGCGCGTAGTCGTTGAACCGCGGGTTGTGATCGTAGGGCGCGGGCACGCTGTCCTCCTGGGGCGTGAAGTTGTGGGGTGTGAAGTTGCAGGGCGCAAGGTAGTTTTCATCTGTGATTCTAGTTTTTCTGGAGACGCTCTGCTGAATGAATGGAACACCGTCACCCACCTTCTTGCTGCAGGGTGTGGGGTGGGTGACGGTGTTCGGGGTGCTTGTACTGGTGAGCGGCGGCACGGTGGGTGTCCGGGGGTGGGTACCCGCGGAGGGGCGTGTTTCGCCGCTTGTCAGTTAGAAGCTTTCCAGCATGCCGACCTGGGCATAGGAGGGCATGTCGAGGAGGCCATGGCCGGAGAGGCCGATGACGATGGATGGGCCGCTGCCGGGGGTACCTTGGTGCTTGCGGGCTTCCAGGAGTGCGCCGGCGAGTGCGTGGGTGGACTCGGGGGCGGGCACGATGCCTTCGGTGCGGGCGAGCAGGCGACCGGCTTTGAAGGTGGTTTCCTGCGGGAGTGCCATGGCGTCCATGAGGCCCAGGTGGTAGGCGTGGGACACCATGGGAGCCATGCCATGGTACCGGAGGCCACCGGCGTGGATGGGGTCCGGTACGAAGTCTGCACCCATGGTGTACATCTTCATGAGTGGGGTGGTTTGGGCGACGTCACCGAAGTCGTAGCGGAATTCGCCTTCTGTCATGGAGGGGCAGGAGGCGGGTTCTACGGCAACAACTTTGGTGGTGCAGTTGCCGGCGATAATTTCCCGGATGAAGGGGAAGGAGAGGCCGGCCAGGTTGGAGCCGCCACCAGCGCAGCCGAAGACGTAGTCGGCTTGTTCTTCTCCGAACTTCTTGAGCTGGAGGAGGGTTTCTTCACCGATGACGGTCTGGTGGAGCATTACGTGGTTGAGCACGGAGCCCAGGGTGTAGTGGGTTTTCTCGTCGCCGAGGGCTACTTCGACGGCTTCGGAGATGGCCATGCCGAGGGATCCGGTGGTGCCAGGGAACTTTTCGTTCATGGCGCGGCCGGCTTTGGTGTCCATGGTGGGGGAGCTGTAGCAGCGTCCTCCGTAGAGGTCCATGAGCATGCGGCGGTAGGGCTTGGATTCGTAGGAGGTGCGGACCTGCCACACCTGAACGTCAATGTCGAACATGGCGCCCGCGTAGCTGAGGGCGGCTCCCCATTGACCAGCACCCGTCTCGGTGGTGAGGTGCTCGATGCCTTCGATCTTGTTGTAGTAGGCCTGCGGCAGAGCGGTGTTGGTCTTGTGCGAGCCGACGGGGCTCACACCTTCGTACTTGTAGTAGATGCGGGCAGAAGTGCCAAGTGCCTCTTCTAGGCGACGGGCGCGGTAGAGGGGGCTGGGGCGCCACTGCGTGTAGAGCCGTCGGATCGGCTCGGGGATTTCTACGTAGCGGTCTTTGGTGAGCTCCTGGTGGCAGAGTTCGGCGGAGAAGAGCGGTTGGAGGTCAGCTTCGGTGACGGGCTCTTGGGTGACCGGGTGGAGGTGTGGGGCGCAGGGCTCGGGGAAGTCAGCGTTGAGGTTGTACCACTTGGTGGGCATCTCGGATTCGTCCAAGACGACTTTAGTATTCGGGGAAAGTTCGACAGTCATACTTGACAGTCTCTCACCACGATCAGGGGAAATCCATTTGAGTGGGGCTACTGCGGTAGCGGACGCTGTTTTGGGGTGGAAGTAGTCCCGAGAGATGTGAGTGGCGCCTAGAGGTTGACGTAGGCGGTAGGAGCGTAGGCGAGCACGGGGGCGAACTGACGGTTCACGTCACCCCAGTTGTTGAGGGCGTTGGTGACCTGCGGCATGGTGTCGGTCGAGGCGGCGAGGGCCATGGTACGGAGAGCTTCACCGATGGCGGCAACTTCTGCTTCAGTGGGGTTACCTTTAACGACGTCGAAAACCACGTCCGGCTTTACGGTCATCCGTTTACCCTTCTTACTGTCAGTCTCGCGGGGCGGCAAGTGGGTTGCTCTTCAGCTCCCGCTCCCGATGCGTTGGCGGTATCCAGCGCTTTTATGCTGCTACGTAAAATAACAGTTTAGCGCGGTGGTGCGAAAAACCTAATTACTGTGCGGTGGTCTGTCACTTTTCTCCTGCCGGCGAACTGGCGGCAATATTCCACAGGCTGGTGGCGCTCAGTCCCACTTCGGCAGCGAGTCGGCGAAGGGTGGGCAGGCTGAGCCCGATCACGTTGGAGGGGTCCCCTTCGATGGCATCAATAAACCAGCCGCCGAGCGCCTCCAGGGTAAAGGCGCCGGCACAGTTGAGGGGCTCACCGGATTCGGCATAGCGGCGGATATCGTCGTCAGTGGGGGTACCAAAGTGTACGACAGTGCGGGTGATGGCGGAGGCGGTGGCCTCTGAGCCTTCCGTTAGGCGAATAACGGTGTGCCCGGTGAGGAGTTGTGCAGAGGTGCCGCGTACATGTTGCCAGTGGGCGATGGTGCGTTCTACCGAAAGGGGTTTTCCTACCAGCTCACCGGTTGCAGTGAGCAGCATGGAATCGCAGCCAATGACAAGTGCGTCAGCTGCCACTGTCGGGTGGGCGGTACACAGTTGGTGGGCAACGTTTGCGGCTTTGGCGGCAGCGAGCTGTTGCACCAGTGTGGGGCCTGCGGGGAAGTGCCGCTTGAGTTCGTCCTCATCTGCCGTGGAGACGAGGACGAAGGGTTCAATTCCGCCGCTGCGAAGAATGTGTAGGCGGGACGGCGAGGCCGACCCCAACACCACAGTGGTCATTACAGCGGGATGTTGCCGTGGCGCTTCGGGTAGCTGGGGACCACCTTGCGCTCGAGAAGGCGCAGTGCGATGGCGATTTCGTCCCGTGTGTGCGATGGCGGAATGACGGAGTCCACAAAACCGCGTTCCGCGGCGATGTACGGGTTGACCACCTGTGTTTCGTACTCGGCCTGTAGCTTCGCGGTGAGGGCTTCTACATCCTCGCCCTTCTCGGCAGCCTCTGCGAGCTGCTGATGGTGCAGGCGGGGAACGGAATTTGCGGCATCGTCGATGGCGATCTGGGCGGTCGGCCAGGCCAGGTTGATGTCGGCGCCGAGGTGCTTGGAGCCCATGGCGTTGTAGGCTTCGCCGAAGGCTCTACGCACGACGACGGTGACACGTGGGGTGGCGGCTTCACCGTAGGCGTAGAAAAGCTTGGCGGCGGAGCGTACGGAGCCGGCTTGTTCTTCTTCCAGAGAGGGGAGGAAGCCGGGCACATCCACCAGGGTGACGATGGGAATGTTGAAGGCATCGCAGGTGCGGATGAAGCGGGCGGCTTTGTCGGCGGCAGCCTTGTCAATCGCGCCGGCGAGAACCTGCGGCTGGTTGGCGACGACTGCGACGGAGCGGCCTTCGATGCGGGCAAAACCGGTTAGCATATTGGCGGCGCGACCTGCCTGCACTTCCAGGAAGTCGCCATCGTCAACGAACCGGGTAATGATCTCCATCATGTCGTAGGTGGCGGCATCGGAGTCGGGAATAATGGCGTCGAGTTCCAGATCCTCCGGACGTGGGTGGCTTCCGGGTGCACCGGGAAGCTTCACCCAGGGCTGTTTGGGGGCTTCTGCCCGGTTGTTGGAGGGCAGGTGGGCGAGTAGTTCCTTGGCGTAGGTGAGGGCGTCTGATTCGTCGTCGGCCACGTAATGACAGAGGCCTGTCTTTTCCATGTGAACGTCCGCGCCACCCATTTCCTGGGTGGACTTGCCTTCGCCTCGCTCGGCGATCATTTCGGGGGTACCGAAGAGCATCTCCGACTGACCACGCACCATGATGACGAAGTCCTGCAGCGCGGAGGCGAAAACATTGCCACCGGAGCTCTGACCCAGTACCACAGAGATTTGTGGAATGAGGCCGGAGGCCTTCACCAGACGCTGGAAGATCTCTCCATAGAAGGCCAGCGAGTTAACGCCTTCCTGTAGTCGGGCACCGCGGCCGTCAATAATGGTGACGAGCGGCCGGCCGGTTTTAATAGCAAGGTCAAGGATCTTGACGATCTTCTCTCCTGTCACCTCGCCGAAGCTGCCTCCCAGTACGGTGGAATCAACGGAGAAGGCGCATACCGAGCGGCCATCGACGGTACCGTAGCCGGTAACCACGCCGTCTCCCACCGGTTTGAAGAATGCCAGGTCGTAGGAGTTGGAGCGGCTCTTCGCCAGCGCATCGGTTTCCACGAAGGAGCCTTCGTCGAACAACGCCACAATGCGTTCGCGAGCGGTCATCAAACCAGCCTCGTGAACTTTCTCAATAGCCTCGGCGCCGACGGGTGCCTCGGCTTCGGCCATGCGGCGACGAAGCTCGTTCAGCTTGCCGGCAGTGGTGTGAATACTAGGTGCGCCATTACTCATGAGCATTAGCTTACTCAACTGCGGCCTTTCTGGAGAACCGGGCATGGACCAGGTTGGGCTTTCCCGCAAAAATCTCGACTCCACCACCCCTCACCGCATGCACAGTGCACCCCGTAGAATGGCTAACAAGATGATGGTGCCCTTAGCTGCGCCATCAGTTTTTCTTCCCCGTGGAGTCCTCATGCCGCTCGTTCCCACTCGTCCACTCGATGTTGCCCTTATGCGCGCTGCTCTGGTTGACACTCCCACAACTACCTGGCAGTCCTTGGAGGTAGCGGACGTCACGGGTTCCACCAATAGCGATATGGTGCAGCGAGCCACCACGGACCCTACCTGCGACCGGGCTTTACTATTGGCCGAATACCAGACCAACGGCAGGGGCCGCTACACCCGCAGTTTTGTCGCCCCGCCCCATTCTTCCATCAGTTTCTCGGCTCTTATCCGCACACGTACGGTCACGCCCCAACGATGGGCGCTGCTGCCTTTAGCAACGGGGGTGGCAGTGATTGATGGGCTTCGCAGTGCCCTCCGGGAGGTCGGCGTTGATGCGGGTGTCGGTGCGGGAAGCGCCAGTGGGGCTCCGGGAGAAATCGATCTTTCTCTCAAATGGCCTAACGACATTCTCTGCAATGGCGGGAAACTGGCAGGCATGCTGGTGGAGATGGCGGCGGTGGATCGTACCTACCCCGATGGCAGTAGCGCCGCCGCGATTGTGCCAGGGGTAGGTATCAACGTCACCCAGTCTGCCGATGAACTGCCGGTTGACTACGCCGTGTCGTTGGCGATGGTCCTGGGAGACCGCACACCCAGCCGGGAGAATCTCGCTATCGCCATCTTCACAGAACTTGATCGGAGGGTGCGGGAATGGCGGCAGGGTGGCACCGCGATGCTGGAAGATTTTGTTGACCGCTGCTCCACCATTGGCCAGGAGGTGGATGTGCAGCTACCGGGTGGGGCGATGGCTCATGGAACAGCAGTGGATGTAGCGGAGGATGGCTGTCTGTTGTTGCGCACAGCTGGTGGAGCAGTCCAGGCGGTGCGAGCTGGTGATGTGCGACATGTTCGCGGAGGAGGCTGCTACCTGCCATGATTGAGTTATGAAGAGAAGCGGTGACTACCCAGAGAAGATCCTCGACCCGGGTGAGGAGATTCTCATTCACGAGCGCCCCCACTGGATCAGCCTGGCTCGTCCAACCATGCGGGCCATCCTGACGGTCATGCTCGTGATGCTACTGCTGGGGCTATCCGACACTCTCCAGGAGGAAGTCCTCCGGGACATTCTGCAGGCTGCACTTATCCTGGCGATGGTGACGGTGCTGCTGGTGTGGGTCGTCATGCCGGTCTTGCGCTGGTTGGGATCCTCCATCGTGGTCACCAGCGACCGCGTGGTGTTCCGACAGGGAGTGTTCCGTAAAGAAACCCTCTCTGTGTCGTTGGCTTGGCTACAAGCGGTGGATGTGGAGCAATCGTTGATAGGCCGCATGCTGCACTACGGTACTGTTCATATTTCTAGCTATGAACTCGGTGGACTGCAGTTTGACCGGGTTCCGCACCCGCACGATCTGGAGAGTTTCGTGCGCTCGGGAAGTGCCGAGTTGCAGCGCACAGGCGCCTATCCACAACGGGCGTACTACGCACCAGCCGAAGGCTATCCCGCTTATCCACCAGTGGGGGCAGGTTATGCGCCAATGCCTCCACTTGCTACTTACCAGTCGCCGGCGCAGACTCCGCTACAGCAGCCTCTGCAGCCACCCCCTGGGGTTCCTTACCGTCCTCCTTATACGGTGCGAGGGAACACTGCCGTTTATGGCGGGGGTGTACAAAAACCTCCCCGCCGGCGCGGATTATTCCGACGCTAACGGGGAGGGTGAAAGAGGACGCTGTAGGGGCGATGGCGCCTACATGTTGAGGTCAGCTTGCGTGGGCTTTGCTGCCATCCGCTCTTCTGGCGTGCGGTAGCGTTCCCGCCGGGCAACAGCGCGACTGGCGACGGTTCCCTTCCGGATGGGGGTCTGGCGGCGGGAGTGCTGCTTCCAGTCTTGCGTCATAGACACTGCTTCACCTGGTGCAAACTTGGGGGCGCGATGGGGCTTTGCCATCTCTTCCATTTCGGGGGCTTTGGGGAAGACAAACTTGTCGAAGGCCCACCAACGCCACAGCATGGCTAGCAGCATGCCGATGATGGAACCGAAGAGAAAGTCCCAGAGAGACACGGCAAGCTGTGAGGTGAGGCGTCCGCCGTGGCTCACCAGGGCGAGTCCCAGAATGTTGCGGGAGAACCACAGTGGGATGGCGTTGATGAGAATGCCGATTCCGGAGACGATGAAGAAGAAGGTCGCTTCGCGCCTGCTACGTTTTCCACCACGTTCTTGGAATGCCCATTCGGAGTTCAGAACATATGAGCAGACGACAGCGATGGTGACGGCCAGAATTTTGGCCATGGTGGCTTTCTGCTGCATGACAGTAAGTGTCAAGGCATAGAAAATGCCGTTGTCGATGACGAAGGTAATGCCACCGACGATGCCGAAGCGGATGAATTCGCGATGCTTGATGAGGAAGGGGCGCCACTTCTCCGGCATAAGTTTGAGGAGGGACTCTTCTATTTTCACAAAAGTCAGCTTACCTTCTTATGCCGTTGACGTGACACAATGGACATGGAATGCCAGGTCGACCCCCTCTGCGTTGGTATAGACCGGCGGAGGGATTCCGGGCGACATGGCATTATTCGCTATCCATCCTGCTCCTGCCGGAAGAGTGCTGCCCTATGCCTACCGCGCCACGTAAGTATCCCCCCGTCACCGAACGTATTATGCCCAAGGTCGCCATGATTGGAGGTGGGCAGCTGGCTCGCATGACGGCCCAGGCGGCCATCGAGCTGGGGCAGACGTTGCGGGTGGTGTCTCCTGGTCCTACGGAATCTGCCGCCCAGGTTACCCCCGACGTGGTGATCGGCGAGCATACGGATGTGGAGGCGATCCGTACTGCTGCACAGGGGGCGGATGTGGTGACCTTTGACCATGAGCATGTTCCTCAGGACGTTCTGGCGACGTTGCTGGCGGAGGGTGTGAACTTCCAGCCGCGGCCGAGCGCCCTCATTTTTGCCCAGGACAAACTGAAGATGCGGCGGCGTCTGCAGGAGATTGGTGCTCCGGTGCCCCCGTTTGCCCATCTGCAGAACGATGACGATGTGGCGCGGTTCTGGGAGGAGAACAACGGCGAGGTCATCATTAAGACGGCGCGTGGCGGATACGACGGCCATGGGGTGTGGGCCCCGAAGACGCTTGCTGAGGCACAGGAGATTGTGCGCACAGGTATCACGGAGCATGAGATGACGATGCTGGGCGAGTGGAAAGTGCCGTGGGTGGTGGAATTGTCTGCCCTGGTCGCTCAATCACCAGAGGGGCAAGGGGCAGTATGGCCCGTCACCCAATCCATCCAGCAGCAGGGTATTTGTGCTGTTGCGATGGCTCCTGCGCCCGGTCTGCCGGCGGAAGTAGCGACAGCTGCCCAACAATTGGGGCTGCGCATTGCCCAGGAGCTGGGGGTAACAGGGGTGCTGGCGGTGGAGCTGTTCTTGCTGCCGGATAACTCTTTGCTGGTTAATGAATTGGCGATGCGCCCCCATAACACTGGGCATTGGACGCAGGACGGGTGCATTACCAGCCAGTTCGAGCAGCACATTCGGGCGGTTTTGGATTATCCGTTGGGGGACGTCTCCATGCGTGTCCCGTTTACGGTGATGGCCAACGTGTTGGGTGCACCGGAGACTCCGGAGATGACGATGGACGAGCGGGCTCATCACCTGTTTGCGCGCTTCCCCAATGTGAAGCTGCATATGTACGGAAAAGGCGAGCGTCCGGGCCGTAAACTGGGACATGTCAACGTGTGTGGCCCGCTGGGTGGTTCGGTTGAGGACCCCGTCTATGTGGCGAAAGTACAGCGGGAAGCGGAGTTGGCGGCACATTGGATGTCCGCGGCAGAGTGGCTGGATGGCTGGGACCCGCATACCGGGATGCCGGCTGACGAGTGAACCAGCGTGCCTAAGCCGGCGACGTGAACGACAGCAATACTGAGATGGATGAGCGCCAGGTAAGGCGTGAAGAAAGGTGACGACGATGGCATCCTCCAACCCTTTGGTGGGAATTGTGATGGGGTCAGATTCCGACTGGCCGACGGTTGAGCCGGCGGTGGAAGCCCTGGATACGTTCGGTATCCCGTGGGAGGTGGGTGTGTATTCGGCGCACCGTACTCCGCAGCGCATGCTGGATTACGGCAAGGAGGCAGCTGGCCGGGGGCTGCAGTGCATCATTGCCTGTGCCGGTGGTGCCGCACATCTGCCAGGCATGATGGCAGCGGCCACGGCTTTGCCTGTTATTGGTATCCCGCGTGCTTTGAAGAACCTGGAGGGGATGGATTCGCTGTTGTCGATCGTGCAGATGCCCGCTGGCGTGCCGGTAGCTACGGTGTCGATTGATGGCGCGAAGAATGCCGGCTTGTTGGCTGCTCGCATTATTGGTGCGGCTGATGCGGAAGTGCGGGCTAAGATGGAGGCCTTTATGGCGGGGATGGAAGATGAGGTCGTGGGTAAACACGCGGCTTTGCAGAACCGCTTGGAACAGGATCGGTAGACCGGGCAGGCGCAGTCTACCGGGCAGAGCGCGGGGAGTGGCGAGTGCTGTTCTTCGCGCTCTTTTGTGTGTTGGCCGGGGTTGATGTGTCATCTGCACGTGATTGTTGCTCAGATGATTTGCCCGCTGTCCCGCGGGTGGAGGTGCGGGTTGACGTACGCCGGCCGGTGTTCTTCGGTTTTGAGATGTCTGTCATGAAGCGGGCAGGGGGACTCATCGGTTCAGCTTCGGGGAGACCGGGGGAGATGAAGTGGGAGCGTTGGTTGATTGCGCTGGTTTCTGGGCTGGGCGGGATTTCTGTTGGGGGGATGTCAGCGGAGGGGCTGAGGAGCCCAGTGAGTGCGTATTTGAGCTGCCGGCGCCAGGTGGCATTGGAGATGATACGGGACATGGAGCCGACGGAGAGGCTGGTGCCTTGCAGCATCATGATGACCATGGCGGCGAGTTCCATGTCGTCTTCGTCGCGTAGCTGGCTGGGGTCGACAGCCCGGCAGTGGTGGATGAGGGAGGCCAGCACTGCAAGCGATTCCCGTTGTGAGATACCAAGGCGCATAACGAAATAGTTAGCTAGGAAGCCGCGTTCGGAGCGTGCGAGTTGATCGAAAATGGGCTGTTCGCGTACGCGGATGACGAAGTCGAGGAGGGTATCGATGAGTTCCTCGACGGTGTCGACAAGTCGATAGCACTGGTTCATTACGTCCAGCATGATGGAGGTAACGAGGGAATAGAATACGGCGTTGATGTCGTTAAAGCGACGATACAGAGTTGGCCTAGAAATCCCTGCGCGGCTTGCAATTTCAGAGATCGTCGTGTTGTCGATGCCCTTTTCCATAATGACGTCATAGGCTGCACCGAGGATCTTGCCGTCAATATTGAGGGGCAAGTTCCACGAGTAGGGGACGGAGTTATGTGGTGTGGTCATATGGAAGAGTGAAAATTGAATGGCGCGCAGGCCACTGCGCTGCCGGGGGGGGGAGGAGTGTATATTGTGGCTCGCCCACTATGCTACGGGATTTAGTGCCGCTTTTTTCTTACACGGAGCAAGAAAACCGGTGTGCCTAGTAAACAGCTACTAGGCACACCGGGAAGAGTTAATAAAGTTGCCGTAGATTGTGTCCTACTTGACCAGGGTGTCGATCATTTCCTGGGCGGTGGGAAGGGCAGCGTCGCGGTCCTTCTTCACCAGGCCGACGCGGGTGCGGCGATCCAGAATGTCGTCGACGGTCATAGCGCCTTCGTGGGTGACAGCATAGGCGAACTCAGCACGGGTGATGTCCATGTCAGCAACCTGCTCCAGCGGGCGCTCGGCCGGGCAGGAGGAAACGACGTTGGGGGCTTCGTAGCCAAAACGAGCGACCAGCGAGGCAGGCAGTTTGTCCAGATCCGCCTTGGAAACGCCGACAGAGGCAGGGTGCTTGGGAGCACCGATGAAGGGGGTGGTGCGGGTGACGCAAGGGCCAGCGCTCAGGTGGCGACGCTTGACAACCTCGTCAACGGTCTCTTCTGCCATGAGGCGGTACTCGGTGAACTTGCCGCCCACGATGGAGATGAGGCCGTTCTTAGCTTCGATGATGGCGTGGCGACGGGACAGGTCCGAGGTGGATCCGCCTTCACCGGAGTCGATGAGCGGGCGGTAGCCGGTGAAAGCGCCGATGACGTCATCGCGGGTGAGCTTCACTTCCAGGGCGCTGTTGAAGTTCTTGAGGAGGAAGTCGATGTCCTCTTCCGGAGTGGGGGGAACGTCGACGATCTCGCCGCGGGTTTCTTCGTCGGTAAGACCCAAGTAGATGCGTCCGAGCTGCTCTGGGATGGCGAAGAGGTAGCGGGAAATGGAGCCAGGCAGCGGCACAGTGAGCTGGCCAGTGGGGTTGCCCATCTTAGCTGCGTCGATCACCAGGTGGGTGCCGCGGGCGGGACGGAGCTTGATCTCGTTGTCGATGTGTCCTGCCCAGACACCGGCGGCGGAGACCACGGACTTGGCGTTGAGGGTGAAGCTCTTGCCGCCCAGTTGGTCGGTGACGGTGACAGAGGTGCCGGTTACGCCACTGCAGGCGGCGTGAGTGAGGACGAGGCAGCCCTTTTCTGCGGCAGTACGGATGGCGCAGGTAACGATACGGGCGTCGTCAATCATCTGGCCGTCGTAGAAGACCCAGGAGCCCTTGAGGCCTTCGCGGGCGACGCCGGGGCACATTTCGAGGGTCTTGGAGACGCTCTGGTAATGGGAGTGGGGAAGAATATCTCCGGAGGTGCCGGCAGCCATACGGAGGAGGTCGCCACCGATGAAGCCGACGCGGGAAGCGCCCTGCTGGACGGTGGTGGCGGCGTCGTTCAGCGGAACGACCTGGGCGATGGCGTGGACGAGGTGCGGAGCAATCTCCTCCAAGAGGATGCCACGTTCGACCGCGGAGCTGTGGGCGATACCGAGTTCCATCTTGGCGAGGTAGCGGAGGCCACCGTGGGCGAGCTTGGAGGACCAACGGGAGGTGCCGAAGGCAATATCTTCTTTTTCGATGATGGCGACTTTGAGACCGCGGGTAACGGCGTCGAGGGCCACACCGGCACCGGTGATGCCGGCGCCGATGATGATCATGTCGAGCTCATCGGCCGGCATCGAAGCAAGTTTCGTGAGAGTTTCGGTGCGGAGTTCAGGAGACAGTGCGCGAGGATCCTGCGAGGTCATGAGATAAATATCCCTTCAATGTTTTGGTTAGTTCTTCACGCCAAACGTCATCACTACCAAAACCGGAGGAGGCTGCCTGTGCGGAGAGAGCAGCGGCCTGGGTTATGACCAGAATCATAGTTGCCATGACGTGGGGATCGTCCTGGCGGATGAGGAGTGCTGCTTCCGGCTCTTCACCGTGTGCACGAGCCACGTCTGATACCTGGACTCGTTTGATGAGAGTTTCCAAGTAGCGGATGAGAGCGATTTGGCTCTGGCCGAAGCGTCGGAAGGAGTACGTGGTCAGCAGTTCGGGATCTGTCTCGATAATGGCTCGGAGGAATTTATTGTTCCGCGCTTTGTCGGTGTAGATCACGATGGTGTCAACCAATTCCTCGGTATCCGAAGGCATACGGGGCACGGTGTCTAGAATATCGAGGAGTTCCCGGGTGAGGAGGGCCGTGGCGAGGGCGGTGACGTCCTTGTAGCGGCGGTAGAGGGTAGGGCGGCTCACTTGGGCAGCTCGGGCAATTCCAGCCATGGTTGTGCGGCGTACACCATCCTGCACGATGCAGTTGAGGCCAGCTTGGATGATGGCTTCATCGACCGACATCGTGGTGGATTCTGGATTCTGAGGTGACTTAGGCACGGTTCAATACTCCCTTAGGAATTACAGATTGTCAATAAGTGTTAATGTGTAAATGGCAATAGTTGGCAAAGTCACATTAGCGCTGCTTGCCTGGGGCACAGAACCTAATTGACGCATTGTGGGCCACGTCCACCCGCGCTAATAGAGGGAGTACTACCGGGGCTCACAGTGGGTTTGGCAGGTAGCTCAAGATCACTGGCGAAGACGGTTTTCCCGTCCTTCGTAGCCGGTCCCTCATAGTCGTCAGCGAGGACTACTCGCACGGTTCCAATAGGTACATCTGCGGAACTCTGGACAGGGAGACCACCCAAGTCTTTACTCACGGCATCTGCCGCAGCCATAGTCTGAGGATTACCCACCACCACACTAGTGGGGGTGTCATTGTCAGAGTTTCCAGTGTTCTGGGTCTGGTAGCCCAGGCCCTCTAGGTACTTGGCCACCGAACCAGCCAATCCGGCGAGAGAACCGGCATTCAAGACTGATAGTGATACGGCAGAACGATCAATGTTGACGCGTTCCGGCTTCGGTAGTTCCCTCTTCTTCCCTGGTTTCTTGGCAGAACCAATGGTGCGCTCGACCCACGCCTTCACAGCCGGCGGATCGACTTCAATAGCACTTACCATGTCGCCGTTATCCAGATTCATATGAGCATCAGGGTTGACGACGGGGATCGTCGAGAACTTCACCTGCCCGCCGGTCAAGTGCTGTAGCTGCTGGGCGAACTGCACCACATCCCAGCCCTCGTTCACTACCACGGAGCGGTTAATCGCCAGCGTAAGCCGGTTCAGCGCATCCGGATTGGTGAGAACACCTGCGGAAAGCACCTTGCGCACCATAGAGGCCATATACGCCTGCTGCCGGGTAATACGGTCGAGGTCACCACGCAACAAACCGTGGCGTTGACGGACAAACGCAAGTGCCTTAGAACCACTCAGTGTCTGTACACCTGCACGGAAGTGTGCACCTGAGTAAGGGTCGTTGACGGCCTGGTTGAGACATACCTCCACGCCGCCCACAGCATTGGTAATCAGGACAAATCCCAGCAAGCCCACTTCGGCATAATGGTCCACCGTCACGCCGGTGAGATCAGCGACTGCACGGAGGAGGGCTTCACGGCCCGCATCAGTGGCAATCTTTTCGGCTTGTTGGGGAGACATGCCCTTGGCGAGTGCTTCCTGCTTGGCCAGCAGCAGCGTTTGCCCGTAGACACCGTTGATCTTGCCTTCGCCCAACTTTGGGGTGGAGATCCACGTGTCGCGGGGGATGGAGATAGCGGTAGCAGATCGGCCGTTGTGGGGAATACGCACCAGCAGGATGGTGTCCGTGTTGGTCGATTCCACATCATTGCCCGCGTGCAGCATGCGCCGTTCACTGGCAGTGAGGGGATTGCCTTTGGCATCAGTGCGAGAGTCCGAGCCAACGAGGAGGATGTCGGTAGCGCCGTCTGCCTCACCGCCCAGGGTAAGGAATGCGTTCGCGGTGTTGTGTTTGAGAGTGTCGATTTTTGACCAAGCGAAGGTCGACACAACGACGAGGAGGATGGCGATGATGGCGATAATTGGCCGCACAACGCGCGTCAGAACTGTCTGAGGAGCGCGGGCATTCATAGCATCTCCTTCCCTCGTCGATAACCCACCCACCAGGACTATTACTGGCGGATAACTAGAAGATCACTCTGTGGTAACAGAGTACTCTTACTAGCCTACGAAATAAGCTCTCCATTTCGACAATTGACGAGCCCACTCAACAAGAAAAAACTGAGGTGAGACCAAGAATTTCGGGTGCACTGCAGCAGCTGTTCCAGAAATGCACAGGGCTGCTCCCACAGTAGGTAATCTAGGAACAGCACTAGCACGTAGGGGAAGGACACAGGGTGAAGCTCTTCGTCACAGGTGGAGCTGGCTTTATCGGCTCAGTTTTTACCACAATGGCTCTGGACGGAGCACTGGATCTACCGGAGCTCGAAGCCGTCACCGTCTATGACGCCCTCACCTACGCGGGCACGCTGACGAACCTCACCCAATGCGCTAGTGACTCCCGCTTCTCCTTTATCCACGGTGACATTTGCGATGAACCTACCCTGCACGAGGCAATGCGCGGACACGACGCCGTCATCCACTTCGCCGCAGAATCGCATGTCGACCGTTCCATTAACGGAGCCACCACATTTGCGCACACGAACGTCGTAGGGACTGCCGCCGTCATGCAAGCCGCCCATGATGTCGGTGCTGCCCGCATCGTTCACGTCTCCACCGACGAAATCTACGGTTCTATCCCGCTGGGGTCCTGGCCGGAAACAGACCCGCTCCTCCCCACCAGCCCCTACTCCGCGTCGAAAGCAGGCTCGGACCTCGTCGCCCAAGCGTTCTTCCGCAGCTTCGGCCTACCCGTCGTGATTACTCGCTGCTCCAACAACTACGGCCCGCACCAGTTTCCTGAAAAGCTCATCCCGCTCTTCGTCACCAACCTCATGGAAGGAAAGAAGGTACCGGTCTACGGTGATGGTTCTGCCTGCCGCGACTGGCTGCACGTTACCGACCATTGCCGGGGGTTAGCGCTGGCGTTGACGAAGGGCCGTGCCGGGGAGGTCTACAACATTGGGGGCGGGACGGAAATGTCCGCGCTAGAAATGACTCGTCGGATTGTCGCCGAGATGGGGATGAGTGAGGACATGATCGAGTTCGTGGCAGACCGACCTGGCCATGACATGCGCTACTGCGTGGACGACTCTAAAGCCCGAGCGGAATTGGGATACCGACCCTACATGAGTTTCGACCACGGACTGGCTTCCACTATCGCTTGGTATCGCGAGAACCGACAGTGGTGGGAACCGTTGCGCGCGGGGGCACCTCGGCTGGAACGGCTCGACCAGGCGGCACCCTACCGGGATGTTGACCCGCGTTGACTGCAGATAATTGGCCTCTCCGATTCGTGCAGCTATTAGGAAACCAGCACAAACCCCAGTAACCTCTATACACTTAGCGCCCATCGAGTGGATTTCTCGCACCATCGCACATCCATACATCATGAGCCGAATGACACGAAACGTCAGACACTAGCGTCTAAAGAAGAGAGCATTCCTGTGACAACGCATCGCTGCCGAATTCACATTGTGGGAGCCAGTGGCCAACTTGGCTATGCGCTCCTCACCACCCAACCCGCCTTTCTGTGGAAAGTTGGGCAGGAAACCCCGCTAGTAACGTACTCGCGCCGGGACTGCGATCTCTCCGACCCAACGGTATTTACCTCTGGCGAGACGCTCATGCTCGGCCCCGGAGACATTGTCATTAACTGTGCTGCCTACACGGCAGTGGATGCGGCAGAGGAGAACCCCGACCTGGCCTACCGCATCAACGCCGAAGCACCTGGTGAGTTGGCGGCACTCTGCCGGGAGAGGGGTACACATCTTATCCACCTCAGTACTGACTACGTGTTTGGGGGGCAGCCGCGCCGCGATGATGCAGGACAGTGTCTGCCGTGGGAAACGGATGACCCGGTCTCTCCGCGCTGCGTCTATGGAGCCAGTAAAGCCGCCGGGGAAGCTGCCATTATGGATGCGTGGGCTGGTGCTGAAGGACCGCACCAGGCAGTTATCGTGCGTACTTCATGGCTGTTTACCGGTCCGAAACGTCGCCAGTGGGGTGTGCGGGGAAGCGACTTCGTTATCACGATGCAGGATCTCTATCAGGCGAAGGGGAGCGTAACGGTTGTCAATGATCAGTACGGCTGCCCCACCTACTCCCTTGATCTGGCCCGCGGGCTGTGGGAACTCTGTCAGAAACTGTGCCACGGAGAGGCGGTGCCCTCTCTCCTCCACGCCACTAACTCAGGTTTCACTACCTGGTTTAACTTCGCCCAGGCTATTATCGGCCAGCGTGATAGCGACGCGGCCACAGCTGTGCGCCCCTGCGCTAGTAGCGAGTTCCCCACGTCGGCAACGCGTCCCAGCTGGTCGACCCTCAGCCCCACTAGTTGGCACGATGCCGGGCTGACCCCGCTGCGTTCCTGGCAGGAGGCGCTTGAAGCGGCGCTGGATGAGTGTACACAGGGCGCAGATACCGAGCCTGCCCGCGGGGCATCTGCCGATTCCTCAGTTCGAGTTCAACCAGTCGGATAGATAGGCTAATACTCGTGGCACAAGCATCCTTAGCAGTAATAACCGTCACCTATTCACCGGGTCGCTACTTGCGTACCTTCCTGGACAGCATTCCTGCAGCGACTAACCAGCCCGTGCACGTTGTTATGGCGGATAACGGCTCCACCGATGAGGCACCTGAGGCCGCTGTGCGTGACTACGCTGGTACTTCAGGCCTTACCGTCAGCCTGCTAGGCATGGGGTCTAACCTCGGCTACGGCTCTGCTATTAACCGGGCCTTCACTTATCTTGAGGACAATTGCCCGGATGTCCGCACCGACTACATCCTTATCTCCAACCCTGATGTGGAGTTCTCACCGGGGTCGATTGATGCGCTGCTCGCTGCTGCTGAGCGCTGGGAGAAGGCTGGTTCGCTGGGGCCGCTCATTCGCGAAGCAGACGGTACGATCTACCCTTCTGCGCGGGCTTTGCCGAATATTCGCGATGGGATCGCCCACGCCGTCCTTGGCCCAATCTGGCCGGGAAACCCGTGGACGAAGTCCTATTTGGATGATCGAAACATGACGAGGGAGCGGCCCGCTGGCTGGCTGTCTGGCTCCTGTCTGTTGGTGCGCTGGGAAGCCTTCTACCAGATTGCTGGTTTTGACGAGGGCTACTTCATGTATATGGAAGATGTGGATCTGGGTGACCGGCTCGGTAAAGCAGGTTGGCAGAACATCTTTGTCCCCTCCGCTGAGATTCGGCATGCAAAAGGCCATGCTGCCAGCTCTCATCCGGAGACCATGTTGCCAGCGCACCATCGGAGTGCATATAAATTCCAGGCCGATCGCCACCCGCATTGGTGGCAAGCTCCACTACGGTGGATACTAAAGGCTGGCCTGTGGGTTCGGTGTCAGATTGCCGTATCGTTGGCGCGCCGCGAGCGGCACTGACCTTTCCACGTCTGTCCACCGTTTCTTCTATAACTCTGCGTACTTCAAGGAATTGGATATCACCATGACCGCACCTCACCGTCTGAGCCAGGACGTTCTCGACGCCACCGATGCTGTGGTGCTCGTTGGAGGCAAAGGCACGCGCCTGCGTCCCCTGACTCTCTCGGCACCCAAACCGATGCTGCCGACGGCTGGGCTGCCCTTCCTCACCCACCTGTTGTCTCGTATTAAAGACGCCGGGATTAAGCACATCGTCCTGGGCACCTCGTATAAGGCTGAGGTCTTTTCCGAGTATTTCGGTGACGGATCCGACTTCGGTCTAGAGATCGAGTATGTGGTGGAGGACCAGCCGCTGGATACGGGCGGTGCAATTCGCAACGTCCTGCCGAAGCTACGCGGTGAGAACATTATGGTGTTTAACGGTGACGTGCTGGGCGGGACGGACTTGCAGGATATTTTGGGGACGTTTGTGGAGAAGCAGGCTGAGGTGCTGCTGCATCTCGTCCAGGTGCCGGATCCGCGAGCGTTTGGCTGTGTGCCTACCGACGCTGATGGCCGGGTGGAAGCGTTCTTGGAGAAGACCCCCGACCCTCCGACAGACCAGATAAACGCAGGCTGCTACGTGTTCCGCCGTGAGATTATCGAGAGTATTCCGGCGGGTGTCCCGGTAAGTGTCGAGCGTGATGTGTTCCCCCGGTTGTTGGAGGAGAACCGTCGTATGTATGGGTATGTGGATTCCCAATACTGGCGCGATATGGGTACACCGCAGGACTTCGTACAGGGTTCGGCGGACCTGGTGCAGGGCATTGCCCCTTCACCGGCCTTGGAAGGCCATCAGGGTGAATGTTTGGTCCTGCCGGGTGCGGAGGTTGCGGAGTCTGCCACCTTGCAGGGCGGCACGGTTATTGGCCAAGACTCGGTAGTGGGGGATAACACGGTGGTGTCATCCTCTGTGGTGTTTGATGGCGCAGTGGTGGGCAAAGATGTGGTCATTGAGCACTCTCTTATCGGCAATGGTGCGCGTATTGGTGACGGATGTGTGGTTCGCAACGCTGTCATCGGTGATGATGCGGTGGTGGGGGACCGCTGTGAGCTTGTCGCTGGTATTCGTGTATGGCCAGGTATTGAGATTCCAGAGGCGGGCATTCGCTTTTCCACGGACGCTTAGTAACTGTTGTGCTCTTGTCAAGGCCGCTGCCGAGGTTGGGTAGCGGCCTTGAGTAAACCTTCAACCTTTGCTTTATACCTGGCTGTAGGGGTGAGGATTGTGGGGGTCAGTAGGCGGGATGCGGCAACTTTTTTGGTAGCGTGTGTGACGGGTGTGACGGAAAATAACTGATGTGGGTTGCGGACTGTGAATGTTGTTATTCCCAGAAAATCGCAGCGTTTCTGCACGTCAGGCGCATTTTTCTAAAGATTAAGAAGATATGCCACAAATCTCATGACACGCCGGGGGTGAAATGACGGGTATTTGCGCATATTTGCGATATTAGAGAATTCCGATTTAGGTTGCTTTTGCGCCAGTTTTTGGGTGTAATAACAAGTGTGTAAGTAACCGCTTGCGCATCTTCACGACACACGACAGGAGGCTACGTGACTAGTTACGGAGCTCCAGGTGCTGTGCCGCTCGCTAGCATGAGTGTCGAGGAACTGATTACTGCCGTCGAACTGGAATGGCAGGAACGAGCTCTCTGCGCACAGACCGATCCGGAAGCATTCTTTCCGGAAAAGGGCGGTTCCACACGTGAGGCTAAGCGCATCTGCCAAAGCTGCGAAGTTCGTGACGAGTGCCTGGAGTATGCACTTGAGCACGATGAGCGCTTTGGAATCTGGGGTGGCTTGTCGGAGCGTGAACGTCGCCGCTTGAAGAAACGCGCTATCTAAATATTCTTGAAGACCTTGTTTGAGGGCCTCCCATGGGAGGCCCTCAAACATTTGTGATGGAATGACAAGCTGGCACGCGACCGACAGAGCATTACACACTCTCGGTGCACTTATACCTGGGGTCCCTCGTCGTAATGAGGGTCGATAAGCTGCGGCTCCACATTGAGGTGATAAGCCACCAGCTTGCTGAGGATAGCGTGCAAAAGGCGCTGCATCTGCATTTCGTCCTCACATCTTTCCTCAATAGGCTTGCGAAACAAGACGATACGCGGGCGGATAGGGGTACCCCACTTATCAAAGGATGCGGGCAAAACACGGCCCAGGGGAATAGGCCCGTCAGCAGCGACTGAGTCCGGCCACAGGGTAGCACCGGCTTTGAGGCGCATCCGTGGCACCATATCGACGGCGAGATCGAGATCCCCCAATTCGTCGTGGAACGTTGCGTCAATTCGCGCAAAAGCCTCTAACGCATTTTCATCGAAGGCGGAGGCACGGGTGCAGTAGCGAGGAACCTGCGGGGGGATGATGGGCCCACGGGGACCCCGCCCACGGCGATCTGCCCGGCGGCTCGTCAGCGGCCGCCGAGGCAGGGAATTGGGGCCCGTGGTGTCCTCGTTCATAGTGTTAGCTTATCTAGCCCACCATAAGATGGCAGGTTCCACGCCGAAAGGCGGTAGGCTTAGTGTGTCTAAATGCATTCACTAAGAAGGAGATATCCCGGTGAGCAATGCTGCTGCTTCATCCCCTCGGTGGGATTCCGCATTTATCGCCGATGTCATTAAGGCCTATGACGTCCGCGGATTGGTTGGTGATCAGATCACCACCGATTTTGTGCGTGCAGTGGGTCAATCGTTTGGCCGTCTGATGCGGTCGGAAGGCGCCCTTAGCGTCGTTGTCGCACACGATATGCGCGACTCCGGCCCCGAGTTGGTGGATGCGTTCGCAGAAGGTGTCGTCGCGCAAGGACTCAATGTGGTGAACATTGGTCTCGCCTCGACGGATGAGATGTACTGTGCCTCCGGGCTCTTGCAGATGCCCGGTGCCATGTTCACGGCATCTCACAACCCCGCAGCATACAACGGCATCAAACTCTGCCGGGCTGGTGCCCGCCCGGTGGGCCAGGACACGGGCCTTGCCACCATTTCCCGAGAGCTAGCGGAGGGCGTACCGGAGTTCCGTGGTGCCCACGGCTATGTCACCAACCGAGATATGCTGCCCGATTACGTGGATTACCTCAACAAACTGGTTGACTTGAAGGACGTTCGGCCGCTGACTGTGGCGGTGGACGCAGGTAACGGTATGGCCGGTTACACTGTCCCGGCAGTGTGGGAGAATCTCCCGCTCACCGTGGAAGCACTGTACTTTGAGCTTGATGGGTCTTTCCCGAACCATGAGGCGAATCCGCTAGATCCCAAGAATCTGGTGGATCTGCAGAAGTTTACCCCTGAGGTGAAGGCCGACATCGGTGTGGCATTCGATGGGGATGCCGACCGCTGCTTTGTCGTCGATGAGAAGGGCCAGCCGGTGTCCCCATCTGCTATCGCGGCCCTGGTGGCAGAGCGAGAGTTGGCACGCGAGCCCGGCTCGGCCGTCATTCACAACCTGATTACCTCCAAAGCCGTTCCAGAGATTATCCGCGAGAGCGGGGGAGAGCCGGTTCGGACCCGGGTGGGTCACTCCTTCATCAAGGCAAAGATGGCCGAAACGAATGCTATCTTCGGCGGGGAGCACTCTGCCCACTACTACTTCCGGGATTTCTGGCGGGCGGACTCTGGCATGCTGGCGGCGATGCACGTGCTTGCAGCGTTGGGGCAGCAGGATAAGCCGCTGTCCGAGATGATGGCTAAGTACAACCGCTATGCTGCCTCGGGAGAGATTAACTCCCGGCTGGCGAATGCGGAGGCGCAGGCTGAGCGCACAGAAGCTGTGGTGGCAGCATTTGCAGACCGGACGGAGAATGTTGACCGTCTCGATGGTGTGACCGTCGATTTGAAGGACGGCAATTGGTTTAACGTGCGCGCCTCGAATACGGAGCCGCTGCTGCGTCTCAACGTGGAGGCCAGTTCACAAGAGGCTGTGGACGCATTAGTGGAGGAGATCCTCGCCATTATCCGTGCCTAGGTGTCGCTAGAGGTAGGAGGTGTCGTCTATCTCTACTCTGCGCATTGGTAGAGCCTCTAGTTCAATGCCCTAAGCTAGCGCTGCAGAACTCAAAAAAGAACCCCCGCCGTGGCGCGGGGGTTCTTTGTCGTTTCGAGAACGAGAAACGGATTTAGGCGGTGAAGCCCATATCCGGGTGGCGGGAAGCAACTACGGAGAGTGCTTCGTCGCAGATCTCGATGGTCTTGTCCACATCTTCCTGGGTTTCGGCCAGGTTGGTGAAGTGGTTGTGGTGGGAGGCCATGAGGGCACCACGCTTGACGGTTTCAGCGACAAACTCCTGGTGGAGCTTGAAGTTGTTGTCGTCAGCAAGACGCATGTAGAAGAGGCTGGGCTCACCGGTGGTGACCATGTGGAAGCCGTGGTTGGCGGCAACCTTCTCTAGGCCACTCATGATGCCTTCGCCAATCATGCGCATGTGGCCACAAGCATCTTCGTGGTTGCGCAGCTTGTTGATGTTGGCGATGGCAGCAGCGAACGGGGCTGCGGTGTGCCAGTAGGAGCCGGTGTACATAACGGCGGAGCAAGCATCCTTGAGGGATTCCTTACCGCAGAGAGCCGACACGTTCCAGCCGTTGGCGAGTGCCTTGCAGAAGCAGATGAGGTCTGCTTCGAAGCCGAAGAAGTGGTCGGAGCCCTGAAGGTCCAGACGCCAGCCGGCGCGGACGTCGTCGACGATGAGGACGATGCCGTTGTCGGTGCAGATCTTGCGGACCTGCTCCCAGTAGCCGGGGGCAGGGAGGATGTTGTCGCCGAAGGCACAGTGGAGGTAAGGCATGGCGATGAGGCCGGCGATCTCACCTTCGTTGGCGGCGATAACATCCTTGAGCTGCTGGAGGTTGTTCCAGTCGATGTAGATGTTGTTGGACACGTCGGCGGCGGACACACCCGGGTCGCCTTCGTGCTGCATCCACATGTTCACGCCGTGGTAGGAGCCGTTGTACATGATGATCTTGTCGCGGCCTGTGGCGGAGCGAGCGGTCATCATAGCCAGGTTGGTGACGTCGCCACCGTTCTTGGCGAAGAGGGCCCAGTCAGCGGTGTTAACGGTATCTACCAGTAGTTCAGCGAGGTCGATGGAGAGAGTGCCGGGGAGGGTGACGCAGTCACCATTGCGGCAAGCCTTGAAGGCGGCCTCGTTGACCTCTTCATCGGCGTAGCCCTGAATCATGGGGCCGTAGGCAGCCATGTGGTCGATGAACTTGTTGCCATCGAGGTCCCAGATGTAGGCGCCCTTAGCGCGGGATGAATAGAAGGGGTAGGCAGAAGCCGGGATGTGGCAGCCTTCGGTCGGTCCGAGGTGGCCGTAAATACCGCCGGGGATGACCTTAGTTGCGCGGGCAAAAGCCTCGCGGTTCTTGGGGTAATCGAAAATTTCCATGGATATTTCTCCTTAGGCCAGGTAGCGGGAGACGCGTCCGAGCATCTTGTTCGCGGCGTCGATGTTGAGAATCACACCACTCATGACGAGCTTGTCCTGACCAATGAGCGCGTAGGTGTCGACGGCTCCGTCGAGCACTGCGCGGAAGGTCTCTTTGCTGTCGAAGGTCATCCACGCGTTGGGGTCGGTGTGAGAACCATCGGGGGAGAAGGTCAGCTTGTGATCTTTGACCTGGCAGGCGAGCTTGATGCCTTCGGAGGGAACCTCAACGATCAGAGCACCGTCGCGCATGCCGTGGGCCAACTTTTGGCCGACCGGGTCAATATTGGCAACCTCGCAGAGAGCTGCGAATGCAACGTTAGCGGTGAGGAAGGTCTTCAGGTCCTCTTCCTCGGCGGTGAGGGCGGCGCCTTCGGGGGTCTGGAGGATGTAGGACAGACGATCAGTCAGCTTGGTGAAGGGACCAAGCAGGAAGCCCATGCGATGGACGCCCCAAAGGGGTACCGGGATGCCCTTGCCGGCGACCATGGCGTTAAAGTGGGCAGGGCATCCGAAACCGAGGCGAAGATCCGGCTTGGAGGGTCCGGGGGCTTCGCTGCGCGCAGTGCCATGATCGAAGATCAGGGTGCGGGGTTCAATGCCTGGGATATCGAAACGGACAGAGATGTTGCTGTCCTTGACGATTTCCCGTGCAACGGGGTCGTTCTCGACGAGCGGAACGCAGGCTCGCAGAACGGCGTGCAGATTGATGGAAGCCATAGTACGGGAATCCATCTCTCCTCCTATCACGGTGGAACGGGGCTCCGCAGCGGCTCGAGCTGCTGAACTCCTAGTTATGCAGATTGGGTCTGCCTTATTCGTTTCTGTACGCAAAACTACAGTTCGGTCGCACACCTAAATGCGGGGCGCGAACGCCATTAAGTCTAGCGGGGATTGATTTCCCCCAAGCGGGGATTGCACGAAAAAAGAGGAATATCTCGATGGGGCGGACGGTTCCTTGACAGAATCGTGGTAAATACCACTTTTTTACCTGCTGTAACGGATGTATCCGCAGGTCAGGGGCACTTTAGTGAACCCTGAAGATAACCTATAAGTTGTCGTAAAGAGTTGCTGAAAAACTGTTAGTTACGTAACGGCGAGTACACTCACAGAGGACTGTATGGCATGGGGTTATAGCGCATGCGCCGGCCGGTCTGGGTGCGATACTGGTACGGTCGGTGCAGAGGGACCAGACCTCAGGTCATACACCTCACTGGAAAGGCGATAATGTACCTACTCGATGGTGCTATCCGGAACTATGCCTGGGGCTCTCATCAAGAGCTAGCCGCGCTGCGCGGAGCACCTACACCCACCGAACACCCCGAAGCAGAAATGTGGTTCGGTACTCACACGGGCGACCCCGCTCACTTGGCTGCCGACCACACCCGCACTCTTCTCGACGTCATCGCTGCCGCTCCCGCACACGAACTTGGTTCATCCATCTCCCAGACCTATGAGGGCCATCTGCCTTTCCTCCTCAAACTTCTGGCCGCGGAAGAACCACTCTCTCTGCAAGCCCACCCCAGCAAGGAGCAAGCGCGAGAAGGCTTCGCACGCGAGAACGCACAAGGTGTTCCGGTGGACGCCCCGGACCGCAACTACCACGACCCCAACCACAAGCCAGAACTTATTGTTGGGCTCACCCGCTTTCACGCGCTGGCTGGATTCCGGGACCCGCAGCACACCCTCGCCCTCTTTGACTCCCTTCATGTGGCCGAACTGCAACCCTTCGCAGAAATGCTGCGAGCAGAACCCGACGCTAACGGTATCCGTGCCGTGATGACCACGTTCATTACCCTGACGCGGGGCCATTTGCACGACTGCATCAACGCCACCCAACAGGCCACACAGCGCCTAGTAGCCGCCAATGACGAATGGGTTGACGAAGCCGCCACCTACCTCAACCTCGTCTCTGAGTACGGAGTCGATGCGGGGGCACTCTGCGCATTGCTTCTCAACCGCATCACACTGGAGCCCGGCGAAGCTATCTTCATGGGGCCCGGTATGCTGCACGCCTATCTTCATGGTGTAGGCGTCGAGATTATGGCCAACTCTGACAACGTGCTACGCGGCGGCCTCACCCCCAAGCACGTCGATGTCCCCGAACTTATGCATGTGCTGCAGTTCGACGCGCTACTTGACCCCGTCGCTCCAGCCGCGCCGGTCATCGCCCCCACCCACGGTATCCTCCCTACAGAAGGTGTCGACTCGGTGGAATACCTCACTCCAGTACCCGAATTCCGTCTCAGCCGTACCCGCCTGGAGGCGGAGGCCACTGCCGAAATTGGAGTAGAGGGACCGTTTATTGTGCTGGTGACGGAAGGATCCGTCACCCTAACCCCACAGACCGGTGACGAGTACTTGGATGTGCCTGCAGGACAGGCCGCATGGGTCGGTTCCTGGGAGGATCGCCCTGCCATTACCACTGGTGAGAGCCCCGCAACTGTTTTCCTAGCACGCGTACCGTAAAGTATTCCTTGCATGCCGGGAGCCACTTCTGCCCCGGCGTCTCCACACGGACGGCATGCTGAGTTCCCTACCCTATGAGACCCTATGAGCATTAGCAGGAGAAAGAATGTCTGAACTTGTTGTGGACACCCGCAACGGACTGGAATTTAAAGTTCGCGATTTGAGCCTGGCAGAAGCTGGCCGAATGCAGATCACCCTTGCCGAGCATGAAATGCCGGGCTTGATGGCGCTGCGCGAAGAATACCGCGACGTACAGCCACTCAAGGGCGCCCGCATCGCCGGCTCCATCCACATGACCGTCCAGACTGCCGTACTGATCGAGACCCTCGTCGCACTCGGCGCCCAGGTACGGTGGTGCTCCTGCAACATCTTCTCCACCCAGGATGAAGCCGCTGCCGCCATCGTGGTCGGCAAGTACGGCACCCCGGAGGAGCCCAAGGGCGTCCCCGTCTTCGCCTGGAAGGGTGAGACCCTCGAAGAATACTGGTGGTGCACCTCACAGATCCTGCACTGGCCGGCCGTCGAGGGAGACCCCGCCTCCGCCTACCCGAACATGATCCTCGATGACGGGGGTGACGCCACCCTCATGGTCATCACTGGTATGGACTACGAAAACGCCGGCGTGGTACCTCCCATCACTGACCGCGACTCCGCGGATGAGAAGGTCCTCAAGGCTCTCTTGGAGGAACTCCTGGCAGCCGACTCCGACAAGAACTTCTTCCAGAACGTGGGTGCCACCGTTCGTGGCGTCACCGAGGAAACCACCACCGGTGTCCATCGCCTCTACCAGTTCGCGCAGCAAGGCACCCTGCCCTTCCCCGCAATGAATGTCAACGACGCCGTCACCAAGTCGAAGTTCGATAACAAGTACGGCACCCGCCACAGCCTGATCGACGGCATCAACCGCGGCACCGACGTCCTCATCGGCGGCAAGTCTGTGCTGCTGTGTGGTTACGGCGACGTGGGCAAGGGCTGCGCAGAAGCCCTCGACGGCCAGGGCGCCCGCGTCCACACCACGGAGGTCGACCCCATCAACGCCCTGCAAGCCCTCATGGATGGCTTCCCGGTCGTCACCGTGGATGACTTCATCGAGCAAGCAGATATCGTCGTCACCGCCACCGGCAACCTGGGCATCATCAGCTTTGAACACATGTGCCGTATGAAGGACCAGGCCATTCTCGGTAATATCGGCCACTTCGACAACGAAATCGACATGGCCACCCTGGAAAACCACCCCAAGGTAAAGCGCACTCCCATCAAGCCGCAGGTGGACCTCTTCACCTTCGACCCCAGCCTGGACGGCGGCCGTGGCCACAGCATCATCGTGCTATCCGAAGGCCGCCTCCTCAACCTGGGCAACGCCACCGGACACCCCTCTTTCGTAATGTCCAACTCCTTTGCCGACCAGACTGCCGCACAGATTGAGCTCTTCCAGAACTCCGAAAACTACGACAAGGAGGTCTACCGCCTTCCCAAGCGTCTGGACGAAAAGGTCGCCCGCATCCACGTGGAAGCTCTCGGTGGAAAGCTCACCACGCTGACCAAGGAACAGGCACAATACATTGGTGTGGATGTGCAAGGCCCCTACAAGCCGGAACACTACCGCTACTAAATTCTGCCGCCTGCCGTTTCCGTAAAAGGGGAGACCCATGTTCCAGAACGCGCTGTTAGTTGCTATTGAAGGCGTCGACGGCGCTGGCAAGAACACGCTCACAAGCGCAGTGGCGGCCTCCCTTGGAAACGCCGGTGTGCGGGTGTCCCGTATCGCTTTTCCGCGCTACGGGACGCTCTACGCAGACCTTGTCTCCGCTGCCCTCCACGGGCAGATGGGGGATCTCGTCGAGAGTGCATACGCAATGGCGACGCTCTTCGCCCTAGACCGCAAGGGCGCTCTCCATCCTGGAGTGGGGCTGGCTGCGCTCACTGAGGCTGCCCGCGAGGAGGCGACGAACCAGCCGCATATCATCCTCATGGATCGTTGGGTTGCCTCGAACGCCGCCTACTCTGCTGCTCGTATCCAGCAGCCCATTGACGAGCCTGGAGGGATTGTTGAATGGGTAGCCGACCTGGAATTTTCCCGTTTCGGACTACCCGTGCCCGACCTCACCATCCTGCTCGATGTGCCTGTCTCCCTTGCTCGGGAGCGGGCGGCGGGCAGGGAAGCCTCCGATGCCTCTCGTACCCGTGACCTCTACGAGCGGGATAGTTCCCTGCAGGAACGAACCGCTGCTGCCTACCGTGCACTCGCTACATCACAGTGGCAAGGTCCGTGGCTGACCGTCGCCGCCGATGTGGACCCCCACGCGGTGGCAGAAACGCTGCTGTCAACCCTTCCCGCACAGTAGTGCTCTTTCCACGCACCATTTCGTCTACTTTGCTATTGCAGGAGAAAACTCATGTCCGCTTCTGGGGGCAAAAAGGCCATTGTTGCCGCACTGCTCGCCAACGTTGGTATTGCCATCGCCAAGTTCGTCGGCTTCCTCGTCACCGGTGCTGCCTCGATGATGGCGGAGGCGATCCACTCGGTAGCCGATACATCCAACCAGATTCTGCTGCTCATAGGTGATAAACGGGCAGAAAAAGCCCCCGATCGCACCCATCAGTTCGGCTACGCCCGCAACATTTACTTCTACGGTTTCATCGTGGCGCTCGTCATCTTCCTGCTGGGCGGAGTGTTTTCTGTAGGGGAAGGTGTCAACAAGATCATGCATTCGCTGCAGGGCACCGAAGAGGGAGGAAACCACCTGGTGGCCATCATCATCCTGGTGGTCGCGCTGGCTCTGGAATCCTTCTCCTTGGCTACGGCAGTGAAAGAATCGAAAAAGGTAAAGGGTGATGACAGCTGGTGGCAGTTCATCCGCCACACCCATGAACCGTCCCTTATCGTCGTCATCATGGAAGACTCTGGTGCGCTTATCGGTCTGGTGCTGGCCCTCATCGGTGTATCGGTGTCGTGGGCTACGGGTAACCACCTGTGGGATGGCGTGGGTGCCCTCTGCATTGGTATCTTGCTCATCATCATTGCCATTGTGCTCATTGTGGAAATGAAGTCCATGCTCATAGGCGAATCCCTGGATGAGCAGGATTTTGACCGCCTGGTTGCCGCCCTAGAATCTGTTCCGCAGGTGCAGCGCGTCATCTATTGCCAGACTGAGTATCTTGGCCCCGCCGAGGTCCTCGTTGCCGCTAAGATAGGGGTACCTCCAGAGCTCAGCAGTGCAGAGCTCGCTCGCGCCATCGATGAGGCCGAAGCTGCCGTCCGTAGGACCGACCAGAAGCGCTACCGGATCTTCATCGAACCGGATATTGACCAGCTGCAGAAGGGATAGCCGCTATGGCCCACATTCTCGTTGTCGATGACGATGAAGCTCTCGCCGAGATGCTCAGCATCGTGCTGGAAAACGAAGGTTTCAGCACCACCATCGTGGGTGACGGCAGCGAAGCCCTCCGTCTCTACCGGGAAATCAACCCTGACCTTATCCTGCTCGACCTCATGCTCCCCGGTATGAATGGCGTGGACGTCTGCAAGGAAATCCGCCGCTCCTCTGCAGTCCCCATTATTATGCTGACTGCAAAAACCGACACCATCGATGTGGTTCTCGGCCTGGAATCTGGAGCGGACGACTACGTCACCAAACCCTTTAAACCGAAGGAACTAGTGGCCCGAGTGCGCGCGCGCCTGCGCAGTAACCAGGAGCAATCTTCCGACATTCTCACCATTGGCAACGTCTCCATCAATGTGGCAGCGCATACTGTCACCCGCGACGGCAAGTATGTCTCCCTCACCCCACTGGAATTCGATCTTCTCACGGAGCTGGCTTCCAAGCCGGGACGCGTCTTTACCCGCGAGACGCTACTCCAGCATGTGTGGGGCTATGACCATGCCACCGACTCCCGTCTCATTAACGTGCACGTGCAGCGTCTGCGCTCCAAGATCGAAGAAGATCCGGAAAACCCCAAGATTGTGGTGACGGTGCGCGGCGTCGGCTACAAAGCTGGTACGGGAAACTAACCCATGACGTTTTTTCCCCGGCATCCGCGGCATCCCGGTGACGGCACTTCTGCCGCCTCCGAGGCGCCTGCTGCTACTACCCGTAGCACACGGGGTATCTCCTATGGGCCTCTTCCGGACCGCCATGCTACGGACGGCTCGGCAACGGTGGACATGAGTGTTCCGCAGGACTCCCTTCCTTCTGCCGATATTCCTGCCACTGATGTTTCCGCACAAGAGTTTCCGGTTGACAAGCCCACGGTGGGCGGTTCCGTTGATAGCGAAGCGCCGGGGGCCACAACTAAACCCAACGACATCAGCGACACAGCGGAAGCCACCGCAGCTGCGCACACCGACAACGCCGCCCAAGCGTCGGAAAGCACCACACCCGCTTCCGACAGAACGAAGCGCACCTCCTGGGCCCGCCGCCGCAAGGAGCGGAAAGAACAGCGAGAACAACACCGTGCCGAAAAAGCCCAGCGGCCGCGTCAGCAGCGTTTCCCTTGGGTATTGCGAGGCTGGGGACGCCGCAAAATCCGGGAAGGGCAGCAGCGCTGGCGGCAGTCACTGCAATTCCGTACCGTCACCACCACCATTGTGCTGGCCACGCTTATCCTCACCCTCACTCTCTTCGGCCTTTCCGCCCAGATTGCCCAGCGTATTCTTGACAGTAAAGTGGCCGGTGCTGAACGCGACCTTTCCACCGCCCGCCTCATTGTGGAATCCCAGCTGAATGGATCCGACCGCTCCGCCACCGACGAGACCCGCATGGCGAGTGCGCTTGCAGTCCTCACTGCCCAGGGGCCACAGGCGGGACAGCTGTCCGCTAATGCCGGCTCCTTTGTACCGGTTCTCTACATTCCCGCGGATGGCCTCCGTCCCGCTATTTCCACCCCTTCCAATCTGGCAATTCCACCGACCTTGGTGAACTTTGTCAGCTCCAACCAGGTCTCCTACCAGTACTCCCATATGGACCTGGGCGCGGGCGACACCAAAGTCCTCATCGTCGGTACACCCACCAACGTGGATATGCCGGACCTCCAGCTCTACCTCATCTACTCCCTGGCAGGGGAAGAGCGCACTCTCAACCTCTTCAACACCACCCTCTTTTCCGGTGGTACGCTCATCGTCATCCTCATGGGCTTCGCATCCTACCTCGTCTCCCGCCAGATGGTGCGCCCCATTCGCCAAGCGGCAAACGCCGCCCAGCGTTTCGCCTCCGGCGACCTAGATGCGCGAATGGAAATCCGTGGTGAAGACGACTTTGCCCGTCTTGGTACCTCCTTCAACGAGATGGCGGCCTCTCTTCAGCAACAGATCGTCCAGCTGGAGGAGTTCGGGTCGGCCCAGAAACGCTTCACCTCCGACGTCTCGCACGAGCTCCGCACCCCGCTCACCACTGTGCGCATGGCGGCTGATATCATTTATGACCACGCAGACGATCTCGACCCCGGTACCGCCCGTGCCTCTCAGCTGATGGTGAAGGAACTGGACAAGTTCGAGTCTCTTCTCAATGATCTCCTCGAGATCTCTCGCCACGATGCTGGTGTGGCGGAGCTGAACTCGGAACGCATTGATATCCGTACCTGTGTCTACTCGGCTATTGCCGCAGTGTCCGGTGTGGCTGCGTCGGCCGACGTCTCCGCCGAAATCGATATGCCAGAGATACCAGTGATGTGCGACGTTGACTCACGGCGAGTGGAACGTATCCTCCGCAACCTGCTTGCCAACGCCTACGACCACTGTGAAGGAAAACCCGTCATCCTTACCGTCCGGGCGGGTGACGATACCGTCGGCATCTCCGTTCGCGACCACGGAGTCGGCTTGAAACCAGGCGAAGCAAAGAAAGTCTTCGACCGCTTCTGGCGTGCCGACCCCTCCCGCGTCCGCCAGTCTGGTGGCACCGGCCTGGGCTTGGCAATTGCCACCCAGGACGCCGAACTACACGGAGGCCGGCTGGAAGCTTGGGGCATGCCAGGAGAAGGCACCTGCTTCCGTCTCACCCTGCCACGCGAGGCGGGACATGCGGTCACAAGTTCACCCGTCCCTCTGCGGTTCCCTGTGGGAGACGCCGTCGAAGTGACGGAACCCATGGCCACCGGGGAGATCCCCCTGAGCGAGTACCTCGAGTCGAAGCGTACTGACGCAGCCACCGTCACCCCGCACAGTGGAGAGATTCCTGTTGTCTCCCTCACTGACCGCACCGGCGACATCCCCCTTGCGGAGGCCTACTCCGAGACCGCAGCGGGGAGGACAAATGCCAACCCCACCGGGGAACTATCCCACCTCACCGACCCCACTAGTGGCGAACTACCCCTCCAGGAACCCCCCGCTTCACAGCCCGACGCCGCTGAACGTCCCTTCAGCGGTGAGACGGAACTCAACACCGTCCCCAGTGAGCAAAACAGCATCGGGTCGGTATCCGCACCTTTGGAAGGGCTTGCAGAAGTCCCCGATTCAACAGCTGGCCTCCTCGCTTCACACCTGAATCACCCCGATATTGTGGAGGAGGATGACTAATGGATCGTCGGTCCCGCCATGCGAAGCTCCTCGCCCCGCTCTGTGCCCTCGTCCTACTCGCTGGTTCCACAGCCTCCCTGACGGCATGCACTGCCCTGCCGTCGGATGCCCCACCGCAGTCCCTCGGACAGTTCCGGCGCACCCCCATCACCTTCAACCCGCCCAAGCCACAGCCCGGGCGCTCCCCGGATCTCCTCCTGCGGGACTTTATGCGGGCTGCGGCAGTACCCACCAACCGGCACGCTGCTGCGCGCCTCTTCCTCACTGCCAAAGGTAACGCCGACTGGGACGACCAAGCTACCCTCAAAGTCATTGAGCGTATCGATGTCAACACCGTCGCCACTCCCGATGCCAACAGCCTGGTCATGCAAGTACGTGCCCGCTCAATGGGTGAAGTAGACAAGCAAGGTGCCTTCCGGTCCAACCTCTCCACCCACACTTTTGAAGTGAAGATGCACCGCAACGGCAAACAGTGGCTGATTGATCGCTTCCCCGACGAACTCCTCGTCGACCGCGAAGCCTTCATGGCCACCTACGAATCCCAGTCCATCTACTATCTGGATGTCACCGGTTCCCGGGTTGTACCCGATCCCCGCTGGCTCTACGCCCAAGATAGTCACCTCCCCAATATGCTCATGCAACTGTTGGTGCAGGACCCATCACCCCAATTGCACGATATGGTGGCCAGTGAACTTCCGGCCTCTGCACATGTTTCCGCGGTTCCCGGTGCGCAAGGCAATGGGGTGGACGTCGAAATCTCCAACTACCAGGCAGGCTCGGAAGCGTCTCGTCGTCGCTTGGCTGCCCAGATCATCTTCACTTTCGAACGGGCTCGTATCCATGGCCCCTTTTACATCACCGTGGACGGTAACCCATTGGATCCAAACCATCGGGACGGCTGGACCGCGGCAGACGTGGTGCACTACGACCCCATGTACGCGACTCACCAGAATCCGGTGCAGTTGCACGCCATCACGTCCGATGGGCTTATGAAGGTGAGCTCCAACCTCGAACCGGTGAAGGGGCCGCTGGGGCACTCACAGGATCTTCGCTCTGCCTCCTTCTCCCGTGGCGGCGAGATGATTGGTGTGGTAGAAGAGGTACGCGACAAAGAACGCACCCCGCTGGAGGTAAAAATGGGGCCAGTAGGCGGACCGCTGGTCTCTGTGATGCGCGGTAGCCGCTTCTCTCGTCCCACGTGGGGGCCCACGGGACTAGACATGTGGATCGTCTCTGGTGACGATCACATCAACCGGATTGTGTGGCAAGATGGGCGCTCGCCACTGGTCACCCGGGTCGATACAAGCCACCTCACCCGCAAACCCGACTTCAACACCCTGAGCATTTCGCCTGACGGAGTGCGCCTGGCTTACATTTCTGGCGGCAAACTCTACATTGCCACCATCTATACCAGCCGTGATGGGGAAGTGTCACTGCGGAATCCGCAGCGTATCTATATCTCCTCCGATGAGGTTGTGTTGTCGGTCGCCTGGCGTACTGCTACTGAGCTTCTCGTTGGTGGATCGCTGACGGATCAGCCGGTTCTCATGGTGTCGATTGATGGGGCTTCCGTCACCCCACTAGGGATTCGCAACGTCACCGCCCCGGTCTCCGTGGTGGTCGCGAACCCCACCGGCATCTACGTGCAAGACAGTCGCGACGTGATGCGCCTGGAACAGGGGTCTGAAGGGTTCTGGCAGGATGTACCTGCTCTGGTGAACTCTCCTCGCGCGATCCCCGTGTTGGAAGGCTAAGCGGCGTCGTGCCCCCACTTCTGCCGCAGGGGCTGCGGGAACTCTTGGTGCCGGTACGGTGTGCCGGCTGTGGCACGCCGGGCGAGGAATGGTGCGACTGCTGCCACCGCCATTTATCCGCCCCAGCACGCCGTCTACGTCCGCGGGTGCTTGTCCCGTGCCCAGTGTGGAGCATAAGCCCATATGGGGGGCCGGTGGCAGAGGGGATTGTGGCGTTCAAAGAGGGACGACGGCGCCGTCTGGCCATTCCCTTTGGCGCGGCGTTGGCAGAAGCGGCTGCTGGGCTGGTGGAGGCTGGGGAGCTGTTGCATCCAGCAGAACGTCCTTGGTTGATTGTGCCGGCTCCTTCTACCGCGGAGGCGGTGTGCGAGCGCGGTTTTCACCATATGCGGGAAGTGGGGGAGGAGATGGCGCGCTATCTGCAGCAGGCATCCACCAATTGGGTGTTGGGAGGTGTGGTTGGGGAGATTGCGGTGGCGGAGCTTCTCTGTGCTGCACCGCATCATGATGCAGTGGGCTTGACTGCAGAGCAGCGGCGGGCGAACTTAGCTGGTGCGATTACCTGCGATCCGGATATTGCCACTCAGCTGGCACTGTTTACTCCTTCGGCCACCCCGCCGGTAACAGCACCAGTGACGGCACCCGTAACTCCACAGGGAACTCCTGCGGTAACGGCATCGGTAACCCCGTCGGCAGCTGAATCGGTACGGCGCCGGGCCCACAGGCTACCGCATAATGTGTTCTCGCACTGGGAAATACTCGTGGTAGATGACGTGACAACAACTGGTGCCACGCTTGCCGAGTGTTTTTTCGCACTTCACCATATGGGGATGCGGCCGCGAGGTGCGCTTACGCTGGCTTCTGCCTAGTGTGTGTCGAGCTGTGCCAGAAAAGTAAGCCAATAGTTATGGCAACCCAAAGAACTCCTAAACAAACCTCGCTACATTGGAAAGTGAAGGAACCGAGATGCTCGGGAGAGGGACTCGGAGACTTCAGTACCACCGACGCCACCGTGGACAGCGGCAACCGTTAGTGGACCGCGGGCGGTGGCCCGTACAGGAGGTTTGTCATGTCGAAGCGTGATGCCATCCAGGAAGACACCCAAGAAGACTTCGAAGTGCCAGTGACGGCAGACGAAGAGGAGGGTCTCGTTCCTAACGCCCAAGTCATCATTCACGGGCGCAACGTTGAAGTGCCAGAGCACTTTGCCAATCGTATTAAGGGCAAGCTTGCCCGTCTGGAGCGTCTCGATCCCAGCATCATTCGGTTCGAGGTAGAACTCCGCCACGAAAAGAATCCGCGCCAGTCCCGCATCCGTGACCGCATTGAGATCACTGGCCGTCGCAAGGGTGCCCCGGTACGCGCCGAAGCTGCTGAGGATAGCTTCTACGCTGCGCTCGAATCCGCCTGCGATAAGCTCGAGCGTTCCCTGCGCAAGGTGAAAGTCCGCCGCGGAATTTCACGTTCCGGCCACCGCACTCCGACCTCGCTACATGATGCATCCGCGGCCTTCATCGAAGAGGATCTCAAGGCCATTCAGGTCAATGACGGCGACGCCGCCGTCACTCCCACGGAAGCAGAGCTAGGCGAAGTCGATACTTACGCTGACCTGGTCGAAGATGCTTTGCCGGGTCGTATTGTCCGTCAGAAGGTGCACCCTGATGATCCCATGACGGTCGACGATGCGCTGTACCAGATGGAGCTGGTGGGACACGACTTCTTCCTCTTCCACAACTCCGAAACCGATAAGCCCTGCGTGGTTTACCGTCGTCGCGCCTATGATTATGGCCTTATTACCCTCGGCGAATGATGTAAATCGCGAATAATCAGTAATATAGAGACCGGCTGTATTTACCAGTACAGCCGGTCTTTATTCTGTTCACGCAGCAGAACCGAGATACCCGTCAAACCGTCAATACATGAGGACGTTATAACTGTGGCTGTTTTGTCGAAGATTCTCCGCGTCGGTGAAGGTCGTGTCGTCAAGCGACTGAGCAAGCTTGCGGACTACGTTGTGTCCATTGAGGATGACTACGCCGACCTGACGGACGACCAGCTCCGCGCCAAGACGCAGGAATTCAAGGTTCGCCTCGACAACGGCGAAACCATTGATGACCTGCTGCCGGAAGCATTCGCAGTAGCCCGCGAAGCCTCCTGGCGCGTCCTCGGACAAAAGCACTACCCCGTGCAGATCATGGGCGGCGCCGCCCTCCACGAGGGACAGGTTGCCGAAATGAAGACCGGTGAAGGTAAAACCCTGACTTGCGTGCTCCCCGCCTACCTCAATGCACTCGAAGGCAAAGGCGTTCACATCGTTACCGTGAACGACTACCTCGCCAAGCGCGACGCCGAGTGGATGGGCCGCGTGCACCGCTTCCTTGGCCTCGAAGTGGGCGTCATCCTCTCCAATATGAACCCCGATGAGCGCCGCAAGGCCTATAACGCTGACATCACCTACGGCACCAACAACGAGTTCGGTTTCGACTATCTGCGTGACAACATGGCGCACTCCACCAGCGAACTGGTGCAGCGTGAGCATCACTATGCCATCGTCGACGAAGTGGACTCCATTCTCATTGACGAAGCCCGCACCCCGCTCATCATCTCTGGTCCCTCCGACGCCTCCAGCCAGTGGTACCAGGAGTTTGCCCGCCTCGCTCCCATGATGGAGAAGGACAAGCACTACGAAGTCGACATTCGCAAGCGCACCGTCGGTATTACCGAGGCAGGCGTGGCTTTTGTGGAGGACCAGCTCGGTATCGACAACCTTTACGAGTCCACCAATTCCCCGCTGGTGTCCTACCTCAACAACTCCATTAAGGCCAAGGAACTCTTCACCCGCGACAAGGACTACATGGTCGTTGACGGCGAGGTACTCATCATTGACGAGTTCACCGGCCGCGCCCTGGCTGGCCGCCGCTACAACGAAGGTATGCACCAAGCCATCGAGGCTAAAGAAGGCGTGGAGGTGAAGGCGGAGAACCAGACTCTGGCCACCATCACCCTGCAGAACTACTTCCGTATGTATGACAAGCTGGCCGGTATGACGGGTACCGCCGAGACGGAAGCTGCCGAGCTTTACCAGATCTACAAGCTGGGCGTGGTTCCTATCCCCACCAACATGCCGATGATCCGCGAAGACCAGCGCGACCTCGTCTATAAGACGCAGGAAGCTAAGTTCGAGGCCGTCGCCGACGACATCGCTGAGCGGCATGAGAAAGGCCAGCCGGTGCTGGTTGGTACCGTCTCCGTGGAGCGCTCCGAATACCTTTCCAAGCTGCTGCAGAAGCGTGGTATTAAGCACAACGTGCTGAACGCCAAGCGCAACGCTGAGGAAGCTCTTACCGTTGCGTCCGCCGGACGAGTAGGCGCTGTCACTGTCTCCACCAACATGGCAGGCCGTGGTACCGATATCGTGTTGGGTGGTAACCCTGACGTACTGGCTGATGCGGCACTCCGCAAGCGTGGCCTCGACCCGGTGGAGGACGAGGAAGCCTACCAGAACGCTTGGGAAGAGGAGATCGTCCGCCAGCGCAAGAAGGCAGAAGAAGCTGCCGAGAAGGTGCGCGAGGTTGGTGGCCTATACGTTATCGGTACGGAGCGTCACGAATCTCGCCGTATCGATAATCAGCTGCGCGGTCGTTCCGGTCGTCAGGGCGACCCGGGTGAGTCCCGCTTCTACCTGTCGTTGGGTGATGATCTCATGCGCCGCTTCAACGGTCGTGCGGTGGAAACCCTGATGGAGCGTCTGCAGGTTCCCGACAACCAGCCTATCGATTCCCGCATGGTCACCAAGGCAATTAAGAATGCCCAGACCTCCGTCGAGTCCCAGAACTTCGAAATTCGTAAGAACGTTCTGAAGTATGACGACGTCCAGAACAAGCAGCGTCAGGTTATCTACGCAGAGCGCAAGCGCATCCTGGAAGGCGAAGACCTCAAGGAGCAGGTTGAGAACATGCTCGACGAGGTGCTGGAGGCCTACGTGAAAGGCGCTACCGAGAACGGCTACGTGGAAGACTGGGACCTCGACGCTCTGTGGACGGGTCTGCGTCAGCTCTACCCGATCGGTATCGAATACCAGGATCTTATCGACGGTGACGAGTACGGCCAGGCGGGTGACCTCAGTGCAGATGAGCTGCTGCTAGCTATCCGCGCCGACGCCCGCGCCGCCTACGAAGCCCGCGAAGAAGCTATCGAGAAGATCGGTGGCCCGGACGCTATGCGCCAGGTGGAACGTTCCGTGCTGCTGCAGGTTCTCGACCGCAAGTGGCGCGAGCACCTCTACGAGATGGACTACCTCAAGGAGGGCATTGGCCTGCGTGCTATGGCCCAGCGTGATCCGCTGACGGAATACCAGCGTGAAGGTTTCGAAATGTTCGACACCATGATGGATGGTCTTAAGGAAGAATCCATCGCCTACCTGTTCTCGGTGGGTGTGGAACCTGCCGATACCCGTTCGGAAGCCCAGCGTCGTGCCGATGAGGAAGAAATGCAGCGCACGATTCGCGCGAAGGGCGAAGCGGAAGCTGCTCTTCGTGCTGCCGCGATGAGCCTGGCCGGCCCGAATGAGCAGGGCCAGCTAGCGAACCAGAATGACTCTACGGTTTATGGTTCCCGTGCTCAGCGTCGCGCCGCTAAGCGTGCCGCCCGGAAGAAGGGCAACGTGCAGCAGTAGCCTCACTCGGTTGGCCGCCTGGTGGAGGTGGTCAACCTATGAGTTCAGATGTGATAGGGGAGGGCCAGCAACAGCTGGCCCTCCCCTCAGTCTGTTGCCTCGCGGGACAATCGCTCCACCTCATAGGCAGGAGAGTGCGCCAGGGGTGTGCGTTCGGTAGTCGTAACTGGCTGCTACACGAAGTTGAAAGAGGTTAGCCGCCACTTGCTTTCGCACCGTTCAGCAGCTCCCGCGAACGCCTTGACCCGTGCCCCATCCCGGTAGGTGCCACAGACTTCCACCCGTAGATCCGCATCTGCGGTAATGGCGCTGGTGGGTTTGGGCTGTTGGCCGGGACGTACCGCCGCCTGATAGCCAGGGGGAAGGGCGCGCTCCAGAGCACGCGCGGCCGCAGATTCCTGAGCATTGAGACGCCGGGCACGCAGATGGAGCCGCAGCAGTCGCAAGGGGGCAGGTTGCATAGCCGGTGCGCCGGGAGTTGTGAGGGAGGGGCCGGCAAGTTCCATGATGGCGCGACTTCGCCCAGTAGAGAACTGCTCGACGATATCCATGATGTCGGGGGTGACGAAGCCGCGGAGATGCCCAAAGGGGCGGCGTCGGTCAACTGTTTCCAACAGTTGGCTGATGGCCTTCTGGGCGAAGGAGCTGGAGGAGCGGTAGTCCTGTGGCTTGAGGGGTTGGCGGAAAAGCTCTGCGGTGCTGGTTCCACCACCCGTTCCAAGCAGATCGTTGATAGTAGAGGGTGCAGGGGCAGCCTGCGCCCTTTGCTGACTATCAGCGGTAGGCGTCTGTAAGCTGTCAGTCTGTGAGGCAGGGGTCTCCGAGTTGTGACGTTCCGAAGGAGGGGCCGTCGGGGCAGGAGTACTTGTGACGGTACTATGCGCCCATGCGGGGGTATGGGTGTAGGGGTGTGCGAACTGGAACCTGTCAGCGGAGGGGTGCGGCACGGGCTGCTGAGTGGGGACGGCGCTGAGCGTCGAGCTGGTGTTGTGGTAGTCCGAAGAACTGGGCACTGGGGGTCCTTATCGTGAGAAGCGTGCCGGGATTGTCGCAAATGTGCGTGTCGTGTGGGGATGCTACTTTGCCTGCTCGCCCCTGTAGATGGACGCTGGGGTTAGAAAACACCACAATATTTGCAGCTCACATATGGTTTGGGACTCGTCATCCCACAGTGCAAGAAAAATAAAAAAGTTTGCCTGCCGGGAGTCGAGTTCGCCGCAGCCAGAAACACCACGTGATCCCCAGGTTGTATACACTAAGGGTGTGACTATGCGCGGATTGATCATTGATTATGCCGGCGTTCTGGAAGGCCCTGCCGCCGACGCCGAAGGCTGGAAACTGCTCCTTTCCGAACTGCGGATGAACGGCATTGGCATTGCCGTCCTTACCAACTTTGATTCCTTCGACGTACCGGCGGACCTAGCTCGGTGGAAGGAAACCGGATACGTCGACGAAATTGTCTTGTCCTCGGAAATCGGGGTAGAGAAGCCAGACTTCGAAGCCTTCTATGCTGCCTGCCGAGCTTTGGGTGAGGATCACAAAGACTGCGTATGCGTGGATGACTCCATTGAGAATATTCATGCAGCAGTGCGTGCGGGTCTGATCGGTGTGCTGTACACCGCTTATGACCGCACTGAAGCGGAACTTCGGCCCCTCTTCAACCTGCACTAATGCGTATCTACATTCCCGCTTTATTGACGGATCTGCAGCGTTATGTGGATGAGGCGGTAGTTCCGGTACGTGGGGGTACCGCTTTCGCCCTCACCCCGACGCTGCGGGAGCATTATGTGTCTGGTGATGATGAAGAACTAGAGCACATTGCGTTCCAGGATGCGGCCCGTGCATCACTGCGCCTCCTGAGCGGAGCAGCGGGGGACCCGGTTCCGGTGGGGGCTGCCGCCCGGAAACGAGTCGTCATTTCCGCTGATGTCGACGATGTCCTCGTCACCTGCCGTCCCGACCTAGACCTCGCAGTGGTGCGGCTCGCTGACGACAGTGTGGCAGCGCGGACGGTAGCTGCTGTGCACGTCGACCTTGATATGGCGGCGGACGCAGTGGCAGCGGCTGTCGCCGTTATTGACGCTGCCGACCTCGGTGATGAGGATGCGGAGCTTACCGTGGGGGATGCCGAGGATTTTGAACTCGCCTGGTACGCGCCGGAAGAGGTGGCATTCCTCCTCGACCTGTCCTAATTGCGGAAGCACGTGCTCCGCGATATGCCGAGTGTTGCCTAGCTACCTGGGGTTCTGTCTGTCGCGTCTAGTCTTGGGCGATACCCAAGGCCCACGTGTCATTGCTGTGGAGCGCAATAAGGAGCAGTCGGACCGCCTGAATCCGGCGGGCCAGCGGCGAATCGGCGGGTGTTTTCGCCAGCGCAGCATCCCAGGCACAGTCTTTATCGAAGGGTTCACCCCGGTGGGTACACCCCCGCGGGCAATGCTCTGCCAGGGCAGATAGGTCGTCAAAAGCAGCGACGACGGTCTCCACCGTGACATGTGCGAGGCCGAAGGACCGGATTCCGGGGGAGTCTACGACCCAGCCGCCACCCGGCAACTCCATCGCCATGGATTGGGTGGAGGTGTGCTGGCCTTTCCCCACTTTGGAGACATCCCCGGTGGGGCGTTCTGCGGCGGGAACCAACCGGTTGACGAGTGTCGATTTACCTACCCCAGAATGGCCGATGAGGGCGGTGACGTGTCCTTCGAGATAGGTGAGGAGTTCATCGGTCGGGTCGTCTGTGCCACACACGACCGCAGGCAGGTCAAGCCCAGTGAATTGGGTGAGGAAGTCGGTGGGGTCAGCCAGGTCGCTTTTGGTCATACAGAGGATCGGGCGAATACCCGCCGCGTAGGCTGCGACGAGGGCACGTTCGACGAACCCCTCCCGGGGTGGGGGGTTGGTGGCAGCTACGACGATGAGGAGTTGGTCCGCATTGGCTACCACGATGCGTTCGTAGGGGTCGGTGTCGTCGGCGGTACGACGTAGGACGGTGTCACGGTCGTGGAGCCGGACGATACGGGCGATGGCGTCGGGGCTGCCGGACAGGTCGCCTACGACGTCAACAATGTCGCCCACCACCATGCGCTCGCGTCCCAGAGTGCGGGCGCGGATGCACGTTATGTGGGTGCCGGCAGGGCTGATTCCGCTGGTGGGGTCGGCGGTGTTGCAGGGCGCATCGGAGAGTAGTGCGCAGCCCCAGCGGCCGCGGTCAATGGTGATTATGCGGGCGGTGACGGCGTTGTGGTAGCTGGGGCGTTTTTTGGTGCGGGGGCGGGAGGTGCGCTTAGCGCGTACCTTGACATCGGATTCGTCGTAATCGCGGGTGCTGCGGCCGCGGTGCTGGGCGCTCAGAGCCACACCTCCATTGTGCGCTGTGGCGCGCCGGAGGCGCCGGGGTGGCCCGAGGAGGTATCGGTGGGGGCGTCATTGTGGGTCTGCTCCGTGGGTATCGCGGCGGTTCCTGTCAGGGCGCTCCAGGCGTCTGCGAACCCGGGGAGGGTTTTACTGGTGGTCTCAATGTCCTGGACCGTGACACCGGTGACGTGGAGCCCGACAATGGCTCCCGCGGTGGCCATACGGTGGTCTGCGTAGCTGCGCCATTCAGCGCCCTGCAGTTGGGCGGGGCGAATAATGAGCCCGTCAGCGGTTTCTTCCGCATCTCCTCCCAGCCTGTTGATCTCCATAACGAGAGCGTTGAGCCGGTTGGTTTCGTGTCCGCGGAGGTGGGCGATGCCGCTGAGTTCGGTGGGGGAGTCGGCGCAGGCAGCTAATGCGGCGACGGTGGGGGCGAGTTCTCCCATGCTGTGCATGTCGAGAGTAATGCCGTGGAGCTGCTGTGGGCCGGTGACGGTGAGGCCGGCATCGCTCAGCTCTACCCGACAGCCCATGCGAGTGAGGATGTCGCGGATGGCGTTGCCTGGCTGGGTGGTGTCGGTGGGCCAGTCTGCGATAGTGATGTTGCCCCCGGTGACGGCGGCTGCTGCCAGGAAGGGGGTGGCGTTGGAGAGGTCGGGTTCAACTGTCCAGTCGTAGGCGTGGAGTGTTCCGGCGGGAACTGACCAGGTGTTGGGGGCGCTCGTATCGACATGGATGCCGTGTTTGGCGAGCATGTCCATGGTCATGATGAGGTGGGGTTGGCTGGGGACGCCCTCTTTGCCCTCATGGTGGATGCGGATGCCGTGCGCGAAGCGGGCACCGCAGAGCATGAGGCCGGAGACGAATTGGCTGGAGGCGGAGGCGTCAATGGTGACGTCGCCGCCTTGGACTGCGCCAGTGCCAGAGACGGTGAAGGGGAGGTTGTTGCCCGTGATTTCGACGCCGAAGTCTCGGAGGGCGTCAAGGACAGTGGCTAGGGGGCGCTGTTTGGCTTGTTCGTCGCCATCGAAGTAGGTGTCGCCGGTGGCAAGAGCAGCTACGCCGGGGAGGAAGCGCATGAGAGTGCCGGCAAGTCCGCAGTAGACGTGGCCACCAGTGAGGGGGTGCGGGATGACCCGCAGAGTGGTGGCGCGGGGACGCCTGTCCGCCTGGGTGATGTAGTTATCGCGGGCATTGTCGGGGATGACGTCGATGATCTCTGTGCCAAGGTTCCGTAGCGCCTCAATCATGAGGTCGGTGTCGCGGCTGCGGAGGGCACCGGTGATGGTGGAGGGGCCGTCTGCTAGTGCGGCGAGGATGAGGGCACGGTTAGTGATCGACTTAGAGCCGGGTACGTGCACGGTGGCGGACACAGGGGTGGCACCATAGGGTGCGGCGTACAAGGTGGGACTCATGTCTCCATTATCGCACGCGCAGGGCGGAGGTTAGTGCTGTGCGGCAGCAGCTTCCATGTCATCCCAGCGTTGCAGGAGACGAGCCAGGATGCTGCTCTTGTCTGCTGCCAGGGTGTGTGGTTCGCCCTGTTCCACGATGCGGCCTTCTTCCATGACGATGACGTTGTCGGCGTCGAGGGCGCTGGCGGGCTGGTGGGTGATTTCGATGATGGTGGCGTTGGGGCGGGCTGCCTTTATTTGTTCGCCTACCTGGTGGGCCAGCTCCTGGTTAAGGTGAGAGGTGTATTCGTCCAGCACGAGCACCTGGGCGTCGGTGAGGAGAGCACGTGCGATGGTGAGTCGTTGCACCTGCCCACCGGACAGTTCGGTGCCAAATTCCCCCACTGGGGTGTCAAGACCGCGCGGACTGTTCCGTATGTCTCGGTCCATTCCTGCGATGCGGAGGACCTCCCATAGCTCGTCGTCGGTGGCATCGAGTTTGGCTAGACGCAGGTTCTCTGCAATGGAGGTGTTGAAGAGGTGGCTGGCTTGGCTCACTTCGGTGACGGCAGCACGGAGGTCATCGGGATTGATGCTGGTGGTAGGCGCACCGTTGATGGTGATTTCGCCGGCATCGGGGTCGAAGTGACGCAGCAGCATGTGCACCATGGTGGATTTGCCGGATCCGGAAACGCCCACGACGGCAGTGTGTTGGCCGCCGGGGAAGTCTACCGAGACATCCCGGAGAGCTTGTTTGCGGACTTGCTGGACGGTGACACCTCGGTCGGCGTCATCGAGGTCTCGGACCGTGTCGGTCATTCCCGGGTAGGTGAAGGTGACGTGGCGGAAGCTGATGGTGTCGATGGAGCCTGCGGGCATGGGGTCGCCGCTGTCAGGGACGAAGGGTTCCCGGTACTTGATGATGCTCATGCGCTCGGCAGCTGCGAAGGAGCGTTCCAGGTCGTCTGCAAAGTCTTCGGTACCGCGGGCGGGGGTGAAGACTCCTAGCGCTACGGTGGCACAGATGGCGAGGTCGGGGAGGTTGAGACTTCCGTCGCGAACGGCGTTTGCCCCAACGAGCACGGTAGTGAGGACAGCGAAGAGTCGTAAACCTTCGCAGAGGCTGCGGCGGATGCCAGAGGTGAGGCGGTTCGCGAAGGCTGCTTCTCCTACCTGTTGCGAGATGGCATCAGTTTCAGTGAGGCGGCGGGGGCCGTAGCCGAAGCCCAGGACTTCCCGCATGCCTTGGGTGGTGTCAGTGAGGTGCTGGGTGAGGTCGCCGCGGATGCGTAGCATGTGTCGGGCGGCGCGGTGCGCGGGGCCGGAGAAAGCGAAGGGCACGACGTAGGCGGCGAGGGCGACGAAAGGCAGGATGGTGAGGGCGGCGGTCCAGCTGATGCTGGCGCCGAGCCAGATGAGGGTACCGAGGGGTACGACGACGGCAGCGATGGCGGGGGCGCCGGTGTGTGCGTAGAACACTTCGATGCGGTCGTTGTCTTTGGTGGCGCGTGCCAGCAGGTCACCGGATTTGGTGGTGTGTTGGATGGCAGGGGCCTGCGGCCAAATTTTGTTGAAGAAGTCGGTGCGCAGAAGCTCGAGGGAGCGGAAGGCGCAGAAGTGCCCGAGGAATTGCTCGAGGTAGCGCATGAGGGCCTTGATGAAGGCGATGCCGATCATCCATCCGAAGGTCACTCCGGCGGCGTGACTGATGGCGGCGGTGTCAGGGGTGGGTTGGGTGTACTGGAGTCCGATGGTGACGAGGCCCCAGGCTCCGAGGGAGAGCAGCACGATCCCCATCACCTGGTCGACGATGCGGCAGAGGGTGCTCAGGATGAGCGGCCACATAACGGGTTTGGTGACGCTAACGAGTTGACGAGCGAGTTCGGAGCGCTTGATCATGCCTGCTTCTCCTCTGTGAGATTGCCGTCTTTGAGGACGAGGACGCGGTCCACGTCGCGGAGGGCGGTGGGGCGGTGGGCAATGGTGAGCACGGTCTTGCCGTGGCCTACTTTTTCCATGGCGGCGAGGATGGCCGCTTCCGAGTTGATGTCGACGTGTGAGGTGGGTTCGTCGAACACCATGATGGGGGCGTCGGCGAGGATGGCGCGGGCGATGGCGAGACGTTGGGCTTGGCCGCCGGAGAGTGAGTAGCCTCGTTCGCCCACCTCGGTATTGAGGCCGTCCGGCATAGTGCGGACGTCTTCGGCGAGGGCAGCGGTGTCGAGGGAGTGCCACATTTCTTCCTCGGTGGCATCGGCTTTGGCGATGCGGAGGTTGTCTGCCAATGAGCCGGTGAAGAGCCAAGTGGTTTGGTTGACGGCGGCAGTGCCAGAGCGAATTTGTGCGGCTGGTACTTCACCCACGATCTTTCCGTCCACAGTGACGGATCCGGTGCGAGGGACGAGATCGCCCAGGACAAGGCCAGCCAGGGTGGACTTTCCGCCCCCGGAGGTACCGACGAGGCCCACATGTTCACCGGGGGCAATGTCGAGGTTGAGGTTGCGGAGGACCTGTTTGGCATCGTCGTCGGCGCTGTAGGCGAAAGTGACGTTGTGAAGGGTGATGGCGCCGGGCTGTGCGCTGGCGGCAGCGTCCTGGTGGACGGTGGGGTCGGCAGCCCGCTTTTCCTCGCTGATGATCTGGTAGGCGGGTTTTTCGGCGAGGAAGGCGCGAGCTTTGCGCTGGGCAGCGAGGCCTCCCATACCGACGTAGAAGAATTGGCCGATGCGATCGAGGGGCTCCAGCATGATGGTGGAGAGGAGGACGACAGCGACGGCTTGCCCGATGGTGATGTTTCCGTCGCGGAGCGCTTGGTAGGCGAGGAAAGTGGAGAGGGTGATCATGGCCAGGGAGAAGACGGCGTCGACGATGAAGATGACCAGTTGGTTGCCGAAGAGGAGTTTCATCATGCTGACGCGGTTGCTTTCACCAATATCTGCGAGTTGTTTGGCGATGCGTTTGGCGGCGCGGAAGGTACGCAGGGTGGTGAGGCCTTGGATGGCGTCCAGGTAGGTGGAGGAGAGTTCCCACCGGGCGCTGACGGTCTTGCCGGAGACTTTTCTGAACACCATTTCAAAGCTGCCGATGAGGATGGGCACCGCTGGGATGGTGAGGGAGAGCCAGCCGGCGATTTCCCAGTCGATGGTCGATCCGATGATGAGGATGGTGATGACGGGGGCCAACATGGAGCCGATCATGGGGCCGAGGAAGGTCTGCCGGTAATAGGAGATGCGTTCGGTATCGTCGGTGAGCAGGCTGACGATGCTACCAGTGCGTTCTGCGGAGCGTTCCTGGGTGCCGAGGCTCATGAGGTGGTTGACGAGTTTGTGGCGAAGGTGGAGTTCTTCCCAGACGGCGGAGGTCTGTGTGAGGAAGAGGCTGAACCCGACGATGAAGATGGAGACGAGCGCCAGGACAATGATGCCGGTGATGGTGCCACCGCTGACATCTGTGCCGTTGTTGGCAGCGTCAATGACGGTGCCGAGAAGGACAAAGAGGCCTCCGGTGGTTGCGGTGGTGATGAGTCCCAAGAGAAGGGCGAGGCGGATGACGCGGGTTCCAGCGCGTGTCCCCAGTGGTTCCTTCGGAGATTTCTTCGTCTTCGTGGTCTTCGCCATGGAGTACTCCAATCCCGTGTTCTGTGGATGCGGACGTGAAGAGCCTTAATAAGGGTTGGCTACACTTAGTCTTTCTCTTTTAAGAATAGCTTAAGCGACACATTGTCTCTAAAAAATTATTCTACGTTCACTCTGGGCGATTCGGTAGCCGCGAGAATCTCTCTGCTCTATTCGTAAAATGTGTATAGAACTGCGAATATAGGAAATTGTACGAGAGGTATAAAAATGCGCATGTACTAGTACATAGGGGTGTGGCAGTCCTGCTACTGTGCTGCGATATCGGCGACTATCGCGTTCGTTAGGGTAATGAGGTCACCAGGTGCGATCTCCAGGTCGCAGCCGCGCCGTCCGCCAGACACAAAAATGGTGTCCCACAACAAGGCGCTTTCGTCGATAACAGTGCGGAGTGCTCGCTTCTGGCCTAATGGAGAGATACCGCCAGCCACGTATCCCGTTGTTTTCTCGGCGAGGGCAACGGCAGCCATACGTGCTTTGTGCGCGCCCAGAGCCGTCGCAGCCTTTTTCACGGTGAGAGTAGTGGTGACGGGGACAATGGCAACTGCGAGGGGTGACTCACCGGGGGCGAGGGTGCCGGAAAGCTCAATGATGAGGGTTTTATAGATCTGTTCTGGTTCGATGCCCAGCCGGTCCACCATCACCTGTGCGGCTTCTTGGCCGTAGTGTTCTGACTCGTTCTCGTAGGTGTGCACGCGGTAGTTGAGTGAGGTGTGGGCGAGAGCAGCAAGAGCAGGGGTGTTAGCGGGGGTTGAAGCAGCTTTATTCACGCCCTTCACTTTACTTGTACGCTCTCGGCAACTCTTGGTATGAGACGGAATATCACCTATTTGGGGGGTGTTGAGGTGGATGGAAGGAGGTGGAGAATGGCCATTGGCATCCTAGACAGCCCAATTTTGTGTAGGCCGAACCAAGAGTCGGTACGAATTCTTGACACTGTCCTGCTCGCTAAGAGCGACCCTTACCCATTAGGGTTAAGGGGTAGTGCTCTTCCCGCCCGGCGCCCTCCGTGTCGTGCATTGCTAGTAAAGGTTAATCCCGTCAGTACCGCTTCTGCCCCAGTTCGCTCCGCTCAAAACCCTACCGAGTTGGCCGCACGTTTTGAGCGCGATGCACTGCCTCTCTTGGACCAACTCTACGGTGCAGCAATGCGGATGACGCGTAACCCTGCCGATGCTGAAGACCTCGTGCAGGAAACGTACGCGAAGGCATTCTCCTCCTTCGCTTCCTATAAAGAAGGCACCAATCTTAAAGCTTGGCTCTACCGCATCATGACGAATACGTACATCAATACGTATCGGAAGAAGCAACGCCAGCCGTATCATTCCCCCGCGGAAGAGATGACGGACGCGCAAGTTGCTGAGGTAGCGAACCACCACGCCACAGGTCTCCGGTCCGCCGAAGTAGAGGCCCTGGATAATCTTCCCGACGAGACTATTAAGCATGCGCTCAATGAGCTTTCGGAGGATCGTCGTATGGTGGTGTACTACGCGGATGTGGAGGGGTTGCCCTATAAGGAGATTTCAGAGATCATGGACACTCCCATCGGAACGGTCATGTCTCGTCTACACCGTGGACGGAAGCAGCTGCGTGAGTCGCTTCGAGATGTCGCACTAGCCGCCGGTATTGGTGGAGAGGGGGGAGAACTGTGAGCAGTCGTCGCCGTAATTTGCTGGCCTCACAGCAGGAGCATGCCAGCCACTGTGGCACTAATGGTTGTGGATGTTCCGGTAACCCCACGTCGTCGTCCTGTCCGGTGAACCGCGCATACGCGCTATTGGACCCCCATGTGTCGGACTACTCCTCGTTGGACTGCTCCGTCGTCGTTTATGAAGTGCAGCGAATGTTGCACCAGCTAGATGATGACGATGAGTTGGCGGCAGAAGTGGGGGAGGAACTGGCGGAGTGCCCGTGTGGCGCGGAGCTTCTCGAGGTGGAATCGAAACTGCGCGGCAAACTCCATTACGCGTGTGCGGAACATGCTCCGGAAAATCTCCGTCTTCGCCTGTTATCGTATATTCACTGTTCTAACAGTGAACTGCCTGCTGATGGAGAAGAACTCAACAGCTAGCCCAGCGTTGAAAAAGACGCCTCCCGAAAGCATCCGGGAGGCGCCTGAAGCGTTCTAAGCGGGCTGCTCGGTAGACCAAGCCTGTCCGCGACTTAAGAGTTTGGCCGCTTTCCGTGGTTGGCCTTGCTGCCCTTACGGGCGCGCTTCTTGCGTCCACGCTTTCCCATAGTTGCCTCCTTGGTTCGTTTGGTGTGCACCATCCTCCGAATCGAACCACGAGGTCGTCGAAGTGTCAGTACAAATTGGAACGAAAATTATTCTTTCATTACCGGGCGGTTCAGTGCAATTAGATAAAAACGATCGCCCCACTGGAGAAGTGAGGCGATCGTAAAGTGGTTGTAATTAGACGGTGCTGCGGGCACGGACGCGAGCCTTACGACGCTTGAGGGCGCGCCGCTCTTCCTCGCTCATGCCTCCCCAGACACCGGCATCCTGACCGGATTCAATGGCCCACGCGAGGCACTGGTTGGTCACCGGGCAGCGATTACAGACCAGCTTTGCGCAGGCAATCTGCGCCAGCGCGGGACCAGAATTTCCTACGGGGAAGAAGAGTTCCGGGTCCTCGTCGCGGCAGAGTGCTTCATGGCGCCAATCCATAGTCGATGCTCCTTACTGAAAAAGTCACAAAATATTGCAGTCGTTAGTTTGGGGGAGTTGCTTATTGCATCTAAGCTAGAGAAGTTATGGGAAGAACGGGGGTGTTCTTTGCACACTCGTTAAATCTTGTCACGATTAAGATGGATGTCAAGAGATTTTTTCATTAATGTGACGAAAGCCACAGTGTAAATTCACCTATGATCTGAGTCACTAGATGAGATATGAGAAGTGGGTCTCACTTTTCCTAAAAATGCAGGTAAATGCATTTCCTGGGAAAAGTCCTAAAAAGGGACACCGCAATCTGTGTGCTGAGTTTATGTTACCGGGGAGTAAACAACAGGATTTTTCACAAATCCTGATTTGACACCTCTAATGCACATCCCATAAAGGCGAAAGTCCCAGGATAGTGTCACCCTGCTGGACCACAATCATGCCTCCAATAACCACAACTTTGCGGATTGCCGGCCCCGCAACTGGCAACAACCGAGCCCGCTTACCCGTATTTCCATCCACCAATGCGAGCCCCCCACGCACCGGAGCGACCAACCAATGTGGGGAACCCATCAGGCTCGACAGAATACCCGGTGTACCCACCACGTGCGCAGCACTCCACTTCGGCGCAAGAGTCTCTGCATCGAAAGCGTAGAGATTCTCACCGTCATTCCAGAAAAGGGACTTATCAGTCCGCACAATCGGAATACCCGGTAACGCCGCCCGCCCATGTTCCGCACGAGTCATCTCGAGTACCCGCACTGTCGTACGCGCAGCTTCATCGGCACTCTCCCGACGCGAATGGCGTAACACGACAAAACGTGGGGTAGGTTCGGCTAAATAGAGCAAAGCTCGAGAATCAGTGACTTCCAGCACCGCTCCATGGTGCGCACCCGTCAACCAGCTCCCCTCTAGTTCAGGAGTGACATCCTCCTTCGGAACAGCGTTAAAGAAGGTGAATCGCAGGGATGCATCGCCAGGACACCGCCGCAGCACACCCACCGTGTCATCATTCTCGGTAGCATCCACGACGTCACACACCGGCTGCTGTGCTTGATCTGGTTCCAAGGGAGTTTCGCTGGGACCCACCAGCATCGTTCGCACCAAATCAGCGCGCCAGGACTCCACCTGGTGCGGTCCATAGGAAAGAATATGTTGTCCGCCGGTCACAATCCGACGTGGACCAGCTGCAAAACCAGACCGAGAGGGTCCATACCGCCCGCCATCGCCCTTAATAAGCATGACATCGCCGCACCCACCAGGGAAGTCCCAGACAGTAACCGCCCCGCCCCACGCGGCTTCCAGCGCACACAAAGGAATACCACGCCGGTACTCCCACACCATCTCGCCCGTCATCGGACTGCGCGCAGTAACAGCCTCAAACGTGCCCGTCAGCACCACCGGGCCAGCGGTGAGCGGACCGCGCACCAGCCGAGTGGCGGTCACCGGAGATGGGGCCCGCCACACCACGACCAGCCCAGTTGGTTCACGCGTAATAGGAGCACCACTCTGTACTTGCCCGCCACGGGCGAGAACGGCGTGGGACCGGCCTCCCGTCACCCACGTGACCGCCGCCAACACGACAACTGCCACTATTATGAGAGCCACCGCAACGACATCGCGAACGGTATAGCGTTCCGCCGCTACCCGCACAGGGCGGGACTGGCGGCGCAGGCGAGGAGAAGCAGAAGCATGCTGGGCGGCCATCCTGGCCTCCTACTCAGCGGAGGAATGCTGGGTACGGCGGCGGCGGCGCCGACGCCGCTGGGAACCTTGGCCCTGCTGCGCGCCAGTCTCTTTGGCGGAACTAGCAGAGGCATTCTTATCCACAGAATCCTTGGCAGTAGCCTTGTGGGCCTCGGGAGGAACAGCCTGCTGCATCTCCGCCCCCTGGGTGGCGCCAGCACGAGTGCGCTTCCGCTGGCGGGCACGACCCCGCACCTCGCGGCGCTCCTCGCCGTCACCGTCCTGCGCATCCTTCCGCTGGCGGGCACGACCCCGCACCTCGCGGCGCTCACCATTGCGCTTACCGCGCTCTCCACCGCGGCCGCCCTGGCCATCCCGGGCTCGGCTCCGGCGCCGCGTGGGCACCCCAATGAGCTCCTGTGCGGGGCCTACTTCGCCCTTCACGTCGGGATCAATCCCGAGGTCGGAGTAAAGGTGCTCGGAGGTGTGGTAGGTCTCCTCCGGCTCACCCTTCCCCAAATCTAGGGCCTTGTCGATGAGCATCCAGCGAGGAATGTCATCCCAGTCCACCAACGTAACAGCAACACCAGAGTTGCCCGCACGGCCGGTACGGCCAATGCGGTGGACATATGTCTTGTCATCCTCTGGGCATTGGTAGTTAATAACGTGGGTGACATCATCAACGTCAATACCGCGGGCCGCCACATCGGTAGCCACCAGCACATCCACGGTGCCGTCCCGGAATGCATCAAGAGCTTTTTCCCGGGCCACCTGGCCCAAATCGCCGTGGACGGTAGCGACCCGGAAACCGCGCTCCGCAAGTTCCTCCGCCAACTTCTGGGCGGTGCGCTTAGTCCGGGTAAAGAGCATCGTCTTACCACGCCCCTCGGCTTGCAGAATACGGGCGACCATCTCCGTCTTGTTAAGGGCGTGGGCGCGATACACAAACTGGGCGGTGTTCTCATGTGTGGCAGAGGCATTCACCGACTCAGCCCGAATATGGGTGGGCTGGCGCAAGAAGGAGCGCGAAAGCCGAATGATCGGCCCCGGCATCGTGGCAGAGAAAAGCATCGTCTGCCGATCCTCCGGCACCATGCTGAGGATCTTCTCCATATCGGGAAGGAAGCCCAAATCCAGCATTTCATCGGCCTCATCCAGGACCAGCACTGACACCTTGCCAAGGATAAGGTGATGCTGCTGGGCAAGATCCATCAATCGGCCGGGGGTACCCACCACCAGATCAACCCCCTCGTGCAGGGCCTTGATCTGCGGCTCGTAGGGGGTGCCACCATAGACCGCTAAAACTGACAGGGGACGTACCCGGCCGGTCTCGTCGCCATCCTCCGTCCGTTCCTGCACCTGTAGGGTGTGAGCAGCCTGTGCAAGGTCCTCCTCCACCTGCAGGCACAGCTCACGAGTAGGAACGACCACTAAGGCGCGGGGTGTGCCGTCAAGCGGACGATCAGGTGACATCACCAAACGATGCAGCAGCGGCACCCCAAAACCATACGTTTTGCCCATTCCAGTACGGGCTTGACCAATGAGATCCTGCCCCGCCATGGCCAGCGGAAGGGTGAGCTCCTGGATCGCAAAGGTGTGTTCAATACCCTTTTCCGCCAGAGCCTCCACAATAGCGGGATGGACGCCCAAAGCGGCGAAAGTGGGGGAGTTAGCGGTGCTCGTTGCACCATCATCCAGCACCGTCGTCTGGACATTCATATCCAGTTCGGAATCGTGCTGCTGAGACTCTACAAAGTTGGAGGGGTGGGCCATAACAGGCGCCTCGCTTTCCGCGAAAACTATCGGCACGCGCGTCCAGAAGGGAGGGGAAGCGTTCCGCACGGTACTGACGATGGGATGCTCATGATGGAAGCACCATCACCGTCTCTCGCGCTCCTCTTGCGCCCAGAGCGGGACAAACACCGGGAACTGCCTCAGCTGCCGACTTGCGGAGAGATATCCACAAGCATGGAAGGCCGCGCACATTTCTTTCTACACAACCTGACTCAACAGGCGGCGTGCCTCAAGTCTAGCAAAGGAGAAGTGCAGACCTGGAAGGCGATGCGTACACTGGCAGAAGAGAACCCCGCAGACTGGCACCCTGCCATCCTGCACCCACCGAGGAGGAACCCATGGCCGTCACCGTCAAAATCACCCTGCAGGACTCTCCCGTCCAGATTTCTGCCCAGGTGGACGATGGTGCAGCAGTGCTCGCACAGGTGAAGGATGCCCTCGCCTCCCAGGCAGGTGTCCTGGAGTTTACTGACGTGAAAAAGCACCAATATGTCGTTGCTGCCTCCAAGATTGTCGCCGCGGAAGTCTCCGCTGAAGAAGGCCGTAAAGTCGGCTTCGCCAACTAGCATCAGCGACAGTAACAGCCCCGTAGTGTTAGGTGCCCTTCCCATCACCGCAGCTGGCACATTATGGTGGGGGTTTACTCCGCGGCAGTGCGCTACGACTGTGCTGGTAGAGCGCGTAGGCCGCTCCACATCATTCCCGCAATGAGGTCAGAGGCTGTGTCGATATCCAGCTCACTCTGAGACGTCCGCAACCACGCCTTCGCTGCCGACTCACTCGCTCCCACCACTGAACTTGCCAGCACTTGCGCATGTGGTGCGGCGAGCCCCGTGTCGCTCGAAATATGGTTCGCGATACGTTCCACGACGGCAGACGTCACCTCCTCAACCCGCTCCGCAGCATCCACATCATCGAGCATGTCGGAGTCGAACAGCAGCCGATAATACTGCATGTCATCGGCGACGAACTCAAAGAAGGCACGCACCGACGCCTGCACTATGTCACGATTACGGCCCGGTTGGTTGAGCACCGCGCCGATGGTCTCCTCCAAATTTTCCCCCGCTTTTTCCAGCACCGCCAAATAAAGATCGTGTTTGGAGGAAAAATACTGGTAGACGATGGGCTTACTGAGCCCCAGTGTGCTGGCCACATCATCCATACCGGTTCCGTGGTATCCGTTGGAGACAAAATGGCGACGCGCCGCGTCCAAAATTGCCTCGCGCCGTTCTTCTCGCGACACTCGACTAGTAGACGTGGTGTTCACTCCGTACCTCCTCGTCAGCCAACGACCTGGCAGCCCGCTCCACAGATACAGTCGTAACCGTCTCCGCTACTTCGCACCTTACCGGAGGGTGGCCAGGTGAGAAGTGAACTCGGTTCAAATTAAAAGGATGTCCCGTGGCTCCACAACACCCCTCCCCGCACTCCACAAGCTCCACAACCACCGCCTCCGCACAGGCGAAGAGGAGTGGAGCATGGCTGGTTGGCGGCATGCTCATGGCACTCCTCGCCGTGGTCATCATCATCGTGGGCATTGTCCAAGCCGTACAGTCCACACACAATACTGCCACCAGCGGCCACCAGCCGGCCATCGTAGAACAGTCCAATGGCCATTCAGCCACCCACCTGTCCGACCCCGCCCTCGCAGCCATCGTTGATGCCGCATCCCTCCCCGCGGGCGGCCCCTATACCGAGCGTGGCACCGGAGAGTTTGTCACCGACCCACTGCACGTCGCCCCCAGTATGGAAGCAAGCGCCGCAGCCACACCAGGGCAGGGAGCCCCTAACTCGGTGGCAGATGCTGTTGCTGCCGCCACTCTTGGGGCAGTCACCATCCCCTACACTATCGACATCGAGGGCGGTATCAACACCAGCCACATCGGTGGCCGCGATGTTTTCGCGTGGTGGGTGCATTCGGCCTTAGGGGATCCCCGCGGTTGGGTGAGCGGTGGACGTCGTAGCTTCCACCAGTTCGACACGGCAGGTCTCGCTGCCCTCCAGAAAGAGCCCACTGGAGTAGGGGCTGGCCTTCGCAAAACTGCCCTCCACTTCACCCTTGCCACCCCGCTGACGACCCGCAAACTGTGTGGTTACAGTCTTCCCGTGGAAACCTCCTGCTGGTCCTCGCAGACACGCCGAGTCGTCATCAACATGGCACGCTTTGTCCGGGGAGCCGCCACCTTCCCCCACGACCTCGCCGGCTACCGCTACTACGTCATCAACCATGAGCTAGGACATGGGTTAGGGTTCGGACACGAAGTATGTGGAGCTGCCAATGGCACTGCCCCGGTGATGATGCAGCAAACTCTCACCCTCCGCAATACGATCGTTGCGAAACTCGAGCCGAGTCTCTCCAGAGCTCCCGGATTCTCCGCCAGCTTCACCTGTCAGCCCAATCCCTGGCCTAATCCGGAAAACGTCGTTGCCGCTACACTTCCAGAGCTTCCCGTTTCCGAAACACCCTAAGGCTTTTTCCTCACCACGAGTAATAGTCGCAAGACCGGTGACGGGTCCCTGTCCGACTTCTATGCTGGAGACATGACTCCTCGCCCGGTACCCCCTAGCCGCGTTCCCCTCGCCCCCCTGGCCCCAGTGGGAACCCCACTCACCGCAGATCAGGAAGGGCGCTACGCCCGGCATCTCAACCTACCCGGTGTAGGGGAGGAGGGGCAGCGTCGCCTCTCCGCCGCTCGGGTGCTTGTTATCGGAGCCGGTGGTTTGGGCTCTCCCGTATTGCTCTATCTGGCAGCAGCTGGCGTGGGCACCATCGGCATCGTTGATGATGATGTCGTGGATCTTTCCAATTTGCAGCGGCAAGTGATCCACTCCACCGCCACTGTGGGGGAGCAAAAGGTAGAGTCGGCTGCCCGGCGTATGCGGGGAGTCAACCCGGGGGTAAACGTCATCCCCTTCCCGGTTCGTCTCCACGCCGGCGACTTTGCCCAATTTGGAACCGACTGGGATCTGGTGGTGGATGCCACCGATAACTTTGCCACCCGCTACCTCATCAACGACCTTGCCCGACAGCTGGGAGTACCGGAGGTGATGGGCTCAGTTTTGCACTGGCGCGGCCAAGTGACGAGTTTTTGGGAGCAATGCCCCGATCCAGCCCGTGCCGTCACCTTACGAGATTTGTATCCCCAGGAACCCTCCGCCGATGCACCTTCTCGGGAGCCCGGTGCCGGCATCATGGGGGCGCTCTGCTGTACTATCGGTGGCTTCATGGCGACAGAAGCCGTGAAGCTCCTCCTCGGACAGGGCGATAATCTGCTGGGGCGCGTGTTGTATTATGACGCGATGCAGATGCGTATTCGAGAAATCGCACTTCGCCCTGATAGGTAGACGGTCTCGCCGGGTTTCGTCCGGCCACAACCCGCCTCCGACACGTAGGATAAAGACGTGAGTATGCTGCAGCCCTCTCCGAATGTCCTCAACGCTTTTGGTTTGCGTGATCCGCATCTAAGCCCCGCCCCTCGCGGCTGGGGTGGAGGCGTGCTCGCTGGCCCCATCGTGCTAACCCCAGTGGCGGACCGTGCCCGGGCCACCTGGTCCGCCCGCGTCCGCGACACCCTCGACCCCTCCGGAATCCGCATCGCCAGGCCGTTCCGTGCTACTGACGGTCGCACAATTGTGGGGGACTGGCGGGCTGACCACTATGGCCCCGGAGTTCTGCAGAATCGCCCCGATGAGGTGATCGCCACGTCTCTCCGCCTGCACGACGCCCTCGCCCCCCAGGAGCGTCCACGCTTCCTCGTCGGTGCTCCTGCCTCCCCTTGGACGGAGGCAGACTACTTCAGCATGGCCGACCGGGCCGCTTTCCACCCTGCCGGGCTGGAACTACTGCGGGACTATCTGCCGCACGGAACTGGAGTTGACGGCGGCCTGCGGGCTGATATTGCCGCAGGGGTGGAGCTTTACCAGCAGTTTGCAGACTTACGAGAAGATGTCCACGCTCCTGCCCAAGTTGTCCACGGAGACATGCTGTTTGGAACACTGTTTGAGCCAGGAAGTGCCCCACTGGTCCCCGATATTGTGCCCTACTGGCACAACCCGGCTTGGGCTGCGGGAGTCATAGTGGTGGATGCCCTGAATTGGGCGGGAGCAGATGCCGACTTGCCACAGCGCTGGCGCCACCTGTCCGAATGGCCCCAACAGCTTTTGCGAGCGTATCTGTTCCGGTTGGGCCTGCACCTTGTGCACCGTCATTCCGCCGCGAGCGCCTACGACAAGCTGCTCCACACGGGCGTGGTGATTGCAGACTTCGTGGCTAACAGCACGTCGGTAGAGCCGGCGGTTGTGCCGTCTACCGAACCGCCTGCTGCGGAGATCACCGTCGATGAAGGCGCGGACTCCAGCGCGCACCTGGACGTCTCTCCAGAACCCACCTCTTGGGAAGACACCGCAGAATTTCCCGAGGTTGGCGATGCATGGGAGGGAGCCCCAGACAGCTCTGCCTCAGCAGATCCAGAGCTCCAGACGGGGGAGGACGCCACTTCCCCAGAACATCACTGAGTGTCCGTGCAGGTTGTGCAGTGCCCACAAATGTTACAGCAGTATGATCGACTAGCAGCATGACGGAACCAGCCCCCCTCTCCGATGATGCCCTCCATGTGACGCTGCTCCGTCCCCCCACAGGGGAGCATCACACCGCGCGTCAGTGGACCGGTGCTGCTGCTACGCTGTTTACGACTACCGGTGCACCCATCACCGATCCTGTCCCCTACCAAGTGGTGGGCGGGCCCGGAACTGGAAAGACCTCCCTCCTCATCGACCTCGCCTGCGCCTACTGTCGGCAGCCCGAGCACAGCTCCGATGCGGTGCTTCTCCTCACCCAGTCGAAACGAGCTGCCGCAACACTCTCTGAAGAAGTTGCTACCCAGCTGGTGGGAAGTGACGGTCTCGCTTCTCAGCAACCCCTCATTCGCACCGTCCATAGCTACGCCTACAGCCTGCTTGCCCGCATTGCTGCAGCGGAAGGTGCACCAGCTCCGAAACTCCTCACCGGCGCAGAAAAAGATGTGATCTACCGAGAAATGCTCGAGACCATCGCCGAAGATGAGACCAACCTCTGGCCGGAGTGGATCCGCCCCGCCCTCACTACCGTCGGTTTCGCCCGCGAACTCCGCGACCTCATCTCCCGCGCCGCCGAACGGGGATTAGACGGAGCTGCACTACGCGCCCTCGGCGAGGACGCCGGCGAACCCGCGTGGGTTGCCGCCGGGCAGTTCGCCACCGACTTTGAGCGTATCCAACTTCTCCGCGCCAGTGTGGGCGCAGCACGAGAAGAGGAAATTAGTCCGGCACTCGACGCCGCTGAACTGGTAGGCGCGGTACTAGAAGGGCTCGCCACCCACCCAGACATCCTGGCGAGAGAACGACAGCGCCTCAAACTACTCCTCGTTGACGACGCCCACCACCTCGACCCCCAAATGGCGGAACTCATTGACACCATCCGCGGCGGGGCACAGCTCACCGTACTGGCCGGAGACCCCGACCAGATGGTATTCCGCTTCCGCGGAGCCGACTCCAGCTACTTCCACAACCTCGCCCCCCTAGGCAGCAGCCACCGTATCGTCTTGAGCTCCAGCTACCGGCTTACCCCCCGCAACGCAGAGGTCGTGCGAGTGACGGGCAGCCGCCTCCCCGACAACAGCCAACAGTGGCGTGAGCTCACCGCCGCCCGGAGCGGCACCGCGGCACCCGCCCCGACGATCCACCTCACGGAAAGTATTGCTGCGGAAGCAGCCACTGTGGCAGACGTGGTGCGGCGAGCCCATCTCATCGACAATGTTCCCTGGAGCGACATCGCAATCATCTGCCGTAGTGTGGGGCCCCATCTGCCCTCTCTACGCCGGGCTTTGGCAGCTGCTGGCGTTCCCCTTCGCACCGATGCTGCCGACCTGCCTCTGACCGAACAGTACGCCGCAGATGGCATTCTGGCGGTGCTCGAAGCGGTCTCCGGTGCCTGCGATAGTGACGTTGCAGAAAAACTCCTCACCGGTGTAGTCGGCCGCGCAGATCCCGCAGACGTACGAAGCTTGCGTCGCGGGCTGCGTCGCACTGAACTCGCCCGAGGCGGTCGCCGAGATTCCGGTCTCCTCCTCACTCTCCTTCTCTCGCCTACCGCACGCGACACCTATTACGCCGAGCACTCCTCGGACATCCCGCTCAGCACGATCGAAGCTGGCCTCACCGATTTTGAGTCCAAACCTCTCCAACAGGTACACACAGTAGTTGATGCTGCCTGGCGGGCCGTCCAACACCACGGCACCGTAGAAGAAGTCCTCTGGGAAGCTTGGAATGCTACCGGACTCGCTGATAGCTGGCGAGTAGCCAGCCTGCGCGGAGGAGTTGCCGGAGCCCAAGCCGACCGTAACCTGGACGCCATGATGGCACTCTTCGATGCAGCCAGCGACTACGTCGACCGCATCCCCACCGGTACTGTCGCCAGCTTTGTGCGCTATATCCGCGAACAAGAACTCCCCTCCCTGCCCCGTATTCGCAGCCTCCACACCACCGATGCCGTCACCATCATCTCCGCCACTTCGGCGGCAGGACGAGAATGGGATACCGTCATCGTGCCCGGCATCCAAGAAGATGAATGGCCCACCCTCGCGGTACGCGGGTCCTTACTGAAGCTCAACGAGTTGCTTGACCGCATCGCCGGAGTCGCCCCCGACGCCATTGTCTCGCGACGCGCTCCCCAGCTCGCCGACGAACGTCGCCTCCTCTACGTCGCTCTCTCGCGCGCCCGCCGGAGTCTCGTCCTCACCGCCGTATCAGGTGGTGGTGCCGACACACTCACCCCCAGCCGCTTTCTCGAAGACGTGGCCGAGGTAATCGTTCCTCCCCACCTGCGCGCCGACGAGGACTCCAACCTCCCCACCATCACCTCCACCGTCCCCTGTGTGCTATCGATGCCTACCATGGTTGCTCGACTACGCTCCATTGTGTGCGCTACCGCCCCTTTCCCCACCATTCCACCGGAAGAGTGGGATAGCTACCAACAGCAGGCCTTCCACCAGCTGGTCAGACTCGCACAAGCAGGCGTTCCCGGAGCCCTCAACTGGTGGGGAGTGGACGGGATCACCTCAGACGACCCTCTGTGGACTCTCACCACTCCTCACGCCACCTCCGATACAAGCCCCCAATCTGTGACGCCTCTCGAACCGCGCCCCGTTACTCTCAGCCCTTCTGCCTTCGAAACTCTCCAAGAGTGCCCCCTCCGCTGGTTCCTGAGCCGTAATGGGGGTGACACTGCTCCCGGGCTGGCAGCTCAATTCGGCACCCTCATCCACGCCCTCACTCAAGCTTCTGCCAGTGGGGTAGCGGAGGCGGATCTTCGCACGGCCCTCGATGAATCCTGGCCAGCTCTTGGCATTGATGCAGCGTGGCTCGCCGACCAGGAAAAAACTCGCGCCGAAGAAGCCCTCGCCAATTACGCCACCTGGAACGCTACCGAAAGCGCCACGTTCACCCTCGACGGGCTGGAAGTGGGAGTGGACCATATCTTCACCGCCGCAGACCTGGCCGACTACGGTATTAGCGCCGCTGATCTCGCCGCAGTTGATGCCAGCACTATACCTGTTCGCGTCAAAGGCCGTATTGACCGGCTGGAGCGTACCGATGCCGGACACTACGTCATTGTCGACTTCAAAACCGGTAAGACACTCCCCTCCAAAGCCGCCACCGCAGACAATGCCCAGCTAGCGCTCTACCAACTCGCTGTCTCCGCCACCAAAGGCCCCGTCGCCAAAGCCAAACTGGTCTATCTACGACCCCGCGGCGGCACACTGGGGGAACGAGAACAACACAGCTTCGATGCCGAACAACAGAAACTTTGGCGTCTCGCCCTCCAAACCGCCGCCAGTGCCACCAGCGGGCCCACCTTCCAGGCCTGCCGTAATGACCACTGTGCACAGTGTGCAGTGCGCGAGTCCTGCCCCCTCCAGTCCCAATCCGTCCTCACTAGAAAGGCCTAGGATGCGCTACACACCCGCTGATATCGCCCGCCTCCTCGGCCAGAAATTCTCCCCCACCGACGAGCAAGCTGACGTCATCTCCGCTCCTCCTGGCCCCCTCCTCGTCATCGCCGGCGCAGGAGCAGGAAAAACCGAGACGATGGCGGCTCGAGTAGTGTGGCTTGTCGCCAACGGCTACGTGCGTCCCGACCAGATCCTCGGACTCACCTTTACTCGAAAAGCCGCGCAGCAGCTCGGACAACGTATCCGCCAGCGGCTCCAACGGCTCGCCGCCAGCCCCGACTTCACCGGCCCCGAAGCAGACCAGATCCGCCACGCCATCCACACCAGTGACCCGGACACCGCCACCTACGACTCCTACGCTGGCACGATTCTGCGCAGCTACGGGCTTCTCCTTCCCGTGGAAACCACCGCCACTATCGTCAACGCCGCTGAACTCTCCGAAGAAGCCGTCCGCCTGGTTTCCCAGTGGCCGCATCCCTTCGCCGTCGAACGAACCACCTCCAGCGTCGTCAACGACCTGCTTGGTCTCCGCGGTGAAATGGCCAACCATATGGTGGACTCCGCCACGGTTCGCGCCGAAAACCGTTGCCTTCGTGAAGGCCTCACCGATCTTCCCAAAGCGAAGCGAGCTCGCTCCGACCTCTCCAAAGACATGCGCGACTTCCTCAGCGTGTGCGACTACCGAGACCAGCTACTCGACCTCATCGATCTCTTCGATAACCGTATGCGCGAGATGGGCTACCTCGACTTCGGCCAACAAATGGCCTACGCCGCCGAACTCGCCCTCACCCATCCGCAGGTCGGCCACTCTGAACGCGCCCGCTACCGGGTAGTCCTCCTCGACGAATACCAAGACACCGGCTATGCGCAGCGCGTCTTCCTCCTCTCTCTATTCGGAAACGGCCAAGACCCCACTCTCAGCGTCACTGCAGTTGGCGACCCTATGCAATCCATCTACGGATGGCGCGGCGCCTCCGCCACCAACCTGGCCCATTTCCGCACCGATTTCCCAGCCGTCACCACCGACACCCCCACCGCACAGCCCGCCCCCGTCAGCTATCTCCTCACCAGCTGGCGCAACCCCGGCGACATCCTCAGCCTGGCAAGCACCTACACTCACCGGCTCAGCGCTGCCACCCGCAACGCCATCGTCGTCCCCGACCTACGGCCTGCACCCCACGCAGCAGAAGCCGACATCCACTGCCGCTATTTCGGCAGTGCCGAAGACGAATACACCTGGATCGCCCGCTACTTCCGTAGCCAATTCGATGCGGCCGCTGCACGCGGAGAACTACCACCCACTAGTGCCGTACTCGTCACCCGCAACCGAGACTCCCTCCCCATGGCGCAAGCACTCGAAGCAGCAGGCGTCCCTGCCGAAATCGTCAACATTGGCGGTCTCCTCTCCATCCCCGAGGTACAAGATGTGTGGGCCATGCTCCGCATCATTGCGGACCCCCTCGACGGTGGCGCCGCCCTCCGCATACTCACCGGTCCCCGCCTCAATCTCGGTGCCAGTGACCTCCGCGCCCTCTGGGGACGTGCCCGCGAACTCCGCGGAGATCTCGACCCCGCTGAAGACACCGACCCCACCACGCTCGATAATCTGCTTGCCATGTTGCAGGACGCACTCCCGCAGGATGCCGCCGCCCAAGTAGGGCTCGCCGATGCCATTGACGACCCCGGTCCGGCAGACCGCTACTCACTTGCCGGATACGCCCGGCTTCAGCAGCTCCGTGCCGACGTCCGGCACCTTCGCAAACGCCTCGGCCAACCACTTCCCGAACTGATTGCGGAAGTCGAGCGCATTATTGGAGTAGACGTTGAAGCCGAAGCTCGCCTCGATCCCGGAGCTGGGCACCTTACTGGACGCCACCACCTCGATGCCTTCGCCGATGCCGTCGCCTCCTTCTGCCGCGGCGCCAATCCCAGCCTTGGCGCCCTACTTGCATACCTCCAACAAGCTGCTGAATCCGAAGGCGGTCTCGCTCCCGGTACCGTCACCGTTCGCCGCAACTGCGTCCAAATCATCACCATCTTTGGGGCGAAAGGACTGGAATGGGAATGTGTCGCCATCCCGAACCTCTCCCAGCGTGAATTTCCACCCGCCCGCAGCCGCACCAACTGGGTGAAAACCGCCGCTGAGCTCCCCGCTAACCTCCGTGGGGACACTGCTGTACTGCTCCCCGGAGCTGAACTCCCTTCTGGTATGCCCACTTTTATCGCAGCAGACGCCAACGACCGCAGCGAATACTGGCAACAGCTCACCGAGCACCTCACCGAACTCAAAGCCATAGAGCTGGAGGAGAAACTTCGCCTCATGTACGTCGGTGTTACCCGTACTGAACGCTCCCTGTTGCTCACTGGACATGGCTGGTCGTACCACGACATCACCTTTCATGAACCCTCCGAGTATCTTCGCGACGCCTACCAGTGGGCCGAAACCATGGCCGTCGACCACGGTGCGGACGCCGACATTTTCCCCCTAGTCAGCTATGACGACCAGACAGAACCCACCCCGCCACACGTCGTCACCACCCACCACGGGGGGACTATCACCATCCACCCCTACTGGGCTGCCGCGCCAGCGAACTGCATCACCACTCCGAAAGGAGAGCTCGTTCCCGACCCAGCCTTCCACCCCCTCGCCGCCCGTAACGCCCGCGCTACCTGGCCCGTCGACCATCTCGCCGACAGCCCTCACATTCGCCAGGTACACGCCGCTCTCCAGCAGGCAGTCGAGAGCGCGCAGGCCAGCGAAGGGAGCGAGCACACCAGCCCACCTCCCGCATCCGATGCCGAGTGGGCACTCTCCCAAGACACCGACGTTCTCCTCGCCGAATACCTGCGTCAGCAAGCAGGAGACGATCCAACAGCCCGCACCGTCACCCTTCCTACCCGGCTGACGGCTAGCCAAATCGTGGCGCTACGGGAAGATCCAGAGGATTTCGCTCGCCGTCTCCGCCGTCCCATTCCCTTTAAACCCAATCGTTATGCCCGTCGCGGCACCGACTTCCACACGTGGGTGGAGCACCATCTTTCGGGTGACCTTGGCTCCCTGGTCGACCTCGAGGACATTATGGATGCGCGCGACGACATTGCCGAACCAGTGTCGTTGACGCGTCTCAAAGATACCTTCGCCGCCTCCAGCTGGGCGGAACGCACCACGTCCATGGTGGAAGTGCCGTTCGACGTCTCCCTCGGTAGCGTCGTCATTAATGGCCGCATCGATGCCGTATTCCGCGACGACGCCGACCACTACACGGTGGTGGACTGGAAGACAGGCACTATCCCTCGTACTGCCCGCGACCGCACCACCAAAGCACTACAGCTTGCCACCTACCGTATTGCCTTTCACCGCATTATCAATGTACAGCGAGCCGAACACGGTCAACCTGCTCTACCGTTAGAGAACATCCGTGCCGCGTTCTACTATGTTGCGCACGACTACACTCTTTGGCTAGATGAGCTCGCCGACTCGGTCGAGTTGGAGCGACTCATCGATGACCTCACCACATCCACTGGCGATTCAGTGGAAGGAATCGCTGGCAACGGCTAGAGTTCAGCCATAGGCGCCCCCGCGCCGCACCTGCCATACTGGAAAAGGGTGACGGGTCCCGAGTCTCTCGTGAACCTGCCGCCACACAGCTGCCGAGGAAGGAGGATCCCGTGGCAGTGAGCCGTCGGATCGGGAAGAGTCTGCGCAGTCTCATCTCTCCAGAATCCCGCCTCGATAACCGCCCAGACTACGCCCTCGTTGGTGTCGTACGGGTACCACTCCTCGAATCCAGCCCTTGGCGACAGATCGCCGTCCGTGTCCTCTGGGCCATTGGCGCCCTCATTCTGGCCGTTATTATTACCTACGCTGAACGGTCTGGCTACCAGGACAATAATGACCCAGCCAACGGTATGACTCTGGTGGATTGTATCTACTACGCCACTGTCACTCTCACCACCACTGGCTACGGTGATATCACCCCTGTCACCCAATCAGCTCGACTTGCGAACGTCATCCTCATTACCCCTCTCCGCGTCTTCTTCCTCATCGTCATGATTGGAACGACGCTGCAGGCTCTCACGGAACGTTCCCGCCAAGCCTTTCGAATCCAACGCTGGAGGTCCACCTTGCGTAACCACACCGTCGTCGTCGGCTATGGCACCAAAGGTCGGTCCGCGGTCGCTGCTATGCTAGCCGACGATGTTCCTCCCAGCGACATTGTCGTTGTCGATACCGACCAGTCTGCCCTCGACCTTGCCGCTTTAAAGGGGCTGGTCACTGTACATGGCTCCGGAACGAAGGCGGACGTCCTCAAACTTGCCGGGGCGCCCCGTGCGAAATCGATTATCGTCGCCACGAACAAAGACGATACAGCTGTCCTCGTCACACTATCGGCACGCGAATTGAACCCGCGGGCTACCATTGTCGCCTCTATCCGCGAATCTGAAAACGCCCACCTTATTGAGCAGTCCGGTGCTGATTCTGTGGTGGTTTCCGCGGAAACCACTGGTCGTCTGCTCGGCCTCGCCACCGTCACCCCCTCTGTCGTGAGTCTTGCTGAGGATCTTCTGTCCCCGGAGGAAGGCTTCTCTGTTTCCGAACGGCCGGTGGAAGAATCTGAACTGGGTGGTTCGCCACGGCACCTGAAAGATTTGGTGCTGGGTGTGGTGCGGCACGGCAAGCTCTATCGCGTTAACAATCCAGGGGTTGACACGCTGGAAATTGGGGACCGGTTGCTCTACGTGCGAATGACTCAACCCGCCATCATGACGGAGAACACGAACCCCATTGTCATCGGCTAGCCTGTTCAGGTGCGTGCTACACCGGGCACCCTACACGAAGACGTCTGAGATCCACTGCCGATAACGTGCGCTGCCTTCTATGACACGCGCTGTCTAATCTACAGTGATGCCCCACCTGCAGGTGGGGCATCATGTTTGGTCGGGTAGGACAAGCGCAGCGGGGGCCGGCAGGGACGAGCACTGACCGGTAGGGTCATAGAGGGGCTGCGGGGTACCTTAGCTGCAGCATAGCCTATCGATGTTAGGCGTTATCCTTTAGCTCTTTGAGCTTGTCGCGGACCTTGGTGGCGCGCGGATTGGTCATAGTGGTGCCATCGGAGAAAAGAACGGTGGGGATAATCCGATTTCCGTCGTTCACGCTTTCCACGAACGCGGCTACGGCGTCTGTATCTTCATATTCGTCAACATCCACGTTGTGGAAAGGAATGTCGAGCTCACCCAGGAGCTTCTTGAGACGCTGGCAGTGGGGGCACCATGCCGCGGAGTAGATGGTGATGTCTTCAAGGTTTTTCGGGGCCTCAGGGGCTTCAACAGTACTCATAACTCCAGAAAACCACGTTTTATAGTCTGTTGCTAGCTTTTGCAGGCTAGAAATGTCACAGTCGGTCTCTACACTGAGACATGTTGGCGAGAAAGGAGAACGACCATGCAGCTGGATGACGAACAACATCTCGCCGTCCTTGCGCCGCGTGGTCCCGTATGCATTCTGGCCGGCGCTGGCACCGGAAAAACCCGCACCATCACTCACCGTATTAGCCGTCTCATCCACGACGGGCAGGTCAACCCTCGGCATATTCTCGCCGTCACATTCACCAAACGGGCAGCCGGAGAGATGCGGGAGCGCCTCACCCACATGGGGGTTGGACAGTTTGGGGGACAGCAGGTCCAGGCCTCCACCTTCCACTCTGCCGCACTGCGCCAGCTTCGCTATTTTTGGCCGCAGATGATGGGGGACGTGCCATGGTCGATCATCGACCGTGACCGCTTCGGCGTGGTAGCGCGAGCCGCCGACCACTGTGGGGCGGACTCTAGTAAAGAAGCGATCCGGGACTTTCTCACCGAAATCGATTGGGCTAAATCCGAGCTGCTTGACGCAGAAACGTACCAGGCAGGCGTAGCCCGACTCCACCGGGAGCCCCCTGCAGATGCCGCCACAGTGGCGCAGGTGATGGCCCGCTACGAGGAGTTAAAGCGGCGTAGCGACGGCATGCTCCTCGATTTCAATGATCTGCTGCTCTATATGAGCGCCGCTCTCGACGAATTCCCTGGCATCGCAGAAGAATTTCGCGCCAGCTACCGTAGCTTCGTCGTGGACGAATACCAAGACGTCACCCCCTTGCAACAACGTCTTCTCGACGGGTGGCTAGGGGAGCGGGATGACCTCACTGTCGTGGGTGACCCCAACCAAACCATCTACTCCTTCAACGGTGCCTCCCCGGAGTTCCTAGTGAGCTTCCGCCGACGCTTCCCGCACGCCACGTTCGTCACCTTGGTGCGTGACTACCGTTCCACCCCAGAGATCGTCAGCTGCGCCAATAAGGTGATCGCGGACGCCAAAGGTGACGTATCCCAACCCAGTATGCAGCTCCGCGGGCAACAACAGCGAGGAAGTGCACCGCAGATCCTCCGCTTCGATGATGACTTCCAAGAAGCAGAAGAGGTGGCAACTGCCATCGCCGCTGATATCGTAGCCGGCCAGCTGCCGGAGAACATCGCCATCCTTTACCGCACCAACGCCCAGTCCGCACTCTTTGAGCAGGCACTCGAGGAACGCCATATCCCCTACCAAGTACGTGGTGGAGAAGGGTTCTTCCAGCGTACAGAGATCCAGCAGGCCTACCGCCAGCTGATGCGATTGGGTACCCGCACTGATCTACCGGCAGAGATGGTCGGTCCCCACCTAGTCACACTGGTGCGGGCAAGTCTTCAAAGTTTAGGGCTCACGTCGGAGGAACCCACTGGCCAGCAGGCGCGGGAGCGCTGGCAGGCCCTCACTGCTCTAGTCACTCTTGTGGAGGATATTACGGACGCCGCCCCTTCCCTGACGCTTGACGGTTTGCTGCGGGAGTTGCAGGATCGGGCAGACAACCGTCAACCGCCCACCGTACGGGGTGTCACCCTCGCCTCCATTCATGCGGCGAAAGGGTTGGAATGGGACACTGTCTATGTTGTTGGGCTGGTGGAAGGAACACTACCCATCCGCTACGTGTTTGACGACAATGCCCCCGCCGATGCTCTTGAAGAGGAACGACGGCTACTCTACGTGGCCATCACCCGTGCCCGCTATCAGCTGACTCTCACGTGGGGTGCAGCCCGGCGAGCCGGCGGCAAGGCCCGTCAACGCTGCCGATTCCTCGACAGTATCGATCCACCGAAGCGGACAGACCCCCGCCGTATCACGGGAAACCCCCAACGCCCGTCAGCATCGCGCAGTGGAACAGTAGGCCATGCAGGTGCAGTAACCTCCTCGAAGCAATGGAAACGGGAGGCTCTAGAGGCGATGTCCTACCGGCAACAGGAGCTTTTTGAAGCGCTAGTGGCCTGGCGTAAAGCCACCGCTGCGGAGATCGGCAAACCCGCTTTCGTGGTGTTTACGGACCGCACCCTCATCGAGGTGGCCCTTCACAGCCCGCGTGAACTGGGGGAACTGTCCGGCATCCACGGAATCGGGCAGGCCAAACTGCAGACCTATGGGGAAGATCTCCTCCGCCTGGTAGCCGATAGCCTCTAACCCAATACTGGCAGACTCTCTAGCTCGCTGAAACCAGCGTCACCAGCTGGGCGTCCGGTGCCACCACCATCCGCTGATAGTAGGGAAGCACTTTTTCCGCAGCCCCCAACTGCGTTCGCTGCACAATCAACGGGACTGCAAATGCCGCAGTAGCCAAGACCGTCGCATGCGATGCGCGGCCCTCCTGACGCATCAACTGCGCGGCCACCTGCGCAGGCAGTCCAGTCGCCAACGGGACCTGTGCCAGCTGCCCCGCCAGCTGTTGTAGAGCGGAGCGCGCTAAACCACCCGGTGCCACCAGTGGCCCCACCACCCCACGGTTGTCCACCAATGTGCACACCAAAAACGGCTGTTTTCGCTCCATTAACTCCCGTACCACCACCGGGTCGGGAACGATCGAGCCCGCCAACACCGCCAGTGTGCATTGCCGCGTACATGCCTCCCGTTCCTCCACCATCTGCACATCCTCGAATGCCAGCAGACGTCGCAGCTGGGTCGCCAACTGGCCCTTACCGTACACACAAATGCGAGGAATCGCGGGGCGGTGCTTCGTCTCACCTAAATGCGCTACCCCCAGTCGCTCCAGTTCCCTCAATAGCTGGGTAACATGAGTGGGACTCATCACCTTGTTCCGTCCCGTTCCAAATAGCCGTACCAGCTCATCCATGTTCCGGGAACCGTCACAGCGTGTCAGCAGCCACTGCACATCCTCCGGTTGGTACTCTTCCGGGACGGTCACCAGTACCGCTTCCTGGGGAACAAGCCCCACCTGAAGTGTGCGTTGCGCACACTGGATAACGGTGAGGTAGGGGTGCAGCTGAGGGCCAAAGGGGATGCTCATAGCGACATGATTGCAGGGCAACTGCACTGATAGGGAAGCTACCCGGTACATTCGAGATATGCACGACACCAGCCCTTTCCCTAACATCCCAGGTAAAAGCCACCTTTGTGAGGGAAATGAGGTGTCTCCAGAAAAGTCTCCAGAAAAGATGACCCACCCTGATGAGCTGGCCTTTCCCCAACAGGTGGAGATCCGCCGCTCCAGCCGTCGCCGCAAAACCATTGCAGGCCGCATTGAAGGCGACCGGGTGATCGTCATGGTGCCGGAACGCCTGAGCGCACAAGCGGAAGAACGCGCGGTGGCAAGTATGGTGGAGAAACTGCGTAAACAGCAGCGTCGTAAGCATGCCCAGCAAACAATGAATGGTGCAGAACTCGCCGCTTATGTGCACCAGCTAGACGAACGCTACTGCGCTGGTAAGGCACAACCAGCAGCCGTCGAGTGGAGTCGCGACGTCACGTCCCGCTGGGGAAGCTGTAGCTATCGCACACGCACTATCCGGCTGCATCCGGCGTTAGCGACCATGCCACGCTACGTGTTGGACTATGTGATCGTCCACGAACTGTGCCACTTGACGGTACCGGGTGGGCACACCGAGGCCTTCTGGCAGGCGGTGGCGTTTTACCCGAAGACGGAGCGGGCACGCGGCTACCTCGAGGCGGCCTCCCGCTACGAACTGCAGTAGTGTCTGTGCGCCGCTTGTGGGCTACTGCCGGGGAGTAGTGTCACCGTTGTCGCTGTCGCCGTCGTCTCCACCGAGAAGTTCCTCTTCCAGCTTGGCAAGATCCGCCTCGAAGGAGTCGGTGCTGTCATCCAGCAGCCGGTCGATACAGGCGGCCGGGTTATCGAGGTCGCTGGCGCGCGGCAGCAAATCCGGGTGTGCCCAACAGCCGTCACGCTTCTCCATCCCGCAGGCGTCAGTGATACGAGTCCATAGGGTGACGGCGTCACGCACCCGGCGTGGCCGCAATTCCAGCCCTGCATGGGCTTTGAGTGCGTCCTCTGCTTGGCTGGCGGTGGCGCGCCGCCGCCGCCACATCTCTGCCAAGGCGGGAGTGGAGGGGATGCGGTCCCCAATGGCGTTCTGCACTACGACGTCGACCCACCCTTCGATGAGGGCAAGCATTGTCTCGAGGCGCTGCAGTGCTTTCTCGTGGGTGTAGTGAATTTCCGGGGTGAGCTCGATGGTCTGCATCTGGCTCATGGCTTCCTGCAGTTTCTCCGGATCCGAGAGTGCTTCAGGGTCGAGGCCCATCTCATGCGTGGCGGATTCGATGTTGGAGTAGTCCACCACGATGCCATTGGCGTGGTCTTGGATGGCCCCCAAAAGGCGCGGGGCAAGCCACGGTACGTGCGTCCACAGCCGCTGGTAGGCGGCTTCTCGGGCAGCGAGGAAGACTAGGACGTCGCGCTGCGGAAGTTCGAGGTCCTCCGATAGCTGCGCGATAGTGTTCGGCAGTAGTGCGGCGGTACCAGCAGAGTCCAGGGGGATACCCATCTCGGAGGAGCAGGTGATCTGTTGGGAGAGGGTGGCGAGTGCGCCACCAAGTTGGGTTCCGAACATGTAGCTGGTGATGGCGTTCATGATGTTCATGATGCCCCCCATGCTTTCGGCGAACTGCCCAATCTGCTCTGAAATGTCGCCGGGGAGCCCCTCTAAGCCGGCGGTGTTCATTCGTGCCACCACGGGGGAGAGGAGGCGCCCCCAGGTGGGAAGAGAATTCTCCACCCAGGTACGGGGAATCCAGGTTTCGACGTGAGACACCCCGGATGGCAGGGTGGTCACTTCGTTCAACCACAGGTCTGCGAGCTGCACCGAGTCCTCCACAGCACGGCGTTGACCATCACGCACGGTGGGGTCCGCACCTAGTGCGCGGATAGCGGCATTGCGAGCGGCTGTAGTATTGATGGCGCCGTCCTGACCTCTGCCGAAGGAGCTACTGATGCCGGAGATGAAGTCTCCCATCTGCTGCATCATGAACATGAAACCACCTTCGCGGCCCTGGTTGCCGGCGGCATCGGCGGAGTGCGTGTCCCCGTCAGCAGCGGACGAACCGGGGTTGGGGCCGAAGCCGAAGCTGAACCCTCCGAGGTCGTTAAGGTTGAAGCTGCCAGACGCTCCTCCATTGCCGGGCGTACCAGAGTTGGCGCCGGCGGAGCCGTCCCCGGGCTTGCCTCCTAGCAGTCGGCGGAGAAATTCCATGGGGTCGTTATTGTCGCCATTACCGCGTGGGTCGTTGGCATTGGAACCACCAGTGGGAGTGTCGTTCTTGTCGCTCATATCTTCAGGGTACCGGGCTCGAGGAGTGAGGGCACGAAATTGCTATCGTGGGTGTCACGGGGGGATGGGGGTTTTCTCGCGGAGGCAGTTCTGCCACGGTAGGTGGGGGAGGACGGTACCGCACGGTAGGCTCGACAATCGTGAAACCGAAGACCAAGTCAACCGTTATTATCACCGTCCTTCTGCTGGCGTTTCTCGCGCTCGGTACGCTCGTGAAGATGCCGGTGGCGGCAATGGGGCCGGGCCCTACCTTCAACACCTTGGGGTATATTCGTGTCCCGAGTAATCCAAGGGAGGGTGGTGGGTCCACTAGCAGCACATCTGCGGCCGGCGGGAAGGGCAAGCTGGTGCCGGTTATTGACATTACGGGTGCCCCGCTTGATCAGGTCGATGGCCACCTCAACATGACGACGGTGAACGTGCTGTCGGGTATGAATTTCTTCGAGATGGTGCGGATTGGTCTCCATAAGGAATGGAATCTGGTGCCGCTCTCGGCTATTTACCCTCCGGGGGTGAGCCAGGAGCAGGTGCAGCAGGAACAAGCGGCGGAGATGACGCAGTCAGAGAACGCCGCCGCCACAGCTGCGTTGCACTATCTGCACCTGCCGGTCTCCACCTATGTGGGGGGAGTGGTGAAAAAGGGTCCCGCAGTAGGAAAGCTGCAGGCGGGAGACCAGATTGTGGCAGTGAATGGCAAAGTCACCACGCTGGCGACGGATGTGCATGCGGCGCTGCGAGGAACCACAGCGGGGCAGACGGTGCAGGTGTCGGTGCTGCGGCATGGTCAACCCCTCACTTTTCCCATCACACTGATGAGTGGTGCTCCCGATGTTGTGGATCGGGGTCTGTTGGGAGTGGGTATTTACAGTGCCCCTTCCGGCAAGGTGCAAGTGCACATCAACTTGGCGGATGTGGGTGGTCCCTCCGCGGGTCTTATCTTCACCTTGGCGATTATCGACAAGCTGAGCCCCGGTTCTCTTACTGGTGGGAAGTTCATCGCCGGTACTGGCACCATGGACTATGACGGGACGGTGGGGCCTATTGGTGGAATTACCCACAAGCTGGCGGGAGCTCGTGCTGCTGGGGCCCGCTATTTCCTGGTACCTGCACAGAATTGTCGGGAAGCCCTGACGGATGTACCGAAGGGGCTGACGCTTATTCGGGTGACGAACCTGCAGAGTGCGCTTGATGCGTTGGCGTTGGTGCGCGCCGGTAAACCTGCCCCGAGCTGCCAGGCCAGCCAGTAGCACTCCTGCCAGAACCCTGTTTTTCCCGTATCCTTAAGGCATTGTTGTTGTCTTGAGGAGACGTAATGGCCTTTAACTTCCCTGGCTTTGGTGGTTTCCAGCAGCCGCAGCGGCGCCCTCCACAACCGCGCCAGCGGCAGCCTCTGAACCCTAAGCAGAAGAAGCAGCTGAGGACCGTCGGCATTGTGGTGGCAGTGCTTATCGGTATCTTTGTGATCGTTCCCCCGCTGGTCAGTGTGTACACCGGCTGGCTGTGGTTCGACTCCCTGGCTAAGGGCGGTGTTTTCGGAACGATCCTGGGAACCCGTCTGGGGCTTTTCCTCATCTTCGGAGCACTCTCGGCAGTCATCCTTTACCTGTGTATGGAGCTTGCCCACCGGACTAAACCGACGACACCGGCTCGTCCTAACCCCGTGCTGGATTCTTACCGACGCATGGGTTCGGGTAAGCACAAGCCCGTTTTCTCCGTTATCGCGGCAGTGTTGGGCATCTTCTTTGGTTTTTCTGCACAGATGAAGTGGCAGCAGGTCAGCGTCTTTTTCAATGCTCAGTCGTTCGGTGTTAATGACCCCCAGTTTGGGCGCGATTTGGGCTTCTACGCCTTCCAACTACCTTTCCTCAACATACTGGTGACATGGCTGGTGTCGTTGGTGGCTATTGGCGTTATCCTCAACATTTTCCTGCACTACTTCCAGGGTTCGCTGGAACTGCGTCCGCGGCAGGGCAAGCAGCGTGGCAGCGTGGTGTTGGCACAGAAAGCACGTCAACAGATCGCCATCCTCGGCGGCATCCTCATCCTGCTGGTGGGTGTACGCTACTGGCTTGACCGCTACGAGTTACTGTCTGGTGATATTAACTTCAAAGACCAGACCATCACCGGTGCGGGCTTTACGTCTGCGAATGTTCTCATGTCGGCAAAGCTGTTGCTCACCGTCATTGCCGTGTTCTGTGCGGTGGCGTTCTTCACCAGCTTCGTTATTAGGGATCTGCGTATCCCCGCACTGGCAACAGCCATCATGCTTATCGGTGGCGTTGCTGTGGGCAGCATTTTGCCGTGGGCGGTGGAGCAGCTGTCGGTGAAACCCAACAAGGCCAACAAAGAAGCGGAATTCATCGAACGCAATATTCAGGCCACCCGTTTCGCCTACAACCTGGGGGATAACAACCTTACGGTGATGCCGAACTTCGGTAAGGAAAGTGCTCCGGTTCCACAGCCGGGTGGCAAAGGTGTTGCCTCAACGCTTGCCAATATCCGGCTACTCGACCCGAACGTGCTGTCGCCTGCGTTTACTCAGTCCAAGCAGCTGCGGTCTTTCTACGGATTCCCGCAGACTCTCTCTATTGACCGCTACCAGGTCGATGGACAGCTACGCGACTATGTGGTGGCAGTTCGCGAAATCAATCCCAGTGCTCTCACTGGTAACCAGACGGACTGGATCAACCGTCACACCGTCTACACCCATGGCAATGGCATTGTGATGGCCCCCGCGAATACTGTTGACGCTATTGTCACCGATGCGGGAGACCGCGGCGGCAACCCCAAGTACGAGGTCTACGACTTGCAGTCCCTAGCAGCGAAGCAAGCGCGTGAGAAGGCCACCGCCAATGGCGCACAGCGCAGCCCCGTCCCCAGCGACACTGCGCAACTTGAACTGCGTGAACCTCGCGTCTACTACGGTCCGCTCATCGCTAAGCAGAACCCGGACTACGCCATCGTGAAGACAGCCGGAGAGTCGCAGGAATACGACGTGGATGGATCCAACTACACCTACCAGGGTGCAGGTGGCGTCCATGTGGGCAGCGTGGGTAACCGGTTGGCCTATGCCATCGAATATCGGGAGCTGAACTTCATCCTTTCCACACTCATCGGTGGAGACAGCAAGATTCTGTTGAACCGTGACCCGCGGGCACGCGTGGAAGCGGTGGCTCCTTGGCTCACCGCCGACACCTCCGCTTATCCCGCTGTCATTGATGGCCATATCAAGTGGATCGTGGACGCCTACACCACCCTGGATTCTTTGCCCTACTCACAGAAGGTCAATCTGGGCGAGGTGACCACCGACTCGCAGACGTCGCGTCGTGATTGGTCCCCGACAATGAAGCAGGTGTCCTACATTCGTAACTCGGTTAAAGCAGTGGTGGATTCCTACGATGGCTCCGTGCAGCTCTACACCTTCGATGAGAAGGATCCGGTGCTGAAGGCGTGGAAGCGTGTTTTCCCGGGTTTGGTGAAGCCAAAGTCTGACATGTCGGAACAGCTGCGTCAGCACATCCGCTACCCGGAGGATATGTTCAAAGCCCAGCGAGAAATCCTCTCTCGTTACCATGTGACCAATCCGCTTGGCTTCTACACTGGCGGGTCCTACTGGCAGGTCCCGAACGAGCCCACTATCTCCGAGAATGAGGCATCCGAGAACGCGGCCGCCCGCGGTCTTTTCGATCAGCCTCCCTACTATGTGGTTTCCGCCGACCCACGCACTGGGCGTCCCAGCTTCCAGCTGACCACCCCCATGTTGTGGAATCAGCGTGAGTTCCTTTCTTCGCAGATCTCCGTGTCGTCCGATCCGGATAACTACGGCCACATCACCATCCGTCAGTGGCCCACCAACACCACGACGCAGGGTCCCAAGAATGCCCTTGACCGCATGACCTCCGCCGGTGGCTATCAGACGGAGAAGCTGCAGTTGGAAGGTGCTAATACCATCATCTACGGCAATCTGCTGACCTTGCCCATCGGCGACGGGGGGGTGCTGTACGTGGAGCCTCTCTACGCTCAGCGGAAGGGACAGGAGTCTGCCTACCCGAAACTCATTCGTGTGATGGTGATGTTCAATAATCGCATGGGATACGGGCGCTCCCTGTCTGAGGCGCTTGAACAAGTGGGTCTGGATGGCTCCCTGGTGGAGCAGCCAGAAGGTCTAGAAGGTGACGGTACCGCCCCGCCGATAGCGAAGAATCCTGCTCCCGGTAGGATGACACGCGATGAAGCTGCTGCGAAGCTCAGTGAGGCACTCGCTGCTCTCAAGCAGGCGCAGGCCTCGGGAGATATGGGGCGCTTCGGTGAAGCGCTGCAGAATCTGGACCGTGCCGTGCAGGACTATCAGAGCGCAGATAAGTAGCAGCGGCACCTATTTCGCAGGAATCTGGTTATTTCGTGTTAACGATGTTGACTATCACGTCATGATGTAACCTGCAGAATTACCGATTTGCTTCCTGGCCCCACGGTGAACTAACGTTAAACGTGCAACATCGCGGGGTGGAGCAGCTCGGTAGCTCGCTGGGCTCATAACCCAGAGGTCGTAGGTTCGAATCCTGCCCCCGCTACTAAGAAGAAAAGCTCGGTTCCTTTCGGAACCGAGCTTTTTGTTTGTGTACAGAATATTTTAGGGAAGCCGGTTGTAGAAGTATGCGGCGCAGCGATTCTCCCCAGCATGTTGTCCACAAAATAGTGCCTACGATACGCTGAAAAAAGACTTTTCCCCGTGCAAGGACGACCTTAACCTTATGATTCTCGCAGCTAGTCCCGTCAATGATGCTATAGAAACGGTGATGTCGCCCATCGCGGATGCCGTCTCCTCCGTCGTCTTCTTCGACATCCCCATCGGGGAGAACTCTCTCCCGATCATCCTCGTCTGGCTACTCGCTGGATCCCTCTTCTTCACGCTCTACCTGGGTGTCCAACAGCTCCGCCCCCACTCCCAAAAGCTTTCCTACCATCTCATCCGAGGCCGCTTTGCGCGGGAGACGGACCCCGGTGAAGTCACTTCGTTCCAGGCCCTCGCCACCGAGCTTTCCGGCACTGTCGGGCTCGGCAATATTGCCGGCGTCGCGATCGCTATCACAGTGGGTGGGCCCGGCGCCGCGCTGTGGATTGCCGTGGCAGGCTTGCTCGGCATGTCCGTAAAGATGGCAGAAGCAACGCTCGGCTCGAAGTTCCGCATTGTGCGAGAGGATGGCACAACCGACGGTGGCCCTATGTACTACCTACGGGATGGTCTCAAACAGCAGGGCCACGCCACCCTGGGCAAAGTCCTGTCGGTGGCGTTTGCCGTCACGACCATCTTCGGTATGACTGGCGCCGGCAATATGTTCCAGGCGAACCAGGCCACCTCGCAGATCGTCTCGGTCTCAGGTGGAGTTTTGGAACCCTACCGCTGGGCCATCGGCATCGCGATCGCGGGTCTGGTAGCACTCGTCATTTTGGGAGGAATCACCAAAATCGGTAACTACACCTCCCGCATTGTCCCCATTATGGCGGCTGTCTACGTACTGACCTGCCTGGTCGTTATCGGTGTCAATATTGAGCAGTTGCCTGCCGCTGTCACCGCTATCGTGGATGGGGCATTCACCGGAAAGGGCGCTGCTGGCGGCGTATTCGGAGCCATGATTATCGGTTTCCGGCGGGCTGCCTTCTCCAACGCGGCGGGTGTCGGAACAGCTGGCATTGCACACTCCGCGGTGAAAACCCGGCGTCCGGCTTCACAAGGGTTCGTCGCCATGTGGGAGCCTTTTGTAGACTCGGTGCTAGTGTGTTCCATCACCGCCCTAACGGTTGTTATCACGGGGGTGTGGCAGAATCCTGAGCCGGGGGTAGAGGGCGTTGCCCTCACTTCGGGGGCATGGGAAACTGTTGCCCCGTGGCTCTCCTATGTACTGGCTATCGCGGTTGCTCTCTTTGCCTTCTCGACCATGCTCTCTTACTCCTTCTATGGGTGTAAGGCAGTGGGGTTCCTTTTCGGGGGTTCGCGTAAAGCGGAGAAAATCTACAATGTTGTTTTCATCCTGCTCATTGTGGTGGGGGCGACGACGTCCCTCGACCCTATCGTCAACTTTTCCGACGCGATGCTTTTCCTCATGGCTGTTCCCAATCTGCTCGGGCTCTACTTCTTGGCGCCTGTGGTGAAGCAAGAGATCTTTGGTTTCGTAGGGCGTGTGAAGGACGGCGATATTGGTCCAGTCGCCGAAGAACACCAGCTCGGCATGCTGTACAGCAAGGAAGGGGACGAGGACCCGGCCGTGACTGTGGGTAATATCCCCGAGGGTGGTGGCTCGATGGGGGAGGTGCCCACCGGTTCGGAACCCGGCGAGTTCTGTGATGATTTTTACAGTGACGAGATGCCGTCCGCCGATGATGACGATGTATCCGCAGACTCGGGTGACGGCGTTGTTGGGGAGTCTGGAGAGCGGACCTCGGCTGATTCGTTCCAGTCATCCGAAGGGCGTGTGCAACAATAGCGGGGGAAGACATCTCGAATCTTACAACCGAAGAAGGACACGTCAGTATGAACGCTGTTGGTTTCGACCGCCAGAAGTACATTGACCTGCAGTCACGCCACATTAAGGAACGACGGGCCCAATTCGGTGGACGCCTCTACCTGGAAATGGGTGGAAAACTCTTCGACGATATGCACGCCTCGCGTGTCCTCCCCGGGTTTACACCCGACAACAAGATTCTCATGTTGGAGTCCATGAAGAGCGAGATGGAGATTCTTGTGGTGCTGAATGCGGAAGACCTCATCCGCAACAAAGTACGCGCGGATCTTGGCATTTCCTACGAGGAGGATGTGCTCCGTCTGATCGATGTGTTTCGGTCGCGCGGTTTCCTCGTCGACAACGTTGTCATCACACGCTGGAATGACGACAACCCCCAGGCTCAAGAGTTCCATCGCAAGCTCGACCGTATGGGAATCACCGTTGCCCGCCACTACCCCATCGCCGGCTACCCCAATAAGATCAGTCGAATTCTCTCTGACGAAGGCTACGGAAAGAACGAGTATGTCGAGACCACCCGCGACGTTGTGGTGGTGACCGCACCCGGACCCGGCTCCGGCAAAATGGCCGTCTGCCTTTCGCAGATCTATGCAGAGAACCAGCAAGGGATGAAGTCTGGCTACGCCAAATTCGAAACCTTCCCCATCTGGAACCTTCCCCTCGACCACCCGGTGAACGTGGCCTACGAAGCTGCCACTGCAGACCTGGAAGACGCCAATATTATCGATCCCTTCCACCTGGCCACTTATGGGGAACAGGTGGTGTCCTACAACCGTGACGCTGATGTTTTCCCCGTCCTCAAACAGCTATTGGAGGGAGTGATGGGGGCCTCCCCCTATCAGTCGCCCACCGATATGGGGGTCAACATGGCTGGTTACTGCATCAGTGATGACGAGGTCTGCAGAGAAGCTGCCCGGCAGGAGATCATTCGCCGCTTCTACCAGGCGCAAGTGTACGAAAAGCAGCAGGAGCTTGAACCCACCCAATCGGAGCGCATCGCCCTGCTCATGAGCAAGATGAAGCTGAGCACGGAGGACCGTGCTGTCGTCACCCCTGCACTGGAGGTTGCAGCCACAACCGGGGCGCCGGCAGCCGCTATTCAGCTGGCCGACGGTACCATCATCACCGGCAAGACGAGCCCTCTGTTGGGATGCTCCTCAGCACTGCTGCTTAATGCCCTAAAATACTTGGCGGGAATCCCCCACGAGGTAGAACTACTGGCGCGTGAATCGATTGAGCCTATCCAGACCCTAAAGACGCAACATTTGGGATCGCGGAACCCTCGACTCCACACTGATGAGGTTCTTATTGCGCTGTCTGTGTCCGCCAACACGGACGAGTATGCGCGCCGGGCGTTGGCACAGATTCATGCGCTCCGAGGGTGCGATGTACACACCACCACTATCCTGGGGTCAGTGGACACCGGCATCTTCCGAAATCTCGGAGTTCTGGTGACCTCTGAACCGGTCTACCAGCGTAAATCTCTCTATCGGAAGCGTTAATACAGGATGACCCTCCCCATTATTCGGCGGGCCACTGTGGATGACGCCGCCGTTATCTATGAGCTCATTTGTGCTCTAGCGGAGTTCGAGAAAGCTCCTGCAGAGGTGAAAACCTCGCCCGCCCAAATTGTGGAAACAATGTTCGGAGACGACCCGCAGGCGTGGGCAGAGCTTATCGTGGATGAGGACGGTGTGCAGGGGATGGCACTCTGGTTCACCACATACTCCACCTGGGAGGGCGTGTACGGCATTCACCTGGAGGACTTGTACATTCGGCCGTCTGCCCGCGGAAAGGGCTATGCGTCGCTCCTGTTCCAGCGTTTGGCCTTGATCATGGAGGAGAATAACTGGGGCCGATTGGAATGGACGGTGTTGACCTGGAATCAGGCAGCTATTGACGTTTACCAGCATATGGGCGGTCGAGAGGTGCAGGGCTGGTATGACTACCGCATGATTGGTGCGCCAGTGAAAGCACTGGCAGAACAAGGACGACGCAATGGCGTGACATCCGCTCTATAAAGTAGTGGATTGTGCTCGTCGTTCGTTTATTCCATGGCAACGGGCGTGGAGTCTTTCTCGATCGTGAACGCTCTTTTGTTGCTGGGCGTGGTGGCATGCGTGGTGGGGGTGAAGGTGGTCGTGGCTAATCATCACCGCTAACACTGCTCGTCTTGTGAGGCTGCTGATTAAGCTAGGAGAGGTACAGAGCCAAGGAGGATAGTGCGCATGGCGCTCTCAGTGCAGCAGATCCAGCAACAGGTGCGGGATGCCGCCACCGAATTATGTGACAAAAGTGAACTTTCTGCCGGGTCGCTTTTCGTGGTGGGGTGTTCTTCGTCAGAGATCACCGGCCATGACATTGGCGCAGAGCCCAGCCCGGTTGTGGGGCAGGCAGTGGTCGACGCTTTGGTGGACGTACTGCTACCGCGCGGGATCCATCTAGCTGCCCAGTGCTGCGAGCACTTGAACCGGGCACTCGTTGTGGAGCGGGAGGCGATGGTGGGCCGTTGGTGGGCTGAAGAAGTGAACGCCCGCCCCGTTCCCACCGCGGGGGGCTCTTTCGCGACTGCCGCCTACCAGACTTTTGACCATCCTATGGTGGTGGAATCTATGCGGGCAGATGCAGGCCTGGATATTGGCGCTACGCTCATTGGAATGCATCTGCGTGCTGTCGCGGTGCCGGTGCGGTTGACCCATAATCAGGTGGGGGAAGCTTCGGTGACGGCTGCGCGGACCCGCCCGAAGTACATTGGTGGTGTGCGTACACAGTATAACGATGCCCTGGCGCACACTCCGGGCTGTCCGCCGAAGCACTAGTCGGAGGTGCAGCTACGGCGCCAAAGTAGCGGGGTGGACCAGATTGTGCTGGTCCACCCCGCTACCTGTGTGTTGGTGACGTGCTCTTAGCTCTGCCAAACGACCCCGAAGGGAGTTCCAGCGTCCAGTAACTGGGCAATACCGTGGGTGACGAAGTCCTTCGCCGCCCTCACAGCGGCATGGAGGTCCTTGCCTTTGGCTAGTTCTGCGGTAAGGGCGGCGGCCAGGCTGTCGCCGGCGCCGGAGACTCGCAGGTCACCCACTTTGGGGGCGGAATAGACGGTGGCTTCGTGCCCATCCCAGAGGACGTCTACGGCATTGTCCCCGGGCAGGTTAGCGCCGCCCTTTACGAGTACTGCCTTGGCGCCGGAATCGGCGATGCGTTTGGCGGCTTCCGTGAGTTCCTCCACGGTACTGATGTTCTCCATACCGGAGAGGGTTTCAGTTTCAAAGAGGTTGGGTGTGAGGACGGTGGCGAGGGGAAGAATCTTCTCCCGAAGTGCATTGTCGATGTCGAGGGCGGCCCCTGCCTCCTGACCCTTGCAGATGAGTACGGGATCTACCACCACATGCGGGAAGTTGTTCTGGGAGAGGATTTCTGCGGTGGCGTCGATAGCTGGGACGGTACCCAGCATGCCGATCTTCACCGCGTCGATGTCCCAGCAGGCGAGAGTAGCTTCGGTTTGGTTTTTGATGACCTGCGGATCGACTGGGACGAAGCGGTGGTTCCAACCGTTAGCGGGGTCAAACGCCACGATGCAGGTGAGGGTGCACGCTCCGTAGACGCCCAACTGGTGGAAGGTGCGCAGGTCGGCTTGGCAGCCGGCACCGCCGGTGGACTCAGATCCAGCAATGTCGAGAACAAATGCAGTCATGAGGATTCCTTAGTGTCCCTAAGAGTGGGGAAGAAGAGGGTTTAGTGGGCGTGTCCGTGTCCGTGTCCGCCGCAGCCGCAGCCCTGCCCGTGATGCTCACTGCGGTCGCCATGTTCGTGTCCGTGTCCGCCGCAGCCGCAGCTTCCATCTGATCCGTGTCCGCCGCAGCCGCAGCTTCCACCTGATCCGTGGCCTGCCAGTGGAAGGGTTTCCTCGGGAATCTCAACGAGGGTGGCCAATTGGTCTGTAGACAGTTCTGCCCATTCGGCGAGTTCTTCGCGGGTGGGGTAGCGGCCATCTAGCACGACTGCTCGGTCAACGACGACGGCAGGCAGACGGTGAACACCCTTCTTTGCGACGAAGGAGCTGATCGGGGTAGACATAAACGCCATCGGCTCTTCGTCAAAGTTGTGTCGGGTGATGTCGGCGCCGGCGGCGCGCACTGCGGATGCTTCGAACGTGAAGGTGGTGACTTCCGGGTTGTGGTCGGCGCCGCAGCCGCAGTGGGAATGGGGGACATTGTCGTAGACGATGATGGAGGGCATAGATGATCCTTTTTTACTGTAAGGGGACGGAGCCGGGCAGGGTAACGTCCGTTAGGCTAACTTGTCTTCAGTATACGAGTGCGTTCCAACAAGTAGCCGGCGGCAGGGGGGATTTCCACGACCAGAGAACAACTCTGCCGTGGGGTAGGCGCTGCTAGATGCGGCGGAGGCGGGAGACTCGGGTGGGGAAATCGATCGCAGCGAACGGCAAAGGAGGCACGATAACCTTGATCTGTTCTTCGGTGACTTTGAGATAGAAGGGGACGACGGGGTCTTCGTCAATGTTTTCCGCGAGGAAGGCATCCAGGGCAGGGTCTTGAGCGCGCTGTTCGAGGACCTCGGGGGGGAATGAGCAAAGCGGCTTTGTAGTAGCGAGGTTCGTCATCTAGGCCGAAGGCGCGGCTGAACAGGCGTTGCGATAAGGGGCTTGCGAGGCGTCCGTAGGCGGTGGCGATGGTCATGTGGTAGGTGCGGCCAGTTCCCCAGGCGTTGTGGGGTCCGCCCGCTTCGGCGTCTTCCGAAGTGTTGTAGACGGTGGCTTCTACCGGGTGGCTCGTGGCGGCATAGGCGAAGTGGGGAAGTTTTACGCGCACATTCTGTTGCCGTAGAGGCGGCCTTCGTAGCTGTAGGGTGAGGGGTCGGCGAGAGTGTCGGACGTCCGGTCGGTAGGGCTGTTGTTGAGGATGGTGCCTTGTAGTGGTTGCCCGGTGGCGGTGAAGCCCCATTCCTCGTCGAGCAGCATCTTGTGCCAGTAGCCGGTGTGGCCGGCGTGCTCCCCTTCGACGCGCAGTTCGCGGTTCTCGGCGCCGGGTGCAGTGGAGTGGATGGAGATCCGGTCGGTGATGGTGCCAGGGATCTTACTGTGGTGTAGCCATTCCTGTGGGGGTAATTTGATGGGGGCGGTGCGGAAGTTGATGCGGTGTTCTTTCCAGGAGCCGCTTCCTTTGCGTTCGGGTTTTCCTACCCACGTGTAGCGGAATTGGGCAGGGTCGCCGCCGGCGAGGTCAACGTCGTAGAGGCGGGTGTACATGTCCCCGTACTTGTTGGTGATGAAGGTGGTGGAGGCGGCCGACGACAGGGAGTGGACGAGGAAGCGGCAGTCCTCGGGGGTGCCGACCTCGTAGGAGTAGTCGCGGGTGAGCCAGGGGTCGCAGGAGATGATGTGTTGTCCGTTGCCGGCGAGGAAGAGTACTTGGGTGAGTCCGGCGAAGGAGACGGGGTGAACGCGACCGTCACCGTCGATGTAGGTTTGGTCCTCACTGGCGCTGATGACGGAGAGCACCCATTGCCCAGGGGTGGTGTTGGCAATTTGGAAGCCGTCGAAGATTCGGCCGGGCCCGCCCCAGGCGCGGATCCACACGAACTCTTCGGGTTCTTTGAGGGTGCCTTTCATGGTGTAGAGCCAGCCGTCTGCGTCAACACCTACTAGACGGTCGGCATCGAGGGAGATTCCGATGAGAGTATCGTCAAAGCCTTCCGGCATGGGGGCGTAGCGCCACGGTTCGTCTGTCTCTCGGTGGCGCATGTAGAGGGTGCCGTCGAGAAGGGTCATTTCCCAGTGCCGGTTGAAGCTGGAGGTGTTGTCCCGTAAATCGATGCGGGTGGGTAGCCGCGGGTCGGTCGCTACAGGGAGGTCTGCGAAAGGCTGTTGGTAGCTGAGGTCCGTGTCGTCTTTGATGCGGACGGGGATGATGGTGTTGGGGCCGTCACTGGTGGGGCGGAAGGGCGTATTTGGGTGCGGGGTACGTCCGGGGGTAGTCGTCATCTCGTCCTCTATGTGGATAGTGTAAAGGTGGTGGGGCTGGGGTGGGAGAGCCTTCCGGAGTGGGAGATGACGTCGGGGTGGCGCTCAGCCCGCCTCCTCTCAGTCTACCTATAACGGCCAGCTCTTCCCCGCTAGCACTGCAGCGCAGTCGGCGGATGGTGCCGGCCGGAGTGGCTCTGCAGGCGTGGGGGAAGAGCTAGCCGTTATGGTGGGAGTCCGCCCCGTCCGGGAAAGGGCGGAGTTTGTGCGGTGCTGCTCAGGTGGGTTGCGGTGCAGGTGAGTTTAGACTGGCACACCCAACTCGGGCAGGGGTTAGTAGCGGTCGAGTTCGGCCACCTGGGGGGTGAGGGAGATTCCGGGGACGAGCGGGTTGAGAAGAGTCATCGTGTCAGATGTGACGGTCATGTACATCGTGTGGGTGCGCTCACCTCGCAAATAACTCTTCACAAAGGCGGCCAATGCGGGGTTGCTATGCTGTGCCGTCCAGACTGCGGAGGGCAGTTCGAAGGCGATGGCGTAGCGGCGTGGCTGTTGGGTCACTCCGTATGAGTGTGCAAAGAGTTCTTGGCTTGCCATTGTCCCTAGTCGTCCGTAGACCGTGTGCATGGTGATGGGGTAGCTCTTCCCTCCGACGGTGAGAGTGACCGGCTGATGCGGGGATTGGTAGGCGAAGTGGGGAACGGTGAGGGAGGCGTTGGCGGACAGCTTACCCCGGTAGTTCAACGGGGAGGAGGGGGCGAGGGTGTCCATGGTCCGATCACGTGGACTGTTCTCAAGTAGTGTGCCGCGGAGTGGAAGCCTGGTGGGGACAAAGGTCCAGCGGCGGTCGTTGAGCATCTTCTTCCAGTAGCCGGTGACGCCATTCTTGCGTCCCTCAACCTTGAGGAGGCGGTGAGCGGAGCCTACTGCTACGGATTCCACCGAGAGTCGGTCGGTGATCTCACCGGGGATCTTCGGTTGTTGAGTCCAGTCGGGGACGGGGATGCGGATCTTTGGAGTACTGGGGTTGAGTCGCTGGTCGAACCAGTCCTCTGCCTCGTGGCGGGAGGTGTCTTTGGTGAAGGTGTAGCGGAACTGTGCGGGGTCGCCGCCGGAATAGTCGTAGTCCCACATGCGGGTATAGAGATCGCCATACTTGTTGGTGATGAGGGCGACGGAGCCGGAGGCAGAAACAGATCGGGCGATGAAACGGGACTGTACTGGGGTGCCCCATTCGTAGCTGTAGTCGTTGGGAAGCCACGGGTCGTGAGAGAAGAGGTGACGGCCGTCGGGGCTGAGCTCCAATATCTGGGTGCAGCCGGCGAGGGAGATGTGGTGGGTCACGCCGTCTTTGTCGGTGTAGTACTTGTCGTCATTAACATTGATGATGGAGAGGGACCATTGGCCGGAGTGTGTGTTGGCCATTTGGAAACCATCTTCGGTGCGGAGGAGGCTGCCCCAGGCGGTCTTCCAGTACCATTCGTCAGTGTCTTCTTGGGCCTCGAACATGGTGTAGACCCAACCGTTTTTGTCGAGCGCAACGATTTCTTCAGCGTCCATGGAGACCCCGATGAGCTGGCCGCGCATGCAGCTGGGCATGGGAGCGAGGCGCCATTCTTTTGTGCTGTGGCGGGGGCGGGTATAGAGCTGCCCGTCTTTCAGCGTGACCTCCCACTCTCGGTTGTAGGAGCTGGTGTTGTCCCGCATGTCGACGCGGGTGGGGAGCCCAGCGACGCGGGCGAGAGGGAGCTCGTCGAAATCTTCAGCGTTGGTCGCTTCGGGTTCATCATCGTGCACGGGGACACAGCTGAGCGGGGCGCCTTTGCGTGCTGGGCGGGGCGGTTGGCCCGGCCAGTCGGGGTAGGTGGCGTGCTGCGTGTGGGCAGCGTGGAGGGCGGCGCCGGTGGAGGCGCCGAGGAGGGGGGTGGGAGCAGCGGTGGCTAGTGGAGAGGCCAGGAGAGAAACGCCCAGAGAGAGGACGGAGGCAGCGGCAAGTGCGCCGGTGCGAGAGGAATGCATGAGATTCTCCCAAAGTCCGTTGCGGTTTATGGAATTGTGTAAAAACACTCTGTCGTCCTCATCGTTCTCTCTTTTGGTCAGCTTTCCTAGAGCGGTAGGCACAATGTTGCCTTACCTAAAAAAGTGGGTGCACACTACGGACGTAACGGCGTGGTGATAGCAAGAGTGATACTGGTGCGTCGGTGAATGCGTCTGGACGTGCCGGGGTGCGTTTGCGGTGAGGAGAAGTCTGGCCAGGGTTGGGGTTAAGGTTAAGGGCGTGCGCATCCTGCTTGTGGATCATCATGATTCCTACACACACATTCTGGGGCACCTCTTGTACCGTGCTGGCCAGCAGTTAGGTTATGCCGTGGAGGTGGATATTGTTCCCCATGATTGCCCATCGTGGCAGGCTGGGCGAAAGGACAAGGTGTTCCGCTACCACTTGGTGGTGCTCTCCCCGGGTCCGGGAAACCCTTTGGTAGCAACAGATGTGGGAGTTTCCAGGGAGCTTTTGCTGGAACCGGTTCCAGTGTTGGGTGTGTGCTTAGGACATCAGCTGATGGCAGTGTCCCAGGGGGCTCAGTTGCGACCTGACCATGTACCGCACCATGGGGTAGTGTCGCAGGTTCGTCACCATTGTGACGGTATCTGGGAGGGGGTGGCACCCTCGGCACAGGTGGTGCGTTATCACTCGTTAGCGGTGGTGGAGCCGCTCCCGGAGGGGGTAGAGGCAACATCCTGGGCAGAGGACGGCACTGTGATGTCGTTACAGTACGAGTCGGTTGGGGCACCACGCTGGGGGGTGCAGTTTCACCCAGAATCCATAGATTCCACCTGCGGGCTGCAGCTGGCGATGAATGTGCTGAGGCTGGCCCACCAGTGGTGGGGGACGCGCCGTGCGGCAGTGTCGGCTTCCGTTCCGGTGGTGGAGGGAATAACTGCGGTGCAGTTGGCCGAGGTGCTGCGGTGTGCGCTGCAGGAGGGGGAGAGTTTCCGCTGGCTAGATGACAGTTTGGGGGAGACGACGAGTCTTTTGGCGATTTGCGGCGAGCCCGGAGGGTTGCCTGCCATCACCCCAGCGTGCCCTCCGTACCCCTACTCCGGCTGGATTGGGGTGCTGCCCTATGAGGTAGACGGAGCAGATTTTGCCCATACCCGTGTGGTGGCATGGGGGAGTGGCACTCGTTGGCAGTTGGCAGGGGAGGACGCGGAGCGTGTTGCGGCACTGCGGAAACGTGCCGCCGCGTGTGATGTCGCTGCACGCCGTGCCGATGCGGAACAGGCGGAAGAGCTGGGCAGGAGGAGCGCCTCTGAAGTCGCTGAGTTAGCGTCGACTATCGGCGCCCTTGCGCTCAGTCCAGGACGGTACCGTCGCTCATTTGCGGACTGCCAGAACGCGCTATCTCGTGGGGAGAGCTACGAAGTGTGTCTGACAGATGTGCTGCGGCTGCCACGTCGGCTTACCCTCAACCCGTGGGAGGCTTATCTGCGGTTACGGCACACCTGCCCAACGTCTTTTGGGGCGTTTATGCAGCTGGCCGGAGGCCCAGTGGAGGCCATTGTCTCTGCTTCTCCCGAGCTTTTCTTACAGATCAGTGTGGATGGCAGTATTACTACTCGCCCCATGAAGGGAACGGCGGAACGGTGCCTCTCGGACCCTGTTGTGGATCGCGAGCGGGCGCTTGACCTGCAGCAGGATCCCAAGACGCGCGCGGAAAACTTGATGGTTATTGATATGGCTCGCAGTGATGTGGCGCGTGTGTGCCAACCGGGTAGCGTCACCGTCCCGCAGGATAGGGTCGTGGAGAGCTACCGCACCGCGCACCAGCTGGTGACGGAAGTGACGGGTCGGCTCCGCCCGAAATGCAGCGCCGTGGAGGCGATTCGGGCGTGTTTCCCGCCTGCGAGTATGACGGGTGCCCCGAAGGAACGGACTGTCCAGCTGCTCCGAGACATTGAGAGGCAGAATCGCGGAATCTACTCCGGCACTTTAGGTTTCCTCGGTGATGACGGATCCGCTTCGCTGTCTGTGGTCATCCGCTCCGCCTGGTTTACGCGCGCTGGGGAAGTTTTCGTGGGGGCGGGTGGCGCCATTACCGCAGAGTCGTCCTGCAACGACGAGTATGCGGAGATGCTGCACAAGGCTAGCTATGTGGTGGGGTCAATACTCGATCCGGCAGCATGGACTCCGCGAGTAGTGGACTCGTTTTACCTCCGTGACGGTGTCTTCGCGCAACAGCTCACTACGGGCTTTGCGGGCTTCCGTCAAGGCAATGGGGGAGATGGAGACAGCCGGGCCCGAGAGCTCCATCAGCAGCGTTTCGTGGCGGGTGTGCAGAACCTTTATGGCCCCGCCGCAGCGGCGAAGGCCGCGGAGTTCTACGCGCAGTGTTGTGCCGCGCTTCCCTCCACTGGTGAGTTCTTCCCGCAAATCTGTTGGGAGGCAACAGGTGGTAGTGCTCAACTGACTCGTCCATGCCCACCCAGGTACACCCACATTGTCGGTCTCATCGGAAGTGCGGTCTGTTTCACCGACCGATATGCGCGGCTGGTCCTCCCGCGCATTAAGGGGCCCGATATGCCGGTTTACGGGGAGCTGCGCGCCCTCGCCGGAAAGCAGGGAGCGCAGGAAGTGGTGCTGGTTGACCGATGGGGAATGGTACGGGAGGGAAGCCATTCGGCAATTCTGTGGTGGGACGGGGACACACTCTGTGGACCACCGCACGATGCAGTGATGCCATCCACGATGCGCCTGCTCGTGGAAGAGGAAGCACGCTCCCAAGGCTATGCGGTGGAAGAACGCTGGTTGGCAGCGACAGAGCTGCCCCACTACCGGGTATGGTCTGTTAACGCGCTTCATGGGGTGCGCGAAATCGACCGCTGGGTTGAGTAGAGCTGCACGCGCACAGGTGGGTGAGGTGAGCTGGAGAGCTTAGTCGCGAGGCGGGAGCTCCCCCAGGTTGATCGCGCGCAACACTTGGTCGTGGAGGAGAGCGTTGGTGGCGACGGCCTCGCCGGAATGCGGTCCGGGACGCCCATCCAGAGAGCTGAAACGTCCGCCGGCTTCGCGTACCAGAATGTCGAGAGCGGCGAGATCCCACAGACAGACCTCAGGCTCTGCGGCGACGTCTACCGCACCTTCCGCCATCAGACAGTAGGAGAAAAAGTCTCCGTAGCCGCGCATGCGCCACGAGTAATTCATCATATTGATGAAGTTGTCCATGAGGTTTTTGCGCTTCCACCCGATGAGGCTGGAGAAGGAAATAGAGGCGTGGCGTAGTTCGCTCACTTCGGAGACGTGAATCTGTTTGGCAGGGGAGTTGGCGGAGCAGCGGTAAGCCCCTGCGCCTTCTGCTGCCCACCAGCGTCGTTGTAGAGCAGGGGCGGAGATCACACACATGCGGGGGATTCCATCCACCATAAGGGCGATAAGGGTGGCCCAGGTGGGGACGCGACGGACAAAATTTTTCGTGCCATCGATGGGATCGATGACCCACTGGCGTCCGACGTAGTCGGCGTTACCCCCGAACTCTTCACCCACAATGTCATCTGTAGGGCAGTGGTCGTTGAGGTAGGTACGGATGGCGCGTTCGACGGCAAGGTCCGCATCAGAGACCGGGGTAAGGTCCGGCTTCGCCTTCACCTTGAGGTTGTCCGCCTCGAAGCGGTCCATGGTGATGCTGTCGGCAATGTTCGCCAGCTCCCAGGCAACACGCAGGTCGTCCTGATACTCGCCTTCCAGACCAGGAAGGGCGTCGACGGCAGGTGGGTAGGCGTTCACTGCCAGCTTCTCCTCTGTTACGGCTCGGGGAGTCTATCGTCCCGATGCAGCTCGCATGGTTTCTTAAGGCTAGCCTACTCCAGCCGTTGGAGGATACTGGGCTTAGTCGCCACGAAGTGCCGCAGCAGCTTCCTCGACGAGGTGTGGTGCGCCAGCGAGTGTCCATATTTCCCCGGCTGCTTCAACGTCCTGTACGGCTCCACCGACTCCGAGGACGAGGGCGGCGCCGGGCAGGCGATCCCAGTCGGGGAGGCGGTGTTGCATCCACAGGTCGGTGTCGCCTTCAGCAACCGACGCGAGGTCGACAGAGGCGGAGCCCATCATGCGGTAGGTGGCGGAGCGGCCAATAACCCGCAGGAAAGCAGCGTAAATGTCGGGGTCTTGGTAGAAGGTGGGGTGTAGGTAGGTGTTGATGCAGGCGGCCGCCAGGTTGTCTCGGTGGGGTCGTCCGGTTTCTCCAAAGTGAGGGAGGGGTTGTCCATTGCGGGTGGTGGGGATGTTTGGGCCGCCCATCCAGAGCGTGTGGGTGCAGGGTTGGTAGACAGCGCCTGCGGTGACGTTTGTGGAGGGCGAGAGGTAGCGGTCGCGGTTACTGAACCGTGCAGGGTTGGTGGGGTCCTGTTCGGTGAAGGCGATGGCGGAGCACCAGTATTCGAAGTTGTTGGCGAAGTTGTAGGTGCCGTCAACGGGGTCGATGGTCCAGCGAGTTCCGCTGGTGCCGAGGTGGGTGGTGCCTTCTTCGCCGAATACTGCGTCGGCGGGGCGTTGGTCGTGGAGGGTGGTGACGACGTAGTCTTCCGCAGCGCGGTCGGCTTGTGTGACGACGTCGGAGATGGAAGTTTTGGTGTCGATGGTGAGGCCGCCCGCACGGAGAGAGAGGGCGAGGTTTCCGGCGGTGTGGACGAGGTTGGCTGCGAGATACAGATTGCTTGTCGTCGTGTTCACGCTTTCCACGGTAGCGGCTTGCGCGGAGTTTTTCGAGGGCGTCTGGAGGAGAGGGGAGGAGGTAGGACAGAAGATTGGTCAGGGGATGTGCCCGGGGCGGGTAAGCGGGGGTGCGGCTCTGTAGTGAGGGCTGGTGCTAGTGGTGGATTTGCGTGACGAGGGTGACGAGCTGTGTCCGGTTGAGTTTGCCGTTGCTGCGGTGTGGTAGTTGGGGGAGGTAGATGACGTTTTTGGGAATGGAGTAGTGGCCGAAGGTGGGTTCGAGCAAGGCGTTGAGTTCTTCCAGTGTGGGGGCTGTGGTGGCGTTGGTGGGGACGATAACGGCGGTGACGCACTGTCCGAAGTGCGGGTGGGGGAGGCCGATAACAGCACATTCCTTGACGCCGGGATGGGTGTAGAGTGCGGCTTCTAGGGGTTGGGGGATGACGATGATGCCGCCGCTGTTGATGGCCTCGTCGAGGCGTCCGTCGATGATGAGGCGTCCGGCGTCGTCCCAATGACCGAGGTCGTGGGTGTGGTACCAACGTTGGCCGTCGTCGTAGGTCCAGTCGGGGTGGGTGGCCTTTCCCACGTATCCGTCGGCGAGGGTGGCTCCGCTGATGCTCACTCGGTGGGTGGTGGGATCGATGCGGAGCTGAGTGGCGGGGCCGGGGCGGCCGTTGAAGAGCACTCCGCCAGCGACTTCGGAACTGCCGTAGCCGCGCACGATAGTGAGTCCTGCGCGGGTGAGGAAGGTGTTGATGTGATCGGGGAGGGGAGCGCCACCGGAGAGGATCGCGTCGAGGTGGGAACAGGAAGCGAGGGCTTCTTCTGCAATGCGTCTGGTGGGGAGGTGGGAGGAGTGGAGGCCGTGGTAGAGGGTGTCGAGTTGGCTTGGGACGAGTGAGGCGTAGTGGCGTCGGTGCGAGGTGGTGCTGCCGTCGCGGAGTTCGGCGATGGCGGCGGGGAGATCCGCTAGGTGGAAGCCATTCTCTATGGGGATGGTGACAGGGTCGTATCCGGCGTGGAGGCTGCGGAGGAGGACTTGCATGCCGATGATGTGGTGGGCGGGGACGGCGAGGAGCCAGCGTCCGGGGCCGCCGAGTGCCGCGTGGGTGCTGTCGATGGCGGCGCGGAGTGCGGCGGCGGAGAGGCGGGCACCTTTGGGGGTTCCGGTGGTGCCGGAGGTGGCCATGATGAGGGCGCTGCCGGGAGAAGGGTGTCCAACGAAGTGTCTGTGCAGGCGCTCGGCCTCGGAGGGGTTAGGGGGGAGGGCGAGGAGTGGCGGGGTGGTGCCGTGGAGGCAGTCTCGCAGTACAGGGTAGATTGAGGCCATGTGGGCGTATGGAGGTAGCGGTAATGCTTCGATGAGGTCCTGCACAGCGCCATTATTGAACAGTGTGTAGGAGAATGCAATATGCTCGCTATATGACCACCCGCAACCATGCGCAGACCTCGCCGCAGCAGAGTGCACTTCACTCCTCACAGCGCGTCTCACACCTCGCCCCGGAAATCCCGATTGTTCGCCAGGACACGCCGCGGTCAGCCGCCCACACATTCATCGATCTAGCTAGCAACGACTATCTGGGATTAGCGAGACATCCGCGCGTACAGACCGCCGCACATCAGGCAATCGACCAGTGGGGTGTCGGAGCAACAGGCTCTCGGGTCGTCGCTGGTACTGTCCCGCCGCACCATTGCTGTGAAGCGAAACTCGCCGGCTTTCTCGGTTTCCCTGCCGCGCTGCTCTTCTCCTCGGGATACCTTGCAAATCTGGCAGCCATTACTGCGCTCGTCCCGTCGGGAGCCACTCTGATTTGCGACACCCGCAACCATGCCAGCCTGATCGACGCCTGCCGCCTCACCACAGCTCCCCGCATCATCTGTGATGTGACGAAGCCGCAGGAACTTGCCGCCGCACTCCAGCAGGCGACCTCCTCAGTCGTTGTCTGCGATGTTGTGGACTCCACCGATGGTAGTGTGCTCGACATCCCCTCGATTTACCACGCCACTCATGCGGCAGGTTCGCTGCTCATCGCTGATTTCGCACACGGGCTCGGAGTGCTGGGACACGATGGGCGAGGCGCGCTTCCCACGCTGTGGACGAATGGACAGGCGCCAACAGATCTCGTCATCACCTGCACCCTTTCTAAAGCTCTGGGGAGTCAAGGGGGAGCAGTACTATGCTCGGCGGAGCAACGGCAACATTTGGTCAATACCGCCCGCTCCTTCATCTTCGATACTGCCCTCGCACCTGCCTGTGCTGCTGCCGCCACCACCGCACTGGAGATTATCGCTAGTGAACCGACACGCGTTGAGAGGCTCCACCAGCACATGTCAGCGTTAACGAACGCTCTCGATCTCCCTTCGGTCACTGCTGGAGTAGTTGCCATCCCCCTGGGTGATCCCACACGTGCTATCGCCGTTCACCGTACGGTGCTCTCCGCTGGAGTAGGGGTGGGGTGCTTCCGTCCGCCAAGTGTGCCGTGGCAACGAAGCGGATTGCGGTTAGGGGGTCGAGCTGACCTCTCGGCTGAACAGTTGATCCGCGCCATTACCGTGTTGCGAGACGCACTTCAACAGGGGAATTAATAATTGTTGCCAAAGTTTCCGGAATTTATCTGAGTTATTGTTAGCGACGTAGCGTCCAGCCTGCGCAAATGCTGAAGAGCCTAAAGTTGTCCAAAATGCCAACCGTGTCTTGGGAGCGGAATAAATCCGCCTTTAGTATGTCGGCATGAGCAATACCGACAATCTTCCTATCGTCTACTTCCTCGGTGCCAACAACGTCGAGAAGAGCGCAATGGCGGAAGCGATCACCAACGCCCGCCATGGAAACCTCTTCAAGGCCTACTCTGCCGGTACGAACTGTGAACCGGATCTCCCACGGGATGCAGATTGTGTCGCCGCCTGTGCCGAAGCCGGCATTACCCTTGACGGCGTCTCCACCCCCGTTGATGAAGAACTTTTCCGCAACGCCAATCTCGTCATCATCGTCTCCCGCAAGATGATGATCGATCCGGTACCTGGAATGAAAGGCATCATCCTTCGCTGGGGAGTTGATGAACCCGCCGACACCGGCATTTCCGGCCGCGAACGCGCCAACCTGCTGCGCGACTACCTCATTCGGCGTGTCGACGCCCTTGCCGTCGGAGCCATGACCAGCGATGGTACCCTCCGTTCCGGTTACCGCGGAGAAGATATCCTCGACCAAACCGGTGGGCAGAAGTCCAGTCGTCGCCTCACCGGCGTGAAGTAACCACATCACTACTACTTTTTAGCTAGCCCCCGTCACTCCCGACGGGGGCTAGCTGCATCTCCTGATCTAGACGGATGTCCGTTTTCTGAATGCAAGAAGAAAAATCGCCCACCCAATAGGAAAAACAGTAGAAAATGCACTATTTTTACAGTGAACATATCTTCCTATAGGAGTCCCACTCATGCCTCGTAATTTCCGGGTTCGACTCGCCAGCGCCACCCTCGCGTGTGCCACCATAGCTGGCAGCCTGGTGATCAATCCCACCCAGGCTCAGGCTGCTAGCAACGGCATTGCACTTACGCCTCCCATGGGCTGGAACAGCTGGAATGCCTTCCACTGCAACATTACGGAAGGAAAGATCCGCGCTATGGCCGACGCCATGGTGAAATTGGGTCTCAAAGATGCTGGCTACACCTACATCAACATTGATGATTGCTGGCAAGCCTCCACTCGTGACGCCAACGGCAACCTCCGAGGGGACCCCAAGCGCTTTCCGTCAGGCATGAAGGCACTGGCCGACTACATCCACTCGAAAGGCCTGAAGGCTGGCATCTACGCCACCCCCGGCACCCGCACTTGTGCAAACATCTGGGACAAGTATCCAGGAAAACTTGGCTCGCTGGGGCACGAACAGCAGGATGCTAACATCTTCGCCAAGTGGGGCTATGACTTCCTGAAGTACGACTGGTGCAACGCTGACGAAGATGGTCAGGAACAGCAAGCCGCATACACCAAGATGGCTCGTGCTCTGAAGAAGACCGGTCGTCCCATCGTGTACTCCATCCACAGTGAGCCCGAGCTTCCGGTGCTCGCTTGGGAACCCACCGTCGCTAACATGTGGCGCACTACTCCTGACATCCAGGACAACTGGACCTCCATGATCGGTACCGGTCTCATCAACCTCTTCGGGCAGCGCTACCAGCGCCCCGGCGCCTGGAATGATGCGGACATGTTGGAGGTTGGCAACGGTGGGATGACCTACCGCGAATATCGCACCCACATGACCCTTTGGTCCATCATGGGTTCCCCCCTCATGATCGGCACTGATCTGCGTAAAATTCACGCGTCGAATCTGGAGCTGCTCAACAATCCTTACACGATCGCCATCAATCAGGACCCGCTGGGTGCCGCCGCGCAGACTGTCTACTTCAACGGGAAGTCCCTCATTGTGGTGCGCCGTCTGACCTACGGTCGTGTCGCCGTTGCCATCTTCAACCTCTTTGGGCAAGTACAGCAGAATTCCCTGTGGTTCAGCACCCTCACCCAGCACGGTCTGAAGCAATCCAGCAACTACCTCGTGACAGACGTGTGGGGCGAATACAACCGCCTCGGAAAACGGTATGTGGAAGGCCGCCTGGAAAAGCACGACTCCATCTTCTACATTGTCACGCCGATCACGGCTCGCCAAGCGGATGCTTTCAAGCGCTCCGAAGCAGCACGCAAAGCGTACGAAAAGGCAGAAGCCAAGCGTGTCCGTGAAGAAAAGGCTCAGGCTTACTCTGAAAAGGTAAAGGCGCAGAAGGAAGCCTCAACGCCAGCTAAAGACAAGAGCCCGCTCGACAAACTCTTTGGCTAACGCCAACACGCACGCACTCCGTCGAGCTTTCCTCACCACCCTGTTGACGGTGTGGCTGCGGGCTTCGCTGACCGGCAGCCCCACCTGCGGGACGTTACCGAGAGGCTAACACCTGCGGTACTACACCCGGTATCCTGGCCGTATGACCCCTGAAATTTCCGCAGACATTGAGGATCTGGAAACCCGGCTCGCCTCTATCGAAAAAGTACTCGACCCGGAAGACCTCCAGCGTCGAGTCGACGAACTGGAGCAGAAAGCCGCCGACCCTGATCTGTGGAATGACCAGGAGTATGCACAGCATGTCACTAGCCAACTCTCCCAAGTACAAGCACAGCTGCGGAAGGTGACAGCGCTCCGCGATCGCCTTAACGACCTCCCCATCATGTACGAACTGGCGGAGGAAGAAGAGAACTCCAGTGCTCAGCAGGATGCCATCTCACTCGCCGACGACGAGCGCGCCGGACTGCGTGGTGACATCGAATCGGCGGAGGTGACTACTCTACTCTCCGGAGAATTGGACGAGCGTGACGCAGTCGTCAATATTCGTTCAGGTGCCGGTGGCGTGGATGCGGCAGATTTCGCGGAGATGCTGCTGCGTATGTACATTCGCTGGGCGGAGAAACGCGGTGCAAAGGTGGATTTGTACGACACGTCCTACGCGGAAGAGGCAGGAATTAAGTCCGCTACTTTCGTCGTACATGAACCCTATGCCTATGGCACACTCTCGGTGGAACAGGGCACCCATCGCCTTGTGCGACTGAGTCCCTTCGATAATGCACACCGGCGCCAAACCTCGTTCGCGGAGGTAGAGGTACTCCCGGTAGTCGAGCAGACCGATCATATTGATGTGCCAGATTCTGACATCCGAGTGGACGTGTATCGGTCATCTGGGCCTGGCGGCCAGTCGGTGAACACTACAGACTCGGCAGTGCGTATCACCCACCTCCCCACCGGCATCGTCGTCACCTGTCAGAACGAGAAGTCGCAGCTGCAGAATAAAGTGGCTGCTATGGCTGTGTTACAGTCCCGACTGCTCGAGAAGAAGCGCCAAGAAGAAAAGGATGCGCTGCGTGAACTGGGGGCTGGTGGCAACGCCAGCTGGGGAAATCAGATGCGCTCCTACGTGTTGCACCCCTACCAGATGGTCAAAGATCTGCGCACGAGCTACGAGGTCAATAACCCGCAGGCGGTATTGGATGGGGATCTCGATGGTTTCTTGGAGGCAGGAATCCGGTGGCGTGCTAATGGTGGGGCGGATGCAGAGAACTAACTGTGCGGAACTAGCCCACTCGCAGGCGACTCTGCCGTGTGCCCGTTAAGCTGGATGTAGCTACTTTTTCACCAACCCGCGTTGGTACCTCCTGGGGGCAGCAGACCTGCCTCCACCGGATTGTTGCAGCGGCCCGCTGCCGGCCCCAAGGTGGTGCATGAACGCAGGAAGGATCGGCATGTCTAACCCTACGTGGGCGTCAATACTGTCCTGGCTCGGTACACAAGGGATACAGATTCTCCTTATCGTCATCGGGTCCATTCTCTTAGCTCGGCTGGCAGGGTTTGTCAGCCGACGTGTCACGCGAAGCATCGCGCAAGGCGAAGAAAACCGTGACAGCCTGGTGCAATCTGAAACCGCTAAGCATCGCTATGCGGTAGCGCAGGTCATCACCTATGTGGTGGTGGCACTCATTGTGGTAGTCGCAGCAGTAGGCGTCGTGGATCGCTTGGGTATCTCTCTCACCACTTTGGTGGCACCTGCCACCGTCCTCGGCGCTGCTCTCGGTTTTGGTGCACAGCGTGTGGTGCAAGATTTCCTCGCAGGATTCTTTGTGGTGACGGAACGCCACTACGGATACGGCGACGTGGTCACCATCTGGGTGACGGGCTGTAGCGAGCCGGCGAAGGGAACCGTGGAGGACGTCACCTTGCGTATCACCCGGGTTCGGACCGCTGACGGTGAAGTGGTGACGGTACCTAATGGTCAGATCGTCAAGACCATCAACCGCTCGAAGGACTGGGCCCGCGCGGTGGTGGATGTGCCCGTCCGAAACCAGGACATTGGTCCAGCTACCCACCGTCTGCATGAGCTATGTGACGACATTATTAATGACCAGCAATTCCGTGACCTGCTACTCGACAAACCCACCGTGATTGGCGTGGAGGAGATCGGCGCGGAGGAAACAGTGCTGCGTATTGTTGCCCGCTCGCTGCCCGGAAAGCAGTTTGAGGTGTCTCGTGAACTACGTGTGCGTGTTGCGCATAGTCTGGCAGGCCTCGGAGTGGATTCTGACAAGGTACAGGCAGTAGGCACCAATGGGGAATTGTCCGAAAGTGTGCAGCGGAGCGAACGAAAGGGGGAGGACGCATGACGGAGCGTAACCAGCAGAACGTGAGTGGCGCCCATGAAGTCGTCACCGCCGACAACACCGGGGAACAGACACCAGTGGAAAAGGACGAGGGCCACGAGGAGCACAGCTTCGGCCTCCACTGGGGGGAGCAGCGGGAGCGGGAGCACCGCAGCAAAGTAACCTCCACAATCGTGCTCGCGGTACTGTTTGTCGCTCTCCTCGGTACTTACCTGTACCTGCACGGTTCTACTCGCTTTGAGCTCTTCCAACCGACCCCGACGAGCAGCACTGTGCAGCCAATCCCCATCATCCCGTGGGAGGAATACCAAAAGCAGATGCAACAGGAACAGCCGAGCTCGCAGACGACGCCCCCTACGAGTTCGGAAAGCTCTTCATCGCCCTCCGACGAGCTGACAACGGAGCCTGCCCCAGGGGAAGAGCCGGGGAGTGACAGTGAGACCACCCGCCGGCCCCTCCTACCGCCGTTCAATGATTCTGGCTCGACTCAACCTTCGGATTCTCACCCAGCGCCCGAGTCTGCCCCAGCACAGTAGAGTGAGTTTCCATCCCGTCTCCGTGCGTCCTGTGGCAACAGCCCCTGCGAACCTTTTAGAGTGATAACCGTGATGATCGACGTTCAGAATGTCTCAGTCGAATACCGAGGCGCTACCCGCCCGGCACTCGACAATGTCAGTTTCCAGGTAGCTAAAGGTGAGTTCGCCTTTATTATTGGCCCTTCTGGTTCGGGCAAGTCCACGGTGTTGTCAACACTGTTGGCAGACCAGAAGATCCGCTCCGGCACCATTACGGTGGCAGGACAGCGTGTCGATAAACTACGCGGCGGTGCGATTTCACGCTACCGTCGGAATATCGGCTGCGTCTTCCAGGACTATCGCTTGTTAGAACGCATGACGGTGGAGGAGAACGTGGCTTTCGCTCTGCGTGTCATCGGCAAGCGTGACCGCTTCATCAAAGAAGCTGTCCCCGAGGCACTCGATATGGTTGGTTTGGCCGGTAAGGGGCGGCGTTTCCCCAACGAGCTCTCCGGTGGTGAGCAGCAGCGCGTGGCGATTGCCCGGGCCTTCGTCAACCACCCGCTGGTACTGCTGGCCGACGAGCCGACGGGTAACTTGGACCGCTCAATCAGCGACGAAATCGTCACCCTGCTGCAAAAGATCAACCGCATAGGTACCACCATCCTCATGGCCACCCACGACGACCGCATTGTGGATGATCTTCGCCAGCATGTCGTCGAAATGCGCCATGGCAAAGTTATCCGCGACGAAATGTCCGGCGTCTACGGGCGTATCTAAGGAAGGCCAGCTATGAACGTGAAATTCCTGTTCGGTGAGGCCTTCCGTGGACTCCGCCGCAACCTCGCCATCACCTTCGCTATGATCGTCACCGCCTCCATTTCCCTTGTCATGCTGGGTGTGGGCATTCTCATTGCCGGCATGGCCGACAACTCAAAGCAGGAGTGGGTAGACCGTACCGAGATCTCGATCTTTGTCGAACCCAGTGTGGCAGTGAAAGACCCCGACTGTGACAAGAAGGGATGTGGGGACCTCCGGAAAGCCCTGCTCAACACGGAAGGTGTGAAGTCTGTTCGTTACCGCGACCAGCACCAGTCTCTGGAGGTTGGTAAGAAGACAGCGCGTGCAGACACAGCAGAGATCTTCGACCGTGCCGATGCGCGTGCCATGCCTGGCACGTTGCTGGTGAAACTGAATGGTGAACATACCGACTCCACCCCTGTAGAGGCCACTGTTTCCCGCTTCCCGAAGGTTGCACAGCCGGCTGTACAAGCCCGCAATGGACAGCCTGCCATCTATATTTCGGACTCACGAGAGCTCATTAACCGCCTCTTCAGCTTCCTTGACCTCACTCGCAATGCTGCCTACGTCCTGGCCGCATTCCTCGGGCTGGGTGCCCTAGCGCTTATTGCCAATATGGTGCAGATGGCTGCCTTTACCCGCCGGAAGACCACCCAGATTATGCGGCTGGTTGGAGCTAGCCGCACCACCGTCACCGCTCCTTTCACTCTGGAAGTGGTGTTGAGTTCCTTCATTGGTGCCCTGGTGGCGATTGCTGGCCTGTTCGCCGTCCACGCGTGGATTCTGACCCCGTTGTTGAAGAATGTGTGGGAAGGCCGTGCCATCGCCCAGATCACTGTGGCTGATGTTGGGTTGGTGTCGCCTATTCTTATTCTCGTTGCTATTGTTGGTTCCGCGCTGGCATCTGTGCTGGTGCTGCCCTTGTATGTTCGTCGATAGGTGGTGTAGCTAGGTGGGCGCGAAGTCCAAGAAAGCTCAGCAGAAAAAAGCAGCTGAGATGGCAAAGAATGGTGGCAATTTCACTGTTGCCACCAACCGGGCTGCCCGCCACAACTACACCATTCTGGATACCTACGAGGTGGGCATCATGCTCGTCGGTACCGAAGTGAAGAGTCTTCGGGAAGGGAAAGCATCGCTGGTCGACGCGTGGGCGTCCATTGAGGACGGTGAACTGTGGCTGCGAGGCTTGCACATTCCTGAGTATTCGTATGGGACGTGGACTAACCATGCTCCGCGGCGTACCCGTAAACTGCTTGCCCACCGGCGTGAAATTGACTACTTGCAGGGTAAAGTCCGGGACGGACACCTTACCCTGGTGCCGTTAAAAATGTATTTCAAAGATGGTCTCTGCAAGATTGAGTTGGGATTAGCCGCCGGCAAGCAAGCCCATGACAAGCGTCAGGATATGGCCCGCCGCCAGGCGGAACGCGATGTTATTCGAGAGTTGGGTCGTCGCGTGAAAGGTATGCGCGGCTAGCTAGGGCTATCACGCTCTCGCTCTGCTGTGCCCTAGGGGAAGCTGACGGGCGTCGGAGGTGAGGCTCGTCAGCTCCTCCTAGCTACTGCGGGGCAATACGTAGCATGCGGGTAGCAGTGGCTTGCCACATCACCCCATCGGGCGTAATCATGCCGGTAAGCTGCATGGGTTCATCAAATGGTAGCCACCCCACCGGAGTACGTGACGTTTCCTTGCCGGTGCGAGCATCCACCGAAACCACCCACACTCGTGACGAGTCCTGATCAGTCGTCAGCGACCAGATTCGGAAATCTTTCAGCGTCAGCATGGGTAAAGTGCTGATGCGATGCATATTCTCCCACCGGCGCACGCAACGATCATTCACCAGATCGATGCGGGTGAGTCCACCAAGGAAGGTAGCTTTTTCCGGGAACTGGGGGCCTTCTACCGCCAGCTTGGGGTAAGTGAAGCCATAGGTGGATGGAATCCAGAGGCTATTCCCATGGGCCATGATTGAATTCTCGGTGCCTTGGTTTGGAGCCCGGAACGCCGGCATCTTGCAGATAGTACGGCCAGTTTCTGCATCAAAGACAAGCAGATGTGGTGTGAAATCTGCACTGTCAACAATGGCCACACGGGAATGATGAGGGCCGAAGAACGTGGGAGTTGTGCCGGATCCCCAGGAGAGCTGTCCCGCCTTGCGTGCTCTGCCACGGTCGTAGGCGCGGGCCCACTTGACCTTAGGAACAGGGCCACTGATTTCCCACAGTTTGTGCGTGGTGAGGACAGACACCCCGTTGGGTCGTGGGGTGAGGCCATTGGCTACGCGCTCTCCTTTCCCCAACTGTAGTGTGCGGACTTTACCAGTGGGGGTGATGCTTCCCACCAGCGCAGTGGAGGTGGAGAACCAGGTATTTCCGGCCCCATCTGGTATCACCCCGGCAATGCTCACCGTTTCGGGCAGACCGGGAATGGTGGTGGACTCAGCAACGTAGAACTCCCAATGGCGGTTGGTGGAAGGTCGTCCGACTGCTCGGAAGGCAATTTTGAGTAGTTTGTTTCCTTCCGTCATCACCACGCGGTCCTGTTCATCGAGGTAGCCGTAAACGCCACCCAGTAGGCCGTTCTTATGGAGTTCCCACGTGGCGAGTGGCTGGGCAGTGCGTGGGTCCATAAGGACCACAGTAGGGGCGATAGGGGTGATGCCATGTTGCAAGCCCACATACTTGGTGCAGAGGGCAATTGTCATCTTCGTGGATGTCTGGAAAGCGGTGGAGCAAGCGCCAAAAGGTATAGAGAAGGTGACGGAAGGGTTGTTGCCTGGGCCCGCCCAGGGGAGAGTGTCGCTGGAGTTCATGTCGCGATGCATGAGGCGGACATTCGTAGGGGAGAAGGCAGGGGTGAGTGATGAAGTCGTGGAGGGTGACAGAGTAGTGAGGGACGGGGTAGTGGAAGGTAGGTTACCCGCGGGCGATGGTGTCGCATTCGCGGGAAAGGACAAGCCGGCAACGAGCGCAACTGCACTTAGGAGGGTGGTTGCCTGGCCTGCTTCAAAAAGATGACGGTTGCTCATACGTGCAGTGTAAAGAGGGGAAACGGGTTTCCAACTGAATATCGTCAGTTATCTACTTCACACTTTTATCGTGTCGGAGTGAGTGAATGTGTGGGGAGTTGATACTGCGGCGGGTTCAATTTGTTCGACCGTCCATCCTCGATACAGTGGTGAATCCTAGAACAGTCTGTTGAGTGTGATCATGTTTTGGCGTATCCTGGGGTGTCACCTGGTTTCAGGTGATAGCTTTTTGGTTTTCAAGGGGCTGAACGGTTTCGACTGCGTATGTTGCGTCGGGAGAAGCGTGCCGGTGCAGGCTAGAGACCACCGTGAGCGTCGTAGCAAACTATTAAGCGCCGAAAATACTCAGCGCGACTACGCTCTCGCTGCCTAATAGCGACGGCTAGTCTGTGGGCCCGGAAGTGTCTCCGATCCGGTGTTTTCCCACATCATCAAGGGGGCTTACTGTGAGCTGCGGCTACGGCAGCCTACAGGACATCTAACAGTGGCTGGGTTCGCCTTCTGGACTTGTGAGCGTGTTCCAGAGAACCGAGTAATGGTGTAGTTCACTGCGCACGGAGAAGTCCTGTCAAAGCTGCGGAGGACCCGGGTTCGATTCCCGGCAGCTCCACAATATGGAAATTCCCAGGTCATTAACGACCTGGGAATTTCTTTATCTTTGCTGGTAGTTGCATGTTTTCATCTTAACCCCTTGTGGACAGTTTGGGACACCTTTAGACTCAGTTTTGGCACGTTTTTGGCGGCAGTTCTGTCGTGTACAGGGGGAGTCCTCGTATCTCTGGTACAGGCAGAAAGCTTCCCGAGAGGCTCCCTTAGTAGTGGGCAGCGTGATAGCTACCGGTTCCGATCCTTAAAATCGACCTTCACCCCAAGCTTATCGGCGAGTTCATAACCATCAATATGCAGGCCATCATAAAGACGATCACCCATACCGATAGCATCCAGGAAAGCCTGCAAATCATCCTTAGATTTGAAGCACAATCCAGTCCAGAAACCTGCATCGACAGCAAACTTGAACCTAGACCGCTCGGCCTTGTTCCTCTCAACAAAACCGGAATAGGCCTCACCCATCTTCTCGGCAATATCCTTCAGATCCTTTTCCAGATCACCAGACTCGCCAACACCCTCAATGGGGTTCTTGTGCGGGTTGGTGTAGGGAATCTCTGTAGAACCATTGGCAGACTTTCCTCCGCCGAAACCAGTCTTACCACTACCGAAACCCTTAGACTTGGACGAACTCATAGCGCATAAACTCCATTTCAACAGCGGGGAAATACTTCAATACCTGGTCATAATCATCTGGCAGCTTATCCCGCAAAGGCCTCACAAACCGGTAGTCCAAACCATCAAAAGTCCTACCGAAAAGCTCATAATCAACAGGCAGCTTCACCTTATTGATCTCAAGACAGCGCCGAATGTCCTTGATTTTCCAGTCATGAACAACATGCGCATACCGCTTAGCAAAAGCCCGCCCATTACTTCTGGCAATGGAATCAGTCCACGGTGAATGCTTCTGGATTGACACACGACGCTGGATACTATCCGCACACCGGATACCATCACACAACCACGTATCCTTCGGCAGCCCCTGCCATTCTTTGAATGCATCCCACAATTCATCATGGCCAATAACCCCCAATTCGGCAGACTGATTAATCGAAATCTGCCAGGGAGCCTGGAAAACACCACGATCCAAGTAGTACCAAAAATCGCGATGAGGAAGATTGAAAATCCGCATCTGGAAGAAATCCTCAAAATACTTCAAGGAGTCTTCCTCAAACTTCAACCCAGGCACCCGATACAAATGCACCGGAATAACCTCAACCCCTGCTGCCAAAAGCGCAATCATCGCGCAAATAGAATCCTTACCGCGCGAAAATGACACAATAACAGGCTTACCTGAGCTAGCAAGACGCTCTCGCATATGTATAGAAGTTTCGACAGCCCCAGACATGGGATCCTTACTCTTCTTATAGATCAGATCAGGCTCAATCCCATCAATCCGCCAACGATTACTCACCATAACTTCACTATGCCACGGCAGAGAACTATTTCTTCCCAAAATGGTCGGTCTCTACTCACAGTTGATGGATGGCTCCACTACGAGCAGTAGCAATTGAGAAAGATCAGGATCATGTCGATGATGAGTTTTAGAAACAACACGTTGACTACACGTATGACGTGCCACCGCAACGTTCGAAACCTGTAAAAAACCTCATCGTCTAGGCCTCAACGACGACTATGAGGTATTGGCGTCTCACGCTCTATACCTCGTAGGAGGCTACCACTGGAGATTTATTTGGCTCTGGTGGTGGGATTAGCCCTGAGTATGCTCGAAGTATGGCTCACACAATCAAAGTTGTTCGGGTGTACGAGTGGGATGATTCACTAGCAGGCCACAAATTCCTTGTCGATAGGTTGTGGCCGCGGGGTGTGAGTAGAGATTCTCTGGAGCCGTTCAACTGGGCGAAAGAGCTCACACCTTCCCCGGAATTGCGCAAATGGTTCGGGCATAGACCGGAGCGGTTCGACCGCTTCGGTCAGCTCTACTTGGAAGAATTGGAAGACAACAGCGACGCTCATGAAGCGCGGGAGAAGATTCAGACACTCCTTCGGGATGACGACGTTCTTTTGCTCTACGCAGCTAAAGACAAGGAGTGTAATCACGCGATTATTTTGAAATCGTGGTTGGACTGCGATTCCGCGTATTCGCAAAGGAGTCTATAGGACGGAATCGCGTCACCTTGTTATTACCGGACGTGACTTGGTGGGGACGGTAGTAGAGGTTGGGCCGGGCGTAGCGGATGTAGCCTGCGGGGACAGAGTGTGGACGAATTCCGCCGGTTTCGAGGGGCGTATGGGAGCTACTGCCGAATACGTGGGGGTGGACATGCTTACGCGTGCCGAAGGGTGAGGCCCGGGGTTACGACCGATAGATCGTGAGACCCCACCGTTCCATCGCTGGACCAATGTCTTGGGCACTGACGCGTGTGGCATCGGCAGGTTGGCGGTAGGAGATGATGCCGACGGCATAGAGTTCGTTGTTAATGAGGGTGTAGACGGGGCCGCCGGAGTCGCCACTATCGACGTATCCACGGAATTGGAAGATTCCGGTTTGGTTGTAGCCAAGGTAAGCGCCACAAGATTGGCCGGTTCGGTAGCCGAGGTGGCATACGCGGGTGCGTTGTTTGTCGAGCCAGGCAGTGTTTCGCCAGCCTTTGAGAGTCTCTTTGAAAGGTGGTTTCGCGTCGACGTATTTCATGCTGTAAAGCTCAATGAGGCCATAGTCTGCGCCCCCAGCCTTAATGAAGGTGGATTCCACCATTTCTCCAATGATGGCCCGGTTGCCGGCTTGGTCGGAGATCGCGAATTGGTCGCGGATGTTTCCGCAGTGTCCGGCGGTGAGAATGAAGCGGCGCTGTTCGCGTCCGACGATCCATCCGACGGAGCACTGCGTGCTCTGAGTGATGTTGATCATAAGTCCGCCGGGAATAACTCTGCCGGGGTAGCTAAGCCACCCCCATTCTGCACTGCTGTGGTAGATCTGGGAGTCTGATTGGCCGTCTGGGGGTGCGGGCCGAACTTGGGTGGTTGTGAGAGTTGTCGTGGTTGGCGCCAAGCTGGTGCGGGTGCGTTGGATACTCCGCGGTGTGACCTCATGGTTATCGCCGTCACGGTCCCGGTAGGAGCGTCGATAGGAGTCTCGTTCAGTGCTGCGATTCCCGTTGTATTTAGTGCTGCTGTGGTAGTCGTAGCGGTCGCTCGTGCGGGACGTGGATTGAGTAATGGTAGTAGTTTCTGTTCCGGTGGCGTCTCCGGAGGTGTAAATGGAGTTTTCACCGCACGCGCTGAGGGTGAGGAGGCTGATAGTTGCTGCGGCGGCAGTGGCGAGGAGGTGTCGGGGAGGGGTCACGGGAGGTCCTTCCACTGAGAGGCTGCGTTTGTGACGGAGTTCACTTTTTGTAACGATCGTAGCAGTGGAATCCTTCCCAGTGGCCTGGATGAGGCCTTTATTATGGTGAAACCAGTGTGCCGCCGTTCGGGGTGCTGCGGCACGTGGCCAAGTAGCTATAGGGGGAAGGCTAGGCGCCGTAAAGGGTGAGTCCCCAATGCTCCAGGGCAGGGGAGAGGAGTGACTAAAAGTCCCAGTCGTCGTCCTCTGTTTCTTCTGCGGTACCCATTACGTAGGAGGAGCCGGACCCGGAAAAGAAGTCGTGGTTTTCATCTGCATTGGGACTTAGTGCAGCTAGGATGATGGGGTCGACTTTGGTTTCGGAAGCGGGGAAGAGGCCGTCGTAGCCGAGGTTGTTGAGGGCCTTGTTTGCGTTGTAGCGCAGGAATTTTTTGACGTCTGCGGTCCAGCCAATGTCGTTATAGAGATCTTCGGTGTACTCGATTTCGTTGGTGTAGAGGTCGTTGAGGAGGTCGAAAGTGTGTGTTTTCAGCTCATCTTTTTCTGCCTGGGTGAGCTGGTCTTGGTTGCGTTGGTATTTGTAGCCGATGTAGTACCCGTGGACGGCTTCGTCGCGGATGATGAGGCGGATGACGTCTGCGGTGTTGGTGAGTTTGGAGTGGGAGGACCAGCGCATGGGGAGGTAGAACCCGGAGTAGAAGAGAAATGATTCCAAAAGAGTGGAGGCGATCTTTTTGCGGAAGGGGTCGTCGCCTTCGTAAAAGTCAAGGATGATCTTGGCTTTTTTCTGTAGGTTGGTGTTGTCCTCGGACCATTGGAAGGCATCGTTGATCTCTTCGGTGGAGGACAGGGTCATGAAAATGGAGCTGTAGCTCTTTGCGTGCACCGATTCCATGAAGGCTATGTTGGTGTAGACCGCTTCCTCATGCGGGGTGATGGCGTCCGGGATGAGGGAGACGGCACCGACGGTACCCTGAATGGTGTCCAGCATGGTGAGGCCAGTAAATACCCGCATGGTGGTGCGTTTTTCCATGTCGTTTAGGGTGGCCCAGCTTTGGATGTCGTTGGACAGAGGTACTTTTTCGGGCAGCCAGAAGTTTCCGGTGAGGCGATCCCAGACCTCGAGGTCTTTGTCGTCGATGAGCTGGTCCCAGTTGATGGCTGCAACGGGGCAGGAGCGTGATTCGGGGTGAAGATGGCGGTATGCGGGAGTTGCGGCGGGGCAGTCGATACTCATGGGTGGTTTTCTCTCGGTGAGGTGATTTGTAGGGAGGGGGTGTGGGAGGAGAAAAACTCCGTGAGGCCGTTACGAACGAGGATGACGTCTTCGTCATCTCCCATGAGTTCGAAACGGTAGAGGAAGGGTACGTGGCATTTTGCCGCGATGAGTTCGCCAGCGGCGCCGTAGTCTGCACCAAAGTTAGTGTTGCCGCCGGCTATAACGCCACGGATGAGGGAGCGGTTGTGCGGATCGTTGAGGAACCGGATGACCTGTATGGGGACTGGGCGAGGGTCGCCTCCGTGGATACTGACACCGCCGCCATAGGTGGGACAAATGAGAACATAGGGTTCGTTGACGGTGAGCGGGCATTCTGCTTTTTTGAGGGGGATGCGTGCGGCGGGGAGGCCAAGTTTGTCAACGAAGCGGTGAGTATTTTCAGTCGCGCTGGAGAAGTAGACGACGAGCATGTGGTCTCCTCCTTCGGCGCGGTTATTCGACCGTTCTCATTATACTTAGGTAAGCCTAAACAAATTGCAGAGAAATGGGTATGGGGCACCGATATTTTCGCAGTCTTTTCTAGAACAGCACACCGCATGAGAAATGAAGCGAAAAGGCCCTCTGTATAAAACTGGGGAAGGGGAAGAGCATGAACTGGCTCCAGCTAGCAGAGACCAGGAGAACGGGCCAAGGCAGCTCGCTATGTGCGAAATTGCCAAGTTCGCAGCAATAAGAACGTAGGCTAGAAGAGTCGCCATCCCCATTGTTGTGGACATCGGCCGTCCCTCTTCCGTTCCATCTGCTAAGAAGCCGGTATGAAGGGTGTGAAAGACAAGGTGTGTTCACGGTGATAGGAATGGACGCCCGTGAACAAGACGCAACGGACACCCAACAGCATTAGTGCAAAAACAATAAGTGTATATTCATCTGTATTAGGCATGTTGGCATTAAGAGGGAAGCCTTGGTTTCTCCTAGAAGGATGTACTAAAACCGCTATGACCAGTGAAAACAAGGTGTGGTGCCAGCTCCTTGAGGGCAACCGGAGATTTGCCGAAGGTAAGTCTCGATTTAATGGATATTCCGTCGACTTGAGAAAAAGCCTGATAGACGAGCAACATCCGCATACGGTCATTGTGTCGTGTTCCGACTCTCGGGTTCCTCCCGAAATTGTTTTTGACGCCCATTTAGGTGAGCTATTTAGTGTGCGTACAGCCGGACCAACACTTGACGACATGGTCTCGGCCTCCATCGAGTTTGGGGTGGTGAAGCTGGGGATACGCCACGTTGTGGTGATGAGTCATACCAACTGTGGCGCCGTAGCAGCTGCCATGGATGCTTTGGATAGTGGGGAGACGGTGGCGGAGGAAAATATTTCTTCCACAATCGAGGGTTTGGATGCAGATGCCATCATCGGGGCAGGCGGCATGATTGTCACCGGTTCCTCCGTCATCACAACAGAGGCGCATGGGGATGGAGAGCATCATTCCCCTTCGGGTCTGTTGGCAAAGACTGAATTTACCCGGGTGGTAGCTGAGAATCCCGAGGCGGAGTCGTACTTGCCGGGCATCGTGGCACGCGTGGCACCAATTGTTGCGGAAGCACGACACGACGGTCTGGTAGACCCGAGCGATTATTCACGTCGTAATGCCCAGTTTGTCGCCCACAAGTTGCGGGAGATGCCAGCACTGACAGGACTCTGGCAGGCGGGAGAGCTCACCATCCGGGCTGCGCTCTACCATCTGGACTCGGGGCTTGTAGAAGAGCTTGAGATGTAGATATGCCACGTAGGGCGTAATCTCCCCGATTTTGCGTTTATAACAATGACATCCCTTCCGCGGAGGAAATTACCCCTGCAGAATCTGCGCGGAAAGGGCACCATGGAAGAAGACACCGCCTATCGCTTACGGAGTGAGAAATGCATCCTCGTGCTGGTCGTCCCGCCGACCCTAGTGACCTCATTGATGTGCAACATGTCCTCGACTGCTATTACGACATCACCCCAGATCCCGACGACCCCAATCAACAGGTCGCGTTCGGCACCTCTGGGCATCGCGGAACCTCCGTCAACGGCTCTTTCAACGAAAACCACATCCTCGCGACCACTCAAGCCATCGTCGACTACCGACGTAAGATGGGCTACACCGGCCCGCTCTATATTGGCAAAGACACCCATTTGCTCTCCGGTCCCGCACAGGACACTGCCCTCGAAGTATTGCTTGCTAATGGGGTGACGGTGATGGTCGACGCGCGGGAACGCTTCACTCCTACCCCTGCTGTCTCCCGCGCCATCCTGCGCCACAACGCCGAGCTCCCCGGTGGCGTAACCGGTACAGCTGGTGACCGTGCCGATGGCATCGTTGTCACTCCCTCTCACAACCCTCCTACCGACGGCGGCTTCAAATACAACCCGCCTTCCGGCGGTCCCGCAGACACTGACGCCACCTCCTGGATTGCCGACCGTGCCAACGAGTACCTACGCGCCTCCCTGAAAGGTGTGGCGCGCTGTAATCTCAACCAGCTCGGCCAACCGGGCCAACCAGCCGCGAGTCTCAAAGTGCCCTTCGACTACCTCGACATGTATGTTTGCGATCTTGGCCTCGTGCTAGATCTTGAGACCATCCGCGGAGCAGGAGTACGCATTGGAGCTGATCCCTTAGGTGGTGCATCGGTCGACTATTGGGGAGCTATTGGGGAACAGTACGACCTCTCCTTGACCGTGGTGAACCCCAGCGTAGACCCCGCATGGTCATTTATGACGCTGGACCATGACGGCAAGATCCGCATGGACTGCTCGTCACCCTACGCTATGGCTTCCCTCACCGCCCGCATGGAGCAGAAGGATGCCCTCGGCCGCGCCCCCTTCGACATCGCCACCGGTAATGATGCCGATGCTGACCGGCACGGTATTGTCACCTTCGATGCCGGACTGATGAATCCCAACCACTACCTGGCGACTGCCATACAATACCTCTTCGCACACCGCCCCGAGTGGGGCTCGTGTGGAGTAGGGAAGACCCTGGTGTCCTCCTCCATGATCGACCGAGTCGTGGATAGCTTAGGACGAACTCTGGTGGAAGTACCGGTGGGCTTCAAGTGGTTCGTGCCTGGCCTCTTCGACGGTTCACTGGGATTCGGCGGTGAAGAATCCGCAGGCGCATCTTTCCTCTGCAAGGACGCTTCGGTATGGTCCACCGACAAGGACGGCATCATCCTTGCTCTCCTCGCCTCTGAGATTCTTGCTGTGACCGGCAAAACCCCCAGCCAGCATTACGCCAAACTCACAGAGGAGTTTGGGGCACCCTGCTACGCCCGTATGGATGCGCCCGCCACACGGGAAGAGAAGGCGACTCTCGCGAAACTCTCCCCAGAGCAAGTGACAGCCACTGAACTTGCTGGTGAGCCGATTGTTGCGAAGCTTACCGAAGCCCCCGGAAACGGTGCTGCTATTGGTGGCCTGAAGGTCGCCACCGAGCATGCCTGGTTTGCTGCACGCCCGTCAGGCACTGAGGACATCTATAAGATCTACGCAGAATCCTTCCTCAGCGAGGACCATCTAGCTCAGGTACAGGAGGAAGCACAGCAGGTCGTGTCTGCGGCGCTCGGCAGCTAGAAGCGACGAATTGGCGGTTCCCCGCTAGGATAGAAGCCGTGACCACTGCAGAAAACGCTGCGAGCGCCCCAGAGATACAGCCCGTGGCAGACCGCGATTCGGCGGTACGCCCCTGGGTCAACTGGGTGTCGCTCCTAGCCCGCCTTGTGCTGGCGGCCATTTGGATTGTGTCAGGCTCGCTTAAAGCCAGCAACATGCTGGAGACCCGGGTAGCGGTTCGGGCCTACCAGGTGTTGCCGGACTGGGCTGCGCCAAGTGTCGCCTTCATGCTGCCAGCATTGGAGATTCTGCTAGGCATCCTCCTCCTTCTGGGCATCAAAAATCGGTGGATGGCGATAGTCTCTGCTGTTGTCTTTGCTCTGTTTATTGTGATGATCGTACAGGCATGGGCGCGAGGACTACAGATTGACTGTGGTTGCTTCGGCGGCGGCGGCTACGACGCCTCTGCAAACAACCTCACATACCTCTCAGAAATCGCCCGTGATCTTGCCTTCATGGTGTTCGCCGTATGGTTGGCCTGCTTCCCGCACACCCCCTTGACGGTGGAACCAGGAAGCCGTGCCCCCCTCCGTCGTCGCCCCTAACTCGACTGTGTGCGTGCCCACAGTTGTCCTATGAAAGGTTCCTCCGTGGAAAAGAAAAAAGATAAGCGTCGTCGCACCTCTACTCCGTCCAAGTATGTGCCTTCCAATAAGAAGGGCTATGGCTGGCTGTGGGGCTTACTGGTTGTCATCGTCGTAGCGGCCATTGTTGCCGTGGGCATCTATATGGGTGTGAAGAGCAACCGAGACAGTGAAAATGGCGCGGATATCGCCATTAAACATTCCTCTGTGAAGGTCACCGAAAACTACATCGAGTTCCGCTCCAACAACGCAAAAAAGGATGCGAAGATTATCGAATTGTTCGAGGATCCGCGCTGCCCAGGCTGTTCTGAGTTGGAAAAGATGCACGGTGCCGAACTTGCCGACGCTATCCAATCCGACCAGGTAGTGCTCCGACTCCGCCTGATGGACTTCCTCAACTCGCAGGGCGCCTCCCAGTATTCCACCCGCGCCAATGCCGCTCTTATTACTGTTGCACTCACTGGAGATGCAGAAAGTGCATTCCGTTTCCACTCCATCCTTTGGCACACTGCTCCCGCGGAGGGCGGCGGTGTACCGGAACCGACCAACGCTGAGTTGGCCGAGAAGGCCAAGATGGCCGGAGCTAAGGGTGAGACTCTCTCTCAGATCAAGTCTGGAAACTTTGGCACCATGCGCGCCGCCACCATGGGTCGCGTTAACCTAAAGGTCCTCAACGAGCGTATGGACGGCAAGGGTGGTACCCCGGCCGCCTTCATGAACGGTGGGCAAATCGACCTTAGCCGCCCCGACTGGGTCACCTCGCTCTACACCACAAACAAGAAATAACTCGCGCCACACCGCGAACAAGAAACAATCTGAGTGAAGCGCCCCGGGAGTGTTCCCGGGGCGCTTTCTCATTTACGAGCGTGTTGCGTCGCGTCTTTCTTGCCGTCGCCTGCACGTAAACTGTGCCCCTGTGACCTGCCGATTTGGTGAGCTTTCACGAAGTGGTGTAACTTAACTAAAGCAGCCGAAAGGCACTGGGGCTATGGCGCAGCTGGTAGCGCACCACACTGGCAGTGTGGGGGTCACGGGTTCGAGTCCCGTTAGCTCCACAATATGGAAATTCCCAGGTCACTAATGACCTGGGTTTTTCTTTATCTCTGCTGGTAGTTGCATGTTTTTATCCTAACCCCTTGTAGACAGTTTGGGGCACCTTTAGACTTAGTTTTGGCACATTTTTGGCACAGACTAGTGAGGTGCACCATGGCAGCGGGAGAGTTCGGCAACACTAGACAACTCCCCTCAGGTAGGTGGCAGGCGCGCTACAGATACAGGGGGCAAGACTATAAAGCTCCCGAAACCTTCAAAACTAGGAAGATAGCCGAAGGGTGGCTCAGTCACGAAAAGAAACTTATCGACCTTAACGCATGGATACCACCACAAGAGCGCCTAGCCCTCCAGGAGAAACACCAGCAGGAGATGGAGTTAACCGTGGGGTTATGGCTCGAGCAATTCCACGACAGTCTACGAGACGCTAAAGCCTCCACCCTGCAAACATATAGGCGGACCATCACTAATAGGATCCTTGACCCTGTTGCGCCGGGCAATGAGGTGGAGGACATTACCCGGCTTAGAGACATTCCCCTGGTGGAGTTGACGAAACAGGACGTTTACCAGTGGTGGGATGCTATTGAGCGCACCTACGACACGCCTGAGACGAATAGGAAGGCCTACCGGAGGTTGAAAGCCGCGGGGCGAGAGGCTGTGGAAAGGGAGCTTATAGGGAGTAACCCTGTGAATGTTCCCGCAGCGAATAAGAGTGTGGCGAAAGATTCACCTTATCTTCCCAAGACGGAGGAGCTGCATAAGATTCTGACGGAAGTCCCGGCACGCTATCGGCTTATTACCGCCCTCATACTGTTTCACGGCCTGCGTATCGGAGAGGCGATCGCCCTGGAGGTGGATAGTGTTGTCGCCCATGACACCACGGGAGGGCACCGTTACGGGGTCCGGGTGAAACAGAATGCGCAGAGGATTACCCCGCCGGGGAAGTCTACATTCATGCTGGTGCAGCCTCCTAAGAGTAGGGCAGGGAATAGGGAGGTGCCGATTATGCCCGAGTTTATTCCCCTCCTGGAGGAGCACCTGGACAAGTATGTGGCCGAGTCTCCTACGGTAGTGCGTTTGTCTAAAGAATTTGGGGGCGGTACCCGCCCGGCGCAACTGCTGACGACGACGGGGGCGGGCTTAATGGTGATGGATACGTCCTACCGTAGCGTGCTGAAACGTGCCACGGAGCGGGCGGGGGTGTCGCCTTTGATTAAGCCGCATAGCGGGCGTAGGTGGTTGGTGACAACGTTGGCGGAGCACGGGGCGCACGTGAAGGAAATTTCGCGGATTCTCGGAGATGAGGACTTGGAGGTGATTATGTCTATCTATATGCAGGTGAGGGCAGAGAGAACAACAGAACTCATGGATATTGTCAGCAAGTCGGTAGCGCGGGGATAGCGGCATGAAACGGCATATATGGCGTAGTGAGTGGGCCGAGGAAAACGTTGGGTTTGCAGTCATGGTTATGGACGGCGACTACCCTATGGGCCGGTTAATTATTTGTGGCACGCCTAGAGAGATACTGGTAGAGAACGCTATCTTTGTGGGGGAAAAGTGGACCGATAGGCGACCAGAAGTTTTTACTCCCCGGCGTAGAACAGAGGTCACTCGTATTCGAGCTAAAGGTGAAGACTATCGACGGCAAATTAAAGAGGAAACCAAAAAAATAGGTGACTGTGAGCAACATTTTCTCGTGTTTCCTGATTTTGAGGTGCGCAACAGAAAACTAGACCCACTCATATATAAAGTCATACAAGATGGTCACCTTGTCGTGGAGTACAGCTTTATTAAACATGTGGTTGACAGTGGGCTTATTAACCACATTTGCGATTCATGGACAGATGAAGAAAGACGGGAGTATCTGTTTTATCGAACTCTGATACATATCCTAGACGGGGACAAAATTATGGGCATTATAGAAGGTTACAAGGGGGGGAAATTTATCGTTTTCGACACTCACGATATGTCTGAATGGTATGCCAGGTCTTCTTCTCGTACTTGGGCACCAGCTGAAGAAGATAGGGGAATGCGGGCAGAGCACGTAAAAGGTAAAGGGAGATTGTCTGGCAGTATTCGTTTCCCCGATTTCTGTATTGAGCGTGAAGAACTCTACCAGCTAATTTCCCGGTACTTATTCCCCAGTGGTCTAACAGGCAGTGACTTTTTTAAAGTGCAGTATGACACTTTGAAAGAACTGGTTGAGCATGGACGCATGAATAAATAGAACAATATGGGTCCCATTAGTACTGTTGGTGTGTTATTGTGGCGTCGGCGTTGGAATACAGTGTGACCCGTCCACTACCTCCGACAATAGCCACTCACGTGGTGCATAAACGGGAACAAAGCAAGCTCTGTATCTTGCTTAGGCGCTAATTGGGCGCTTTGACCTTGAGGCTCTGCGAATAGCGGGGCGGATACCTCGTGCTTTGAGGTAGAAAAGGTCAGACATAAATGTCTACTCCAACTCGCCACTATGTTTCTATCCGTGAAGCCGCTGACTACTGGTCTGTCTCCACGAAAACGATTCGCCGGTGCATTAACCGGGGAGAACTCACAGGCTACTACCCCTGTGGTAGGACTCTACGCCTCGATCTCAATGAGCTAGAGGCAATTGCACAGGCTAACGCCACTCGTAAGGTGGCGTAAGGGCATGGAGACAAAAGAATACCCCGCCGTAAGCGGGGCACCTTCGAGCACTCTTCAATCATACCCGGTAGGCGTAACAGAAACTGATACTGCTCCTGCTACCGGTATCCTTGCCGTCAGACCACAGCTAGACACAGTTTTCTTGACTGCTCTTCTCCATGCGGGGAACCGGGGGAAAACTGTTCTGGAACATGTAGACGCTACAGACTTCCATAACCCGGTCTACGGTGACCTGTACGAGAGAATAAAGGCCGTCGCCGCTACAGGTGACCTCACGCACCTACGAGTGTGGGGCACGCTCACTGCAACCCGCTGGACTGAGGACTCTTACTGGCATGGACGAGTCCTAAACCTTGTTGCGCCGGGCAGTGGCGGCTATGAGGATATCGCACTCGCTGCTGCTCAGCTGGTGCAAGGCTCACTGCGTCACCGTGTGTTTAATCTAGGCGTGGAGTTGCGACAGGCGGCCTGTGAGAGGTCGCTAGAGGAACTTATGGTGTTCCTTGCTGACTCTGCCCGCATGGAGATGATTCGTGCGACTGTGGCGCGTCTAGAGACCCTTACAGCGCTTACAGGGGGTGCAAAGTAATGACTACCCCCGATACCACTACCGACACCACAGAGACGCGGAGAAGCTGCCTTGTGAGGGCTACTGATATGGCACTGCCTAAACGCCGCAAGTGGATAGTGCCAGGACTATTGCCCCTCGGTTGCCTTGTGTTCCTAGCTGGTGATGAGGGCATTGGCAAAAGTACTTTCGGGCTACACCTTGCAAGTGTCATCACCAGTGGCAAAGGTGACACCGGTCTCAAGATTCCCGCCGGAAACGCCCGGCGCGTATATCTCTACAGCACAGAAGATAATTGGGGTGACACTACTAGTCCGGCGCTCAAAGCAATGGGCTGTGATTTTGAAAATCTCTCACTCTTTTTCGACGACACAGACGGCACGTCTTATCCGAGCTTAGGGGCCAACGTCATCAAAGATATGTACGAAGACTCTGAGTGTTATGGTGCCCCGGCACTGATCATTGTGGATAACTTTATTGACACTCTCCCCGCCAATGTTCAGCAGAGTAAACCCGAGCAGTTGAGGAGTGTTCTAAAACAATGGGTCAAGATAGCGAAACGGCTTAATGCCACTGTGTTGTGTCTTCATCACACGAACAGGTCAGGGTCTGACAATAGCCGCGACCAGTGGGCGGGCAGCAGCGAATACCGTAAAGCTGCCCGTGTTGCTCTGATGGCTAAAGACAATGAGGACGGCACCTTTACCGTAGGCGTGGATAAGTGCAATCTGTCACCAGAGAGACGCGCCGTCATCATGAAGAACATGTCCACTTCCACACCCTTGCTCTATGAGGGAGAAGAGAAACCCGAAACTGTAGAGTCCCACACAGTTGACTATGTGGGAGAGTCTGACAGGTCCATTGCTGAGCTTGTGGAAGATAAAGCCGATGACGATACGGGCGGGGATGAAAGGACTGAGACTCTCAGAGCCTTCCTTCTCTCTCTCAGTGCCCATAGTGGAAGTGCCACTCGTAGGGAATTGTGTAATGGCCTCAAGGACGAGGGCTATTCCGACAGGAAGATAAAACAAGCTATCAAGACGGCTAAGAGTCGCCATTTCGTTGACTCGGACAGGTCAGGGTTTCAGGGTGAAACAACATTCGCTCTCACAGTCGCAGGGCGTGACATTCTCCAAAATGTCCACTTGGCTGCCCAAAATGGTCACCAAAATGTCCAAAATAAAACAGCAGGTCAGCCCCAAAATGTCCAAAATGTCCAACATGTTCACCCCTATAGGGTGACTAAGGGCAATGCGGCGGCAAAAAAGTCCCCCGGCACTGTCTCACAGGGCAGTGATTCTGGGGCTCTCCGCACTTGGCTAGTAGATGGTCTGAGTGTTGAGCAGTCGCAGGGCGTGGAGTCTCTCTATGGGCAACTGCCCCGCTCTCTCCGTGACTCTCATAGCCGGGACAGTGTGAAGGAAGTTTTGGACTCCATGGTTGAGAAAGGCAATGTGGTGAAGGACTCTCACGGCCGTTATCTGAAGGCGGGTGAAACTTTGTTTTAGGGCTATGTAAGTGAACAAGTTGGACATTTTGGACATGTTGGCCGTGACCTGCTGTTTTACTGTGACCATTTTGGTGGACATTTTGTGGACATTTTGGGCGGCTTCAGTGTTGAAATGGCCTAATGGTTAAGAAGAGAGAGACCCCTAGGTGTATTCCCGGGGGTCTCTTTCTGTGTGCCTGTTGCGCCGGGCAGGTGGTGGAGGTTGAGGTGAGGTCAGGACTTTACCCCGAAATCGGGGAAAACGTTCCCCCTGAGTGGTGAGGTGGTGTTCCGCCACCCCATGGGCGCAAGGAGGTGGTGTTCTGCCACCCCCCTAGTGGGTGCAGGGGTGCGGTATTCCGCCGCCCCCTTATTTTTAGCGAGGTGAAAGGGGGTCGGAATTTGCGACACCCTTTATGGGAGCCGTTTTAAGCCGCTTTAGGGATACTCCATGAGTGGAGTGGCGCGGGAGGTGGGAAAAGTGTCCGAGAATTGATTTGAGGGCCAAATAGAGGGGTGCAGACGATGGAATAATGGAGTGCTATCCCATCTATGCGGGTAGCTGGTGGGGTATGGCCTAAAAATCACCAGAAACACACACTCGGACCACTTCACGCCGGTTAGTCGTCCTTTCCCCCCGCACTGGGTAGGGGGGTATTCCGTATCTAGGCCATTTCCTCATAGATGCCCCTGAGAGCCACGTAGAGGAGCAAATACATTTGCCTAGGCAAATCACACATAGAACGAAGAGAAATAGCCTTAAAAACGTTTATAGAGCCTGAAATATTACCCGGGGGGGGTAGAGCTGCTAAGCCCATGGGATGCTTGGGGTGTGGGGTGGGGGTGGTCCCCGTGGGGTGTGTGCTGTATCCGCTATAGAAACCACGTCTGCTAGGGAAACTGCTAAACCTGTACTCAACCAAAGCGCCTAGGCCATACGGGCTTATGTGGTGTGGGGGCGGGGGTAGTGGCCCTGGTGACGGATGGAGTAAACCCCCACCACTACAGGTAAGCAGCAGCAGGGGTTTAATCTTTGGTGTGGATACTATCGTTACCAGGTTTCCTGGTAGTGGTGTTCTAGGACATGGTTGACGCAGGTTCTCACTACCTGTTCGCCGTTGTAGCCGTTGCGTGTGATCGCCTTTGCGGCATAGTCGAGAACACTGGTGAGTTCCTCACTGGTGAGTGGCCGGGTTCCAGGGTAGGGGGAGCCTTTGGGCATCGACATGTATAGGTAGACCTGTGCAACCGACGCATAGATGAGTTCTGGGAGTGTCATTATTCGCCTTTAATGGTTGCTTGTGCGTAGTCGTCGAGGTCATGCTGCCACCTAGCTCCGAGGAGGGCGGTGAACTGTGTCAGGTGGGAGGCAGTGTTGCTGGAGGCTACCTGCCCGTCTTTATCGTGGAGGAGGATGAGACCCTCACCAGTAGGCGAGACACCAAGGTAGAGGGTGAACGCGCCTAGATGGGCGACTCTTTGCCCGAGCCGGTAGCTGCCCATGTTAGCGAATGGTGTGATGTCGCAGTCATGCCAGGTTAGCTCGGTGAAGCTGCTAAGTCCGTGCCGGTAGCGGTTCACTAGCTCACTGTGCAGTCCTGGTGTGAGAGACAATTCGACAAGCATGTGAAGGGCGATAGTGTCGGAGTCTTCAAGGTGTGTGTTGCCGCCCCACAGGCTGGCTGCTATCTCCCTAGCCCTCTTTGTTTTGGCGGGGGTGAGGGTTTCTTCCACTAGGTAGCCGTAGCAGTCATTGCCGGGTGCCTTGTCGATGTCTCGCATGAAGACCATGGCAAGGTCTATGGGGGTGCGCCGTGCTGTGGGGTTGGTGAGGATTTCGGTGAAGAGGACGGGGAGAAAATCGGGGTATTCCACTTTTACTTCGTCCATAATGGGTGTGTCCATGTGGTCTTCCTTTTCTGGCAGTTTTGAAAACTTTGGCATATTTTTGGCACGCGCTCGCATAGCTATGTGCCTTTTTATGCTTCTACCAGTAGGAATACTGATTAATTATGGAGCCCCGTTAGCTCCACAGAGTATAAAACCCCTGGTCAGAAATGACCAGGGGTTTTGTTTATTTTCCTGCTTCATTACATAGTTTTGCGCACTCCCGTCACCTCTCATGAGCACCATTGTGAGGCACAATACGATGTAAATTGTGGAATTTTGGCGAAAATTGGGCGTTAGGTTAGCTGCGCCACCACGTGTCATAGGGTGCTACCGGAACTGTGCGCTTGTGCTGTGAGCGCAAGAAGTGCGACTCAATGGTTGCGCAGGCTTCGGTACTAGGAGCGTCGGCGACTCCTTCCAGGTAGTCATCGATTTCATGGTAAGTGACTCCCAATGCTGTTTCGTCGGGGAGGGCGGGGCGATCGTCCTCAAGGTCTGCGGTGGGAATCTTCTCCCAGGTTGCGGAAGGGGCTCCGAGTCTCTGCAGGAGGGCAGCACCTTGCCGTTTGGAGAGTCCACTTAGGGGGGTGAGGTCGGAGCCTCCGTCACCGAATTTCGTGTAGAACCCGGTGACGGCTTCGGCTGCGTGGTCGGTGCCGATGACCAGGTACCGTCGTTGTCCGGCGACAGTGTATTGGGCCACCATGCGCTGTCGGGCCTTCACATTTCCACGTACGAAGTCGCTGATCTCTTCGCCATCTAGTGCAGTGCGTGCTGCCGCGACTGCTGCGTCAGTCGCTTCCTTGATGTTGACCACTAGAGATGTGTCGGGTTGGATGAACTGCAAGGCGCGTTGGGCATCGTCTTCATCTGCTTGTACACCGTAGGGGAGGCGCATTGCAATGAACTCAGCGTGGTAGCCTTCGGCACGCAGTTCTTCTGCAGCTAGCTGCCCTAGTCGTCCTGCCAGAGTGGAGTCTTGGCCGCCGCTGATGCCGAGGACATACCCGTGGGAGCCGGTGGCGCGCGCATAGTCTTTGAGGAAATCGATGCGGGTGCGAATCTCCTCAGCCGGGTTGATGGTGGGCTTCACGTGTAGTTCTGCGATGATGCGATCGCGGAGAGTAGTCATAGAGCTAGCTTAGCGCCCCATTATTTCCGCTGTGTTTCCGCTTTTAACCGTACGGTTGTTTCTGGTCCGTGCGAGAATTCCAGGCATGACAGTAACCACTGACGAGAGCGCCACCAAGCGCGCGAGTGTCCAGCACCGTACTTCTAGCATCGGGCTGGTATCTACCATAGCTGCACTGGGCGGCATTCTTTTTGGCTATGACACTGGCGTGATGTCGGGTGCTCTGCTCTTCATCAAACCCACGTTTGACATGTCTGCTACTCAAGAGGGGCTCATCACCTCCATTTTGATGGTAGGTGCTGCTGTGGGCGCTCTTTCAGGTGGCCGCCTCGCGGACGCTATTGGCCGCCGCTGGGCAGTGTTCTGGGCGGGTGTTCTCTTTATTGTGGCGTCGCTTGCCTGTGCGTTCTCGGGTGGGGCGTCGGCTGCGGCCGCAACGGTGTCGCTGTCGATCTCGCGTTTCATTCTGGGCGTGGCAGTTGGTGGTGCGTCCATCATCGTTCCGATGTACATTTCTGAGATTGCGCCGCGTGGTGTGCGTGGCCGGTTGGCTACGCTGAACTCTCTTATGATCGTGGTGGGGCAGCTTATCGCTTATGGCGTGAACTCTGCGTTGGCGCCGTCGGAAAACTGGCGTCTGATGCTAGGGCTGGGTGTTGTGCCGGCCATTGTGTTGGCCATTGGTACCTACTTCCTTCCCGATTCCCCTGTGTATTACCTGCTGCATAATAAGGTTGACGATGCGGCTGCAGTGCTGCGTCACCTGCGGCGGGGGGACGATCTTGCGCATGTTGATGAGGAGCTGGAGGCGTTAGCTCAGGCGGTTGCTGCGAAGAAGGATAAGAAGTCTGAGTGGTCTGCGCTGGGTACTCCGTGGATCAAGATGGTGATGGGTATTGCCATTGTGGTCGCCATGATTCAGCAGGTGACGGGTGTCAACGCCATTGTCTACTATGCTCCGACGATGTTGAAGAATGTGGGATGGACCAGCCAGAATGCGGTGTTCGGCTCCATTCTTATTGGTGTCGTGTCGGTGGTGTCCTGTTGGATTGGCTTGTCGATTGTCGACAAGGTTGGGCGTCGCCCGTTGTTGCTGGGTGGCCTTGCTGGTACGTCGGTCTCGTTGTTGGCGTTGACGCTGGTGTATTGGCTGGCGCCGACTGATGAATTGTGGGCGTCTGGCTTGATGTTGGGACTGATGGGTCTCTTCATGGTGTTCCAGCAGTCTGCGGTGTCGGTGGCGACGTGGCTGTTGGTGTCTGAGCTTATCCCGTCGGCGGTACGTGGCATTGGTATGGGTATCGCTGGTCTGGCGCTGTGGCTGATGAACTTTGTGGTGGCGATGTGCTTCCCGCCGCTATTGGAGGGCATCGGTGGGGCTTGGACGTTCCTGGTGTTTGCTGTGCTCTGTGTGTTGGCCTTTAGTTTTGTGTTTAAGATGATTCCGGAGACGAAGAATCGGTCGTTGCCGGAGATCGAGGAGGGGTTCCGCCTGCGTTTTGCTGGACAGGAGGAGCCGGCGGAGGGGTAGTGGTCTGCTGTTCCTCACTTTGGAGTAGCAGGAGAAATCCGGTAGACTCTTCCGAGTGTGTCGGTCGGCGCTGCGGTTATCCCGCGCGGAACTGACTGGCGAGAAGACTTATTCATTGGCTTAAGAAAGGAGCGTCCGCATGAAGGTCCGTAATTCCCTCCGGTCGCTGAAGAACAAGCCGGGCGCTCAGGTTGTGCGTCGCCGCGGCAAGCTTTACGTCATCAATAAGAAGGATCCTCGGTTCAAGGGCCGTCAGGGTTAATTCTTAGAGTTGAGAGAAAAGAGCGTGAGCATTTGTGCTTACGCTCTTTTTGTTGTGTGTGGGCTCTGGGGTAGAGGCATGTGTGCTCTCTATGGGAGAATTTAGGGCCTAGACCAGCGTTTTTCCTCTAAAAGTGATATAGATCACATCATAATGATGACAATTCCCGCAGACAGAATCACATCTTTGTTAGTTCAGTAAACGCAAGATGTGGAATCACTATTGTCGAGTTTCGCGACTAAATCCTAAAAAGTGAGACACCGACATGGGAATTTCACTTTTGTAATTCCTATATCTAGTGCTACTAGCGGAATTTTCGCACAAGTTATAGTGTTTTCAGTGTTAGTCACATTGATGTGAGTCGTATGTCGTCAGTGAAGGAATACCGTGAGCGTCACCGTCTACACCAAGCCCGCCTGTATGCAGTGCAAGGCCACCCAGAAGGCCCTCAATAACGCCGGTATTGAATTCGAACTGGTGGACATTTCTCTCGACGACGAAGCCCGTGAATACGTCCTTGCCCTCGGTTACCTGCAGGCACCGGTCGTCGTCACCGAAGAAACCCACTGGAGCGGTTTCCGCCCTGACCTCATCAACAAGTACGTTGTACAGGCTGCCTAACCGCCTACGCAGAACCGCGTACCGAACGAGGAGACACCCGTCACCCTCCCCTAGCAGCCACAACCGCAACGCCGTCACCGCATAGCACATATGTAGTGGGCGGCGTTGACGCGTGTATTACACCCCAATGCTAAAAATGATCAGGTAACCACACCAGCGAACTCCACGGAGCGCACAACCGACGAGGCAGAGGAGAGAAAAACGACCATGGGCGAAAAGAAGATCCTGACCGATGAACATGGACAGCCCCTTGACTACCACTCGCTGAATGCGATGCTGAATATCTACGACGACAACGGACAGATCCGTTTCGAGTCCGACCGGGAAGCAGCCCGCCAATTCTTCCTCCAGCACGTCAACCAAAACACCGTCTTCTTCCACACCCTCCGAGAGAAGCTCGAATTCCTCCTGGAAAATGATTACTACGAAGAAGACGTCATCAATCAATACTCCTTCGAGTTCATCAAAAGCCTCTTCCAACAGGCCTACGCACACCGCTTCCGCTTCAAGACCTTCCTGGGAGCTTACAAGTACTACACCAGCTACACGCTGAAAACTTTCGACGGCAGCCGCTACCTCGAACGCTACGAAGACCGCGTATGCATGGTCGCCCTTGCACTCGCTGAAGGCAACGAGCAGATGGCCCGCGACATCGTCGAAGAAATCATCACCGGCCGCCTGCAGCCCGCCACCCCCACTTTCCTCAATGAAGGCAAGAAACAACGCGGTGAACCCGTCTCCTGCTTCCTCCTACGCATCGAAGACAACATGGAGTCCATCGGCCGTGCCATTAACTCCTCCCTACAGCTCTCCAAGCGTGGCGGTGGCGTCGCGCTCCTCCTCACCAACCTGCGCGAACAAGGTGCCCCTATCAAGCGCATTGAAAACCAGTCCTCCGGCGTCGTCCCCGTCATGAAACTCCTGGAGGACTCCTTCTCTTACGCCAACCAGCTGGGTGCCCGCCAAGGTGCAGGTGCTGTGTACCTTCACGCCCACCACCCCGACATCATGCGGTTCCTCGACACAAAACGCGAAAACGCCGACGAGAAGATCCGCATCAAGTCCCTCTCACTCGGTGTCGTTATCCCCGACATCACCTTCGAGCTTGCCCGCAACAACGAAGACATGTACCTCTTCAGTCCATACGACGTTGAACGTGTCTACGGTAAGGCCTTCTCCGACATCAACGTCACCGAGAAGTACCGTGAAATGGTCAACGACCAGCGCATCAAGAAGTACAAGATCAACGCCCGCAAGTTCTTCCAGACACTCGCCACCATCCAATTCGAATCCGGCTACCCGTACATCGTCTACGAAGACACCGCCAACCGTGCAAACCCCATCGAGGGCAAAATCACCATGTCGAACCTCTGTTCCGAGATTCTGCAGGTGTCCACCCCCTCCACCTACAACGACGACCTCAGCTACTCACATGTCGGCCGTGACATCAGCTGCAACCTCGGCTCCATGAACATCGCTATGGCCATGGATTCCCCCGACTTCGGCAAATCCGTGGAAACCGCCATCCGTGCCCTCACAGCCGTCTCCGACCAAACCAACATCCAGTCGGTCCCCTCCATCGCCCGAGCTAACTCTGAAGGCCACGCCATCGGCCTCGGCCAGATGAACCTGCATGGCTACCTCGCCCGCGAATCCGTTCACTATGGCTCCGAGGAAGCTCTCGACTTCACCAACATCTACTTCTACTGTGTCCTCTACTACGCCCTCAAGGCATCCCATCAACTCGCAGTAGAACGCAATAGCCGCTTCTTCAACTTCGAGAAGTCCAAGTATGCCACCGGCGAGTTCTTCGACAAGTACATCGAGAAAGAGTGGGCCCCCGTCACCGACAAAGCCAAGGAACTCTTCGCGAAGTCCAGCGTCCAGATCCCCACACAGGAGGACTGGAAGAAACTCCGCGACGACATCATGCGCGACGGCATCTACAACCAGAACCTACAGGCAATCCCGCCCACCGGTTCCATCTCCTACATCAACAACTCCACTTCCTCGATCCACCCGATTGTCTCCAAGATCGAAATTCGCAAGGAAGGCAAGATCGGCCGCGTCTACTACCCGGCTCCGTTTATGACGAACGACAATCTGGAGTACTACACCGACGCATACGAACTGGGATACAAGCCCATCGTCGACACCTACGCGATGGCCACCCAGCATGTGGACCAGGGCCTGTCTCTCACCCTCTTCTTCCCCGATACCGCCACCACCCGCGATATCAATAAGGCCCAGATCTACGCATACTCCAAGGGAATTAAGTCCCTCTACTACATCCGTCTCCGCCAAATGGCGTTGGAAGGAACAGAAGTCGAGGGCTGCGTGTCCTGCATGCTCTAACCAAAGACACACTGACGCCCTGCCGGGGAAGGCAGGGCGTCAGTTTTTGACCTCCTGCACCTGGCCAGGAACAATAAGATCTATCGAGCTCCACCGCGATATAAGGACGCAGCATGAAGAAAGCGGATACTGTTCTCGTCACCGTTACAGGAAGGGATAAGCCCGGCATTACGTCCGCCCTCATGGGCATACTCGGCAAACACAACGCCGTTCTCCTCGACGTCCAACAGGTAGTCATCCGTGGCCGTCTCATCCTCACCGCACTCATCGAGCGTCTCCCACACTGCGGTGCACTCGTCACCGACATTGAAAACGCGATGACGGCACTGGGCATGGATGCCGACATTGAAATTGGCTCCGACCCAGTCGGTTCCGCTGCCAACGCCACCCACACCATTCTCATTCTGGGCCGTCCCGTCACCGCAGAAGCCTTCTCCCGCATCGCAGGAACGCTCGCTGAACTAGGCGTCAACATTGCCACAATTAACGGCATTGCCGACTATCCGGTCACCGGCATCTCCCTGCAAATCGTGGCCCGCAATGCCTCCGGCGAGCGTATCTCTGGCATTCGCGCTGCCCTCGCCAAACTGTCCACTGAATTGGGCGTCGATATTTCCTTCGAACCAGACGCCCACGCCCGCCGTGCTCAGCGCCTCATCGTCTTCGATGTCGATTCCACCCTTATCCAGGGAGAAGTCATTGAAATGCTGGCCGCACACGCCGGGAAGGAAGCCGAAGTAAAGGAGATTACCGACCGTGCCATGCGCGGCGAGATCGACTTTGCCGAGTCCCTCCGCGAACGCGTTGCCACCCTAGAAGGGCTTCCAGCCACCATTATCGACGAAGTCGCCCAGTCCATCGTGCTGACCCCCGGGGCACGCACCACCATCCGCACCCTCAAGCACCTTGGCTTCAAGTGTGGTGTTGTGTCCGGTGGTTTCAACCAGGTTATTGCCCCCTTGGCGAAGAGTCTGGAACTGGACTTCATGCGCGCCAACGAACTCGACATTAAGGATGGGATCCTTACCGGTAAGGTCAATGGGGCTATCGTCGACCGTGCCGGGAAAGCCAAAGCACTCACAGAATTCGCTGCACAGGAACGCATTCCCCTTTGGCAAACCGTGGCAGTGGGAGACGGTGCCAACGACATCGACATGTTGAAGACCGCCGGCATGGGTATCGCGTTCAACGCCAAGCCCGCGCTGCGCACAGTAGCCGACAACTCCGTCAACTTCCCCTACCTGGATGAGGTGCTCTTCATGTTGGGCATCACCCGCTCCCAGGTAGTGGCAGTAAACGGCGATATTCGCCGCGACTAATCTCCACCACAGCCAACCCGCAATGACGGATTTCCATAGCGGCTAGGCGCGCTCTAACGAGTTCCCGCAGTGTATTGCCCCCACAGCGTATGGTTCTCACAGTGGCGTACGTCGTCGTCCTACCAGAGCCGGCCCCGCTCCACTAGCTAAAGAATCCGCCCCCGGTCACGCCAAAGACCAGGGGCGAATCCTCTGTAGACGGCGGTGCACAAGCCCAGCGAAGTGGGGGATCACCAGTACGACGAGTCCTTCGGGGAGTTACTTCGGCAGGAAGTTGTAGCGCCGCATAATCTCTCCAATAACTGTCTTGTCCAGGAACTTCACCAGCGGACGACGGAGAAAACCGGGGATCTTCTGAAGCGGGGTTTCACCATCCATCATCTTGATGGTGGACTCCATGAGGGTACGGACGTCATAGACGGAGCCGAAGACTTCAGGAACACCACGGTCTACGTCACAGAGAGTGTAGACGGACTCCATGCCGGAGCGGACAGAGTACTCGGTGGTGAAGATGGTGTCGCGGGGGATCTCGGCGAACTGGCCGATGAAGGCGAAGTTCTGGGAGCCGTCCGGGACGACCTTGGGCCGGTCGCTGTTTTCACGCGGCATAAAGAAAGCAGTGATAAAGGGCATCATGACCGGAATGCAGTGGGCAGAGTGGGCTGCCATCTCGGGGATCTGCTCCTGCGGTACGCCAATGTGGTAAAGCCACTCGGCGGTGATTTCCTCGCCAGTGCAGTCGCGCATCGGCTTCTTAATGTAGTCGCCCGGGCGATCAGTGAAGAGACTGTAGATCCATACCACAATTTGGTCGTCGGTCTGTGCCTTGAAGTGTGGCTGGCGGTTGATGGTCCAGGACATCAGCCAGTTGGAGTCCTTCACGGTGACAATACCGCCGGTAACGACCCGCCCGGAGAGCGCATCGCGCTTCGTGATCTTCTCGATATAGGGGCGGATCTTGTTATCCAGGGTGGTGAGGGTTGCGGATTCCCAGTTGGTGAGGTCAGTTTGGGTGCAGTACCGCTCTGGGTTGCCGAAAGAATCGTGTTGCTTGGCGATGTTGCGCCACATTTCCCAGCATCCCACCGGCTCGGTATTGAAGGCTGCCGGGGTGTCATGGTCACCGTTGGCGGATCCCTCGGTGCAGGAACCATTGGTGATGAAGACGAGGTCATTCTTGGTGAGGTCGATCGTCAGGGGATTCCCTTGATGAGTGCCGACAATCTGCACGGCAGTCTTCTTCTCGCCGCGGATATCGAATTTCACATTGCTGACGGTGGTATCGAACTGGAAATTCACTCCTGCCGCACGGAGGTATTCCACTAGCGGCTTGATGAGAGACTCGAACTGGTTGAACTTTGTGAATTTCAGCGCCGTGAAGTCCGGGAGCCCACCAATATGGTGAATGAAACGCTGTAGGTAGCGGCGCATCTCAGTGGCGGAGTGCCAGGGTTCGAAGGCAAACATCGTGCGCCAGTAGAGCCAGAAGTTCGATTCGAAGAATTCCGGGTCGAGAACATCCGTGATCTTCTTGTGGTCAAGTTCTTCCTCTTTGGCGAGGAAGAGCTTCATGATGCTACGGGAGGCCTTGTCGGAGAGCCCAAACTTTCCGTTAGTGTGGGCGTCCTCGCCTTGCCGGACGGTGGCACGGCAGAGCGAGTAGTTGGGGTCGTCTTTGTTGAGCCAGTAGTACTCGTCCAGGACAGAAACTCCCTCGGTTTCTACTGAGGGGATAGAACGGAAGAGATCCCAGAGGCATTCGAAATGGTTTTCCATTTCGCGTCCACCGCGAATGATGAAGCCTTTGTTGGGGTCTTTGATGCCGTCGCAGGCTCCGCCGGGAAGTGACATGGATTCCAGAATGGTGATACGGGATCCATCCATCTGGGCGTCGCGGACAAGGAAGGCTGCGGCAGACAGGCCGGCAAGGCCAGCGCCAATAATGTAGGCACTCTTTTCATCAATGCCTTCGGGTTTACGGGGACGCGCAAACGCTTCGTAGTTGCCGTTGCTGTAGTACAAGGGGGTGTCCTTTCAGGCGGAGTCATTCCTCGAAGCCTTTTACCACATGCTGCTTTCGGTAGCTCATGGGTAATCAGGGGGAAGGTGACGACGCTATAGGGGCATGTGGGTTTTAACTGCAGCGCCATTCCGTCGAATGGCTCGATGTCGGCCGACAACACTCACTCCATCGATGCACCGCAGTAGAGTGTTACAACTCGCTGGTAACCCGTACGGGAAAAACGCTGCCGCGTGTCTAGTGAAGCGGTAACTCGAATCCCTTCGGTGCCATGTTTGTGCAGGTAAAGAGGACAACTGTGGGAAAGTCAGGGGAGGAAAACTATTGTCCGATATACTTGGCTTGAGTACCGTGGCAGTGGTGTCCACGGCCTTCCTTAAACAGGCACTACGTTCGCGCGTTTCACAACACTCGTGTACTGACCGCACTCGCCACTTACAAGGAAGCACAATGGTGGAGAAACTACGCACCAAGGACCTGCTCAACCTCGGTATTTTTGGCACCATCTACATGGTCGTTGTGACCATTCTCGGGGTAGCGGGAGCCGCTACGCCGGGCTTATTGTTTGGCACGATGGTGGTAGCCGCTTTCGTGAACGGTACTGTGTTTATGATGTACCTCACCCGGGTGGATCGCTTTGGGATGGTGGTCGTGCTGGCCCTCCTCATGGCTCTTATCATGATGGCTATTGGCCGTTCTTGGACCACGGTGTTCACGGCACTCGTTTTTGGCCTGCTTGCGGAGTTTATTCTGGCGCTGACGAAGTACCGGAATACGGTCGCCACCATTTTCGCCTATGCGGTGTTTACCCTCTGGTTCATCGGTCCGCTCCTCCCCATCATTTGGTTCGCTGATGACTACTTCCAGTCTGCAGCCCAAGAGAACGGTGCCAACTACGCCCACGAGATGATGAACTTCTTTACCGTGCCGGTGATTGTCGCTTTCGGTGCCACTATCTTTGTGGTCGGCGCGTTGGGCGCATGGCTGGGGTCTGTTCTCATCAAGCGTCACTATGCCAAGGCCGGAACGGTAGCGGGAGCAGCTCCGCAGGAGACGGATGTCGACGCGCGGGATAATCCAGAGGAAACTCTGTAAGGCTTTGTACGCCACCGATGCTGACGACGGTACAGTTACCCCCTAGCGAAAACCTCCTGACGCCCCTTCTCCTACTCGATACCCTGGAAATAACCGAGAGAAAGGGTTTTCTAATGCCAACGACACCAGCAACCCGTGTTATCTACTTGGCAGGAGGCTGTTTCTGGGGAGTAGAAGGATACTTTCAGCGTCTCTCAGGAGTGGTCGACACCGAAGTAGGCTACGCCAACGGAGTAAGTGCCGACACTAGCTACCATGACATTGCTAAAACTGGCCATGCCGAGACCCTTAAGCTCACCTACAACCCCGCGCGTCTCTGCCTAGTGGAGATCCTGCTGCACTACTTCCGCATCATCGACCCACTCAGCCTCAACCAGCAAGGAAACGACCGCGGCACCCAATACCGCACCGGCATCTACTGGGAGGGTACGGCAGACGACGCCACTGCCCGCAGCGTTCACCGCTTCCTGAACCTCCAACAGGCAAACTTCAGCTACCCCATCCAGGTAGAGGCAGAACCACTCCGCAACTTCTGTCCGGCAGAGGACTACCACCAGGATTACCTGCAGAAGAATCCGGGTGGCTACTGCCATATCAGCCTCGCTGCGGCAGACCGCCCCCTCGACCCCACCGACTATCCCACTCCCAGCCGGGAGGAGATTCTCGAAAAACTCACCACGGAGCAGTTCCGTGTAACCCAACAGAAGGACACTGAACGCCCCTTCAGCAGCGAATACGACGCATTCAACGAACCAGGTATTTATGTTGATGTGGTGACGGGCCAGCCCCTGTTCTCTTCGGACGACAAGTACGACGCCGGTTGCGGCTGGCCCAGCTTCACCCGCCCCATGATCGGTGACGCACTCAACTACGAAGAGGACTTCAGCCACGGGATGCACCGTATGGAAGTCACCTCCAGCAAGGGTGAGAGCCATCTGGGTCATGTTTTCCCCGATGGTCCGCGTGCGGAAGGCGGACATCGGTACTGCATTAACGGGGCTAGCCTACGTTTCGTCCCCCTCGCACAGATGGAGGAGGAAGGCTATGGCCGTTACCTCCCGTTTGTCACACCCCGGGACCAGTGACCCGTATACTCCGAGCGGGTGGTGACTACTAGTCTGCTTGTGTCGTTATACGTCGCAAGGACTGCAGGACAACCTCAGTGTTGGTGGTTTCCCAATAAGAGGGAAGGCTTTGCCGGAGGAAACTGCCGTAGCGTGCCGTCACCAATCGCGGGTCCATTACAGCAATGACGCCCCTGTCGGTAGTTGAGCGCAGAAGCCGGCCTGTGCCCTGTGCTAAAAGCAGGGCAGCATGGGCAGCGGCAACCGACATAAAGCCATTCCCACCGTGCTGGTTGACGAAATCGAGCCGGGCGGACATGAGCGGATCGTCCGGTCGTGGGAAGGGTATGCGGTCAATAATGACGAGGGAACAGGACGGCCCTGGGACATCTACACCCTGCCAGAGACCGAGGGTGCCCACCAGGACACTTTCTTCCTGCTCAGCAAAGTCGGCAATGAGCGAACTCATGGTGTCTTGCCCCTGCCGCAATACCTGATAGGGCACATGCTCATCCAGATAGGCCGCGACATCATCGGCGGCACGCCGCGAACTGCACAATACTAACGTGCGTCCACCGGCAGCACTGACGAGCTCTTCCATCCGTTCGAGTATCGCAAGCTGGGTGGGGCCTTGCAAAGGGCTAGGGAGATCCCGCGCAATATAGAGGATTCCTGCTGTGCGGTGGGAGAACGGAGATCCCACGTCCAGGCTGCTCCATGCGACAGGGGAATGGGCACCACCATAGCAACGTAGGTCACTGTTGGGCTCCACCTCCCGGAGATCTTCCGTCAGATTGGGGTCCCGAGATGTTGCCATGTCGGTGAGAGGGGAGGCCTCGCGTTCTTCTTCGGGTAGGCCCCACTGTCGTGCCATAGTGCGGAAAGAACCTCCTGCCTGCAGAGTTGCCGAGGTGAGAATGACGGTGGACTCTGCGAACAAGCGGTCGCGCAGTACTGCAGCAACAGAAAGCGGGGCGACATGGATTTCGTGACCACGGCGTTCCGGCATGCTCATCCAGACCACGTGGGTGGGGGACTCTGCGAGCACCACATCGCACACGTCGACAATCTGGTTGAGTCCACCGATGGATTGCTTCTTTGCGGCGGCGTTTTTCGGGTCGGAGACGATGTCTGCTTCCTTCACCGGACCGAGGGCTGTTAGCAGGGTGGTAGCAGTAGAGCGGAGGAGAGTCAGTGCGGAGACCTGTGTGTCGTCTAGGGCAGTCCAGCGTCCAATAGGGCTGGATTCCAGAGCGGCGGAGAGGCGCTCTACGCTCTCGAGGAAATTGTCAACGTCGCTATCGCTAAGGAAATGGATGAGGCGTTTTCCTAGAATATCGAGGCCGGCGGTGGATAGTGTGCCGGATATGACGTTGGTGACGCGGCTCTCAAGCTCGTGGGCTTCATCGACTATAACGACGTCATGATCGGGGAGAAGGTCAATGGGGGAGGCGGCGTCAATTGCTAGCATGGCGTGGTTAGTGACGATAATGTCTGCCCGGTAGGCCTGCTGGCGGGCCTGTTCCGCGAAGCACTCCTCCCCGAACGGACAGGCTGATGCCCCGATACAGGATTGGGTATCGACGGAGACGGTACGCCACACAAGGTCTGAGACGCCGGGTTTGAGGTCGTCGCGGTCCCCACTATGGGTGTCCTGTGCCCATTCGTGGACCCGTTGTGCTTGTTGGCCCGCCTGGGAGGGAATGAGGGCGTGTGTGCCGTCATCATCCGTATCGGGATCTTCGGCACTGTGGAGCGCGTTCCAGCACAGATAGTTGTTTCGACCTTTGAGAAGGGCAAAGGTCGGACGGCGGCCAAGGTCCTCTGCCAGCGTATCAACCAAAAGAGGAAGATCTCGGTTGCATAGCTGGCGTTGCAGGGCGATGGTAGCGGTCGAGACCACGACTGTCTTTCCAGATTCCACAGCATGGCGCAGCGCGGGGACCAGGTATGCTAAGGATTTTCCGGTGCCCGTCCCCGCCTGAACTGCCAGGTGTTGGCCGGTGGCCATGGCGTGATCAACAGCTGCAGCCATGCGTTGCTGGCCGGTGCGTTCCTGGCCACCCATAGCCGTCACCGCAGTGTGTAGGAGCTCTGCCACGCTGGGAACCTGGTAGGAGTCAGGTTGTGAGGGAGTAGGGGCAGAAAGGTGGTCCACGAAGCCCTCACTTCCTCCTAGAAGCCCATAAATTGGGTGGGGATAGCGGGCTCACCGCGAGAGAGGGACAGGCCTTCCCAAGGTAGTTGCTTGAGGTTGTCGTAGAGCAGGGTGCGAGCATCATCGAGAGTGGGCAGGTCCTGCTGTACTTCGCCATCTACCACATAGTCAATGGTGAGCTTGTCGCAGTTCAATGTGCCAGTATCGGGGGCTGCTGCACCCAGCGGGGTGACGATTTCAGACACCATTGTGCCGGTAGCTCGAGAGGTCCGGAAGCCTTGCTTGCTGCCGCCGCGAGTTTCCTTATGGCTGGAGCGTTTGGCTACCTTTTGGCCGTCCACTTCAACAATCTTGAATACGAGTTCGGCGGTGGGTGCACCAGAGCCGGTCACCAGGGAGGTGCCGACACCGTAGGCATCGACAGGTTCGGCGCGTAGTGCAGCAATGGAGTACTCGTCGAGGTCGCCGGACACCACAATGTGTGTGTTGTGGGCGCCTAGAGAGTCCAGCTGTTGACGCACTTGGCGGGCCAGAACACCCAGATCGCCGGAGTCGATACGGACGCCACCTAACTGCGGGCCAGCAACGTCAATGGCATTGGCGACGCCTTGCGTGATGTCGTAGGTGTCTACGAGCAGTGTGGTGTCCGTGCCCATAGCCTCCACCTGGTGGCGGAAGGCTGCTCTTTCGTCCGGCTGGTTATCGGAAGTGTGGAGCAGGGTGAAAGAGTGTGCCGATGTTCCACCGACGGGGATATTCCATCGGTAGCCGGCTGCTAAGTCGGAGGTGCTGGTGAAGCCGGCGATGTAGGCTGCCCGAGCAGAAGCGACAGCGCTTTCCTCATGAGTGCGGCGCGCGCCCATTTCGATGATGGCGCGCCCATCCGCAGCAGCTGCCATCCGTGCGGCGGCGGTACCGATAGCACAATCGTGGTTGAGTATGGAGAGGGCGAGAGTCTCTAATACCTGGCATTCAGCGAAGGTACCTTGCAGAGTCAGGATGGGAGAGCCGGGGAAGTAGAGTTCGCCTTCCCGGTAGCCGCTGATGCTGCCGGAGAAGCGGAAATTGCGCATCCACTCAAGTGTTTCGTCGGAGAGAAAATCGCTGCAGAAGTCAACCTGTTCGTCGGTAAATCGGAAGTTTTGCAGTTGATCGAGCAGGCGCCCGGTACCGACGACAACTCCGTAGCGGCGGTCGTGGGGGAGACGTCGTCCGAAGATCTCGAAGGTGGAGTGGCGGCTTGCCAGCGGGGTGCCACTCGCCTTTTCTGCGGTGAGAGCGGCATCCACCATAGTGAGTTCGTACATATCCGTCAGCAGCGCAGGGGCGCCGCGATAAGTGTTCATAGGAGCTCTTCTCGGGGTTTTCTCGAGGGTGACCTGTCCTAGTCTACTCAACTTCCGTGTCTCTCAAGTGAACTACACTGGGGTGGACTACTCCGCTAACCAGCATCGGACGGTGTTGGGTGGGAAAGGATAAGGATTACACGCATGGTTTCCAGTGCCGTGGGCGACAAAACTGCACCTATTGGTGTGTTTGATTCGGGCGTGGGGGGTCTGACCGTGGCGCGTGCCATTATTGACCAGCTGCCCCAGGAACGCATTCTTTTTGTCGGTGACGGTGCACACGGCCCCTATGGGAACCAGACGATGGAGGCGGTACGTGGACATGCGGTAGCTATCGGCGACTACTTGGTCGAACAAGGCTGTAAGGCGCTTGTCATCGCCTGCAACACCGCTACTGCTGCTGCCTATCAGACGTTCCAGGACCGTTACGATGTCCCGGTGGTGCAGGTGATCAGTCCGGCAGTACGTACGGCGGTGGCGACGACGCGTACCGGCCGAGTCGGTGTTATTGCCACACAGGCTACCGTGGACTCTGGTGCCTATGAGCGGGAGTTTGCGCGTGTGAGCGGTCAACAGGTAGAGAACGGGCCTCGGGTGACGGTCTCGAGTGTAGCCTGCCCGCGTTTCGTTGATTTTATTGAGCGGGGGATTACGACTGGTCGACAAGTGCTGGGTTTAGCGGAAGGATACTTGTCTCCTCTGCAAGAGGTGGGAGTGGATACGCTAGTGTTGGGCTGTACGCACTATCCGTTGCTGTCTGGCATCATCCAGATGGCGGTGGGGCGAAATGTCACGTTGATTAACTCTGCTGAGGAGACGGCGAAAGATTTGGTTCGGTTGTTGACTGAACAAGATATGTTGGCGCCGGGCGAACCAGATGGGGAGGGTGCCACTGTTGATGCGGCGGGTGTGACGGATGCAGCGGACATAGCTGAACCGCTGAGGCGTTTTGAGACGACGGGTGATCCGGTTTTATTCGAGCGGCTTGCACATCGTTTTTTGGGGCCTGTAGTGGGGTCGGTTGCCGCTACTCGGCTGCTAGCGGAGGAGTAGCGGCTCTCTCTGAAATGCCCTAGAGCTGCAGAATTTCGCCAAGTGGAGACATGTTTTCATTTTTTGAGCGAAACGTGTTGAATTCCTCACACCCCACAGCAGTTGTGCAATTTTGTCTCCACTTCCGGTGTCACAAATAGCAAGAAAAACTGACACCATAGAACCATGCGATTAACTGTTGTTGGATGTTCGGGAAGTGTGGTGGGTGCTCACACACCTGCCTCCTGCTACCTCCTGCAGTCCGCAACGCACCGTCCCATCATTATGGATATCGGTAATGGTTCCATGGGGGGCTTGCAAGACCTTGTCGACCCTAGCGACTGCGACCTCGTCCTGTCGCACCTGCACCCCGACCATATCGCCGACATCTCCAGTCTTATCGTGTGGCGTCGCTACTCTCACAAATCCACTAATACTCCGGCGACGGTGTTAGGACCTTCCACCTTCCTCGAGAAAGTGGGGGAATGGTTTGCGGACGATTACGGGACGCGTCACGACCTCACCGATACGTTTGATTTCCACCCATGGGATCTCGCCGCACCCCAGAGTCTTGGCGGCTTCACATTCCAGGCTTTTCGTGCCGACCATCCGGGTGAAGCATATTGTATGCGGGTGAAAGAGGACTCTACTGGTGCGACGTTCTGTTTCTCCGGTGATACGGGCCCAGCTAACGGCATTCACTCAGCAAGTGCTGGTGTTGACGTATTCCTCTGCGAGGCCACCTGGACGACTCAGCCGCATCTGCCGGAACATATGCACATGACGGGTGCACTGGCGGGAGAGCTCGCTACTGAGAATAGCGTGGGGCGACTGCTCCTTACCCATGTGTCGCCATGGACGGACAGGGAGGCCGTGTTGGCGGAAGCGCGGGCAGCGACCACGGTGCCCGTTGAGCTGGTAACTCCGCGGGCGGTTTATGAGTGGTAGTAGGCTCTAGGTGTGTCTACTACTGTGAATTCTCGCGCCGATGGGCGCGCTGTTGATGAACTCCGTCCTGTCTCTATCCAGCGTGGTTTTACGCAGAATCCGGCAGGCTCTGTGCTGATTTCGATGGGGAACACCCGTGTGATGTGCACGGCTTCCGTCACCAAGGGGGTGCCACGTTGGCGTATGGGCTCCGGTTTGGGATGGGTGACGGCGGAATACTCGATGCTGCCGGCGTCTACGAATGAGCGGTCGCAGCGCGAGTCCACGCGTGGCAAGGTGGGCGGTCGTACCCACGAGATTTCTCGCCTTATTGGTCGGTCGCTCCGCGCCTGTATCGATCTGTCCGCGCTGGGGGAGAATACTATCGCGTTGGACTGCGACGTCCTGCAGGCGGATGGGGGTACGCGTACCGCCTCTATTACTGGTGCATATGTGGCATTGGCGGATGCCGTCACCTACCTGTCTTCGCATGGGCTCATTGCTAAGGGAAGCCCGTTGAAGACCAGCATTGCCGCAATTTCGGTGGGAGTTATTGACGGTGAGGTGCGGTTGGATCTTCCGTATGAGGAGGACTCCCGCGCTGAGGTCGACATGAATGTTATCTGCACTGGCGATGGTCGGCTGGTTGAAGTGCAGGGGACGGCTGAAGGCGAGCCGTTCGATCGGGCAGTGATGGATAGTCTGCTCGATATGGGACAGCTGGGCTGTGTTGAGCTCGGCAAAGTGCAAGAGGATGTGTTGGCGGCGCCCTATCCGTTCCCTGCGAAATTGGGCCGCGGCGCATACGCTTAGGCTGAGTGGTGGCTGCATTCGTCGGGAGTGCAGCACTATCTGCATCCCTATTATCAGGAGAAACTATGAAACTGCTTGTTGCCTCCCGCAATGCGAAAAAACTTGCGGAACTCAAGCGTGTGCTTGCTGCTGCTGATCTCGCCAGTATCGAGGTGGTGGGGCTAGATGCGGTGGAGGACTTCCCCGAGACTCCCGAAACCGGGGCGACATTTGCGGAGAATTCTCTCATTAAAGCCCGGGACGGTGCTGCTCATTCCGGTTGGGTGACGGTCGCTGACGACTCTGGGTTGGCGGTGGATGCGCTGCATGGAATGCCGGGGGTGCTTTCTGCCCGCTGGTGTGGTGAGCATGGGCGCGACCAGGACAACCTAGAACTTGTGTTAGCGCAGTTGCGGGATGTTCCCGAGGAACGCCGCGGGGCAGCGTTTGTTTCTGCAGTGGCCATCGTTGTTCCAGAATCGTTTGCGACGTCCACGGAGTTGGCAGAACGCGAGCTCGCGCGAGAGATGGTGGTGGAAGGAGAGTGGCGGGGCGTGCTGACGTCTGCGCCGCGTGGCGAGAACGGTTTCGGCTACGATCCGATTTTCCAGCCCTTGGATGCAGATGGCCGGACTTCCGCCGAACTGTCGGCTCAGGAGAAGGACACGCGTTCGCACCGTGGCCAGGCTCTCCGAGCAGCGGTGCCGCTTTTTAGGGCTCTTGCGCAGCTGGAGGCCGATTCTGCAGCTGCTTGCGGCTAGCTGCTACTACTGAGGTTGTGGCTGCGAGCTTCTGATCACTGCTGTGGATTGCTGATGTCGTGGCTAGCATTTGGCTGCCAGGTTGGCGTGAAGGCTGGTGTGAACTGTAGAGTATGAGAGTCCTGCTTACAGGGCTTGCGCGAGTGGCGGAATTGGCAGACGCGCTAGATTTAGGTTCTAGTGTCTATGACGTGCGGGTTCAAGTCCCGCCTCGCGCACAAGAATCCCCGGAAGCTTGGCTTCCGGGGATTAATTACTTTAGACGCCGAGTTCGGTAATGATGCGTGCTACGTGACCAGTAGCTTTGACGTTGTATTTTGCTAGGGCAATGGTGCCGTCTGCATCCACGAGGAAGGTGGAGCGGATGACGCCTTGGACGATTTTGCCGTAGTTTTTCTTTTCGCCAAATGCACCCCACTCTTTCATGACGGCTTTGTCAGGGTCGGAGAGAAGGGGGAAGGTTAGCTCATATTTGTCGCGGAAGGCAGCAAGTTTTTCCGGCTTATCGGGAGAAATGGCAATAACGTCAATTCCGGCGTCGTTCAGTTGGGCGAGGTTGTCGCGGAAGTCACAGGCTTCTTTGGTGCATCCGGGAGTGTTAGCGCGCGGGTAGAAGTAGACGATAAGGCGTTTACCTGCGTAATCGGAGAGGCTGACGGTGTTGTTGTGGTCGTCGGTGAGGGCGAAGGCGGGTGCGGTGTCACCTTCGGAGAGGCGGGCCTTGTCGTTGGTGGTTTCTGTGCTCATAGTGACAGAGTAGCGACTTTCCGTCGATTCATCGGAGATTGGGCGTTATTGCAGTACTCTAGAGGAGAAACACTTCTCGGAGTGCGTACGTGAAAAACTTTGCTGGAGGACATTATGGCCCAGGACTTCGAAGCTATTGAGCTGAACATTGCCGTCGCTCGCGATAACCTTGCCGCAACTCTTGATGAGATTGCCGACCGCGTTAATCCCACCAATGTCGTGGAGAAGGGCAAGGTTGCTGCTCAGGATGCGCTGCAAAAGGTCGAGGTTCAGATTGCGCTGGGTATCGCTGCTGCCGTCATTCTCGGTACGCTGGTGATCCGTCTCGCTCGTCGCAAGTAATCCGCGGTCGTTCTAGCCTTCAGATGTCAACGGCTAGTGCGAGATCTCATCATTAACAGATAAACGAAGCGCCCACACTCTCTGGTGGGCGCTTCTTTATTGCTTTCGTGGGGGTAGGTTAGTCGGTTTTTGCGTTACCGGCTTTCCATTCGGACCAGGGGATGTTCCAGTCTCCAAGGCCTTCGTTTCCTTGTAGAGTGGGGCCCTTAGAGTTTTTAACGGTTACAGGGTCGCCAGCTTTGAGGTTCCTGTATACCCATTCCCCGTTGGAGACGGAGACGTTGAGACAGCCATGGCTGGTGTTACTGGAGCCTTGTGCCCACACAGACCAGGGGGCAGCGTGGATGAAGATGCCGCTGTAGGACATGCGGGTAGCCCAGGAGACTTGGGTCTTGTACCCCTCTGGGGAATTGATCGGCACGCCGTAGGTGGAGGAGTCCATCACCATGGATTCGTGCTTGTCGCCGATATAGTAGATGCCGTTCGGGGTGGGGTGAAGGTCGGTTCCCATGGAGATCGGGATGGTCTTGATGAGCTTGCCGTTCTTCTTGATGACAAGCTGGTGGGTGTGGTCGTCGGCGAAGCCTTCCACGCGGTCCCCGATGGTGAAGGTGGAGCGGACGTCTTTTTGACCGTAGAGCCCTTTACCGAGGTCGTGACCATAGCACTTGACGTGGACATTGATTGTGGTTCCGGGCTTCCAGAAGTGCTCCCCGCGCCAGCGTACCTCGGTGTTGCTCACCCAGAAGAAGGCACCCTCCACGGCTGGAGTGGTCTTGATGTGGATGCAGTCTTGGGCTGCTTGACGGTCTCCGATGGGTTCATCGAATTTGATGGCGACGGGCTGGGCGATGCCAACGACCGCTCCGTCAAGGGGGTAGGCCCACGGCATGGTGAGGTTGTCGGGTTTGACGGTGCGGAAGCTGCGCTGGAAGTTGAAGCGTTTGCCGTCCTTCGTGGCGAAGGACTTGATGGTGTAGGTCTGGTCGTATCCAAGTGGTTCGGTGCTCGACCACTGGTTTCCGTCTTTAGTGCCCTTCACGGTTTTGCCGGTTTCGTCATTAATGAGTTTGACGGATCCGAGGGTGCCGCTGGTGGCTTGAACAAGGACGGGGGAGATGACGTTGACGTTGGTGGCGGCTTCTCCCACAGATGCCTTAATAGACGGCAGGCTGCTAGCTTGCTGCGTGTCTTGGCAGCCGGATAGGCCGACTACCAGAGCAGTTGCTGCGGCGAGGGCTGCGAGAGCCGAGCTACGTCGAGCAGGACGACGCATATGGAACCTCCGAAAGCAAAAAATAATGTGCGAGTAGTTGGTGATTGGGGTGTACTCGCACGGCCTGGCTGCGTCTTTTGTGTCGTCTGACGCGGCTGGCCGGTGGGGTCACTCACTGTAATTATGGTGAGCTTCGCTTCATTTGTAACAGTACCGAAGGAAGCAGTGTTGTACCTACTGGGGACGCTGGGTGAGGGCGCTTGCTTACTATGGGCGAAACGCCCTTCGTGACGGGTGATGACCTCATCGTTCACAGTGTGACACCAAGTAGGAACGTGACAGATGTCAGTCTACTGACGGGGTGTAATAAGAAAAAACTCCCGAACGTACCTGGGTACGTTCGGGAGTGGGTGGTTGTTAGGCTGTGTGAGGGCGTGCCTCACTATGTGGAGACGCGTGGCTTATGAGGGTGTGCTGGGCGGTGCTCCTTGTAGAGATGGGGGTTGGAGGTTGCGGGTTTTGGCATGGCGGGCAGCGTCGTCCCATGGCAGGTCGTAGCCTAATTCAGCGGGTGTGCGTCCGGCACGGGCAGCGATAAGCTCCTTGTCTTCATCGCTTGCGTTTGTGGCGATGATGGCGGTGTTGTCTGGGGTGTCGGGGTAGACCTCCTGGGTGAAGGGGTTACGACGGAACTTCGCGATCCGGTATACGTGGTATACAGCTACCGCGATGTTGACGAGCAATGCCACGAGTGAGACGAGGAATAGCGCGGTCTCGTTATGGGAGGAGCGATGCGCGAACATCGACGTATGCATGAAGGCCGGGAAGGTGAGGACGACGGCCGACCAGAAAGTGAGTGTGTAGGCCCGGTATTGGATCCAGGAGCCGCGTGCGAACTTGAAGATGACTGGGATGGTGCAGGACAGCAGTAGAGCGAGTCCGGAGTACCAGGCGCGGTCTGCCAGGCAGTTGTAGACGTAGGCGAAGTTCCAGAAGTCGTAGGCAATAATCCACCAGATTGTCAGATCGCCCCAGATGATGGCCTTCTCTTTGTTCTTGGAGACGAATATTCCGACCCAGCCGGAGATCATGAGGAAATTGAGAATTCCGGCAATGCCGTTCATGATGTTCCAGGGGCCGCCGAGTGTCACCATTCCTTGGGCGGGGTCGATTCCGTAGATGCTGTAGCACTGGAAGTCTCGGACCACAGCTTCCAGAATGTTAATCGTCAAGATAATTGGCGGAATGCAGAGATACCAGTATTTATGTCGGAGTTTGGGGAAGTACTGCAACGCCACTAGGGAGAGGCTTCCCAGGAGCGCTGAATACTGCTTGACGATGGGGAACCACCCGGCTGAGTTGGTTCCTTCGGTGGAGTGTGGCCACCAGAAGATGGTGAGGAGAATCGGGATGACGATGAACACGGCAATGGCTACCCATTTGTAGCGTTGTGCGAGGTAGGCGGCTACCGCGAGAGCGGCAATCACCACGAGTAGCATGACGTAGTCCCACCATTCGCCGCGCTCAAAGAAGAAGAGGGTGGGGTAGTCGACGTGGTAGCTCATTGTTCTTTACCCCAATTCGGTAGGTAGGTTTTTTCTTTCTTCTGGCGCATTTGTTCTTCCCAGGAGAAGACGGGTTCTTTCCAACCGACGTAATAGTTAGAGTCGACGGTGGTTGCCCAGGGGCTGTCGGCATCGGTGGGTGGCCAATTGGGGTTGTCGGTGACGGGTTCACGGAAGTCGGTGACGGCGGGTCGCTGGCGCCCATAGCGGAACCATTGGGTGTACGTTTCTTCGAAGAAGGGGGTGTTGTCCCAGCGGCCGGCGGGCGTGTCGGAGTGGAAGAACCGGCCTCCTAGCATTCCGCGCATTAAGCGACCGGTGAATTGTTGCTTTTTGCGGAATTCAACGGTGCGTTTGATGTAGAGGTTTTGTAGATGGGCCATGCAGCCACCGACAAAATCGATCTGCATCCAGTTGATGAACCAGGTCCATAGGTTGTCGGGCTCGTAGGCGACGCGCCAGTGGTTGAGAAGTCTAGTCTTCCCGTTTTTCAGGGGTACAAGGTAGAAGCACCAGGCGGCGGCGTAGTGCTTCATACCCGGGTAGCGGAAGGCGTAGCTACCGGGAGCGGCGGGCGGATGTTTGGTGTCGACCCATTCGATGAGGTACTTGCCGGGGACAACGTCTGTCCATTCCATGGTCATGCCGTGAAAGTCAAAGGTCGCGACGTCACCGGGCATGAGGGAGTCGGGCTGCTGCCATTCTTCTTGAATCTCGTAGGAGTTGAAGAAGGGGAGTCGGGCGAAGGCTCGTTCGAGGAATTCAGAGCTGTAGGATCCGCCTTTGTCGGCGCCGATTTGTTTGAGGATGCGGTAGACCGCGTAGGCGGGGGCGTCGATGTCGATGGCGTAGGTGGAAGATCGGCCGTTGGTGTAGTTGCGGTCGATAAGGTCGTCACCAGGATAGGTCCAGGTATTTTCAGCTTTGGTGGCTTTGCCCGTCAATTGGCTGAACACCGTCATGAAGGAGGCGATGCCGGCGGCCGCCCCGCTGGCGCCTATGCTGAGTGCCTTCCACTTATGAGATGAGGCGCACATGCCTACTCCTTTCTAGAGAAGTGGAGACAATATGTGAAAAAATCCTAAGTATCCTCGCGCCAGGTTATTGTTGCCCTTTTCACCTGGAGATTTGCGTCGATACCCGGGATTTAATGTAACGTCCTGAGATGGTATTTACGTCGAATTGAACAGTGATTTAGATCATGTTCATTTTCTATTTCTCAGAAGTTTATTAGTTGTAATTTGAGCGGTAGCGACCCACGAGAGCTGCCTTCCTCGCAGTGCTCCCAGGGCTCCTCTTGCGCGGCCGATCATCCCTTCAAACCGTCATCACAATGGCAGGAGGTCGGACTGTGGATTCACTCTTCTTCTGGGAAGTGGGCCCTCTCCGCGTCTACATCATCTGGATTGTGGTCTTCGCGGCGCAGATTCTCATTGCGGAGATTAATCGGCGTTGGAACTGGACCATTTTTGTTCTTTGGACCGGTATTGGCATCATCATGATGCCTTTCGCTATCAAACAAGGTATCCCCATTCTGGGATGGTTCCCCTTTGCTAAGTACACGCTCATGGTGCTTACGGCTACTCTTACGGGAGCGATTCTTGTATACGCCAAACGTCATCCGGAGTCAGCGCACCGCAACGTGATCTGGATTGGCGTCATTCTGTGGGCGTGCCTCGTGCTTAACATTATGGAGGCTAACGTCCGCGACGTTCTTATCTACGTCAATAGGGATGCGTACTATGCATGTGCGGCAAACTGGCACTGTCTCGCCAATATCAACGCCACCCACGGTGCCGATATGTTGAACGGTCTGCCCGAGTCGCGAGGTATTAGCGCTGCAGTGGGCTCAGACGCCTGGTATCAGGCGCTGGCACACAACTTTGCAGCGCGGCATGTGGGTATTGACCCAGAGACTGGCTTCCGGACCATCGGCGGTTCGTGGAACCTCATTACAGCGGTTGCTGGGCTATTGAACTGCATTACCGTGACAGGTCTGGGCAAGATCATGATCACGAGCAACAAAAAGCAGAAAGTACGTGGCATTATTTGGATTGACCAAGTGTGGCCGTGGATTATCGCCTACGACTTGTGGAACCATGCCTACCTCTATAACTCGCTGGCAGACTACACCTGGTATTGCACGCTAGCACTGCTGCTTGCCTGCACCATTCCTGCGTTCACTTGGGCCAAGGGGCAGTGGATTTGGTTCCGCTGCTTCACCCTCATGTTCTGGATTGCCTTCTACAATTGGGTACCCAGCTTGTCGGCACCGCCAAGCAAGATGTCCCAATATGCTACCATGGATCCCAACGCGAACCTTGTGTGTGCGTGGGCGGCGCTTATCTTCAACGTGGGCGTGTTCATCTACTGGCTGTACAAGATCATTAAGTACAAGCGGAATCCGATTACCAACGCGCTCTTCTTCGAGTTGGGTGAGTTCCGGAAGACCGTCAATGAGCACTTTGATGACAAAGACAAGTACTTCCTGACGGATATGGTTCCGGAAACACCTGCCGAACTTGGGTTCGAGCCAGAGACCCCGACACCACCGGTCGATGGGTACGTGACTCACCACTTCTGGTGGGGGAAGAAGGACAAACGGTATCCGAAACTGCGCACGCCGCTAACTGCAGATCCTGTGTTGGTGGCGAAGGGCGTGGTACCTGATCCGCAGTGGGATGTGACGTTATCGCTAGATGCTGCGGAGACGTCCGCGAAAAATGAGGCAACGTCGGTACCTATACAGGAAGGAGGTAAGCAGTAGAGACTACTCAAGGGAATGGCAAAGGTCCCGGCTAGCTAAGCTAACCGGGACCTTCTCTGTGTACACCACCAGGGACTCGAACCCTGAACCCACTGATTAAGAGTCAGTTGCTCTGCCAATTGAGCTAGTGGTGCATGTTCTGTTGCGATGCGCGGGTGCGCTGTGCAACAGAGAAAACTTTATAACGTTCTTTTCCGAGAAACAAATTGCCTGGTAAGAAAGGGTAAATAAGTAATACTCTGGGTGGCACGCACAAAGAGAACGAGGGTTAGGGGGAGTATGCACTCCGTCTCAACCCTCGTCGTCAGTGTGGGAGAAGAAGATTACTTCTTCAGGCCGTCGATAAGGCCCTTGGCCTTGTCGGCAACTTCGCCTGCCTTTTCAGAAGCGGCGTCCTTGGCGTCAGCGAGGGCGTCCTTGGCAGAAGCGGTAGCCTGGTTAACCTTACCTTCGGTCTTAAGTTGCTCGTCGCCAGTAGCCTCTCCGAGGCCTTCCTTGGCCTTGCCGGCTACGTCTTGTGCGGTGTTCTTGATCTTATCTTCGAGAGACATGGGGGTCCTTTCCTTTTTTATAAGGTTCACGCGGAGCGTGCCTGGCATGCTGTGTTTAATTTCAGCCTAACAAAGATTTTTCAATAAGGTAAGGAAAATTAGATAAGTATAATTAATCAATCAAGGAAATGGCAGGCCAAACACATAAAATCACTGTGCGCGAAAAGACCCCCGTACCTTTGTACGGGGGTCTTTATGGGGTGAGTGACGAGACTCGAACTCGCGACAGCCAGGATCACAACCTGGTGCTCTACCAACTGAACTACACTCACCAAGAGTGCTGCTTGTGGCAGCAAGCTAATAGTAGCGGAGAATGACGATTAGGAAAAATCGGCAAGTTTTTCTTTGATCTCAGCATCACTAGGCCCTGGTGATGGCACGAACGCAACTGCACGGTAGTAGGCCAGTTCCTTGATGGACTCTTTAATATCCGCCATAGCGCGATGATTCATGCCCTTGGGAGGCTGATTGACGTAAATCCGCGGGAACCAACGATGGCACAGTTCCTTAATTGTCGACACATCAATCATGCGATAGTGCAGGAACGCATCAAGATCCGGCATGTCACGCGCAATAAAGGCACGATCAGTAGCAATGCTGTTGCCGGCAAGAGGCGCGGTGCGGGGCTCATCCACAAACTTTTTAACGTAGGCAAGTACCTGCTGCTCCGCTTCGCCAACAGTGACGGTACTGCGGCGGATTTCCTCCGTCAGTCCAGATTTGGCATGCATTTCGGTAACAATTTCATCCATGCCGCTCAGAAGTTCATCGGATGCGTGGATAACAATGTCGAGACCTGGCTCCGTGCCCTCATCGTCGCTGAGCACCGTGAGATTGCCGTCAGTGACAAGTACTGAAATCTCCACGAGAGCATCTCTCGTGCGATCTAAGCCCGTCATCTCACAATCAACCCACACGATGCGGTCCAGCTTTGCAGGCAGATTGTCGGGAGAAATCATTGTCACTTGTTGTCACCTGCCAGAGCCCCATAGGTGATCTTGTTAATCGGGCTCGTAATAGCGTGGGGCAGGTAGCCCACCGCGTTGAGAACCTTGCCCAAAACACCGGGCACAATACGACGCTTGTTGGCAGCCAGAGCCGCCAGCGACTGTTCCGCAACTTGGTCAGAGTTTGCCCACATGAAGGAGGGGATCATCCGGTCGAGGAAAGTCTCCTCTTCCTTCGGCTTATCCGCGGGGCGCACCGGTCCAGGCGCCAGCAGCGTGACATTAATGCCATAGTCTGCCAACTCGTAGCGGAGAGATTCTGAGAACGTGTTCACGAAAGCTTTTGTTCCAGCATAGGTGGCGTTATATGCAATGGGCATGTTCCCTGCCGCGGAGCCGACGTTAAGAATAGCTCCCTCACCGCGGGCCACCATACGAGGGAGTACCGCTAGGGTAAGTTCGTGAACCGCGTTGGCGTTGAGCTGAAATTGGAGGTGCTCTTTCTCTTCCGGAAGTTTAACGACGCTGCCGAAAGTAGCGGTGCCAGCATCGTTGCAGAGAATGGTCACCTCTGTGGAACGGAGCTCATTGATAAGTGCTGCGCGCGCTTCGGGATCGGAAAGATCGCAGGGCCGGCAAAGTACCTCAACACCGTAGGTGGAGGTGATCTCGGTTGCGAGTTTATCGAGTACATCGGCGCGGCGGGCTACCAAAATCACGTTATGTCCACGTTTAGCGAGGTGCCGGGCAAGTGATCGACCAATGCCCTGGCTTGCGCCGGTGACAACGGAGTAAGTCTGTGAAGAAGGTTGCGGAAGTGCCATGGGATTAAGTCTAGGCTATAAGTGTGCCTGATATCTCACTCCGCCCTCGTGCTGTGGGGATGTTCCGTGGCAGCACGTTCTCTGTAGTAAAAGGTGCGGGCATAGTAGGTGTCGCCCTTATCCTGGGGATGACGGTGGGCTGCGAGACAGCAGTAGGCTCTTCGCAGAGTACATACCCTTCGTCGACGTCATACTCTTCGCAACGTTTATACTCGTCGCCGAGTCCTTCCACGTCGTCTGCTACATCTGGGGTTGCGGGGGTAATCCCGGCGCTGAAGTTTAGGGTGTTGCAGGATTTCGGGTTGACCAGCTACAAGGATGCTCTGGAGCATGCGCGAGAGCTAGTGGTGAAGGGTCGCGCTCCAAAGACCGGCTATAGACGAGCTCTTTACGGGAGGAGCTGGGACGATAATACGAGTGTTCCACTGGGACACAACGGTTGCCGTACCCGTGAAGATATACTGCAGCGTGATTTGGTGAATGTGACAGTACGCCCGGGAACTGGGGGATGTGTGGTGGAAAGTGGCACACTTTTGGATCCGTATACCGGAGATGTTGTTTATTTTCAGCGTGGGCAGGGCACAAGTGCGTTGGTGCAAATTGATCACGTCGTCGCATTGGCGGATTCTTGGGTGAAGGGTGCTCAAGCCTGGTCAATGGATAAGCGGCGTGCCTTTGCGAATGATCCACGTAATTTGCTAGCAGTTTCTGGCTGGGTGAATAGTCAAAAGGGGACAGGCGACACTGCGACGTGGCTACCGCCGAATAAGGTTTATCGATGTGAATATGTGGCTCGTCAGGTCGAAGTAAAACGTTTGTACAGTTTATGGGTGACGCTAGCTGAGCAGCGCGCAATGATGTCGGTATTACAGAAGTGCGTGATTCCCAGCGTGGCGAGCTAATCACAGGTGTTCACATGATGAAGACAGGATAGCTCGAACTGCTTGTAGAGTTCGCTGGTACTATGTTCTGGTAGAGCCAAAATGTTAGGTAATCTCTGATTCTGACAAAGAGCGCACTGCCTGCTGATTTGGGATGTATATCGCCAAGAGTTGTATAAATCGCTAGTATTGAGGCGTACTGAGAAATTTTTGACCCCATGCGCCGTGGTATACATGGTCGCTGAGTGCGCTCCGCTCGTCCACAATAGATCGATAGGAAGAGCTATATGTTAAACAAGTGGGAAATGCTTGGTCAGTTACAAGAACAATCAACTCGGCTGCGGAAAGTAGAAAAGCAGTTAGATAAGCTGCAGAACGAGCGTTATCGCTTGGTCCAATCGGCGCATAGCACGGGTGTGCGCATCTCAGAAATCTGCGAAGCCACCGGTCTCTCGCGACCAGGTGTTTACCGTATTCTAAGCCTGGGATCTAACGCCCTGTCTGATGTTGACGAGAGTGCTTAGCTAAGCACTTTTAGAGAAAGATGTGCACTTCGCTAGTGTGCAAGCCGGGAAAGGTCACACTGGCGTGTGTAGTTTCTATCTGCGGTTGACCCTAGAAGTACTGTTGCGCTTAGTCCATTGACAGACCACCTGGACCGGGAAGCCCACTCGAGGGCACCGGGTGATGATGTCCGATGGAAGTTAACCGTGTACCCGCCGGTGTAGAGGTGCACAAGGGTATAGCCGCACGGGTAGTCTTTCGTGGATGCAGTTTCTAGGAAGTCCACATTCTGTGCCTGGTCTGGGGCTACGCGTTTAGCGCGATGCGTATGACCCGACACCATGAGGAAAGCTCCCGGAGTGGTCGCCAATATATTTTGGAGAGTGTCCCGATCCTTTTTGTTGAGGATGAAGGAGGGGCCTGCCACGTTAGTGAGGGCGGACTCCCGGGTAACTGGATGGTGACACATCACAATGGTGGGCATATTGGGATCATTCGCGAGCGTCCGGCGAAGCTGCGTGAACTGGGACAGCCCTATCTCTCCGTTGGGCGCATCTAGCCGCGTACTGTCGAGTCCGATGACACGGAGATTACCTATTCTTGTCTCCCACATTTTTTGACGTGGTACGAATGCCATACCCCAAGGGTCGCGATGGTTCTTGGTACCCGCGAGCACTGGGAAGTCTTCATAGTGGGCGGTGGGATCTGACGATGGGGTATGTGGCCGATCATGGTTCCCGCGGGTAACGAACCAGTGTCTCTGGTATGTGCCGAAGGCCTTGAGAAGGCCCCGGAAGGCAGCCACTTCTGCGGGTCGCGCTTCGGAAGTGCAGTCGCCATTGATAAAAAGATGGCGGATTCCCTGGTTTCGCAGCTCTCTAAGAGTTTCTCGCAGCATGACAGTAGGGTAGGGATCCCGTCCTGGTAGTTGTTGAATTGGCGGTGGGTACACCCCAAGAATCAGCCCCTGGGGCGTCTCTCCGATATGGGTATCGTTGATGAATGCCACAGTTGTGACGTAGTCTCCAGACGGTTGGGTGAGAGTAGTAAATTGTCCGGTGGCAGTGGGTTCATTTACTCGGTTGGTGGTAATGAGGCTGGGGCTGGCCACTATGTTCTGTGATCGACATTCAAAGCGGTAGCGAGTGTTCGGAGTGAGTCCCCTGATGGTGATGAGGTGAACACCGCGAGGAGTGGGGTCGTGGTAGATGCTAGGAAGTGTGCCGCGGTGAAGGGCGGGGGCGAGGCGTACCTCTGTGTCGGCAGCGTGTAGTGGGGGAACAGTGTCGTCGGACGTCTGTAGCCCAGTGCGAGTAGTCCATGAGAATGTGACGCTAGTGGGGGTTAGTGTGACGATTTCTAAATCTGTCACGACAAGAGAACTACCGGTGGGAGGGGTAGGCCAGGACGTAGCTCGAGAAGAACCCTCCGCTCGTTGCGGAACAAGCTGTGCCCTCCGCACCGGCGCAGCTTGGCTAGCCGCTGTCGCCCCGCCGGCAAAAAGCAGACTGCCGGTGAGTGCAGTGCCTGCAGCAAGGAAAGAACGTCGGTTTAAAGAACGATCTGCAAGAGATCGTGTCGCTGGGATGGGTGGTATGTCGTGCGCGAGTTGTGGAGCTGACGAAGGACTGACGCGTAAGAAGCCCATACAAAAATTGTAGAAACTACCAAAATCTGTAGGAGAGGCCGGAGTGAAGACTAGTTGAAAAGTTCGTGTCGGCCCTGAGGACTTGCCGCTCCACCGCCAAGTCCTCTATTCATGGAGAGAATTCTGTCTGCAGCAGGTTATTCCGGTTGCGCAGTGAAAATATTACCCAGCAGACGGACCGGGTTATGCACCAAAATGTTGTTGATGTCCTCGTTCGACAACCCTGATTCAATGATGTAGGTGATAGCGCGCGTGTACAGATCGCGTTTGTCATTCTGGAAGTAGGGATAGTCCGAACCGGCCAGGATCTTATTAGGGTCAAACACGTGGTTGCGTGCCATCACTAGTGAAGGACCAAAGAAGTTTGCAGCATCGAACCAAATGCTACGCAGGGCTTCACGCGGCGAAGAGCGGAAAGATCCCCAATCCGTGTAATTATCTTCTAGTCGCTGGGCGAGGAAGGGGAGATCTCCACCAAGATGTGCGATCTGGAATTTAATATCTGGGAAGCGGTTGATGTAGTCGCCCTTGAGAAGATGAAGGACCGCAATTGCATCCTCGGTAGGGGCACCATTGACCCACTCTAACTGATGGTTGAGCAGTGGGGAGGAGAATGCGGCATTACCCGACGGGTGGATGTAGCACACAGTTTTCCGTCTATTGAGTTCTTCGAAAAATGGGATGAACTCCGGGTCGATGAGTGCTCGATTCTCCGCGGGAAGAGCGTTAATCGCAACGCCGGAAAAACCTAGCTCATCGATACTTCGCGTAAGCTCCTCTACAGCTTCCTGCGGATGGAAGAAGGGGACAGCCGCATACGCCTTGAAACGGTGTGGGTGACGTTGTAGCACCTCCGCATAAATGTTGTTCGCCAGTCTAGCTGCTTGAACAGCTGTACTCCGGTCTTCGATCAGCGGAGACTGCGGAGTGAGTGAAACCACCTGGTAGGCGACGTTTGCCTCATCCATCTGCCGGAGCCGGGCCTGAATGTCGCGTTCCTCGTCGCTCGCATTCATGTCCCGAGCGATAGCGGTACTAGCAGGATCAATTCCTGACCGTTCGAGGAAATCGAGATAGCGCTCGGGGTAGATGTGAGCATGTACATCAATAATTGGCCCATCCGCCTGGAAACCATGTGTCGACAAACCATCCTCTTTCACATGGTTGGGGTCACCGGCACCGTGATGGGCGCAAGCAGTAACAGTGAGAGGCGATATGGACTCGGATGTCTTTGGCAGGTTCTGACGGGAATTGGGCATCATGGCCCTTCTTTCACGGACTGGGTGAGAAAGGTTCTTATCGACGATTCGACGAGGACCCAACGAATAGAAGGAGGCTACACCTAAAATGCTTTAGCGCGGAGAATTTATTCCTAGAGATATGTGAGTTAAAAGATCTGGCCTCCAAAGGTGATAGTGGACAATCTCCATTGTTTCCCACGTCCAGAAACGGTAGCGATGTACGCATGGTTTTCACTGTTGGTCATACGGACGATTCCGACGACCAAGGCACTCTTGTTCGTGGAAGCAGGAGATGTGACTGAAGTCGTCGAGTAGTCGTAAACGCGTGTGTCGATGATGACGATAGGAGCACGATGCTCCTTAGTTTCGATGTCGGTTAGTTCGTTCCAGAGCGTCTTCTCCATGAGGACAGGTTGGTACCGATCGTCAAGACGATTCTCGCGCCACTCCACAATTGCTGAATACACAGTGTCAGCGGCACGACGTTTGTCGACTTCTGTGCCGACTTTTATGCCAAAATCCAGCGATAGGAAAATAATCGCATAGATAGTGAGGATGATCGCAGCAGTCTTGTGGTTCGCTGCCCATCTTCTTATCGATAGTTTCCTTGGCAATGTCTCATCCCTTCGACGAAGCGTGGGAAAAATGAGGAAAATCCCCTGGCAGAGAGGCATTTTACCTTATCTACCAGGGGCTTCCCATATGTGCCCCCAGAAGGATTCGAACCCTCGACCAATCGGGTAGAAGCCGACTGCTCTGTCCACTGAGCTATGGAGGCATCATCCACAGTGTAGTGCCACTGTGGAGAAGCACAGAACTCGGCCATCTCCCCAAGTTTTCCTAGTCGCCCCGCATGGGACAGTTAAGCCGTGGCATGCAGACCGTAGTGTGTGCCACGCCACGTCACAACTCACGGGAAAGGCCCATCAATGTCGAACACCATCACCCTCATGGGAAACCTCGCTAGCGCCCCGCAGCTGCGTCACGCTGCGGAACGCCCAGTTGCCTCCTTCCGTCTCGCTTCCAACCACCGCTACTTCGATTCCGCCAGCCAGTCGTGGAAAGAAAACGGCACTCTCTTTATCGAGACGGTCTGCTGGGGCAACCTGGGCGAGAATGTCGCTGCCACACTCCAGAAGGGAGACGCCGTCATCGTGACTGGACGTCTGCTGAGTGATGAGTTCACACCCCAAGGTGCGGAGCGACCGGTAACGGTGGTAAAGCTCACCGCCACCACAGTTGGGTCCGATCTGCGCTACTGTGGCAGTACAGCAGGCATGTCCGTTCCTGAGGATGCTGCAGAAACGGTAGACTAGGCACGTTAGATACCCCAGCAGGAGAGGTTGATTCGTGTCAGAGTTCGTCTACACCATGCGTAATGTGCGCAAGGCTTTTGGTGAGAAGGTCATCTTGGATGACGTCACCATGTCCTTCTACCACGGTGCGAAGATTGGTGTTGTCGGCCCTAACGGCGCCGGTAAGTCCAGCATTCTGAAGATCATGGCCGGAATTGACCAGCCCTCCAACGGCGATGCTTTTGCAGACCCGGAGGCCACTGTCGGCATCCTCATGCAGGAACCACAGCTGGACGAAGCAAAAACCGTCCGCGAAAACGTAGAAGATGGTCTTGGCGAGGTCATGCAAAACCTCAAACGGTACAACGAGATCGCCGAGGAAATGGCCACCGACTACTCCGATGAACTCATGGAGGAAATGGGCGTACTACAGGAGAAACTCGACCATGCGGATGCGTGGGAAATCGACTCCCGTATCGACCAGGCCATGGATGCGCTCCGCTGCCCTCCGGGGGAATTCCCGGTAACGCAGCTCTCCGGTGGCGAAAAGCGTCGCGTCGCCCTCTGCCGCCTCCTGCTGCAAGCCCCCGATCTGCTCCTTCTCGACGAGCCCACTAACCATCTGGACGCCGAATCTGTCGCGTGGTTGGAGAAGTTCCTGCAAGACTACAAGGGCGCCGTGCTGTGCATTACCCACGACCGCTACTTCCTCGACCACATTGCTGAATGGATCTGCGAAGTTGACCGTGGCCACCTCTACCCCTATCAGGGCAATTACTCCACCTACTTGGAGAAGAAGGCAGAACGCTTGGAGGTTGCCGGCCGCAAGGACGCCAAACTGCAAAAGCGTCTGAAGGAAGAATTGGCCTGGGTACGCTCCGGCGCGAAGGCTCGGCAGGCCAAGTCGAAAGCTCGTTTGCAACGCTACGAAGAGATGGCAGCCGAAGCTGAGCAGTACAAGAAGCTCGACTTTGAAGAGATTCAGATTCCCACCCCTCCACGTCTCGGCAATGTGGTGGTGGAGGTCGACGACCTTACTAAGGGTTTCGACGGGCGTGTGCTCATCAAGGACCTCTCGTTCACCCTGCCGCGCAACGGCATCGTTGGGGTTATCGGCCCGAACGGTGTCGGTAAGACTACCCTCTTCAAAACCATCGTGGGTTTAGAAAAGCCGGATTCCGGTACAGTCCGCATAGGCGAGACCGTGAAGCTGTCCTACGTAGACCAGAACCGCGAACACATTGACCCCAACAAGACCGTGTGGGAGGTCGTCTCCGATGGGCTCGACCACATTGTCGTCGGCCAGAACGAGATGCCGTCACGCGCCTACGTTTCCGCATTCGGGTTCAAAGGACCAGACCAGCAGAAGAAGGCCGGTGTGCTGTCCGGTGGTGAACGTAACCGTCTTAACCTGGCACTCACCCTAAAAGTGGGTGGCAATCTGATCCTCCTCGACGAACCAACCAATGATCTCGATGTGGAGACCCTCTCCTCATTGGAAAATGCCCTCACCAAGTTCCCTGGCTGCGCCGTGGTGATCTCCCACGACCGCTGGTTCTTGGACCGCACCTGTACCCACATCCTCGCCTGGGAGGGCAACGTCGAAGAAGGACAGTGGTTCTGGTTCGAAGGAAACTTCGAAGGATACGAAGCAAACAAGATCGAGCGACTGGGTGAAGACGCGGCCCGCCCGCACTCCGTCACCTACCGCAAACTCACCCGCGATTAGCCATCGCACACCATCCACGGGTCCTTGGCAGAAGGGAGTACCACCATGTCGAACCGGGCAGGAAACTACTCTTGTGAGCTAGAAATCCGGTGGAGTGACTTCGATCAATCAGGTGAAGTCACTGACACCACCTACATTGAGCTTGCCCGCGAAGCGCGTCTCCGCTTCGTCAAGGACACGTGGATTCGGCGAGGCTTCACCGCTCCGCCAATGGTGGTACGTCACCTCGAAGTGGACTACCTCAAGCCACTCCTCTTCGGCATGGAGCAGGTTAAGGTCGAATTGACGGTGCAAGCTGTCACAGCGAGCAGCTATACACTCCGACACGAGCTACGTGACGAGCGAGGCGACGTCGTTGCCGTGGTGGACTGTGTGCTGGTTGCCTTCGATTTCGACTCCCGACGCCAGGTGGAACTCGAACCGGCACTCCAACTTATGCTCACCGAGTATCAAGCCGCTGCTGACGGTGATCAGTGACCACCCAACACTCCGAAAACCCCACGCTGAGCTGGGATAACCGTTCACATATCATCATTGCTGGGCACACACATTATCATGCGGTTAACCCTGACTCCTGTCTCCCTAATGCACCGCTTACGTTGTTCCAGCACCGCCCAGCTGCAGCGGTGGAACTGGCCACAGCGGCGGGAATCGGTGCGCAAACGCCCACGGCAGACACACCTGCTGAGGAAGTGATCGCGGCCCAAGCCACTCCGCGTATCCTCCGTGCGGCTCTCGATGCGGGCGACGACACCCCGGATATGGTGATCTGTGGTGACGCTTACGACGCGATCCAACACCTCACAGCGCTTGAGGGGCTCCGCGCCCCCCAACTCGTCTACATCGATCCGCCATACAACACTGGCACGATTTTCACTGACTATAGTGACGGGCTAGACCACCATCTCTGGCTGGGTATGATGCATACTCGTCTCACCGCGCTGCGGGATGCCCTCGCCCCGAGCGGAAGTATCTGGGTCCACCTCGATGACTCTGAAATGCCTTATGCCCGTGTACTTCTCGATGAGATCTTTGGGCGGGAGAACTTTATTGCCCAGATTGTTGTGGAGATCAACCCTAAAGGACGACAGCTCGATCGTTTCTTCGCTGCCTGCCACGACTACCTCCTGGTATACGCCAAAGATGCCAGCCGGCTCACCCTTGAACCGGGGATTACCGGTTCCGTCGACCCCCAAGATTTCCCCTATGAAGATAGCCAAGGGCGCTATCGGCTACTTCCTTTGCGTAACACCAATAAAAAGTTCAACCCCGTCACCGCTCACACTATGAGCTACCCGCTCTACGCCAACCCTGACACCGGGGCCGTGCGTATCTCCCCCTTTGCCGGCGCCGAGAAAATTATGCCTGTGTTTGGGGATTTGCAGCCCGCCGTATGGCGCTGGTCTGCACCTACCGTCGCCGAGAGACCCGACGAACTACTGGCCCGTAACGTCCGTGGCAGGAAAGGCACTCGCCTCGATATCTTTCAGATTGACCGGATGCACCCAGGTCGCCGCAAGAAGCTCAAAACAATTTGGCCAGCAAGCGAAGTTGGCTCCTCAGACTCAGCAAAACTACAGTTGCGCAAAAAATTTGGGGATGACATTCAATTCGCAACTCCAAAACCCGAGCCTCTACTAGAACGAATCATTAACGCCGCCACAGAACCCGGTGACTATGTGTGGGACGTATTTGCGGGATCAGGCACCACTGGCGTGGTCGCCCATCGGTTGGGAAGACACTTCATCATGGCAGAAAGTAACCCCAGCACCGTCACCACCCATATACGCATGCGCATGGACGACGCTGGGGCTACACCATTCTGGCTGGCGGTGGAGCCGCGCTACTAGGAATGCCCACGACGGCCCTAGAAGCCACGGACCGGTTAATCCACGCTGTCGTCACTTAGAGAACTGTCCAGTGCACGCCCCTGCTGAGCACGAGCGAGGTCAAAAAGCCCCTCACGCAGAAACCGCTGGGCACCACTCGGCAATGTCGTGGAACTCTCCAGCAGTTCTCCAACCAGCTGCCTCACCTCCGCGGGATTACCCCACAACGGGAACGCTCGTTCCGTCACAGTAGCAGCTACCTCACCGCCACGCTTCTCCCAGAGGCGCACCAAATCAGCCGGATACCGCTGTGCGAAGGGAGCTACCAGCGCGTCCTGGCCAGCCCATGCGAAACCATCCAAGAGCGCCACTATGGACCAGTTGCCTGTCAGCTCGCCTTCCACCGCGAAAAGCTTCTCCCATACGGCAGCCTTATTGTCCGCAGTAGGCAGCGCTGCCCCTGCTGTCAGTGCCCGGCGTACACCCATACTGGTATTGTCGGCACGTAGCGCCGCATCCACGTCGTCTTGTGTCGCAGCCCCGTGGGCAGCCAGTGCCGTCAGCACAGTCCATCGCAGGTCGGTATCCAGCTCCAAGCCCTCAATAGCCGCCGGTGTTAGCGAGTTCGCCGTCCACACCTCGTGTAGCAGCGCCACCTGATCTTCCTGCAGCTTGCATTGGCAGAAGGTGGTGAAAGCGATCAGCTGCTGGTCAGCACCAAACTGCGGGTCCTGGGCAATGGTGAGTAGCGCGTCCGTCAAGAGTGCCCACCCCTCTGCCTCTGCCCAAGCAGGATCGGTGAAGTATCGCAGCACCTGCACTGCCCGAGCCATGAGGTGCTCCGCCACTGGAAGCTCCGGCTCTGCCTCGACTGCCCGGGCAATAACCTCCACCAGAGTGGATCCGGGTAGAGTGGCGTGCATCGTCATCTCTTCCAGCACACCCCAGCAGAGGGTGCGAGCGAGCGGGTCCACAATGTCCTCAACACGCTCGACGACAGTGTCCACACTCTGGGCATCCAGTTCGATCTGGCAGTAGGTGAGGTCTTCGTCGTTGGGGAGGAGAAGGGCCCCTTGGGGGATGTTCTGTAGGCCCGGGACGGTGGTCCACTCATCGTCGAGGTCCACTTCGATGTAGTGGGTACGAATCAGTTCGCCAGCCACATCTCCAGTGAGTGAGGCGTCTGCACTGGTATGTGCATTGCTTGCCAAGGTTCCGTCGGTGCTGCCCACTGGGGCTAACGAGTAGACGCCCACACCGACGCGGTGGGGGCGTAGTTCGCCGCTGCCGGGTTCAGCGCCACTTTGGTGGAGAGTGACGGAGCTGTAGCGGGCGGATTGGTCGTCCACAGTTGCGTCGATGTCAGCGAGATTCTGTTCCTCGGCAGAGGCGGTGATGTCGAAGTCGAGGGAGAGGGTGTTGCGTCCGGTGGTGGTGAGCCAGGCTTCAGCCCATGCATGAAAATCCTTGTCGCAGTATCCACTGACTGCATCGAGGAGGTCCTGGAACGTTGCGTTGCTGTAGGAATGGGCGCGGAGATAGTTACGCAGGCCCTTGAGGAAGGGCTCCAGGCCGGCGTAGGCCACCAGTTGTTTGAGGACAGCACAGCCTTTTGCGTAGGTGATGCCATCAAAGTTGGCGTCGAGTTCTTCCAGGTTTTCCATGCTGGCGGCAATAGGGTGAGTCGAGGGGAGGTCGTCTTGCCGGTAGGCCCAGTTTTTCTGGGTTGAGGCGAAGGTGGTCCAGGCGGTGTGGTACTTGGTGGAGCCGAGTTGAGCCATGACGCTCGCCCAGCTGGCGAAGGATTCGTTCAGCCAGAGATCATTCCACCACTGCATGGTGACGAGGTTGCCGAACCACATGTGTGCCATCTCGTGCAGGACAGTATCGGCACGTCGCTCATATTTCCAGGCGGTGGCGTGGGAGCGAAAGACGTAGTCTTCGCGGTAGGTGACGCAGCCGACGTTTTCCATAGCGCCGGCGTTGAAGTCGGGGACGAACACTTGGTCGTAGGAGCCGGTGAAGGGGTAGAGGATGCCGAAAGTGCGGTGGTAGTAGTCGAAGCCGCCCTTGGTGAGGGTGAAGATGTTGTCCGGGTCGAAGAAGGGGGCGAGGGTTTCCCGACAGTAAAGATTGAGTGGAATGGTGAGGGTAGTGCCGTCTTCTCCGGTCCACTGGTAGGTGTCGCTCCATTGATGGTAGGGACCTGCACAGAGGGCGAAGAGGTAGGGGCAGAGTGGGTTGGTGGGCTCGAAGTGGTGGGTGATGGCTTCGTCTTCGCCAAAGATGGGGGAGATGGCAGTAGTGGAGCTGCCGATGCTGCTATTGCTGATGATGTGCCAGCTGCTGGGAGCCGTCACAGTGAGGTCGATGGGGGCTTTGAGGTCGGGCTGGTCGAAGCAGGCGAAGACGCGTTTGGAGTCGGCGGGCTCGCATTGGCTGTAGAGGTAGACGGTGCCGTCTGCGGCATCGACGGAGCGGTGGAGGCCTTCCCCGGTGGTGGAGTAGCGACACCAGGCGTCGATGACAATGGTGTTGTGATCGGCGAGGGAGGGGAGCGGTAGCCCGTTTTCGCCGGTTTCTCCGGCAGCGGAAAGAGTGGTGTTGTAGGCGTCTACGTCGAGGGGTTCACCATTGAGGGTGGCGGAGAGTATGTGTGCACCGCGTAGGTCGAGGAACGTGGAGTAACCGGGGGCGAGGCAGTCGAGCTGAATGGCTGTGTGGGAGCGGAAGTGGGTAAGGGGGGAGATCCCAGATGGGGCGTCTGTGAGTGCGTCGTTTGCTGCTGTGTCGGGCTGGGTGGTGGGTTGGGTGACGTCGAGGTGGATGGTGTAGGAGGTGACGGTGAGGTGTGCGGCGCGGTCGGCGGCGGTTTCTCGGGTCAAGTTGAATGACGTCACGGAGTTGCTCCTCAGTAGATGGGTGGTGGGCTTCTGTGACGGGTGTAGAAGCACTTTTATGTGATCGTCACAGATGTGTTTTAGGGTGTTTTCAGTTAATAGGGGTCGAACCTAAGAAAAGCGAGAAACTGGTAACTCAATCGCTTTAGTGGAGACTCTAGTTGTTCAATCCTGCAATGTCAGTAGGGGGTTACGAGCCCCTTCTTTTAGCGGAAACACTCGGCAACATTTAATAACGCAACATAGGCTCTGAACTGGTTGTTTCCACTTCTTTCCGAGAACAGCGGGCTAGCTTTTCCAGATCCAAAAATTTTGCTCTAGCCCTCGGTAGCCTAGGAGTCAGCTCCAATTAGTTTAATTGTGCGATCGGACGGGCATTCTCGTTTTTGTGAGTGGGAATCCTTCGTTAGCGAGGGAGGATCCGCGGAGCCCCTGCCAGTCCGTGTTGCGCTTATCAACTCCTCGGAAGGAGATGTCACATGGCGTTGGATCAAGCCGAATGGAAGCGGCTCGAAGACAAGGCCTCCGAGCTCAGGAAGCTTACCCTTCAGACGGTTATCTGGGCAGGGTCTGGTCACATCGGTGGTTCGCTCTCGGCAATGGACGTCTTGACGGTTCTTTACTACAACGAGATGAATTTCGATGGTAAGAAACTAGACGACCCGGATCGCGACCGCTTCGTGCTGTCGAAGGGCCACATCGGCGTTGGTTTCGCCCCTGTTCTTGCTGACAAGGGCTGCTTCCCCAAGGAATGGTTGGAAGACTACAACCACACCGAGTCCCCGCTGGGTATGCACCCCTGTTCACACATGGTGCCCGGCGTTGAAATCTCCACCGGTTCGCTCGGCCACGGCCTGCCGATCTCCGTGGGCATGGCCCTCGGCGCCAAGCTGGCGGGCAAGAAATGGCGCACTTACACCCTGCTGGGTGACGGTGAATCCGACGAAGGCTCGAACTGGGAAGCCGCTATGGCCGGCGCCAAGTTCAAGCTAGACAACCTGGTCGCCATTATTGACCGGAACAAGCTGATGATGGACGGCCCGACCGAAGACGTTATGCCGCTGGAGAACTTCGGCGACAAGTGGCGTGCCTTCGGGTGGGAGGTCATCGAAATCAACGGCAACAGCATTCCCGAAATCGTCGACGCCTTCGCCAAGGCCCGCGAAGTCAAGGGGAAGCCCACCGCCATCATTGCCAACACCACCAAGGGTTGCGGCATTGACTTCATCGCCGGTGACTACAAGTGGCACTACGGTGCATTCGCGTCGGATCTGGCAGATAAAGCATTCGATAGCCTTAACCGCTACCACGAGCAGCGGCTTGCAGCAGTGAAGGGAGCCTAACGCAATGGCTGGTATGACTTATACGGCACAGGCCCAGGTTGACCTGTCCACCGCCGAAATTTACGGTCGCGTTCTCACCGAACTTGCTGCCGAGCATGAGGATATCGTCGGCCTCTCCGCCGACCTCGCCAAGTCCACCAAGATTGGTCTGCTAGGCGATAAGTTCCCCGAGCGCTTCTTCAACGTTGGTATTGCTGAGCAGGACATGATGGGCATCGCTGCCGGTCTCGCCTCCGCCGGCTTCACCCCGTTCGTGTCTACCTTCGCCGCTTTCGCCTCTATGCGTGCATGCGAGCAGGTCCGCACGGACATTTGCTACAACCAGAAGAACGTCAAGATCATCGCCACCCACACTGGCACCTCCTTCGGCCAGGCAGGTACGACCCACCACTGCACAGAGGACATCGCCATCATGCGCTCCTTCGCAGGCATGGTCGTTCTCAACCCCGCCGACGGTATGTCCACCGCCCAGGCTGTGGAAGCTGCCTACGAGCACGATGGTCCCGTCTACATTCGTATCAACCGCGGCTTCGACCAGGTTGTATACGAAGAGCCCATTGAGAACTTCCGTATCGGTGGTTCCAATACGCTCCGTGAAGGCACCGACCTCACCATCATCGCCTGCGGTGCTGGCGTGTGGCGTGCCGTACAGGCTGCCGACTTCCTCAAGAACGAGGACGGCCTGTCTGTTCGCGTGATCGACCTGTACTCCTTGAAGCCGCTCGACGAAGAGGCCATCAAGGCTGCTGTCGGTGAGACCCGCCGCATCGTTACTGTGGAAGACCACAACATCATTGGTGGTATGGGCTCCGCAGTTGCCGATGTCGCCGCCACCACCGGCAAGGGCTTCACCTTCAAGAAGCTGGGTATCCCGGACTGCTGGTCCATCATCGGCCAGCCGGAAGACCTGATGTCCTACTACGGCTTTGACGAGAACGGCATCATTAACACCGTTCGCGAACTCATGAAGATTGAGGTCGAAGAGGACGACGACTGGGATGATGAGGTCTAAGAATGAGCGATGCTGACAAGACTCGGTATTCAACGACCGTCTTCCTGAAGGCTGTTCTGCCTACTCTGAAGCCGCTCGTTGAAGGTAAGCCGGGCCTGACCAAGCTCTGGGGGAGTACCAACGGTACTGTCCAGATCAGTGCTTGCGCCCCGGATGGTGAATTCAACGTGAATGGTGTGCAGAAGGACGCCATGCACTTTGAAATCACCGATGGAGCTCTGCAGCCCCGCTTGTCCGCCACCGACTATCCCGACTTTGAAATCGAGTTCAAGAGCCGTGAAGATCTCGTCACCTTCTTCACCGGTGGACTCGCACTTCCCAAGCTCCACGGAGCGCTCAAAAAGCCCCAACTGCTGGTGAAGACGATCGGCACGCTGCTCGTCCTCTCCAAGCTGATGGGCGCCACTGAGCCCCCGGAGGATCCGGACGAAGCTGCACTTCTCACCAAGCTGATGTTCTACTTGCTGACCACTGGTATTTCCCAGCTCAACAAGGCCGGACATCCAAAGTTCAAGAAGTGGGCAAAGAAACAGCCCGACCGCGTGTACCAGCTGTCCGTGCAGGGTAAGCCCGACCTGGCCGCCTACGTGCGCGTCAAGGGTGGCCGTACCCGCGCATCCCGCGGCTACTACAAGCGTTCTCGCCCGTTCTTCGAGCTGTCCTTCGACTCCGTCCCCAGTGCCCTCGGCACCCTTCTGGAGATCGACGACATGCTTGAGGCCACCACCGCTGGACGTATTCTCATGTTCGGTGCCCCCGAGTACGGTGCAGACTTCGGCGACCTTCTTCTCACCATCGGAGGTTACGCAAAGTGAGAATCCCCTTTAAAGGCCCCAAAGTATACGGACTCATGCACGCTGGTCTCACCGTCAGCGACTTCGAAGCCGCTGTTAAGTGGTACCACGAGATGTTCGGATGCCTGCTCGTCAGCGAGCAGACCCTGGACAACTCCGTCCTGGAGCCCATGTCCAACCTTTACGGAGGCTCTGGCCTGAGCACTCGTCTTGGCTTCCTCCGTACCCCGGACGGCGGTGTTTTCGAAATCTTCGAATTCACCCCCAAGCAGGAGAAGCTGAAGTGCGAATGGAACCGTCCTGGCTTCACCCACGCCTGCATCTCTGTCCGCGATGTGCCGAAGCTTCGGGCTGAGCTCGAAGCAAAGGGTGTCGAGTTTATGACCCCCATTCAGGCCACTGCTGGTACCCACTGGTGCTTCCTCAAGGACCCGGATGGTAACTACCTCGAAATCATGGACCTGCATGCCCAGCGTCTGCCGCTTAAGTGGCTCGGCTGGACTCAAGGCCTGATCGACAAGAAGGGCAAGTACGCCTCCTACTACAAGTAATTCCTTGCGGTAGAACGCAGAACCCTCACTGACCCCACCTGGCAGCAGGTGGGGTCAGTGCTATTTCCGGAATAAACGTAGACCTCCATTGGTTGCCACCAAGTGAAAGAGCACTGTGCTTTCCTCCGACAGAAAGGCCACTATGTCTGAGACCCGCGTAGATTTTTGGTTCGATCCCTCCTGCCCCTGGTGCTGGCTTACGTCGCGCTGGATCCTCGAAGCAAACAAAGTCCGCAACTTCGACCTAGGCTTCCATGTGATGAGCTTGGGTGTTCTCAATGAGGGTCGCGATCTTGACCCCAACTACCGGGAACATATCGACAAGACGTGGGGACCTGTCCGTGTGCTCAACGCCGCAGCACAGGAACATGGGGAAGACGTCCTCGCCGACCTCTACACCGCTATTGGTACACGCTTTCACAATGGTGGGCGTATTCAGGATAAAGACGCCGTTGAGGAAGCTCTAGTGGAAGTTGGACTGCCCACCACCTTGATGGAGCATTGGGACAAGACACCCTACGAGAAGGAGTTGCGGGCTTCGCACCATGCCGGCATGGATGCGCTGGGGGATAACGTGGGTACCCCGTGCATTCATGTGAACGGTGTTGGCTTCTTCGGACCGGTCATCAGTCGTGTTCCGAAGGGTGAGGAAGCCGGGAAGATGTTTGACGGGGCAGTCGCACTGGCAAACTTCCCCTACTTCTACGAACTCAAGCGATCCCGCACGGAATCCCCTGTCTTTGACTTCTAGACACCGCTTTTCCGAGGTCGTTTGCAGGGTAATGACCTAGTAGCGAAACACTGGGCAACAGCACTTTTATGGTGTTGACCAATTGCCACCCAAAGCCGAATTGGGGCTTTTTGCCCTGATTCGGCTTTTCGCTTGCCTGGCCCCCATTAAGCTGAAGCTATGCGAATTTATCTTGGCTCCGACCATGCCGGTTTTGATTTGAAGAATGCCATCGCGGCCCATCTCAAGGAAGAGGGTCACGAGGTCGTGGACTGTGGCGCCCACGAATATGACGCCCTTGATGATTACCCCGCCTTCTGTGTCTCCTGTGCGGAGCACGTCCGTGACGATGAGGGAGCTCTCGGCATCGTGCTGGGCGGTTCCGGCAACGGCGAGCAGATGGCGGCTAATAAGGTGAAGGGCATCCGTTGTGCCCTCGTGTGGAATGTGGAGCTTGCCAAGTTGGCGCGCGAGCACAATAACGCACGGGTGATGAGCCTCGGCGGTCGCTTCACTGAAGAGGCAGATGCGATGGAAATGGTGGATGCATTTATTGCACAGCCGTGGTCTGAAGAAGAACGCCACCAGCGTCGTATCGACATCCTGTCCAAGTATGAGGAGACAGGGGTCAACGAAGGCGCCCCTGAACCACAAAAGGTATAGATTCGGTAACTTTTTCCGGGATGTTCCTTCCGCACGGCGGGAACATCCCGGTTTTTTATACCGAGAAAGAGTCTGGAAATAACCTGTGAGAAGTTGGACGTGAGCACGGAAACTGAAGCAAATTTCTCGTGAATTGGTAGACAAAATTCTCGCCACTAGATGTCGTATCGCGCCAGGTGGATAAATTGTTTATGCAGGTAGAAAGGTTTCAGTTTTCCTATTTATCAAAAAATCTAGAAAAGCTGGACAGATTGATTAAACCGAACGGGTTAAAACTGCGAATTACTTGAAAGCGCCATGTTTTTTTATCCCGAGAACTCAGATAAAGTTTTGGTAGCAGTATTGCGTCTAAATGAGGTTTGTCTATGTCTTCCCGCGTTCGGAATCGCCTACGTGCACTCGCTACCTCGGCTACCAGTCTGTTGGTAGCTAGCAGCATGGTGTTTGCACTGGCGCCCGCTGTTTCTGCCGCACCGACCAGCTCGGAGACGAGCACCGCTACCTCTACGTCCAAGAAGAACTTCCTGGACGGGCTGTCTGGCGGAAAGTCTGACGAAGCCACCAGCACGAAGGCTCCCGCCTCGACGGTGACGTCCATCAATCATCTGCGCGATCTTTTTGACGCGCCGAAGGCTTCCATTACGACCACTCAGCCGGAAGACCCCAATGCTGAGGCCGAGGGCCGCGAAGCTATCCGCAATAAAGATGGTGAGATTGTCTATACCGGCAAGCACACTTCCCAGACCGCTGCAGAAGCTCAGGGTTTGTACTGCGAAACCTCTGACGATCTGACCTTCGGTGGTGTGGCGCACCTTGTTGAGGATCAGCTGCGCAAGCTTATCAAGGATAAGGCCTCGATGAAGGTCTTCGACCAGCAGGTCCGGATGCTAGAGACGGCAATGAACTACGTCCAGCTGCCAAGCCTTATCGTCTCTAACCCGGCAACCCAGCTGACGGGTCCGGCCCGCGAGTTCGACGACCATGGCGTGAACTACTTGGTTGGTGCTCTGCTGAAGGCCCGTGACGGCGGTTGGCGCTCGACGGTGTCTGTTCAGGACATCACCATTAATGAGGCTGTTGAGACGGTGCTGTGGTGGTTCTACTGGGTTCAGATTTATGGCCAGTGGCATAACGAGACTTTCCCGTCCATTGTTCAGGCGACGATTCTGGGCATCAAACTTGGTGGTCTGACTGATCCTGTCGAGAAGACGTTGGAATGGGGCCCAAAGATTGTGCTGGGTCTGGGGAACTTTATTCAGAAGCAGCTACAGAAGAACTGTCTCTCTAAGACGAACTCTCGTTCCAACCCCGGCAACTACCAGTACCATGACCTGCCGGCTTGGTTGCCGAAGGATATTACTGATGGGGTGCACCAGCTCGAAGCTCCTCTCGATAACGTTGAGGTTGCCGACGAGGACTGCCCTCCGATTTCGGAGATGAACTTCCGCCGGATCGGTAAGCGCACCACCCTCATCATGCGCAAGGATATTAAGCCGCAGTACCGTCATCTCTTTGACCAAGTTGCACAGGTTGTTCTTTTCCGAATGGAAGAGATCAAGGTCAATAAGGCTCTCATTCCACTGAAAGCTTCCGAGATTGGTGGTCTCATTGGTCTGATCAACAATCCGGTCGTCACCTATGTAGGTGGTAGTGCACTCGGTGTTGTAGATGGCCGCGCATATCAATGGGTGCCGCTGGGCGAGATCACCGTCGATAATGCTGCGGACATTGCGATTGTGTCGAACGCGGTCGCGAAGATCATCGCCAAGATTATGTGGGCCATCACCAAGGCGATCATGGAAGCAGTGATCAATGGCGCCTCGAAGGGAATTGATAAAGCTATTCGTAACGCCATTGCCGATGCAGCTTTTAAGAGTATTGAGAGTCCGTTCGCATGTGATGCCGTCTACGCAGGTCTCTTAACTGGGGTATGGGCACCGGAGCTTCTAGCAGCTTCCGCTGCATTGGGTTTGACGGCACCGGAGGCAACAGTCCCCGCCGCCTCTTTGATCGTGGGTTGGATGGCAATGTGCGGAGTTACTGATGCCATGCATTCTGAGGTTACTGAGAATGAGGACACCCTTTATCCCCGCCCTTCGTTGCAGGTAACCCTCTTCCCGCTACCCTGGATTGACTTCGGAATTCTTATTCCGTGGTTTGGGTCTATCCCCATTAGCGTGGTTCCTGATCCCGAAGCTATCGTTAAGCCTGAGGAAATGATTACCACTCTGGGTGACCTGCCGGTTTTCGGTCGCTTGTTCCCCAAGTCCAAGTTCATCAAGCTCATCACACTCATCGGCTTGAAGTGGGATCTCATTGGTGACCCGAACCCCACCATCTTCTTCGCTGGTGATGTGCTGCTACCCATGGGACAGAAGGTTACGCAATCCGTGTGCCTCGCAGAGGATAAGGGCCATCGTCAGGCTAAGTGGGAACGCGACCCCGCCCAAATGAAAGACGACGCCGCGCTAGCCGAGAAGAAGGGTCTCTACGAAGCCCCCAAGGGGCCGAACATCATCCTTTTCAACAAGTGGGTGCTGCCGTTTGCCAACCCCTTCTTCAAACCTGACTACAAGAACCTCAACACTGATGTTCCTGAGCGCGAACCCATGATCCAGCGCCACGACCCCAACCGTATCCCCGACCAACTCGATCCCGATGACGTCGAGTACAAGGATGAGGTCACTCCCTCGCCGGATCCCGACTACAAGATCACGTACAATCGTGACTTCGACCAGCTTGATCCCACGACGTCCATCACCAAGGACGACCCGTACGCTCCAACCACCAGCTCTGAAAGTAGCTCAACCACTACCAAAGAGCCCAAGGTCACGAGCACTACGACCAAGCGCAACTAAAACCGCATAACAGAGGGAGGCCCCGCCACAATGGCGGGGCCTCCCTCTGTTATCGTGCTATGCCAAAAATCCGCCACAGCATCTATGCAAAGTTAAAGCAACAGCCAGCTCAACTCGTCAAGAATGACGACAACCGTGCCCAGCAATGCAGGTGCACACCCGTACTAGCGGGCCCACACCTCCCGCATCCACGCCTCCACCTCATCGGCGGAACGAGGAATAGCAGCAGACAACCGGCGCACCGACCCGTCCGGATCCACCACAATGTCATCCTCGATACGGATACCAATTCCGCGCAACTCCGGCGGCACCAGCTCATCATCGACACGGAAATACAGGCCAGGCTCAATCGTAAAAACCATGCCCGGCTCCAACGGAGAATCCACATAAAACTCCCGCGGAGTCACCGAACAATCATGCGTATCCACACCCAAATGGTGCCCCGTACCATGCGGCATCCAGCGACGCACCTGCTGCCCCTCTGGACTCACCGCCTCCTCCACAGAGCACGGCAACACGCCCCACTCAGCCAGCGTCTCCGCCAAAAAACGAATAGCCGCATCATGCACCTGGCCATACTTACAGCCCGGCTGCTGAGCCTGCCGGAACGCCGCCTCATTAGCCCCCAGCACAGCCTCATATACCTTCCGTTGCATCGGGGAGAATGTTCCCGACACCGGGAAAGTACGCGTGATATCACCTGTGTACAAGGAATCCAGCTCCGCACCCGCATCAATCAGTAGTAAGTCCCCCTCCGCCACCGGGCCTGAATTCTCCATATAGTGCAACGTGGTTGAGTGCACGCCAGCCGCCGCAATCGTGTCAAAACCCGTGCCATGCCCGCCCAAACGAGCCGCGGAGGAGAAAGCCACCTCAGCCACTCGCTCCCCCCGTGGATGACCTACCGCCTGCGGAATGGCGGCAATAACACTCTCAAAACACTCAGCCGTCAGATTCACTGCCTGTTGCAGCTGCTCAACCTCCCATTGGTCCTTCCACATACGCACAGTGCCCAGCAACACCTCAAAGGTCTTATCCTCATCCGCAGTGGACGCCCAACGCTCGGCACCCACCACCTGAGCAATCAGTTCGTCAATGGTGGCATCCTCTCCACGCACCACTCGAACTGACGTGCCATCCTCAATACCCCGCAGATCTGCCTCCAGGGAGGTCAATGGGCGCACGGTTAGTCCAGACCACGCCTCCATCTGCGCGATCGTTGGGCGGGCACCCACCCAAAACTCGCCATAGCGCGAATCCGCATAAAACTGATCCGTAGAGCGGGATGCCGGAGGCTGGAAATATAGCACTGCTTTGTGTCCCTCCGCCTGCGGATAAAACACCACAGCAGAATCCGGCTCATATTCCTTTCCCAGGCCTGTTGCCCACACAAAGGCAGAGTGCGGACGGAAGAGATAATCCTCATCGGCCGATCGCGTCTTGTACGAGCCCGCCGGAATAACCAACACAGTATCCGGATAATGGCGCTCCACCGCCGCGTGGCGGGCCGGCAAGAACTCCGCCACTGTCGAGACGGAGCCAGTGTCTCCGCTGGCAGCAGGCTGCACCCAATTGTTTCCCATGAACTCGGCGAATGTTGAGGACTTGGGGGAGCGGGAACGATTAGCGGCGCGTTCTCCCAAGGGTTGTGGGGAACGCAGTGCCTCTAGAGTGAGATCCTGTTGGGTCATCAATAACCTCCTCAGTGAGCCCCGGATAGGGGACGACGGCTGGTGCGGACACCACCAGCTGATTCTTCCGTTTTATCACGAGCTCCCGTACAAGGAATAGCGTATTGATGAGCTCACCCTAACTTTGTGTGCGTTATACTGGGACAGCAAAAAGGCATAAGCAGGGCGTCCACAGCCCACCTACTACTCTTTCCGGAGGACACCATGCAGCGTCGCCGCACTTCCCCGCTCATCCGCACCGCCACCGCGATTGCGGCAGCTACTAGCGCACTCCTGCTCGGCACCGGCATAGCCGGAGCCATCCCCATGCCCGCCCCCAACACTTCGGCCGTCGTCATGTCCTCCAGCGTGCTTGAGGACGCCGAAGGCAATGGCTGCGCTATCACGGGCGAGCTTCCGAAAGTGGGGGAGTACCGCCTTCTTACCGTCGATCCCACCTGTGGTTCCCCCACCCGGCCCCTCATGGGTGCATATAAGTATGTGAAGAACGGGGGGCTTAGCTACGAGCAAGCAGCTGCTAAGGAAGCGGGCAAGCCGCTGCCCGCCTATACCAAAGATCAAACTCTGGTGTCTTATGGTATAAAACAGCCGGTCTATCTCAAGAACAACCGTGACGCTGGCATTGTGGGCTACCTCATCCTGCAGGTGCCGAAGGTGGGTTCCGTTGTCGAGCTGCACGCTCAGTACAAGTAATCGCCCAACACAAGTGCCTCCGGCTTAGTGACGCGTTAGTACACGAGGAAACCTCGTTTTCCATGCGCCGTTGGCGTGGAATGAAGCTGAGGGGCACATCGTGTCAGTGCTCCGGTATACCCAGAAGTTTGTAGCCTCAGTGTACGGAACGCAGCGCGGGGATGATGACGTCATCAATTTGACGTAGAAGCGTCGCCTCGTTGACCTCAGCTCGCACCACAATCTCGCCCAAGATATAGATCAGTGGGAATTTTATATATAGTTCGTCCAACACAGCTGGTTGTAGTCTTCCTGCACCTCATTGGCATGATTGTGGCCAGCGCCGGAGTGGCTGGGGTGTCAGTTGGTATCCTTACAGCGCTACTCGACATGGATACACCCACCGGATTGTTGTATGTGCTGTCCTGGTGTGGCTCGCTAGCACTGATGGGACTCACTGTCGGGGCGGTGGTCCTCACGGGTCGTCGTGATGTGAGCATCCCGATTCTGCTGTGGCTGCTGTCGATGGCGACAGTGACCCTTCCGCGCGAGTTTTTGCCAGAATTGTGGGCAAACTAGATTTACCCGTGGACTCCACTGCAGTTCCTGGAAAAAGGAATTCGCTCACTGCTCTACGTTGATCAATCCATGATTCCTGGATCAACCTTGTTGGCATTGGGAATTACGCTCGCATTAGGGCTGGTATTGCTGGCAGCGGGGATGCTGAAACCGGTAGGGAAAAAGGAAGTTGCACAGCATAACTAGAGGTTGTAACGAGCACTACAGATAACACAAAAACCCAGCCCACTCAAGCATTCTTGGTGTGGGCTGAGTTAGTGGGGTGAATACTTAGACGTCGAAAATGATAAAAGCAGCTTGAGCCCTTGAACCCCTGTTGAGCAGGGGTTTTGTCGTTTCTGGGGTTGTCCGTTGGCTCGCTGGAGGTCCGGTGATCTGGTGCTCGTCGCCATGACGTCCGCGCGGCAGGTGCGCGTTTCGACCTAAGGGGGTCTGCGCGAGTGCTTGCGTTAGCGGGTATAAGACGAGGGTGTTAGAACAAGAAATCTGGCATCGAGAAGGCTTCTGGCACGTTGTATCTGATTTCGTTGGCTTCTTTGCGGACGTTGATGTTCGAGCTTTCGAGAAGAATCGGGTTCAGGTAGGGCTTTCCTTCGTGAAGGAAGATCGCATTGGAAACGTTGGTTCGAATATAGGTGGCGCTCTCGCGGGTGAATCCCAGCCGTTGAAGAAGAATAGTTTCCTGTTTCGTTGTTCCGTACTCGATGTACTCGTACCAGTCATTGTCGAACTGCTCTACTCCGTGGACCTTCTTGTATTCGTTGGAGAATTTGAGGAAGTAGTTCGACAGACTGAAGAGGATGACATCTTCAAGAACTTTCAGGATTTCACTGATGACGATGTTGCGGTGCTGGAGCGTGTTCTCGTAACGGATCTCTCCTTGCCCTTTGATGTAGAGCGTTCCTTGTTGCAGGCGGTACTGGAGGGCACGGTTCATGATCGAACGGAGTCCGTGACCTTCCATCCATTGTGTAAGCAATACGGTGTACCAGCGCAGCATCATGAGCTGGTTGCCGTACCTATCTGTTTTTCCGAGTGTTTCGGGGTCGTAGACGCGCCATTTGAAAATTGAGGCGAGCCGTTCGAGAAACGCGAGAGTTTCGTCGTAGTTGAACTTCCCGTCTGGAGAGATGTGTGGGTATTTGAGTCCGGCTCGGACAGCTTGAGTTAAGGATTCTGCTTGGTCGACGGATACGTTGATGTCGTCGTCTTGTTGCCCTTCTCGTTGTGCGAAGGATTCGCGGATTTGGCTGACGGTTTGGTCGTCGAGGTAGTCGGAGAATTCTTCACGCACCAGGCTTTGACGTCCTGTGGTGATGTCGCGCAAGAGCATGAGGCCGAATTTGCGCTTCATGTTGTAGCACTCGTAGCTTTCATCTCCCTTGGCGAACTCGATCTGTCCTTCTTGAAGATCAGCAACGACTCCTTGCTTCATTTTCTTGCTGATAATTTGTGAGTCGGTTTGCACGGATAGCTTCTGTGCAGGAACGTTCGCTTGTAGGAGTTCCTTGGCCTTTTGCTCGGATGCAAGTTGGTTGCCCACGATGATGAATACGTTGCCGTAGAGGTTGAACTCGATACGCCCGACTCGGCCGATCAGGTTCTTGAAGTCGACTGCTGTCATTCCTGCTTTGCCGATTTTGTTGGTTGTGATGACAAGGTTGTCGGCGGGCAGGTTGACTCCTTCGAGGAGCGTGCTGGTACAAAATAGTGTCGAGATTTTTCCTTCGCGGAACAGGCCTTCGATGCGTTCGCGGATTGCTGGTGGAAGGTAGCCGATGTGGTAGCTGACGCCTCTACGGATGAGACCGCTGAGGTAGTAGTCCTCGTGGACGTCGCGTTCGATGTCTTTTGCGAGAGCATCCAAGTCTTTATCGTTGAGGTCTGCCAAACTCTGAGCGTAGTCACGTGCCGCTTGGACCGCGTGATGTCGGGCAGAATGAAACACGATGGTTTGCCCACGGTGATCTGATCGTCGTGATGATTCACTAATAAACCGAGTTATGCCCTGTGCGGTAGCGTCCTGAGCTTGAAGCGAGGTTAGGTGCGTGAATTCTTGGGTGTGGTCGTTGTAGCTGGAAATGGTGTTCTCGTGCAGGTTGACGAGGTATTTGAACTGCGTGACTGGCGAATACTGGGTTGCGACCGCGTTGGTTTCATTCTCGTCAGAGTTTGGATCAACCAGCCTTAGGAATACCTCTGGGTTGGGAATGTTGGGTGAAGCGAAGACGAAGTGTGGTGGCCTGTGGCGGTGTTGAAGGATTGTCACGGTTTGGTAGTAGAACGGGGCGCGACTGTTCTTGCCTGAGAGTTTGTGTGATTCGTCGAAAAAGACGTACTCGAATTCGATCGCAGGTTTGCCGATCAGAAGGTAAAGCAGGCGTTCTGGGGTGAGTACGAAGATGAAGTTGTGATCGCCTTCGAGCACGATGTCCCCGGCGGCACTGACGATTCGGTAGTTGTGCCGTTCCAGGTCTTCGCCAAGGTCAGCGATCAGTTTCGATCTAGTCTCGTTAATCAGCGCTTTTGACGGCACGATGATCGCAAAGTTGACCAGCACCCCGGATTTGATCTGGTTGGTGATGAAGGTGCGCATGATGAAGGACTTGCCCAGCGACGTTGGGGCTGAGAAGGAAAACTTGCCGTCGGTGAGGCGGTCGTAGATCTTCTTTTGCGGCGCGAAGAACTTCATCGATTTGTCACCGGGCACGGTGAGGTACTCGGCTTGGTAGGCGTTGAATGCGGCGTCGAGGATGCCTGCATCGGAAGTCACGCCCAACTGCTTCAGGCCTGGGTAGTTACCTAACGTGGTGAAGATTGCAGGAAAGTATGCTTTCGTTCGTGCATCTTGTGGGTAGAGGATGTGGCAGAGGAGCGCGATTTCTTGCGCCCATACCCTATGCTGGTCACGATTAGTGGGGTGGGTTGATTTCGACAACAGGTCAGCGAACCGCAGAGCTGCTTCAAGATCCACATCGTACGGTTGACGATCCGCCAGCCCCAATCGATGTAGGCCGTAGTTGTGGAGCAAATTGGCGTACAGCTGTTTGAGAAATTCGTTGGAGTCAATGTCGGAAAAGACGAGCTCGCCGACTGTTACTTGCTTGTCAGACATGGCTACCACCTGGCCCGCCCACGAGCCCATCCATGATCGCGACCGCGTCAACGTCTACGTCGTTGAGGGGTAGAACGTAGATGTAGAAGGAGTAGTTATCTAGGTTTCGTGTGTTGATCTCGTTGGCGATCATTTGGGCGTGTGCGGCGATATCGCCCTGCATTTTCTGATCGAGCGCAGACCGATATTGCTGGTTGCCATAGTTCTTTGGATCTAGACCGATGTCGTAGCCCAGGAACATCGAATAGGCGGTATCGAACACGGGTGCCCCACCAGGCTTTGGGATCAGCAGATCCTTGACGTAGCCTGCGGTCGTTTCGTCGAGGGTCTTGGTGAACACGGTATTCTCGGCGAGCTGAACCTCGTCTGAGCGATTCTGCTCGATGTCTACGACGCGGTCGAATGCTGCAGTGATGGCATCCCCAATGTTGCCGACCACGCTGGAGGTTCCAAACACTATGCTGCTTGTGGTTCGCTGGCCCACTGGTGTGAGCAGGTGGATGGCATCGCATTGACTATGGATTTTGCCTTGGGCTTGGTTGAGTTCGATCTTGCTCAGCACTTTGGGTGCTTCGAGGATTTGTTCGAGCAGGACGTAGAGCAAGATTTCGCCTAGCCCCATGCCGTCTTGTTGTGAACGCATTAGGTTCACCGCGTCGAGAGCGACTTCTTCGAGATCGTCTCGTTGCTTGTAGCCTTCGTATTCGGCGCGGGAGAAGACGTATCGTCCGATGTTGCGTTTGAGGAACTTGACGAGGGCTGTGTGGTCGAAGCGGTTGTTTTGGACAGACAGATGGTACAGGCGTAACTGTTCGTCGTTTCGAAGACCTAACGTGTTCGAATGCTTCACCTCGGTGAACGTGGACGCGAACGTGTCACCGCGCAGCGTTGGCGTGATCGTTGCCTGTGCCATCTCGTCTTCTCCCAAAAGGTGTCCTTCCCGCCTACAGCTTTTCGAGGATACGCACGAGCTCCGACAAAGTAACCGCCCCGTCAGGTGGAGTGACGCCGTCTTCGAAGACCATGTAGTAGCGGTAGCCATTGCCAGACATGTTCGCCCACGCCCGCCCGAGCCTGATCTTGCGGTTGGAATCGTCGTTCTTCAAATGCTCGCCCTTGGACTCGACAACCACGATGGTGCCGCTGGTGGTCATCACGACGAAATCTGGGTAGTGGTTGAACGGACCGTTGAGGCAAAAGCCCTTGCGTTCAATGACGCGGTGCCACCAGCGAACAATGTCCATTCCAGAGAAGCGACCAGCGAGTTCGAGCTCAAAGCCGTTCATCTTGTCTTCGGCCTCATACAGGGAGCCGCCAATCAGGGAAGAGACATGAATGGGCTGGATCGCTTTCGGGAACGCATAGAGTTGTTGAACATCAACGCGGCGGGTCTCGATGTCCTCATAGAATCTCTTGATCTTGTGCGCTTCCAAAAGGCCGTCAATTTTCTGCTTGACCTTGCTTGCTACCGCATGCGGGTGTTCTTGATAGGTCAGCAGTTGCTCGGTGCCGAAGGCCTCAACCATCCGCACAATGTATGCCCGCAGGTCAGAGTCAGTGATCGAATTGATCGGTTTGATCCGTTGGTAGATCGCTTCAGCTGTGTTGCGTTTTTGTCCTTCGATGCTCAGTTTCGAGAAGTGTTCGCGCATGAACTTCTGATCGGTACTCGACATCCGGAAGGCTTTAGGAACCTCGGAGTCCTTTCGCACGTCGATCTTGTACATCTGCTCATCGGCCGTCGACAAGTCGATATCGATGTCTTTCGTCTTCAAGTCAAAGTCACCGGCTAATGCCTCGTGCTTAAGCTCGTTGTACCCCTCATGAGCGGTCGGGAACAATGCTGATCCAGGCTCTTGGATCACAAACTGGGGAAGGCGAAGGGTCTCGATCTCGTCAGCAAATTCGGGGTTGACGAAGCTTGTGTCCACAGCATCCTCCAAATCCGAAGGCACGAAGCCCTCACCCATCTGGGCGGCTTCCTCGGCCTCCTGCTCATAGTCCGCACCCTGCTGAGCCGCCTGCTCGATCATCGAAGCAACCGTCAGATCCGCAGAAGGCTCTGGTGAACTAGCGGATTCTTCTCGCGCATCCAGATCAGCTGCAACCGCTTCTTCGTCAAACTCCAAGAACTCTTCAACATCCGCACCTTCCCCTGGGCCTGGGGACGTTGGGGCGGGTTGGCTGGACTGGTCCGTGCCAGTAAAGTCGAAAGCAACTTGATCAGCTGCACGGAAGTCACGCTTGGAGAATCCTGCACTGTTGAGCCCCGCGACGATCTGTTTGAGCGTGGCCCCGAAATCGTTCGAGGAGGTCAGCACGTAACTCATGTTCAACAACGTGTTCGGCTGCTTCCTGGCGAGGGGTTGGCGCAGAACACGGCCAAGGATCTGCTCAACATCAACCTGGCTGGTCTTGTTCGCCAACGACGCCAAAATGTAGGCAAAGGGACAATCCCAACCTTCCTTCAACGCGTTCACCGTGATGATGAACCTGATCGGACACTCCTTGCTGAGCAGATCCACGCCCTTGAGCTCGTTCACGTCGGCAGTCTTGATTGCAGTCTGCTCGGCAGGAATACCCGCCTTAACGAGCTTGTCACGCAACCGCTCAAACGAAGTCGCATCCTCACTAGTCTTCGGCTGAGCCTGAAACAACACGATCGGTCGAATATAAGAGCCACCATTCTCATACTGCTGTGTAGCGGCGACCTCTAGAGAACGGCGAAGATCGATCGCGTCCGTAACAACATCCTTCTGTGAGGCCCGGTTATACGCGATGACGGGAAGTTTGACCATGCTCTCGTTCTTGAGCGAGAGCGCATCCACATACGAGATCACGTTCGCTTGCCGCTTCGGGGTTGCGGTCAAATCAAGAATGAACGCTGGGTTGAAATTCGTGAGCATCTCCTGGCTCAACGTGCTCGTCGCGTGATGCGACTCATCCACAATCACCACAGGATTCAACTGGTTAATCACCTGAAACAAAGCCGTCTCATCCGCGTTCTCGATCGGCTGCTCCGGAGCACCAAACGCAGTAGCGAACGACGCCAGATTCCCGTTCGCTTGGTATGCCTTGCGACCATCCTTCGTTCGTGTCCTAAATGAGTCATACGAAAGCACCATCACCGACAACTGCTCAGCCACCGTCGACGGGCTGAAATTCTGCCCCGCAAGCAACTCTTCCTTCGAATACACCTCAACCCGGCCACCAAAATCAGTATTCAGCTTCTGTCGATACGGATGAGCCGGATTCTTCAATGCCGCCAAGGTTTGCGTCAAAATCGAATCCGACGGCACCAGCCACACTACGACCTTCTTCCGTGTCGGCAGCAAAGCCTCAAAAATCGGCTTCACCGACGCACACGCCAAAAACGTCTTCCCACCACCAGTTGGGACCTTGTAACACACGTGCGGGACGCCATCGATCACATTCTGATAGCCCGGCATCTGCGGGGTGTCAACCTCGATCTGGCGAGACTCCCAAAACATCTTGAACGCTTCGCTCAGCGTAGGCTGCTCGTTAAGCTGGGTGAGGTAATCCTCTAGATCGGCGATCACCCGGTTTTGATACTTCTTCAACTCCATGACCAAACTCCTTAGAGACGGGTGATATCCCGAGGGATCTTCTTGAACGTGATATTCAGCGAGCGCAGCTCCTCAGCCGACAACAAACAGGTATCGGCATAAATGACATACGAACTAGCCGCACACTCGATCGGGATAGAGGCCAGATAGTCACGATCCAAACTCGTCACACGATCCGGCTCGAACACGAAAAAGAACGACGCGTTATCATACCGACCCAGGAAATACGGATGGGCACTGGGCGGATTCGAAAACGGCTGCCCCGTCTCGGTGAACCACACATACTCACGAACCCGCTCAAGAGGAACATCGGGATTCAAATCACCATCAACAAGAAGCGGCGCGCCTAACTCGTAGAAAGAGAATGACCCTCCTGTTCCGGGCACTTCATCCTTATCGGTGCGGTATCCGTCGATCACTCGTTTGACCCGCTCTGCCGTGATTGATTCTGCGTAGTCGCTGAGCTCTACGAGGATGAATTTTCTGTCTGCGTCGTCGTACATATTTGAATTAAGCACGGCGTGTGCGGTCGTTCCTGAGCCTGCGAATGAATCTAAGACGATGCCGTCTGTGTTGCCATGCAGGGCGATAATCCATTCGATTAGTGATAGTGGTTTCGGGGTGTCGAATTTCTTGTTTCCAAAGATTGCCTTGATTACTGCAGTCGCGTCGGCGTTAGTTCCATAGCCATCGAGCCACGTATTCCATCCGAATGATTTTTTTACGTCACGAATTTTCTCGTATGGAACCCAGCGCTCAGTCTCTCCATCTACAACAACCCCTGGGTCGTATGATGTTTTCTCCCAGTGAGCAGCCTCAGGATTGTCCAATAACTCTGACATACCTGCGTGAGCAGGACTCCAACGCCAGTAGCCGTCAGACCCGTCATTCTTGATTGGGAATACTTCTCCACCATTGGGTGCAGTAATGGGGAACCACATCGTCGGCCGATCTGATCGGTCGGAAGTTGCACCCCACTTTCGTAACTCACGCCCTTTTCGATATGGGCCCTTGCTGTCCTTGAGGTCAAGCTTCCCAGTTGTCTTCTCTTCTTTGACAAGACTTGATTGGTCACCCTTGGTGTAGAACAAAATGTATTCGTGCCCTGTTCGCAGGGCCGTTTTGTCTTTCCCGCCACTTGGTTCAGAGCGCACTGGCGCACAAGCAAGTCGGTTTGCAGGGCCAAAGATTTCGTCCATGATGCAGCCTAGGTTGGACAGCTCTGTGTCACCTATCGAGACAGCAATCAATCCGTTTCTGGCTAGCAATCGCTGGAGAAGTCTTAGCCGTGGGTACATCATGCACAACCATTTGTCGTGGCGGGAGAGGTCTTCGCCTTCTTTGCCGACGACTTCACCGAGCCATTTCTTGATTCGTGGGTCGTTGACGGCGTCGTTGTAGATCCAGCCTTCGTTGCCTGTGTTATAGGGAGGATCGATGTAGATACAGTCGACTTTTCCTTCATAGCGCGGCAGGAGCGCTTTGAGGGCTTCGAGGTTGTCGCCGTGGATGATCATGTTCTGTGAGCCGTTGTCCGCATCGTGCTGTCCGTGCTCGTCATATGAGTATTGGCGGTCAAGGACGCGGTAGGGAACGTCGAGATGGTGGGTGATCACCTTGTCTTTGCCGACCCAGTTCAGTTCTGGCATTAGCGTTCCTCCTTAGGCTCGTGGCGGGTATCGGGATGTGGTTCTTCTGCGGCTTGACCGGTACGAACCCACTCGTCGATTTCTGAGAGTTTGAACTTCCACACCCTACCGACCTTGTAGGCGGGAAGATTATGGGTCGCGATCCATTTCGTGATGGTCTCCCGGCGCACACCAAGGTGGGCTTGCGCTTCTTTCATGGTGACCCAGTTTTCTAATTCAGCTTCGCTCATCATCCCTACCTTGTCGCGTGAAGATCCGGATTAATAACTGCGGCGACAACATTAAAGGTCGTGCCTTCTTGTGGAAAGCAGTTCTCGCCATCCGCGTTATGCATTTCCCAGTGGCTTGAGGCAGCACCTTCATAGCCTTGCGCCCGAAACGTGCAAGAAATCTTTATGAACTTTCCTGTCGCCGGTGGGCTGTCAGGAATGGTGATCTGTGTGGTGCCGACGGGTCGTAGTCGCGAGTCTGTCGGATTCGTACAGACGAGTGTCCGACCGGTCCAGTCGACGCTGCCAACGTTGCGCAATGTCCAGGTGTGAGTGAACTCGTCCCAAAATCCTGGCCTGTGTTTTTGCAGTGCAGGCGGTTCCGTCACATCGACGCGATCTCCTTGATAGAGCGGCTGCGGCGCGGGGTTTATTTCTTCTGGTTCCTGGCCTTCAAGGCGAAGTCGGTAGCAGCGTTCGAGGACATCGCAATGGTCTGGATCATGGATGATCGCATCGAACCAATCCGTAAGTGCCCAAATGAACGCTTCTGGCTCAATAGCGAGAGTTGAGGGCAGCCCGGCGTCTTTGCCAACTTCTTGGCAACGATCATCCAACGTGCGCTTCGGGCTTAGGAGGGGCGTCAGGTGCCTAAAAAGGAAATCATGCAACGATTTCTTGCTCACCGGCGTAGGAAATGACTCGTATTGCGGTTCGGAGATCGGTTTTGCCCCGGTAAAGATCTTGCGTGCGTACTCGTCATCTAACCGCTCTGCACTGCCAGCGTGTTGGAATACGGCTTGGACGAATTTTGCCTGGTTAGTGATGGGACTCTTCCGCTTGTAAACAGCGCGACAAAACTCAGGCAAACCCATATGCGTCACGCTCCTCTATACCGAGTCCCAAAACTAGTCCCAGAAGTCCCAGTTTTTGCTTCCCTCACCGATCTGAAGTCCCAAAACCACAGCGTTTGATGAGTATGTGAGCAAAACACGAGCCGACGAGACGAGCAACTGTCATCTCATTATCGCACGCCGACTCGCGCTAACGCTCACGAACACGCACCAGCTGATGGTGGGTGCCCTGATCGTAGCGAAGGAGGTGAAGCACATGGGGAAGAACCGTAAGCAGACGTCTGCGAAGGTGGCGTCCAAGGCGTCGAAGATTCTGACCGATGGCCGTTATGGCAAGGACTCGAAGTCCGTGGCCGCGTCAGCGTTGGCGCAGGCCAAGCCATCCAAGCGGGGCAAGTAGCCGCAATGACTCCTGCTCTGGTGTGAGTGCTTCTCGCACCAAGCCGTGGAGGCGGTAGTGCTGGTGGCCACCAGCACTGACGTTCTCCAAGCCCGAGCGTGATTGTTCGGGAGCTCATCTGGCGGATGAGCGAAGCCCTATGGCGGGTGCAGGCCGTGGGGTTAGACAAACAAATCACTAGTGAGACCTGCTCTGGGAGCGCTCGGCGGGTCACCTCACTCAAGCCTTCTTCGCTGAAGGGTTGGTGGGGTGGCTCGCCTTTGTCGTCTTCCTAGCAGTTCTCACCAGTGATCTGAGCCAAACAGATCAGGTCTCCAAATCACCGGGATTCCCGGAGAAATGGAGATCCTTCGATGAAGGTCACCTTCAAGCACGAAGCAGACAATAACAAGAACGAGTCCACCACCGACACTTTCGACATCGACCCTGGCGAGTTCGCTCTCATGATCGCAACCGACCGGCAGCAACGCGCCGCCGCAACTGGTGTTCCGCTCGACCAGGTCAAACTCCGCACCGCACAGAAGATTCTCGACGAGTTGTGGAACGCAGAAGAAGCGGCCACGCATAAGGCGGTTCGCGCCGATCGCGGCAAGGGTAAGAAGAAATGCACGTGCGAGGCCGGGTGCGGTCCTCGACGTGGATGCCGTCTGCCGAACAACGCACCGTTTTCGTATGAACAGATGCTCGACATCGACCTTGACCCAGCCTCACCAGGTATCAGCGCTGAAGACCAGGCCATCGAACGCGAAGACAGCGTCCAGCGCGCCCGTGAGATCGAGGCTATGCGCGACGTCATCGCTGGTTTGGATCCTCAGCATCGTGAGGTCATGACGCGCCTTCTCGCAACCAACAAGCTCAATCAGGCGCAGGTGGCGCGCGATATGGGGTTTACCCGCGCTCGGGTATCGCAGCTGGTGGCAGAGGTGAAACCGCTGATCCGACAGGCGGTTGAGGAGGCCCGATTTAACACTTCGGGCGGCGTCGGCAGTGGGGTGAAGGGAGAAGCCAACCGGGCTACTCCCACAAATGAGGAAGAAAGGTAAGCCGATGACCCGACATAGTCTCAAGCTTCATATCGCCCGGCACATCCCTGACGACCCCGGAATCGTCGCCACCAAAAACGTGACGCTGCGTGAACGGCTCATGCGCCTACTGCTTGGCACCCCGCGCAAAGTCATGATTCTCGTTCCCGGTGACTCGGTCAAGCAGATCGACATCACCGAAAACACCGATGACGACCTCATGGCCCTGGCCGATGCTCTCAAGGCGGGTGAGTCCAAATGATGATGCCGGAAATTAACGCCTTCATTCGTGATGGAAACCAGACGATGCGATCGCTCGCCGATTTGCTTGCGCGGGCTCAGCAGATCGTTGAGGAGAGCTTCGAAGACCACGCAGGAATGCCTGGTGAACGCCCAGAGCTTGCACTGCAGATCAAGGAACCCTTCGAAACCATCCTAGCTGCGCACAGCCAGCCAGAACTACTCGCGGACGAGCCAGAGGTTGAACCTGAACCGGTAGTGACGCTCGAAGAAGTACGCGGCGTTCTTTCCGAGCTCTCAGCGCAAGGCCTTACTGCGAAGGTGCGTGAGCTGATCGTCGAAGCCGGGGCGGACAAGCTCTCAGCGGTGGATCCGGCGAAGTTCGGCTGGCTGCTGGATCGGGCGAAGGAGATTGCTGATGGCACCGTCTGATCACGCACTCCTCTCAGCGGCTGGTGCGCATCGGTGGCTCAACTGCACGCCCTCCGCTCATCTGGAGTCTGGGGAGCCGGAGTCGACGTCGGCTGCGGCCGAGCAAGGAACTGCTGCTCACGCATTGGCTGAGCATAAACTCCGCAGGGCTCTCAAGCAGCGCTCAAAGCGTCCGGTCTCTGAGTGGATTGATGACGAGATGGAAACCTTGACTGACGACTATGTCACCTACGTGCAAGAACACATCTCGTTAGCTGGGGAATCCTGTGGTGATCCGCAGGTGCTGATCGAGCAGCGCCTCGATTTCTCACACATTGTGCCGGGAGGTTTCGGCACCGGGGATTGCGTGATCATCGCAGAACCTACCTTGCAGATTATTGATCTGAAGTACGGGCAAGGCGTGTTGGTTGAGGCTGAGAACAATCCGCAGCTCATGCTCTATGCGCTCGGAGCCCTTCACGTCTTCGGGAGCCTGTATGACATCGAGACGGTGGCGGTGACGATCTACCAGCCGCGTCGGGCGAACGTCGACACCTGGGAAATCCCCGTCGCCGAGCTCCAACAGTGGGCTGAAACGGAAGTGAAACCCAAGGCCGAGCTCGCGGCCGCAGATGAGGGCGAGTTTTGTCCGGGCTCGTGGTGCCAGTTCTGCAAGATCGCACCCACCTGCCGGGCACGAGCCGAAGCCAACCTTCAACTTGTCAAGCTCGAATTCGCCCCACCAGCAGAACTTAGCGATACAGAGATCGCTGACGTGCTGGCACGGATTCCGCAGCTCAAAACATGGGCGTCGGATGTCGAAGCCTACGCGCTTTCCAAGGCCATCAATCAAGGTGTGGTCTTTGAGGGGTTCAAGCTCGTCGCCGGACGGTCGGTACGCAAATACACCTCCGAGAAAGATGTCGCTGCAGCGGCTGAAGCGGCGGGCTACAAGGACATCTATGACCGCAAGATCATCACCCTCACAGCCATGGAAAAGCTGATGAGCAAACCCGCCTTCAACGAGATCCTGGGCGATCTCGTGACCAAACCTGCAGGCAAACCCACATTGGTTCCTGCATCCGACAAGCGGCCGTCGCTCGACCTGGTGAGTGCGGCCACCGATTTTCAACCAACCAAGTAACAAGTAGAAAGCAGAAAAGATTGTGACAACGACCAATCCGACCCGTATCGTCACCGGCGAAGTGCGACTCAGTTACGCGCACGTGTGGGAGCCGAACTCCATCCAGGGCGGCAAGCCCAAGTACTCCGTCTCCCTCATTATCCCCAAGTCCGACACCGCCACGATCGCGATGATCGAGAAGGCTGTGGATGCGGCAATCGAGGCCGGGATCGGCAAGTTCGGTGGCAAGCGTCCCAACAAGGCGGCCCTCAAGTTGCCGCTGCGTGATGGGGATATTGAGCGTGACGACGAGGCCTACGCGAACGCTTACTTCCTCAACGCGAACTCCCTGACCGCTCCGCAGATCGTCGATCAGAGCGTCGCACCGATTCTGGATCGTGTCGAGGTCTACTCGGGCTGCTATGCACGAGTAGACCTGTCCTTCTATGCGTTCAACACAAACGGCAACCGTGGCATCGCCTGTGGACTCGGCAATATCCAAAAGACTCGCGACGGCGAAACCCTTGGTGGTGGGCGCGTGAGCGCTGAGACCGACTTCGGCGCCTTCACACCGACCGACGACTTCCTCAACTAAGGAGAGGGGATGACGGGAATCGAACCCGCGTCTCCAGCTTGGAAGGCTGGGGTAATAGCCACTATACGACATCCCCACAGATAACCTCTGTGCCTGCTAAGACTACCCGAGAAAACCTTGGTTACAAAAATTTCGAGGTTGCACGTAAGATGGTGCAGGAACTCTTCGTGCTGAAAAGTACTGTTGAGTTGCCCCGGGATGTGGCGCAGCTTGGTAGCGCGCGTGCTTTGGGAGCACGATGTCGCAGGTTCAAATCCTGTCATCCCGACCAAAACTTGAATCCATCAACGTGACCCCTATAAACAAGGAGAACAATTCCGTGAAAAGCACTGTTGAGCAGCTCACCTCCACCCACGTGAAGCTGATTATTGAGGTTCCCTTCGAGGAGCTCAAGGAAGAATTCGACAAGGCTTACAAGACTATCGCGGCGCAGGTCAACATTCCCGGCTTCCGTAAGGGTCACGCTCCCGCCAAGCTGATCGAAAACCACGTCGGCCGTGGCGCAGTGCTCGAGCAGGTCATCAACGACATGATGCCGAGCCGCTACGAAGAGGCATGTAGCGAAAACAACGTGCAGCCTCTCTCCACCCCCGAAGTTGATGTCACCAAGATCGATGACCCCAACTTCATCGAATTCACGGCCGAGATGGACTGCCGCCCCGAGATCACTGTGCCGGACTTTGCCGGCAAGGAGATCACCGTGGATCCTCGTCGCTCCGCCGACGAAATCGCCGAACAGGGCCTCAGCGATCTCTGTGAGCGCTTCGCCACCCTCAAAGGCGTTGACCGCGCTGCCAAGGAAGGCGACTTTGTCTCCCTCGACCTCTCCGCCTCCATCGACGGTGAGGAAATCAAAGAAGCTGAAACCAAGGGCCTGTCCCACCGCATTGGCCAGGGCGACCTCATCGAAGGTCTCGAAGAGGCCCTCGTTGGCATGAAGGCTGGAGAAAGCAAGACCTTCTCCTCTAAGCTCATCGCCGGTGACCACGCCAACGAAGCCGCCGACGTCACCGTCGTCCTTCAGAAAGTTCAGGAGCAGGAACTCCCCGAACTCGACGACGACTTTGCCCAAATGGCCTCCGAATTCGACACCCTCGAGGAGCTCAAGGACGACCTGGCCAAGCGCGCTGACGCCGCTGCCAAGTCCGAGCAGGCCTCCAACCTGCGCGATGCTGTCCTTGCCAAGCTCATCGAAGAAGCCGACTTCGAGATTCCCGAAGGCATTGTGGAAGAGCAGGCCCAGGGCCAGATCCAGCAGATCCTCTCCCAGTTCGGTGGCGACGAGAACATCCTCAAGTCCATCCTCGAATCCCAGGGTTCCGACCTCGACACCTTCTACGCTGACGCCAAGAAGTCTGCCGAGGACGCCACCCGCTCTTGGCTACTGCTCGACGCCCTGGCAGAAGAGCGCAGCATCGAAATCAACCAGGATGACCTCACCGAAGCCGTGGTTGCTCAGGCAAAACAGAACAACATGGATCCCGAACAGTTTGTCAAGCTCGTCCAGCAGCAGGGCCAGCTTAGCAACCTCTTTAGCGATGTTCGCCGCAACAAGGCCCTCTTCGCTGTGGTGCGTGATGTCGACGCCAAGGATACCGATGGTAGTTCCCTGGAAGACCTCATGGTGTTCTTCCAGGAAGTTGCTGATTCCTCTGTCTCTGACGACGCTGCCTCCAGCGACGCAGAGTAAACCCCATCTCAAAGCGAACACGGGCGTAGCGAGCGAGCCGGCTGCGCCCGTTTTCGTTACGCTATAGACGGCGAATCTTTTCCCACCAGAAACGGAGAAAGCAGGTACCCATGGCCGACGGATTGAATCTTCCCGACTCAGTCTTCGAAAAGCTCCTCAAAGAGCGCATTATCTTCCTCGGATCGGAAGTTAACGACGAGGTCGCCAACCGCCTCTGTGCCCAAATGCTGCTGCTGGCAGCCGAGGATCCCACTGCTGATATCAGCATGTACATTAACAGCCCCGGTGGCTCCGTCACGGCCGGCATGGCCATCTACGACACCATGCAGTTCATCTCCTGCGATGTCGCGACCTACGCCATGGGTATGGCCGCCTCCATGGGACAATTCCTGCTCACCGCAGGCGCCTCCGGCAAGCGTTACGCCCTGCCGCACACCCGTGTCCTCATGCACCAGCCTTCTGCTGGAGTGGGCGGCACCGCCACCGATATCACCATTCAGGCCGAAAACTTTGCCAAGGTGAAGAAGGAAATGGCCGAACTCATCGCCCAGCACTCCGGCCAGACCGTCGAACAGATCGAAAAAGACTCTGATCGCGACAAGTGGTTTACCGCGCAGGAAGCCTGTGACTACGGCCTTTTCGACCACGTCATCAAGCACGTTCCCGGCACCGAGAAGTAAAGGAGCACATTACCCATGACCGGATTCCAGCTTCCCGAAGCCCGCTACGTCGTCCCCTCCTTCATCGAGCACTCCAGCTACGGCACCAAAGAGTCCAACCCCTACAACAAGCTCTTTGAAGAGCGCATCGTGTTCCTGGGCTCGCAGGTTGACGACACCGCCGCCAACGACATCATGGCGCAGCTGCTCGTCCTGGAAGGACTCGACCCCGACCGCGACATCACCATGTACATCAACTCTCCGGGCGGCTCCTTCACCTCGTTGATGGCCATCTACGACACCATGCAATACGTGCGGCCCGATATCCAGACGGTGTGCCTGGGCCAGGCCGCCTCCGCCGCCGCAGTACTGCTTGCCGCCGGCACCCCCGGTAAGCGGGCCGCCCTCCCCAACGCCCGCATCCTCATCCACCAGCCGGCCACTGAAGGTATCCGTGGACAGGTGTCGGACCTGGAAATTCAGGCCCGTGAAATTGAGCGAGTGCGTCGCCAGATGGAAGAGACTCTGGCCCGCCACTGCAACGTCAGCCCTGAGCAGGTGCGTGAAGACACCGAACGCGACAAGATTCTGACCGCCGCAGAGGCCAAAGACTACGGCATCATCGATACCGTCTTCGATTACCGGAAAGCCTCCGCTAAGAACTAACAAGAAGCGACTACGGTAAAAGTAATAGTGCCGCGACCCCTCCACCGCGAGTTGCGGACCCGCACCTCTACAGAACCCCGAAGGAGTAGCCGAGCCCGATGGCATATGTTGGCGATTCAAGCGATGTTCTGAAATGCTCTTTCTGCGGAAAGAAGCAGAGCCAGGTGAAGAAACTCATCGCCGGTGGCGGTGTGTACATCTGCGACGAATGCATTGACGTCTGCAACGAAATTCTGGAAGAGGAGTTGAACGACTCCACCCAGACCACCACCGGAAACGACCTGCCCACCCCCAAGGAGATCTGCGAGTTTCTCGACAAGTACGTCGTGGGCCAAGACGACGCCAAGCGCGTCCTCGCCGTCGCCGTCTATAACCACTACAAGCGCATTCGTGCGCTCGGCGGCCGACGTCCCCGCGAAGAAGATGTAGAGATTGCCAAATCCAATATTCTGCTGCTTGGCCCCACCGGCTGTGGCAAAACCTACCTGGCGCAAACCCTCGCCCGTATGCTCAACGTGCCCTTCGCCATCGCTGATGCCACCTCGCTTACCGAAGCTGGCTATGTCGGTGAAGACGTCGAAAACATCCTGCTAAAGCTCCTTCACGCCGCCGATAACGATGTGAAGCGCGCCGAAAAAGGCATTATCTACATTGATGAGATCGACAAGATCTCCCGCAAGGCCGAATCTGCCTCTATCACCCGTGACGTATCCGGAGAAGGAGTACAGCAGGCCCTCCTCAAAATCCTGGAAGGTACCGTCGCTTCCGTCCCCCCGAACGGCGGGCGCAAACATCCACACCAGGACTACATCAAGATTGACACCTCCAACATCCTTTTTATTGCTGCTGGCGCTTTCGCGGGTCTAGAGAAGGTTGTGGCAGATCGCGTTGGTAAAAAGGGCGTCGGGTTCGGTGCGGACCTCGTCACCGAGGAAGAAACCAAGTCCACCAACTACTTTAAGCTGGTGAAGCCGGAAGACCTCAGCAAGTTTGGGCTTATCCCCGAATTCATCGGCCGTCTTCCCGTCGTCGGCTCCGTCGAGCCCCTCGACAAGGATGCCCTTAAAGCTATTCTTACTGTGCCGCGAAATGCGCTGGTCAAGCAGTATCAGAAGCTTTTTGAGATGGATGGGGTAGAACTGGAGTTTACCGACGAAGCCGTGGACGCTTTGGCGGATCAAGCATTGGAACGCTCCACTGGTGCGCGCGGTCTGCGTGCCATCATGGAAGAAGTCCTCATGCCGATAATGTTCGAAATCCCCTCGGCAGAGGACGTGGAAAAGGTCACCATCACCCAAGAAACTGTTCGGGACAAGACCGCTCCGCATATTCAACGCCTCGACATTACCTCCATCGAGAAAAACGTCGGGTAGCCGCCCTCATAGTAGTTTCACCAGCCCACTGCAGCCGGGTTTTGCCCCGCGCGCAGTGGGCTGTGTTGTTCCTCACAAAAGGTGTTCAGTAGGGCATATTCAATGTTCACGAACCCGTCACCAAACCAGAAAATACTTGTGTGACCTGCGGTAACATTGGTCATGCCAAGCGACGATGTGGTTTTTCCCACAATTTCAGGTCGGTCACCTCCGACGACGCTTAGCAAACCAACCAAGATGGTGAGACACTAGAACCGCGCGACTCCACCCTCACCAGGTGAGTCCACTGATCGACGACAAAACATAGTTCGGATCCTGAAAGGACGTGTTTCCGAAGATGACTCAGCCCAAGAAGGTCACCGTCACCGGTGCCGCCGGCAATATCTCGTACTCCCTGCTGTTCCGCATCGCTGAAGGCGCCGTTTTCGGCCCCGACCAGCCCGTCGAACTGAACCTCCTGGAGATCACCCCGGCCCTCAAGGCTGCTGAAGGCGTCGCCATGGAGCTTGACGACTCCGCCTTCCCGCTCCTCGCTGGCATCAACATCTACGATGACGCCAACCAGGCCTTCGACGGTGCTAACACTGCCTTCCTGGTAGGTGCCCGCCCACGTGGTAAGGGTATGGACCGTGCCGACCTACTCGCTGCAAACGGCGCCATCTTCAAGCCGCAGGGCGAAGCCATCAACAACCACGCCGCAGATGACATCCGCGCCCTCGTAGTTGGCAACCCCGCCAACACCAACGCCCTCATCCTCAACCACTACGCCCCGGACGTACCGAACGACCGCTTCACCGCCATGATGCGCCTCGACCACAACCGCGCCCTCTCCATGGCCTCCAAGAAGCTCGACGTTCCGGTCGATGCCCTCACCAACATGACCGTGTGGGGCAATCACGCCAACACCCAGTTCCCCGACGTCACCTACCTCAAGGTGAACGGTGAAGCAGCCGCCGACAAGTTTGACGATGCCTGGCTTGCCGACGAATTCATCCCCAGGGTAGCCATGCGTGGCGGCGCCATCATCGAGGTTCGCGGTGCCTCCTCCGCCGCCTCCGCCGCCACCGGCGCCATCACCCACATGCGTGACTGGTACCAGGGCACCGCCGAAGGCGACTGGGTTACCGTTGCCCTCCCCTCCGACGGCTCCTACGGCATCCCCGAGGGCCTCATGTACGGCGTCCCCTGCACCTCCGACGGCACCAACTGGAACCGTGTCGAGGGCCTGGAAATCTCCGCTGCACAGGCTGAGCGCATGAAGATCAGCGCTGACGACCTCGAAGCGGAGCGCGCCGCAGTCAAGGAACTCGGCCTGCTCGACTAGTCGCCAACCGCGGTTTTCCGACCGCCCATTAACTCCTGGAATGCACCCGGTACCCACACCGGGTGCATCTCTTTTTCTCTGCCATGCCGCCCGTGCGCCCCCAGTTCGAAAGCAGCCCTGCAAACCGTTAAACTTGCAAGCGTGACCAGTGTAGAAAACTCCGCTCAGAATGCCCCTTCCACCTCCGTTGATCGCTCCGGCGAGCTCCCCAAATCGTGGGATCCCCGCGCCGTCGAGCCCAGCATGTACCAACGGTGGGTAGACGCCGGATACTTCCACGCTGACGTCAATAGCAATAAACCTCCCTACAGCATTGTGCTGCCACCCCCCAACGTCACCGGCAAACTCCACATGGGCCACGCCCTCGACCACACCCTCATGGATGCCCTCTGCCGCCGCAAGCGAATGCAAGGCCACGAGGTGCTCTGGCTCCCCGGCATGGACCACGCCGGAATCGCCACTCAATCCAAGGTAGAGCGGCAGCTCGCCGACCAAGGCATCGACTACCATGCCCTCACCCGCGAAGAATTTGTGGAGAAGGTGTGGGAATGGAAGAGCGAATACGGTGGCCTGATCGGTACCCAGATGCGTGCTATCGGTGACGGCCTCGACTGGGAACGCGAACGCTTCACTCTGGACGAAGGGCTATCCCGCGCCGTCCAAACCATTTTCAAGCGCCTCTACGATGCCGGCTATATCTACCGTGCCGAGCGACTCGTCAACTGGTCTCCGGTGCTGCAAACCGCCGTTTCCGACATCGAAGTGAAATACTCCGATGATGAAGGGGAACTGGTGTACTTTGCCTACGGCGAGATTGGCGCAGACGGAAAGCCAGTAGAGGGCAACAGCTTGGTCGTAGCCACCACTCGTATCGAAACCATGCTGGGTGACGTCGCCATCGCCGTCCACCCCGACGACGAACGCTACCAGCACCTGGTGGGTAAGGTGTTCCCGCACCCGTTACGCGACGATCTTACCCTTACTGTCATTGCCGACGACTACGTCGACATGGAATTCGGCACTGGCGCAGTCAAGATTACCCCCGCGCACGACCCCAATGACTTCGCCATGGGGCAGCGGCATAACCTCCCCATGATCAACATCATGGATGCTACCGCCCACATTGCCAATACTGGCACGCGCTTCGACGGCCTGAGCCGCGAAGACGCCCGCCCTGCGCTCACCGAAGCACTACGTGAACAAGGCCGCATCGTCAAGGAAGTGCGGCCCTACGTTCACTCCGTCGGCCACTCTGAGCGCTCCGGCGAAGCCATCGAACCACGTCTCTCTCTGCAGTGGTTCGTCAAAGTGGAGGACCTGGCCACCATGGCTGGCGACGCCGTACGCGACGGACTCACCACCATCCACCCTGCTTCCCAAGAACCTCGCTGGTTTGAGTGGGTCGACAATATGCACGACTGGTGCATTTCTCGCCAACTGAAGTGGGGCCACCGTATTCCCATTTGGTATGGTCCCGATGGCGAAATCGTCTGCTGTGGCCCCGACGACGAGCCCCCGGCCGGCTGGGAACAAGATCCCGATGTGCTCGACACCTGGTTCTCTTCCGGGCTCTGGCCCTTCTCCACGCTCGGCTGGCCCGACCGTACAGAAGATATCCAACGCTTCTACCCTACGAACGTCCTCGTTACCGGCTACGACATCCTCTTCTTCTGGGTTGCTCGCATGATGATGTTCGCTACCTTCGTCGGTAAAGAAGGTGCCACCGGCAAGGACGCTGGTGACATCGGCCCCATTCCCTTCACCGACGTCTTTCTCCACGGTCTGGTGCGTGATGAGCACGGCCGCAAGATGTCTAAGTCCCTCGGCAATGGCATTGACCCCCTCGACTGGGTAGAACGCTTCGGGGCAGACGCCCTGCGCTTCACTCTCGCCCGTGGCGCCAACCCCGGTGCTGACATTCCGGTGGGCGATGACAACTGCCAAGCCAGCCGCAACTTCGCCACCAAGCTCTTCAACGCCACCCGCTTTGCTCTCATGAATGGTGCCGAAGTAGGGGAGCTGCCAGACCGTGCTGAGCTCACGGATGCGGACCGCTGGATCCTTGACCGTCTCGAACAGGTGCGAGCCGACGTAGACTCTGGTCTGGAAGCCTACGAGTTCTCCAAAGCCTGCGAGGCGCTCTACCACTTCACCTGGGACGAGTTCTGCGACTGGTATCTGGAGCTGGCCAAGGCCCAGCTGGGGCGCCCCGAGGATAACCTGCCTAGCGCCCCCGCGACCCGCGTCGTACTCGGCCATGTGCTGAACACCCTGCTGCGCCTCCTGCACCCAGTCATGCCCTTCGTTACCGAGGCATTGTGGACCACCCTTACTGGGGAGGAATCACTGGTGGTCGCAGAGTGGCCTGGCGCCTACACCGCGAAACTCGACGAGACTGCCCTGCAGCGCATCACAGACCTGCAGAAACTCGTCACCGAGGTCCGTCGTTTCCGCGCCGATCAAGGTGTCAAGCCGTCCCAGCGGGTTCCCGCCCGCCTGGTGGGCGTCGCCGAAGCGGCCGATCTCGATAACCAAGTTGCAGCCGTTCGTTCACTCGCTCGACTAGAAGAGCCTGCCACGGACTTCAACGCCACCGCCTCGCTGGAAGTCCGACTCTCCCGTGCCACCGTGGTAGTAGAGCTTGACACTTCCGATACCGTCGATGTTGAAGCCGAACGGAAACGTATCGAGAAGGATCTGGCAGCAGCTCAGAAAGAACTCGACACCACCGGAAAGAAACTGGGCAACCAGAACTTCCTCGATAAGGCTCCGGCTGTGGTTGTGGACAAGATTAAGGCTCGCCGCGAGATTGCAGAAGCAGAAGTTGCCCGCCTGACCGAACGCCTAGCAGCATTGCCAGCCCGTAAGTAAGGCCTACCCAGCAGAACAGTGCTACGTTAGCTGCCCCGGCTCCACACCGGGGCACTAACCATACTGTCCGGACATAAAGCGAACCGCCACTGCCTAGAGGAGCATAGAACGATGAGCGATCTGCCGAAGAACCTCAACTATCGTGACGTCTACAACGCCGATGATCCACTAGCCTCCCTCCGCGCTGGTAACCCTGCTGCATTACCGGAGGCAGAAGCCTATCGCAACCTCATGGCAGGACATGCCCATGAGCAGAACCGAGACGAGCCATGCGCCTGCCAGACAGGGGGTAAGTTCGCCGACGCTGACGAGGTTGCCCGTGTAGCAGCGACAGAAGAAGCAGACTCGGCTGATGCCCTCGCCGAATACGTGTTCCGGGAGTCGGGACTCAATCTCGACGCGTTGGCGGCGGCTGCCGAACGCATCGTCGACCAGGCGTCTGACGGGGATGATGACGAGTTCAACCCTGAAGCCCCGTTCGGGCTGCGGCGTCTTAATCCGCTCCTGGACGAAGACGGCGTGCTCACACCGGAGGTTCAACAGAATCTGCGGGACCTCCTCTCCCAATTTGACGAAGAACAAATGGATGCGCTGGCTCAAGCTCTGGACGCCTACAACTTGGCGCATGTGGGGGAAGACTCTGACGACACCGACAGTATTTCGGGGGAGGACCTGTACGGTGACTATACCGGGCGTATCGACATCGACACCGGTGACAGCATCCCGGACCTCACCGTCTACGACGAGGAAGACGATCCCAGCAGCTACCAGGTAGAGAAACCCTCCCCGGAGGACTTTGCCGCCCTGGCTGCCGTGGAGGCAGAACTCGATACCCGGTGGGGAGAACGACAGATTGCACCCGACCTCTCCCGTATGGAGCGGTTGATGGATATGTTGGGCCATCCGGAACAGGCTGCGCCGGTTATCCAAGTGGCAGGTACCAACGGAAAGACCTCCACAGCCCGCATGATTGACGCCCTACTGCGGGCCATGGGTCAGCGAGTGGGACGTACCACCAGCCCCCACCTGCAGATTGCCACCGAGCGCATTAGCGTCGACGGTGTCCCCATCAGCCCTCGCCGTTACGTTGAGGTATGGCAGGACCTCAAACCTTTCGTCGAGATGGTTGATGCCTGGTCAGTGGAGCAGGGCGGACCACGCATGACCAAGTTCGAAGTGCTTACCGCGATGGCCTACTGCTGCTTCGCCGATACTCCCGTAGATGTTGTCGTGGCAGAAGTGGGGATGGGCGGACGCTGGGATGCGACGTCGGTGGCACGTGCCGAAGTGGCGGTTGTCTGCCCGATCGGCATGGATCACATGGATTACCTGGGCGACACTATCGAGAAGATCGCCGCAGAGAAGGCGGGCATCATTAAGCCCACTGAGGGGGAAAACACCCCTCACAATCCGCACGGGACTGTTGCCGTCATCTCCCACCAAGAACCCACCGCACTGCATGTTCTGCTGGAACAGGCGGTGCAGGCGAATGCGGTGGTTGCCCGGCAAGGGCTGGAGTTTGAAGTGTCCGCCTGCCAGCCGGCCGTGGGAGGCCAGCTGATCTCTATCCAGGGTCTCTCCGGCAGCTATGACGACATTTTCCTGCCTCTCTACGGTGAGCACCAGGCGGAGAATGCGGCAGTGGCATTGGCGGCGGTAGAGGCATTCTATGGGGCCAGTTACGAAAAGCCCCTCTACGACCAGGCAGTGCACAATGGATTTCAGGCGGTTCAGTCACCTGGACGGCTGGAGCGTGTGCGTACCGCTCCTACCGTGTTGCTTGATGCCTGCCACAATCCGCATGGGGCAAAGGCACTCGCACGCGCCCTCGACACGTGCTTCGAGTTCAACCGGTTAGTGGGTGTACTGGCCATTCTGGGCGATAAAGATGCCCGGGGCATTCTCGAGGCGCTGGAACCGGTACTGGACAAAGTCATCCTTACTACCAACAGCAGCCCGCGAACCCTCCCAGTTGAGGATCTCGCAGAAATCGCTCGGCAGGTCTTTGACGCCGAGCAGATTGATACCGCGCCGACCCTCGCGGATGCGATTGCTCTTGCGACTGTAGAAGCCGAGAACATTGATGAGAATGGTGTGATGAGCGGGGCTGGGGTCATTGTTACCGGCAGTGTGGTGACGGCGGGAGAAGCTCGCTCACTATTCCGCAAAGCCCCTGCTTAAACTTCCGTTGGACAGCACGTGTCGACACGGTGACGAATCACCATCGGACAACTGAGAAGTACAGCATTGTTGCACGTTAGGCTGGTGCTCAGGAATGTCTTGTGGATGAGTGATGAAGCGCGGATTATTAGGGAATAACCCGCTTTCCGTTACTATATGCATATGACAGAACAGACTTTCTTTATGATCAAGCCGGACGGTGTGAAGCGCGGCTTGGTAGGCGAAGTTCTTCGCCGCATTGAGAACAAGGGCCTCACGATTGCGGCCCTTGAGCTCCGCCACGTTTCGGAGGAGCTAGCCGAACAGCACTATGCCGAACACAAAGGTAAGGACTTTTACCAGCCACTGGTGGACTTCATCACCTCTGGACCGGTTGTTGCTGGTGTTTTGGAAGGCCCGTCTGCCATTGCCGCCTGGCGCCAGCTGTGCGGCGGAACTGACCCCGTTGCCAAGGCCGCGGCCGGATCTATCCGCGGTGATTACGCCCTTATCACCCGTGAAAACCTGGTTCATGGCTCGGACTCACCAGAGTCTGCTAAGCGGGAAATTTCCACGTGGTTCCCGGATTTTCCGCTCGACTAACAACTCTCAATCGTTTCTTTTTCCCTCACAATCAGATCTCCCGTGTGAAGCCGGTGTAGAGAACGTTTCGACGTTTTTGCGCCGGCTTCGGTGTATTGGGGCATTGTGTGACACAATAGGGGAGTCGCCAATCACATTTCTAAGGTGTCAGCGCCGCCTTTCGGGGCGAGCCGCGTTTCCCTTCCGTGTCTGGCGTCGCCTGGAAACGGCGCAGCGTCACACCCCGACGACCACTGCTTATGGCAGCTGAACTGCAGCCGACTGGGCCAAGAGACCATCCGATATTTCAATACACCCCTCTGTGTGGCCGCTCGGTACCGATGCGCCCGGAGGTAAAGGAGATAGTGTGCTGCCAGAAAGCACCACGGTAGAAGCTGTACTTGCAGACTTACCTCAGAAAATCCGTGTCCACGTCCTCGCTAAGCGCCTGGGCATGGCGTCAAAAGAACTGATTGCCGCGCTTGCCCAGCAAGGCGTCACCGTCACATCTGCTCAGTCCAGCGTGACGTCTGACTTTGCTGCCCAATTCGTGGCCACCCTACTCGCCGACACACCCGCAGAACCCGTACCAGCTGACGATGCCGCCACCACCGCATTTGAGTCGGAACCTTCTGCATCTGCGACGGACGATACGGCGGATGCCGCTTCGGCAACAGCTAGCCCGTTCATGAACCCCTTTATTGCGGCCGAGCATGCCGAACCTATGACGACTCCGCTCCCGCAAGATCCCTTCACCACCGGTGCTGTCGCGAACCCCTTCGCCGTGAACGCCATGCTGCAGGCAACTGCGCCTATCGTAGTCACCGCCCAGGATATGGGCAGGGATGAGTCCGGTGAGAAGGACACCGCAGACCAGGAAGAGAACGACTCCCGGCACAGTGATGACGAGAGTTCGTCCTCTGCTCGCCGACGCCGTCGCCGCGGACGACGAGGCCGTGGCCGTGGGCGTGGTGATGACTCCGATAGCGCCGAAGACTCGGCGGAGGACAGCACGAGCGACGCGGACACCACCGACTGGGCAGACAACACCGCCCAATCTGGCTCCAAGAGCGGACGATCGGGCGACAAGAAAAAGATGCACAAGCAGGCTTCTCCTGCCGAACCGGAGGAGAATGCCTCTACGGCAACTGATGCTGGGGACGCCGAGGCCGCAGACGATGGGGGAGAGGACGCTTCCTCAACTCACCGGCGTCGCCGGCGTCGTCGCCGCAGCGATGTCGATACCGACGACAATACAGAGGACGATCCACCGAACACGGTAGTGCATGAACGCGGCAGCACCCGCCGTCGCCGTACCTCCGGCTCGGACGAAGTCCAGGGCATTTCCGGCTCTACCCGGCTCGAAGCCAAGCGTCAGCGCCGTCGTGAAGGACGTGACAACGCTCGCAACCGCATCCCTGTACTCAGCGAGGCTGAGTTCCTTGCGCGCCGTGAATCTGTCGAACGCACCATGGTGGTGCGGGAGAAGGAGCGGTCCGACCACCCAGGAGTTACCACCCAGGTGGGCGTGTTGGAAGACAACATTCTGGTCGAGCACTTCGTCACTTCCGACAGTCAGGCATCCATGGTGGGCAATATCTACCTGGGCCGCGTACAAAATGTACTGCCCAGCATGGAAGCTGCCTTCATCGACATCGGACGAGGTCGCAACGCGGTGCTCTACGCCGGGGAGGTGAACTGGGCTGCTGCTGGACTGGGAGGCAAGTCCCGAAAGATCGAGCAGGCTCTCTCGACCGGCGATATGGTGCTGGTGCAGGTTTCCAAGGACCCTATTGCCCATAAGGGTGCGCGTCTGACGACCCAGATTTCAATGGCTGGACGTTACCTGGTGTACGTGCCGGACGGAAGCAGCGCCGGAATTTCCCGTAAGTTGCCCGATACGGAGCGCAAGCGCCTGAAAGGCATTCTCAAGAATATTGTTCCCGGTGACGCCGGGGTGATAATTCGCACTGCTGCTGAGGGGGCCTCGGAGGAGGACCTCAAGCGCGATATCGACATGCTGCATCAACAGTGGCTGTCGGTACAGCAGGCCGCCGAGGAAGCTCAGCAGAAAGCTGACGGCAAGGCTCGCACCCTGCATGAAGAACCCACCATGTTGGTAAAGGTTGTGCGGGACCTCTTCAATGATGACTTCAAGAAGCTCGTGGTGGAAGGGGAGCGTGCCTGGGAGACCATCACTCGTTATGTCCAGAAGGTGGCACCACAGCTGGAACAACGGCTGGAACGTTGGGAGAACACGGGAGTGGATGTCTTCCAGGCCTACCGTGTCGACGAGCAGCTGGCTAAGGCTCTTGATCGGAAAGTGTGGCTGCCTTCTGGCGGTACTCTCGTCATTGACCGCACTGAAGCCATGACGGTTATCGACGTCAATACCGGTAAGTTCACGGGCTCGGGTGGAAACCTGGAAGAGACCGTCACCAGAAACAACCTTGAAGCCGCTGAAGAAATTGTACGCCAGCTGCGACTACGCGACATTGGCGGCATTGTCATTATCGACTTCATTGATATGGTGCTGGAATCGAACCGGGATCTGGTGCTGCGTCGTGTCCGGGAAGCGCTCGGCCGCGACCGTACCCGCCACCAGGTTTCCGAAGTTACCAGCCTGGGTCTCGTCCAGCTGACTCGCAAACGCCTGGGTACTGGCCTGCTTGAGGCATTCTCGAAGCCATGTCAGCACTGCTCCGGCACCGGCTACATCCTGCAAGAGGATCCGGTGGAGTCCATCACCAGTGGTAACAACGCAGAAGATCTGCGCGGTGGGCGACGTCGCAAGGGCCGCAATGCGGACAAGCAGGAGAAGGACGAGACGGCAAAGGGCGGAAAGTCGAAGGACAAGGACTCCGCTGATAAGGACATGTCGTCTAAGGGGGGCAACGGTGGTAAAGACCATCAGGGCCCCAACCCCAGCGAGCATCCCATGATGAAGGCGATGGGTCGGAAGAAGGATGAGGGTTCCACTGTCACAGACACCACACCCCAGGTCACCGCTGACACATCCCAGCTAGACTCCATTGCCAGCGAGAGTGGCGAGCAGGACAGCCAGCAGACGGTAACTGTGAACGCTGAAGCAGAGTCGGCAGCGACGAGCAACGCAGCAAATAATGCTGTTGCTGCAGACACCGCCGATGAGTCCAAAGAACCTACTGCACGGCGGCGCCGTCGGCGCGGACGCCGGCATGGCACCCGCCCCGAACAACACAACGATGAGGCAGACCTGTCTGCCGAGGGCGAGAGTGCGGAAGCTGCCACTCCCTCCGACAGCACAGCCTCTACTGAGACTGCAGCGGACCGCCCTCAAGGTGAGCGCTCAGACAAGAAATCGGGGAAGAAGGAAGGCCAGAAAGCGAGCCAACAGAGTGATGCCAAGGATGCACGCCCTGCAGAGGCGCCCACTTCGGCACGCGATGCTGAGCTCTCTCGCCCAGCGGGGATCGCACCTTCATCCTTGCCGTCGGTAGCCGAGGTGGCGGTCCCAGAGACAGCAACTCCTCGCAAGCGTCGCGGAGCACGTCGTGCCACCCAGGCAGCCGGTTCGGCTACCGCACATGCGGTATCGGCGGCTCCCGCGGAGAGGAAAGAAGTGGTCTCCGGCGTGCTAGCAGCTGTTCCAGTGGCGGTAAATGCCAGTGTGGAGGAAAAGGCGCCACGACGCGTACGTCGCCGTGCCACTCGCTCTTCCTAGTCAGTTTGATTTCCGCCTGTTAAAACGAGTAATCTTGACAGGTCGCCATTCAACGGGTGAATACTCACGTCAACAGCTGCTCTGATGCATTATTGGAGTGCCCAGTGAGGAAACCTAACTCTCCCGCCAGTGGCAAGAAACTAGTCCAGTCGAATAGCCATCCGGTTGTTCGAGAAGAAACAACACTTTTAAGGGGACGCCCTCCGATGTACGCGATCGTCAAGACCGGCGGAAAGCAGTACAAGGTTGCCGAAGGTGACCTCGTCAAGGTCGAGAAGATCGAGGGAGAGCCGGGCACTGCGGTCTCGCTTTCCCCGGTCCTCGTCGTTGATGGCTCTACCGTAACTTCGGATGTTGACAACATCTCCGTGGCTGCTGAAATTGTCGAGCAGACCAAGGGTCCGAAGATTCGCATCCGCAAATTCAAGAACAAGACCGGTTACCAGAAGCGCCAGGGTCATCGTCAGCCGCTCACCGTGCTGAAGATCACCGGCATCAAGTAACACCGAAATTCCTTTAAGGAGAAGCAAATGGCACATAAGAAAGGTGCATCTAGCTCGCGCAACGGCCGCGACTCTAATGCCCAGCGCCTCGGTGTGAAGCGCTTCGGTGGTCAGCTCGTCAACGCAGGCGAGATCCTGGTCCGCCAGCGCGGCACCCACTTCCACCCCGGCGTCAACGTCGGACGTGGCAAGGACGACACCCTCTTCGCTCTCGCTGCCGGCGCCGTCGAATTCGGCACCAAGCGTGGCCGTCAGATGGTGAACATCGTTCCTGCCGAGGCAGAGGCCTAAGAAACCTCACCACATCTTTTTCAACAGGGGCGGGCTGGGCAACAACACCCAAGCCCGCCCTTGCTGTATATCTCAAAAGAGACGCCTAACCATCCACATAACGGAGAAGACGATGGCACGCTTCATCGACCGAGTAACCCTACATGTTGCCGCCGGCCACGGCGGAAACGGTTGTGCCTCCGTCCACCGCGAGAAGTTTAAGCCACTCGGTGGGCCAGACGGTGGAAACGGGGGGCGCGGTGGTGACGTCGTCCTCGTCGTTGACCCCCAAGTTCATACCCTGCTTGACTTCCATTTCAGCCCGCACGCAAAAGCGGAAAAGGGACAGCCGGGCATGGGCTCCAACCGTAATGGAGCACAAGGCGCCGACCTTGTTCTCAAAGTACCCGATGGAACTGTCGTCACCACCCCGGATGGTGAGTTACTGGCGGACCTCACTGGTGCCGGAACCGAGTTCATCGTCGCCAAAGGTGGCAATGGTGGCCTAGGTAACGCTGCACTGATCTCCAAAACCCGCAAAGCTCCCGGTTTTGCCCTGCTGGGTGAAGAAGGTGAAAGCTGCGATGTGGTACTTGAGCTAAAATCTGTGGCCGATGTGGGTCTGGTGGGATTCCCATCAGCTGGAAAATCGTCGCTCATTAGTGTGCTTTCCGCTGCCAAACCGAAGATTGCAGACTACCCCTTCACCACTCTGCAGCCGAACTTGGGGGTGGTGACTGCCGGTGACATCACCTACACTATTGCCGATGTTCCCGGCTTGATCCCCGGCGCCGCTGAAGGGCGTGGGCTGGGTCTCGACTTCCTCCGTCATATCGAACGCACTGCGGTGCTCGCCCACATTGTCGACTGTGCCACCTTGGACCCTGGACGGGACCCAGTGAGTGATGTGGATGCCCTGGAAGCCGAATTGGCCGCCTATCAACCTGCCCTCGAGGGCGACATGGGGTTGGGAGACCTGGCTGATCGTCCCCGCATCGTCGTGCTCAATAAAGTCGACGTTCCCGAAGCAAAGGAACTTGCCGAGTTCGTTAAGGACGAATTCACTGCGCGTGGCTGGCCTGTCTTCGAGATCTCCGCGGTGAGCCGAGAAGGGCTGAAGGAACTCTCCTTCGCCCTCGCCGAAATGGTCCAAACCTATCGTGAAGAGCATCCGGTGGAGCAGGAGAAACGCGTCTACGTACGTCCGCAGATGAAGGAAGACGATAGTTTCCGTATTGTTCGCGACCCGGAAATCGCCGGTGGGTTCATTGTGGACGGTGTAAAGCCGGCTCGCTGGGTGGCGCAGACTGCTTTTGATAATGATGAGGCAGTGGGGTTCCTGGCGGACCGGTTGGCGAAGTTGGGGGTGGAAGAGGCACTGGCGGAAGCTGGAGCAGTTCCAGGTTGTTCCGTCACTATTGGGGACGTGTGCTTCGATTGGGAGCCCAGCACTCTGGCCGGTGTCGACATGACACCCACTGGCCGTGGTACCGACGTTCGCCTGGACCACAACACGCGAGTGAGTGCGAAGGAACGTCGCCATGCGAAGCGTATTCGCCACGGTCTTGCCGATGAAGACTCCGATATGAACGACGAAAGTACCTGGTAGAAAAGAATGTCCGGTTCGCAGTCCGTGCCCCAGCAGGCTTCCTCCTCCCTGGATCCCGCCACGCAGCAACGTGTGTTGTCCTCACCTACCCGGGAGGCGATCCGCACGGCACGTCGTGTGGTCGTCAAAATTGGGTCATCGTCTATCTCCCATCCCGATGGCGGGTTAGATCGCGACAAGCTCGATAAGCTGGCGACGGTGCTGGAAGAGCGCATGAGTGCTGGATCCGATGTTTTCGTGGTCTCGTCGGGTGCAATCTCTGCCGGTATTACCCCTCTCAAACTGCATAAGCGTCCACGGGACATTGCCACCAAACAGGCTGCTGCTGCGGTTGGGCAGGTGGAACTTGCGAAAGCGTGGGGAGAGTCCTTCGACCGATATGGGCGCACGGTGGCACAGGTGCTGTTGACCGCGAGTGACTTAGGAAAGCGCGATCGGGCTCGGAATGCGCAGAATACTCTGGATCGAATTCGCCTGCTGCATGGTGTTCCCATCATCAACGAAAACGACACGGTTGCGACGGACGAGATTCGCTTTGGCGACAATGATCGGCTTGCGGCTCTAGTGGCACATTTGGTGTCTGCCGATGCGCTAGTTCTGTTGTCTGACGTAGATGGTCTTTATGATTCTGATCCTCGTCAGGGCAATGCCACCTTTATCCCCGAGGTTGCCCACCCTGCTGTTATTGATGGAGTGGAAGCGGGCGACGGAGGTGCGCTGGGGACGGGCGGAATGGCCTCTAAACTCTCCTCTGCGCTCCTCGCTGCCGATGCAGGTGTTCCCGTCTTGTTGGCAGCATCTCACGAGGCTGACGCTGCGCTCCGAGATGCTTCTGTAGGGACGGTTTTTGCGGCGCGGCCGAAGCGTATGACCGCCAAGAAATTCTGGGTGCGTTACTCCGCAGATAACGCCGGCACGCTCATCGTGGACGAAGGCGCGGCTGCGGCGGTACGGCGGCGCCGTAGTTTGCTGGCCGCTGGCGTGGTGACGGGGGAAGGCGACTTCCATGGGGGAGATGTGGTGGAAGTACGTACTCGGGCAGGGGAGCTAGTGGGGCGCGGCATTGTGTCCTATGCGGCAGGGGAGATGGAGTTCATGTACCGCATGAGTACGGATGAGCTTCCTAAAGATATGCACGCCCCGGTCATCCATGCGGACGATCTAGTGTTGGCCTGAGACGAGGTGCTGTGAGGGCATCGAGACTGTTAGTGGTCATATGTTCAGTGTTGCTATGAATAGTCTATGAATTCATGGTGGCCTAGCGATGGGTTACGGATGAAGATTACGTGATCTACCAGCTAGTTTTTGCGCATATGGCAGTCAGCAGGAGTACGTTCGTGAGTATGAGCGAAACAACAACTTCCACGATTACTCGCCGGTCCTTCTTAACCGGTTCAGCTGCCCTCGGTCTAGGGGTGGCCACTAGTCTCACTCTGCCTGGACCACAGGCCTCCGCCGCCACCGTCAACGATGCCCTCATCCCTGCCGCCCCCAAAGCGGCGGCAGGAGACCGTGTGACAGTCACAGACCTTGAAGTCATGACCGTTACCCCCACGAGCATCACCTTCTCCTGGAGTACCTTCAAAGAGCCCCACACAGACCACGTCCTTCCCAATGATCGTGTTGCCTCTGACGGTGAAGTGTGGCTTGCCCGCTCCGACGTCAAGCAACCCCTTCGCTGCGTCCACAAGTCCTACTCCAAGACTGGGTTCCACTACGTCACTATTCAAGGCCTCAAACCCAATACCCAGTACCGCTTTGAATGCCGCTCCTTCGGAAAGAAAGCCGAACCCGGACTCTGGTTCACCAACATCTTTGATGAACCCGAAGTCACCGGAGTCATCACCACCCTTGCCCAGCCCACCGGCAAATATATTCAGACTGTCGCCGTCGCCAACGATATCCACATCGGCAAGAGCGGCGACTCCATCAACTCGACCCCCTGGTCGGAAATCATGGTCTCCTCCATGCTCGCCGAAGTAAAGCGCCGCAACATCGCCCGCATTTACGTCAACGGTGACCTCTGTGACCACGGCATACTCGAAGAAGCCAAGACGCTGCGCCGCATCATGGACACTTTCGGCGGATACCAGAAGGACTATTTCTTGGTCCGCGGCAACCACGATGGATACGGTATGGAAGGCTACGATCGTAAACCCGCGTCGACCTTCGATCCCATTCATGCTGTCTTCCCTAATCACAAGCTCCAAACCACCTGGTCGACCCTGGACAAGAAGCTGCGCGTGGTGGGAATCGATGGCTCGCACCCTGGAAAAGACGGTGGTGAACTCACAGAGGCCAACTACCGCAGCATCGAAAAAATCCTGCTCTCCGACCCTCAGCGTCCCACCCTGGTGCTCTCGCACTTCCCAGTGACGGAAGAAGCTGCACTCACCAACGTTGGCCAGCGGCCCTTCATCTACAACAAGAAGGACTCCATGCGCCTGCAACGCCTCTTCCAAAAAGCACCTGGTGTGTTCTTCATGGCTGCCGGCCACACTCACCGTGCTCACCGGGATGCTGCTGATCTGCCCGGTGGTCCACAGTTTGCGCAGTTCTGCGCCAGCACCCCATTCCCCGGTGGTTTCACCCTCATGGACATCTACGAAGGCGGCTACACCGTTACCTTCCACCGTGCCCCCACCGCACAAGCTCTCCAGCAGGTCGCACTTAACCGCTACAAGGAGGCTCTCGGCTTCTACGGGGAGTACACCATCTCCCGCATGCAGGACCGCTGCTTCACCGTGAAACGAGACATGTCCGCCCTGTCATAGTGGCTACAATGGTGGGTATCTCTAGCGTCAACTGACGGGTAGGTACCTTCACTATGGGAAAACTCCGCCTAGCGACGGCTGCTGAGAAAACGGTCACTATCGCGCTGGTGATATTTGGCCTTGCCACCCTCATCGGCATGATTCTCATGTGGCCTTCAGACAAGTCCGTGACGGTCGACGACACCCTCAAACAGTCCATCGGCATGAACGACAGTCTGGTCTATGGGAAGGCTCTGGAGGAAGGGCAAACAGCCTGCAATAACGTCCTCTTCGGGCGTCCCATGAATGTGCAGCCGCACTTCCCCGCAGGATCCTCCTTCAAGCCCTCAGAAGGGGCCGTGAAAGGCCAATGCCCCGCCATCGTCGTGGAGATCCGCACTGGCGAAAACGCCTCCCAGTATGTGGTTCTCAACAATCGCGTGGTGGGCGACTCCGTCATGGTGAAACCAGGCGACCAAATCCGTATGGCGCAAGACAAGTCCGCGGGGAATACCCGCTACGTCTTTGAAGACATGGATCGGCGTGCTTCCCTCGCCATCTGGCTGGGGGTGACCATCCTCATTGTGCTCCTGGCCGGCTCTTGGAAAGGCCTGCGAGCCGTCATTGGTGTCATCGTCACCCTGGCAGTAGTGGTGCTATGGATGCTGCCCTCCATCCTCTCGGGGCACCCCGTTATCCTTGTTGCCGTATGCGGCTCCTCCCTCGCACTCTTCCTCGTGATGTTCTTCGTCCATGGGCTCAGCTGGAAAACCGCCTCGGCGCTACTGGGCACACTGATATCCCTGTTGGGCGCTGTCACCATGAGCCAATTGGCAGTACAGACGGCGCACATCACCGGGATGTCAGAAGACCAGAACGTCACCATGCAGATGTACATGGGGCAGCTGCCAGTTGTCGGTCTCGTCATCGCCGGATTCATCATCGGCACCATTGGTGTGCTGAACGACGTCACCATCAGCCAGGCAGCTACTGTATACGAGCTGGCAGAAATGGATCCCACTGCATCGGCCAGCCGCGTGTTCAGTGGTGCAATGCGGGTGGGTCGTGACCATATCTCCTCCATGCTCTACACCTTGGTGCTGGCCTACACCGGCTCGGTGCTGCCGCTCCTCCTCCTCATCCAACAGTCCTCCCGCGGCATGTGGGAGGTCCTCAACGGTGAAGTGATAGCCGTGGAGATCCTCCGCTCGATTGTTGGTGCCATTACCCTGGCATTATCCTTCCCACTCACCAACGCCATCGCCACCTGGTTAGCAGTTCCGCACAAGCATGGGCGGGAAGAGGATATCGTTCCTGCCACAGTGGGGGCCCTTATCAACTCCACAGAAAAATCTGACGACGAGCCGCTCTCACACCCCATCTCCGCTCCCCAAGAATCCGGGGAAGAAGAAATTGTCGAAGCGGAGATCGTCCCACCCAGTAGGGGAGGCTACCCACACCACGACAACTACCATCGGCCTGCCGATCCACACTCCCGTCCCACCGACGGCTACCCGCGGCCGCAGGGCGGATTCCAACGAGTTGGTGACGGACACCTGGTGACCGGTGACGGTTACCTCACCAGTGGCGACCGCGGCTACGTTACCTATACACCCCCCATTGTTACAAGCACTGCCACCTCTTCAGGAGATGCTCCCACTATTTCCGACTACCAGCCGCGCCGCGTCCGGCCAGCTGGCTCCGATAATGACATTAGCGGCTACCACACTGGAGAGCGCTACACCACCGGAAACGACAGTGGGGACGAGGGAACCCCTGCCCGGCACGGCCGGCACTCCCGCTAATATTCATTACCGGAGGATTCTTAAACGGGGGCACGGGGAAGTCGAGAAGCCTGACGAACGCTACGAAAAATCGACCTCCCACACGTCCGAGTTGCCAGAAACTTGCCGGAAGGGCTCCCGTGCACGCCCGCCTCTTCCAACAGGAACGGTAGGCTAGACAGCATGACCGCTACTGATGAACTGCGCGAGGAAATTCTCGCCGCCGCTGCCCGTTCCAAAGCCGCCTCGCGGGCTATTGGCCTGCTTACCACTACGCAGAAGAACGAAATCCTGCAGACTGCCGCCGCTACCCTTCTCGATCGGGCCGACGAAATCTTGGCTGCCAACCGGGAGGATATTGAGATCGCCCGTAGTAAAGGCACCAGCAACGCCATGATCGATCGTCTCGAGCTCGACCAGGCCCGCATCGAAGGCATCGCCGGAGGTCTTACCCAAGTAGCTGGTCTGCCCGACCCCGTTGGTGAAGTGCTTCGCGGCCGCACACTCGGTAATGGTCTCAAACTGCGGCAGGTTCGCGTCCCGCTGGGCGTTATTGGCATCGTCTATGAAGCCCGCCCGAACGTCACCGTTGATGCGTTCGGCCTCGCCCTCAAATCGGGAAACGCGGTCATCCTCCGCGGCTCCAAGTCTGCAGCAGGTTCGAACGCTGCTCTTGTCGCGATCCTGCGAGACGTGCTCACCTCCTGCGGGGTACCCGCGGATGGCGTCCAGCTCATCAGCTCAGCATCCCACGACACCGTCACCCACCTCATTCAGGCACGTGGACTAGTCGATGTCGTCATCCCGCGCGGCGGCGCCAACCTCATCAATGCAGTTGTTCAGAACGCCACCGTTCCCACCATCGAAACAGGCACCGGTAACTGCCACATCTACCTCCACTCAGCCGCAGACCTGGAAATGGGTATCGCCTGCATGCTCAATGGCAAGACGCGTCGCTGTTCCGTATGCAACGCCACCGAAACCGTCTTGGTCGACAAAGGCCTGGGAGACGACGGACTGCAGGCAGTGCTCGACGCGCTGAAAGGCGCCGGTGTCACCGTCCATGGGGATCTCCCCGGCCTGGTTCCGGCCACCGACGAGGACTGGGGCAGCGAATACCTCAGCATGGACATTGCACTCAAAGTGGTCGATGGTCTGGATGAAGCCGTCGACCACATCAATACTTGGGGTTCTGGGCACTCGGAATCCATCATCACCCGGGATGTTACCGTTGCTCAGCAGTTCACCGACCGTGTCGATGCAGCAGCCGTCTACGTCAACACCTCCACTGCCTTCACCGACGGCGAACAGTTCGGCATGGGCGCCGAGATGGGTATCTCCACCCAGAAGCTCCACGCACGCGGCCCCATGGCACTCCCAGAATTGACCAGCGCCAAGTGGGTCATTTGGGGCACTGGTCAAACCCGACCCTAGGTACACAATGACGGATAGCACAAGGCATTCTCCCGCCACCAGCCGCCTCGGCATTATGGGTGGCACTTTCGACCCCATCCACCACGGTCACCTGGTGGCAGCCAGCGAGGTCGCTGCTCGCTTCGATCTCGATGACGTCGTCTTCGTCCCCACCGGCGAACCGTGGCAAAAACACGGGCGGCGGGTGAGCTCGGGGGAAGACCGCTATCTCATGACGGTGATCGCCACCGCCTCTAACCCGCGCTTCTCGGTGAGCCGCTGCGACCTTGATCGGCAGGGGCCAACGTACACCATTGATACGCTGCACGATATCCAATCCCAGCACCCGGAAAGCGAACTCTACTTCATAACCGGCGCCGATGCCCTTTCCAAAATTGTGACGTGGCAGAACTGGGAAGAGCTTTTCGACATGGCGCACTTCGTTGGTGTCACACGCCCCGGTTACACTATTGATGAAGAGTTACAGCGTCGCCTTCCGGAAGGCCGTGTCACTCTTCTCGAGATTCCTGCTCTGGCGATCTCATCGACCGAATGCCGGCGTCGCACTGAGGAGGGGATGCCCGTGTGGTACCTCGTTCCCGATGGTGTTGTGCAGTACATTGCAAAGCGCAACCTGTACCGGTCAGATGATTCTGCGCGTGCCGATGGCACCGCTGTCGCAACTGCCCCCGTTCCTATGCCCCCCGATGCTTACACCACTATTTCGAAGGAGAATGCGTGACAGCCTCTGCTAACGCAATCGAGATCGCTACCTGGGCGGCCCAAGCCGCAGACAGCAAGAAAGCCGAGAATATTCGCATCGTCGATGTGTCGGAGCGACTTGCTATCACTGATTGTTTCGTCATTGCCTCCGCCGACAATGAGCGCCAAGTCAATGCCATTGTGGACGGTGTAGAAGAAGACCTGCTCAAGCGCAAGGTCAAGCCTGTCCGCCGGGAAGGCGGCAAAGAAGGCCGTTGGACCCTCCTTGACTATGTGGATGTCGTCGTCCACGTCCAGCATGCTGACGAACGCGAGTTCTACGGTCTCGACTCCCTGTGGAAAGATTGCCCCGAAATCTCCTGGGGGCCTGCAGTAGATGACGCTACCGCAGGCGACACTGTAGAAGCTGAGGCCGCAGAGGGATAACTGTGTCCTTCCGCCGACTCATACTTCTCCGGCATGGGGAAACCGAGTTCAATCGTGCCCGCCGCATGCAGGGCCACCTCGATGTGGTACTGACCGCTCGCGGGCGAGAACAAGCCAGCCGCGTTGCCCCAGTGCTCGCTGCCAAACATCCCCTCGCCATAGTGAGTTCCGATGCACAGCGGGCCACCCAAACTGCCCAAGCGATAAGCGACCTGTGTGGTGTGCCCGTGCAGCTTGATAGCCGCCTTCGGGAAACCGATATGGGCGCATGGACGGGACTCGACCATGCGGAAGTGGAGGCCCACTGGCCCGGGGACCGCCCGAAATGGCGTTCCGACCCCACCTTTGCTCCCCCCGGTGGAGAAACCCGTTTGGCAGTAGCGGCGCGCGCCATGAACGTTGTCCGTGACCTCCACCGAACCCTCACTGGCTGGGGCCAGGATGACCGTCCTGTCCTTCTTGTCGCCCACGGAGGAACATTTTTGGCCTTAGCCGCCGCGCTCATCGACTCACCGCTGCAGAACTACGCCACATTCTCCGCGTTGGGAAACACCTCCTGGTCCCAATTCACGGAGTGGCCGCAATACTTCACCGAAGCAGATCTCGACCAGCATCCCGCAGCAGCTGGCCCTCGTATCCCCGCGCTTCCACCCATCCAACCCGGCTACCAGTGGCGGGTCGATATCTGGAACTCCACTACTCACTTGGGAAATGACGCGTTCTGATGACAGACCAGCCGGCCCATCACGACACTACTGCGGAACGTCAGGCGTTAGCCGCCTATGATGTGTCCGCACAACATCAACACACCAAGCTTGTCGTCTTTGGCGACTCCCTCACCCACTTCGGGCCGGAAGGTGCCCTACCGCCCCACGATTTGCGTCTCTGGCCGGCAGCACTCGCCCACGACATGGGCCTTGAGCTAGCGCTCTTTGCGGAAGCTGGTTGGACCACCCGCCAAGGATGGTGGGCTATCACTCGAAACCCCACTATTTGGGAAGCCATCGCTGAATCTTCCGCTGTGGTCCTTGGGTTATGCAGTATGGACTCCATGCCCTCTCCGCTACCCACCGCATTGCGCGAAGGACTGCGATATATTCGCCCCCCGCGCTTACGTCGAGCCGTACGGAAGGGCTATCTGGCGCTGCAACCTCAACTGTCCCCCTATCTGCCATGGCAGGCGCTTCCTCCCCATCTCACGGTGGAGTACCTAGAACGGATGCGTAACGCCATCACAGTGGTGCGCCCCGACGTCCCCCTCGTCGCTGTCACACCCTGCGGCCATTGGGGCAAATCCTATGGTTATGCACAGCCAGGTCGCGATAAAACAGGTGCCGCAGTGCGCCAGTGGGCTCAGAAAAAGGAGATTCCCGTCGTGGATCTCTACGCCGAGACTCGCAGCTACGTTGAAAACCACATTGGTAATCCTGACGGTTTGCACTGGGGATTTGACGCACATCGGGATGTCGCCGACGCTTTCCTTCGAATCTTCCACACTCGCACAAACTGGGGATAAACTTCTGCTCTGGGCGGGCCCACACTTATAACGGACAATGTCCCCTTCTACGCTGCTGGTATGCCGCACCGCTCACCCATCAGCGTTTACCCGCCCAACGCGCCCACCTGGGCGCAAAGTGGATGGGATACCGAAGAACCTAGCCCTCCGCCCGACCCGGCACCAGTTCCTTCGACTCCCGCATCCCGGTCGTTTTCTGCTGCCGCTTCTACTATCCCCGGAGCACAACGGATAACGCACTGGTGGGCGACCATGACAAGCCTACAACTACGCGGATTCATTATCGCCGTACTGGTGTTGGTTGGCCTCTCAACCACCAGCCTCATCGCCAACTACTGGATGCTCCATGCCAGTGGTGTCTCTCCCATAGGTCTGAGAGCTACCCAGTCTGGCCAAACTACCCGAAATAGTAACCCTCACCCCGGGCAGACGGCCGAGGTTCGTACCGTCACCCTGACAACTACGCCATCCATCGGAACAGGCACACACGAGACGGCAACGAACGCTAGCGAGCCTTCCCCGGGAGCTCCCCCGCAAGGACGTTCAGCAGCGTCTACAGCAGTTAGCGACCCTATTAATATCAATACTGCTTCCGCTGCACAGCTTGAGGAGCTTCCCGGTGTCGGCCCCGCCACCGCACAAGCCATCATTGATTACCGCACCACGAACGGGTCCTTTTCTAGTGTGGAGGAGCTCACTGCTGTCGATGGGATCGGTGCGGGCAAACTCGCCAAAATTCGCGGACATGCCACCGTCTAGCACGAACAACCTCCACCTTGAGCACGAGCATGGGGACCGCGTCCACGACATTCGTCTTGTTGTACCGGCACTCTGCCTATGGGCGACTGCCCTCGTAGGGGCAGAAGGAGGGATTCGTGTCCTGGAGGGAGTGGTAGCGACTGCTGTCGTCGGAGCTGTCATCGTGTGGCGAATACGTCGGCGAAGGTCAGAGTCCCCGCTCGTGTCTCTTATTCTTGCAGCATTGCTGGCGGTAGTGCTGGGTGGTGCCGCAGCGCTGCCCCACCTGTATCTCATCGAACGGGGGATGCATACGCTCTACCCTGCGTCCACGACCACCCCCAGTCTGTCGGTCTCATCAGTTACCCATGCTTCGTTAGCTACTCACACCCGGTCAGCTACCCTGTTCACTCCTCCATCCCAGGGTTCCCGTACGGCCGCCTCATCACGGGTAGTCCTCGGTCGCATCACCAGCAGACCACTCCATAACGCTACGGGTACGCGCTTTACGCTACGTACTGCCCACGGGGAGATGGTCATCCATGCCCGCTCAGCACAGTGTCAGAAACTCGTGCTAGGACAACGTGTCACACTGGTCGTTAAACCATTAAGGCCCCCAGACCACCACCTCAGCTTAGGAGAGTGGCGAGCAGTATACCTTCGTAGTGCCCGTGCACCGCAAGGAATTTGGGCATTTTCTGCACTTGTTGCGCAGCGGTGGGAGGAGGCCCTTACCCTCGCCGACACGGCAGGTCTCACCACCAGCCTGCATGCCCTGGCCCGCGGAATGACCATCGGAGACACCTCCGGCATCACCTCAGACCAGCAGCGTTGTTACCGTGCCAGTGGCCTTACTCACCTCACTGCCGTCAGCGGTGCCAATGTCAGCTATGTGCTGCTCCTCGCCGGAGTTACACTCCACCATGCTTCCCCTCGCCGCCGGGTAATCGTGCACTCTATCCTCCTCATACTCTTCGCAGCGTTAATCGGTCCTGAACCAGCCGTCCTTCGTGCCACTATCAGCGGAGCCGTGGGCGTAATTGCGTTGTGGGAAGGCGGACGCAGCGCCGCGTTCCCTGCACTTGGAGCCGGGATACTTAGCCTCATCATCATCTCACCACTATTTGCTGTCTCGCCCGGATTCCTCCTGTCTGTAGCGGCCACTGCCGCGCTCATCTGGGCAGCGCCTCGGGTCGTTGAGAAATTCGTACAGTTCGGGCTTCCTCGAGTCGCTAGCGAGGTGCTGGCGGTGACGGTGGTGGCCGCCAGCAGCACACTCCCGTTAAGTCTCTATCTTTTTGGGACAGCCAGCGTTCTTGGAGTGCTCGCCAATATTATGGTTGCACCAGTTGTTCCCCTCATCACCGCAGTCGGTTTGGTGGGAGTAATGACGAGTTTCGTCTTCCCTCCACTGGGAGCAGTACTGCTGATGGTGCTAGTGCCAGCACTGTGGTGGGTGGAGAAGGTAGGGATGGCGCTGGGCGGCCCCAGTTGGGCTCAGCTTTCTCTTCCCCAGGAGCTTTCCCCTGGGCTTGTTCCACCCTTGGTTCCCAGCTTGCTGGCTACCGCCGTGCTCGCTGCAGCAGTACTCACCTGTTACACACGGAGAGGGAGGGGAGTGGTTACGGTTCTCGTCATCGTGGCTGGGGTAGTGACGGGCGGACATGCTCTCGCAAGCTATCGGCATTTGATGGCTTGCCAACGTCAGCCAGATGCCCTCACTTTGGTCTCGTCAGCGCCGAACGTCACTTCATCGCGTGACTCTGTTTTCAGCTCCACGCACACTGTGAGGGTGGAACACCGCGGGTCAAACCACCGACTACGGCGTCCGGTCATTCTTCTTGAAGGCGCAATCACTGCTGTGACCCTGCCGCGCATCGATGAGCTCGCTAGCAGCCTGCGCGATCCTGTTTTCGTACACCTGAACACGGTTACCACCCACGTCGCCATCACTCGTGGATCCAGCCCTTCCACATATCACCCTGGCTCGTTATCCGCCAGCGTCTCCGCACGTGAGTCTCTCCAGGGATCCTCCACCGTGTCCTCTCGTGTGTCTCTCACGCCGGGCGGCACCCCCGTTGTCGAGCTGGCACCCGGCGAGACGGTGACAATCACCAAGACCAACCAGATTTGTGCCCTAGTCATGGCAAGATAGAGGCGTGAACCCTCTGCAGCTCATTCTCGGTGACGAAGAATTCCTTATCGACCGCACGATCTCCAGCATCATTCAGAGTGTCCGTGTCGGCATGCAGGGCAATCCGGAAGAACTTCCGATTACCAAACTCCGTGCGGGTGATGTCACACCGTCCGAAATCGTCGAGCTGCTCAGCCCCTCTCTCTTCGCAGAAGACCGCGTCGTCGTCCTTGAAGCAGCTGGTGAAGCTGGCAAAGAGGCAGCAGCCACTATTGAACAAGCGGTACAAGGACTGGCGCCAGGGATCGTTCTGGTAGTGGTTCACAGTGGTGGAGGCCGTGCGAAAAACCTCGTCACCGTCATAAAGAAGGCAGGCGCGGAGGTCACGGAATGCCCAAAGATCATCAAGGTGAGTGAACGAGAGGACTTTGTCGTCAACGAGTTTCGCACCCTGGGTGTCCGTCCTAGTAGTGATACCGTCCATGCACTTTTGGATGCTATCGGTGGGGATCTTCGTGAGCTTGCCTCCGCTGTAACCCAGTTGGTGGCGGATACCGGGGGACGGGTCGACCCGGCGGCTGTCCGGCGCTACTACGCGGGGGTAGCCGGTGTCACCGGTTTCCAGGTTGCCGACGATACACTTGCGGGGAACACGGTGGCTGCGTTGACGGCACTCCGCTGGGCACTCGTGGGTGGTCTGCACCCTGTTCCGATCGCGGATGCATTGGGAGATTCCCTCTTAGGAATGGTGCGTATTTCTGCTATGGGCCGCGTAGACCCCTACTCTTCCGCAAAAACATTGGGGATGCCGCCGTGGAAGATCAAAAAGATTCAGCAGCAACTGCGAAGATGGGATGCTGCTCGCCTGGCGCAGGCGATGCAGATTGCCACCGATCTGAATGGGGCGGTGAAAGGGCAAGCAGCGGACGCTGAATACGCTCTGGAAAAAGCTGTCCGGGAGATTTCTCAACTGGCGGGTCAGCGCTGAGGCGCGTCACCTAGCTGACGCGCATTCTCCCGTAGTCGGGGGACGATTGGGATGATGCGTGCTGCCAGGAGACGTGCCTCTCTTATAGCAGAAGCGCCGGTCGGGAAAACCCACACCGGCGCTCCTGTGATGTTCTAGTACAGATTAGAGAGCGTTAGTCTGCTGAGCCATAGCGGACTTCTTGTTGGCCGCCTGGTTCTTGTGGATGACGCCCTTGCTGACAGCCTTGTCGAGAGCGCGGCTGGCGACACGCAGAGCCTCAGTGGCTTTTTCCTTGTCGCCAGCTTCAGCTGCCTCACGGAAGGCGCGGATATCAGTACGCAGAGCAGACTTAATGGCCTGGTTACGAAGACGGGCGCGCTCGTTGGTGCGGATCCGCTTCTTCTGGGACTTGATGTTTGCCACGTGGAAACCTCTGTAAGTTGATGTGTTCTGGACTCAATGCTTATTTGATTGCGGCGCGTTGCCCCGGGGCATCTCACTCGGCAGTATTCGTACAGAAAAGTACGGGACGTCCACCGGGTGCGCTATACGCAATCACCGAAGGTTCAGCATAGCAAAGATGCTGCTACCACTCAAAACGTGTTACCTGGTTCATGACCAGCCGTACTCATCCCGCAGGCGGCGCGCGACCTGCTCAAAACGTTCCCTATCGAGTACTGAACCTTCACGGCGTATTCCTGCTTCTGGAACCTCTAAGACGCGATCTAACCGCACGTAGCTCTCTCGATGCTGGCTATCCCAGGATCCACGGCCAAGATACTCCCAGTTGCTGTCATCGCGACGGCGTGACTGCGAGGACAACATGAGTCCTAACAGCGTGTCACGATCGCGACCCACCACAAGTACCGGGCGGTCTTTGCCCTCGCTGGGGTCCTCCTCGAACTCCACCCACGTCCATACGATCTCGCCCGGATCGGCCTTGCCATCCAAATCGGGGGAGTACACCAAGTGGTGAGCTACACTACGGGCGCTCTTAGCGTGACGGGTGGTGGGGCGACCGCCCCCGCGGCTGATCTGCCGGTCGTGCGCATTCCCACTAAAGCTCCGGATGGTTTCCTGCGCAGCACGCGCAACAATACGACGCGCCGATGGGTTACTGAGAACGTTCTTCGCGGCGCGCACCAAGGTACCGACGAGGCGGCCGCCTTTTCCAGCTGGACTCATACGTCTCAGCGTACCGTGTGCCGGTGCGCGTGCCCGAGAGAGCGGCCTAAATTCCAGAAACTGCCACTTCGTGAGACACTAGAGGGGGAATTCCCCATATCGACACCGCGGAGCGGGTGGTATGTACCCTCCGCGCTGTCCGACCCGCACTGTCCGACACGTACTGTCCGAAAGGTTTGAGGACGTCTATGGCGCACTTCGCAGAGACGACGTTTACTGATCCCGCCCGGATCCGTAACTTCTGCATCATTGCCCACATCGACCACGGTAAGTCCACGCTGGCCGATCGCATGCTGCAGATCACCGGTGTCGTCAACCAGCGCGAAATGCGTGACCAGTATCTGGACCGCATGGATATCGAGCGGGAGCGCGGCATCACCATTAAGGCACAGAATGTGCGTATCCCCTGGGTGCCGAAGACGGGTGCCTGTGCCGGTCAAGAGATCGTCATGCACCTCATCGACACCCCCGGGCACGTCGACTTTACCTACGAGGTTTCCCGCGCTCTCGAAGCATGTGAAGGGGCTGTGCTTCTCGTCGACGCCGCCCAGGGTATTGAGGCGCAAACCCTCGCAAACCTTTACATGGCCATCGATAAGGATCTGGAGATCATCCCCGTCCTCAACAAGATCGATCTGCCAGCTGCCGAGCCGGAGCGCTACGCCCGCGAAATCGCCCAAATTATCGGCTGTGATCCCAGCGACGTCATTCAGGTCTCGGCAAAGTCGGGCATTGGCGTCGAAGAACTCATGGACGTCATCGCCGAGAAAGTGCCCGCCCCGACCGGCAGCTCTAGTGACCCCACCCGCGCCCTCATCTTCGATTCCGTCTACGACATTTACCGTGGAGTCGTCACCTACATTCGTGTGATGGATGGGGAGATACGCCCTCGCACCAAGATCCGCATGATGTCGACCGGTGCGGTCCACGAACTCCTCGAAGTGGGCGTTATCTCGCCCGAGCCAAAACCTACCGATGGGCTTGGGGCTGGAGAAGTAGGCTACCTCATCACCGGTGTAAAAGACGTTCGCCAGTCCAAGGTGGGCGACACCGTCACCACCTTTAAAGACGGAGCAGAAGAACCTCTCGCCGGGTATGAAGAACCAAAGCCCATGGTCTATTCCGGTCTTTACCCTATTGATGCCTCCGACTACCCCGACCTGCGCGATGCACTTGACAAGCTGCAACTCAACGATGCAGCCCTCACCTACGAGCCGGAGACCTCTGTGGCGCTGGGCTTCGGCTTCCGCTGTGGCTTCCTCGGCCTCCTCCACATGGAGATCACCCGCGACCGTCTGCAGCGCGAGTTTGGGCTGGACCTCATCTCCACCACACCCAACGTGCACTACCGGGTTGTCACCGAAGACGGCACCGAGTACGAAGTGACGAATCCCTCTAATTGGCCCGAAGGTAAACTTCGGGAAGTCTATGAGCCCGTCGTAACCTCTTCGATCATTGTGCCCAGCGAGTTTGTTGGCACCACGATGGAGCTGTGTCAGACCCATCGCGGTGAGTTAAAGGGCATGGATTACTTGTCTGAGACGCGTGTGGAGCTGCGCTACCGCCTGCCGCTCGCCGAGATCATCTTTGACTTCTTCGACTCGCTGAAGTCGCGCACCCGCGGATACGCCTCGCTGGACTACCACGAGGACGGTGAGCAGCTGGCCGACCTGGTGAAAGTCGATATTCTGTTGCAGGGTGAAGCCGTGGATGCATTCTCCGCTATCGTCCACAAGGATTATGCCTCCACCTATGGCAATATGATGACGAAGAAGCTGCGGACCCTCATCCCCCGACAGCAGTTCGAGGTGCCCATTCAGGCTGCAGTGGGATCCCGCATTATTGCCCGCGAGAATATTCGAGCCATCCGCAAGGACGTCTTGGCGAAGTGCTATGGCGGCGACATTTCCCGCAAGCGCAAGCTGCTGGAAAAGCAGAAGGAGGGCAAGAAGCGAATGAAGACTATCGGCCGTGTAGACGTTCCGCAGGAAGCCTTCATTGCGGCTCTCTCTGCCGACGCCGAAAGCGACAAGAAAAAGAAGTAGCCTCACAGCGGCGCCGGGCCCCCAGAGACTTAGCTCTAACTGAGGCCCCAGGTTGCCCGAGCAGCCCGATAGCAGTCCATTTCCACATGGGGTTTCTCATCCCACACCATGCAGACTCGCGTCGCCTCGTTGTAGGCGGGCCATCCTGGGTTACCGTCGGTAATGAAGTGCTGTAGCGCACTGTGCATGAGATCGGCGGTGGTCTGCCCGGCGGCATCATCTAACACTGCGGCAGTCGGGTCACTAGGATCCGTTGTAGCGACGGGGCCCACTACGCTGTCGGCAGTCTCTGCACCGAGCGTACCAAACCACATAGGGAGATCGGCGCAGTGGGCAGCCCCCTGTCGACCCGGCCAACGATAGTCATAGACCCAGGTGCGGGACTCTTCAGCAGGTTGGTCAAGGACGCGCCCCTCTGCCGCAGTGGCGACGGTGGCTCGAATCATGGTGTCAGACATGACCGCCCCCACGCGACCCTCGTGGATATCGTCATGGTGGGCGGCAATCACGCTGTTTCTCCGGTTGGGATCCACGCCCGCCGTAGAGAGAGAAATCTCCACACCGAGCCGGGAGAACAGCTTCATTGCACCGTCAAAAGTGATCGAATCGAACTCTTCCGAGGTGGATCCGATGAGCATCGGATAGTTCTGGAAGGGGGCACCGTCAGCCGCGTCACTTAGAGTCTTCGGCTGAGTAGCCGCATCACGCACCGGGTAAAAGGGGAGACCGAGGGGGTTGTTGCGCCGCATCCGGCGAGAGAGCTTCTTCATTTTCTCCAGCGGCCACTGTGACAGCTCATCGACCGTAAAGGTTCGGAAGGGCAGTGCGCGACGGGCTGCCTTAACGATTCCCTTTGCGCCCCCATCGGAGGGGAGGCGGACAAACGCGGGTGAGCATGAAAATACCTGTTGGAAAAGACCTTCTGCAGCAGGATTAGAGGCGAGGCAGAGGACGCTCGTGCCACCTGCCGACTGACCTCCAATAGTGACACGCTTAGGGTCACCACCGAATGCGGAGATATTACTCTGCACCCATTGGAGGGCGGCTAGCTGGTCGAGCATGCCGCGGTTCTGAGGGGCATCCGGCAGCGGCAGCCAGCCTTCCGCATCAAGACGGTAGTTGATGGTTACTACGATCACTCCGGCAGCGGTGAACTTTGCTCCATCCCACCAATCACAGGCATTTTCCCCCACAATGAAGCTGCCGCCATGAATCCACACAAAGACGGGGAGTGGATGCGATGAAGGCAGTTTGTTGGGCTGGGGGAGGGTATCTCTGGGCGCATAGATCGTGAGATTGAGTTTTTCTGCGCCGGGCCGGACCACTTCTGGGATGGTGGGGTTGGGATTGGTGGAGAAGTCTTGGGCGGTGGGGCCGGGCGCAGTGCAGTCGCGAATACCGTCCCAGGGTAGTGCGGGCTCAGGTTCGGCAAAGCGGGAGGTACTGGAGACGGGAGCTGCGTAGGGGATGCTGTAGAAGACCACATCGTGGGCGCGGTCAAGCCCTTGGACCTGCCCATACTGGGTGGTGATAACAAGGGGGGAAGGGACTCCACGTGGAGAGGTCACTGTGGTGGTGTCGTTTTCGGCCATAATCCGAGGTTACCTTGTCCTCGCTAAGATAGAACCCACAACTATGCCACGACGCGGCTCGATTGGCTGCTAACAGCCGCTTGAGCCAGCCTGTGACAATGATCTGAGACAACGACCCGTGATGACGAGAAAGGTGTGTCGTGTCCCCTGCAAACCCGCTGTTGGTCCCCTCCACGCTGCCCTACGGTTTACCCGACTTTTCTGCGATCCGCGACGAGCATGTGATGCCGGCGCTGGAGGAGGCACTACGACGTCATACCGCTGAAATCGCAGCTATTGCGGACTCTCCAGAGGAACCTACCGCCGCGAATACTGTGGTGGCGTTGGAGCAAAGCGGACAGGACCTTGCCCGCGTTTTGGGGTATTTCTACACAGTGGCAGGTGCTGATGCGACGGAGGAACGGCTGCGCATGGAAGCGGAGATCTCCCCGCTTCTCGCCCAACACTCTGACGACATGTACATGAATCCGCAGCTTTTCCGCCGAATTGATGCTGTGTTCCAGACACTGCCGGAGAGCGTAGGGTCGATCGAGGCGAAGGGCGGGGTAACAGCTGCACAGTTGGAGGCGGAGACGGTGGCTTTAGTTCAGCGCTACCATGACCTTTTCTTGCGCCATGGGGCTGGCCTTAGTGCGGAGGCGCAGGCACGCGTCCGGGAAATTAACGCCGAGCTTTCTCAGCTGTCCTCAGAATTCGGCGACAACCTACTTAAGGACACGCAGGCACGTGCCGTTCACATCATGGAGGAATGCAAACTCGCGGGGGTAGATGACGCACAGAAGCACTTCTTCGCTGACACTGCCCGCGCCGCCGGAATGACGGGCTGGCTCATCCCTCTGGGGTTGCCGACTGCCCAACCTATTCTCGAACAATTGTCTGATCCCGTGGTGCGCGCCCGAGTGTATGAGGCCTCCGTGGAACGTGGTGGTGTGCGCAGCGAGCAGATCGCGCGTCGTATGGCGGTGTTGCGAGCGGAAAAGGCGGAACTGTTTGGCTACCGTACGCATGCGGAATTTGTCATCTCCGACGAAACGGCACGCACCCCAGAAGCTGCGCTGGAACTTCTCTCTGATATCACTCCGGCGGCAGTTCGAAACGCGGAGCGTGAACGGAAAGACCTCGTGGCGATGGCAGAAGCGGCTGGGGAGACCAGCTTTACCGCCGCAGACTGGCCATACTACGCAGAGAAAGTGCGGTCCGCCCACTATGCCCTCGATAGTGCAACGCTCAAACCCTATTTCCGCCTGCAGAGTGTGGTGGAGAAGGGCGTTTTTCGGGCTGCGGAAACGTTGTATGGGCTGCGCATTGTGAAACGTCCTGACTTAGTGGGCTATACCCCGGATACGGATGTGTGGGAGGTGACGGACGCCGCAACGGGGGAGGGCATTGCCCTGTTGCTCACCGACTACTTCACGCGCCCGACGAAGCGGGGTGGTGCTTGGATGAATAGCATCGTTGACCAGAACTATCTTCTGGGACAGAAACCCATCATCGTTAACGTTCTCAACCTCACTCCTGCCCCTGCCGGGGAGGATGTTCTTCTTACTCTTGATGAGGTAGAGACCCTCTTCCATGAGTTTGGCCATGCTCTGCATGGGATGCTCAGCTCGGTGGTGTATCCGTTGTTCTCGGGGACGAATGTGCCGCGGGATTTCGTGGAGTTTCCCTCCCAATTCAATGAGATGTGGGCCCTGCACGAGGACACGCTGCCGGTCTATGCCCACAACGCAGCGGGGGAGACTATTCCCCGCGAGCTGGTCCAGAAAGTGCGCGCCGCACAGCAGTTCGGGCAGGGTTTTGCAACGGTGGAGTACCTAGCCGCCTGCGTTATCGATATGGCATGGCACACTCTCACCCATGCGGAGGCACTCGCGTTAAGCGATGATGTGGATGTGGCAGCCTTCGAACATACTGCTCTGCAGCGAGCAGGATTGTTGGTGGACGGTATTGCACCACGCTACCGCACTCGCTATTACCAGCACATTTTTAGCAACGGGTATTCTGCTGGCTACTACAGCTATCTGTGGTCCGAAGTGCTGGATGCGGATACGGTGGACTGGTTTAACGAACAGGGCGGATTGGTGCCAGAGGCAGGTCGCCGTTTCCGGGAGAAGATTCTTTCACGTGGTGGGGCAATTGACTACATGTCGGCTTACCGGGACTTCCGGGGTCGAGACAAGGATGTCGCTCCGCTATTGCGCCGCAGGGGTTTGGTCTAAGAGGCCCACCCATAGTGCTCATCAACTACCCTAAAGGGGAGGACCGCAAAGGTGGGCGGTGGGAAAAGCTCCAGCTGTGTGCTGGGGGCTGTGAAGGAAAGTGATCAGGAGGTGGCGAATGGAACGGTTTCTTGGTTGGACTAATACGGTGGCGTCCTGGTTCGTGGACCTGCCGGTGGGGTGGCAGATGTTTATTGCGCTCCTCATCCTTATCCCCATCTGCTTCGTCATTGCACAGTTCCTGCTGCTACCGATTATCGACGTCGTGGAGAATGCGTATCGGCGGCGGGTAGATGTCCATAATGTGATTGAACCCGCGCTCGTGGGGCGTGCTGACAAGAGTGCTACCGCAGGGACTTCTCGGGATGCCATAAGCCACACGGATAGTCAGTGACCGTGTCGTCGTCTCCCCTCACACCGACAGACGTTCATACCCCACAGGTTCCGTGGGAGTGTACCGATCGAGAGGCTCTCGCTACCCGACCTTTCGGCATTTATCTTCACGTCCCCTTCTGTACGTCGCGCTGTGGCTACTGTGATTTCAATACGTACGCGCTCCACACTTTCCCAGCAGGCCCCAGTGGGGATCCTATTACCTACTGGGTAGAGCAGTTGTGTCATGAGCTACGCCTGGGGGCACAGTTACTGGCAGAAAGGGGAGTGACGCTACCCTTCGCGAGCACAGTCTTTTTCGGGGGTGGTACGCCCAGCCTTTTGGGAGATCGTCTTCCCGCAATTCTGGAAGTGGTGCGGGAGTGTTTTGGGATCGCGCCAGGGGCAGAGATCACGAGTGAGGCCAACCCCGAAAGCACCTCGCCGGAACTGTTCGATTGCTGGCGTAAGGCGGGGGTCAATCGGCTTTCTCTCGGCATGCAGTCCAGCTCTTCGCGAATTTTGGCGCTCCTCGACCGGGATCACGACCCAGTCCGTGCAGTTTGCGCTATTCGGGAGGCGAAGGCTGCTGGCTTCGAGCACCTCAACCTCGATCTTATTTACGGTACCCCCGGGGAGACTGCAGACGAGGTTGCCCGCAGTGTAGACACAGTGGTGGAGACGGGGGTCGATCATGTGTCCGCTTACGCGTTAACTGTTGAGCCAGGCACTGCCCTTTTCCGCAAGATCAAGCGCGGGGAGATCGCGCCGGTGGATGAGGATGTGCAGGCGGATCGCTACTACCAGATTGATGCGGCGCTGCAGCAGGCTGGCTTTGCCTGGTATGAGGTGTCCAACTGGGCGCGTTCGCAGGAGTCGCGCTGCCGGCACAACCTGGGCTATTGGGAGGGTGGGAACTGGTGGGCAGCTGGTCCCGGAGCGCATGGCTATCTAGGGGGTGTGCGATGGAGCATCCGCAAGAATCCCCGTAGCTATGGGGCGTTGCTGTCCCACGGCATCTATCCAGCTGACTGGTGCGAAGTATTGACGGAGAAAGAACTGCGTGAAGAGACCATTATGTTGCGACTCCGGGTACGGGATGGGTTGCATCGCAGTGTGCTCACACCTGCACAAACACAGGTAGCAGCCACGGTGGTGGGAGATGGCCTGGCAACGTGGGAGGGAGAGTACCTGGTACTGACAACGCGGGGACGGCTATTGGCCGATGGCGTGATTGGGGACTTGCTTCTCGTCGAAGAGTAGACCCCGGTGAACGTGGCGGGGACCCCGTATTGCGTTAAACTGGCACTTAACGCCCGAGAGTGCCAGAATTGGGGCAGACGGCATTATTGACACGCGGAACCCCGCATCTCTTCACTGCAAAGGAGGCCCCCATGGCACGCGCAGATGAACGCCGCCTCAAAGTCCTCCGCGCTATCGTCACCGACTTTGTTGCCTCGCACGAACCCGTAGGCTCCAAAGCCCTCGTAGAGAAGTACCAGCTCGGCGTCTCCAGCGCCACCATTCGCAACGATATGGCGGTACTCGAAGCCCAAGGCTACATCACCCAACCGCACACTTCATCCGGGCGAGTACCCACCGAAAAGGGCTACCGAGAATTCGTCGACAACATCGAGCAGATTAAACCGCTCTCTCGTGCCGAACGTACTGCCATCCGGCGCTTCCTCGACGAATCAATCAGCATCGACGACGTCCTTAACCGCGGTATCCGCCTCCTCAGCCAGCTCACCCAACAAGTCGCCGTCATCCAATACCCCACCCTGCACCGTGCCAGCGTGCACCACGTGGAAATCATGCAGATGGCCGACCGACGCGTCCTCATCATCATCATCACCGACCGTGGGCGAGTCGACCAACGCATCGTGGAATTCGAGCGGGACCTCACCCCCGACGCCGTCACCACCCTCCAACAGGAGTTCATCACTGCCCTCAAAGGCCGTACCCTCAGCGAAGCTTCCACCGCAGTTGCCGCGCTCCTCGCCGAACCACACCATCTCTACTCCGAAGAACTCGCCCGCGCCGGGCATATCATCCTCGACACCCTTGTGGAGCACCCAGAAGAACGGCTTCTCCTCGGAGGGACCTCCCATCTCACCCGGCATGCCGCAAGCTTCCACGGCTCACTGCAAGAACTCCTCGATGCGCTAGAGGAACAGGTTGTCATTCTGAAACTGCTCAACAGCGCAGACACCAATCCACTTGGAGACCCCCACGCAGTCACCGTTCGCATCGGAGAAGAAACCCACCTGGAGCATATCCATGGAACCTCCGTCGTCTCCACCACCTACGGCGCAGACGACTCTGTCTTCGGAGGCTTGGGAGTCATCGGACCGACCAGAATGGACTACCTCACCAACATCGCGGCGGTATCCGCAGTCGCCCGGTACATAGGAGAAATTCTTGCCGGGCACTAGCCCTCCTCAACTACCTGCGGTGTGACATCACCGGACACACCGCCAGCCACCTGCCCCTGCTCCATAACAGATACACACGAAGGATCGTTCCTCTTGGCTTTGGACTATTACGGCCTCCTCGGCGTAGACCAGGACGCCACAAACCGCGACATCAAAAGCGCCTACCGTAAACTCGCTCGTGAACTGCACCCCGATGTCAACCCCTCCGAGGAGGCAGCAGAGAAGTTCAAACAGGTTACCACCGCCTACGAGGTACTCTCCGACCCCGAAAAGCGGCGCATCGTCGACATGGGCGGAGATCCCCTCGGACAGCCCAACGACGGCGGATTCGGAGGATTTGGCGGCGGAAGTATGGGAGACATCTTCGACGCCGTCTTCAACATGGCAGGCATGGGAGGCATGCGTGCAGGCGGAGCAGAACCACGCTCCCGCGTTCAGCCCGGCAGTGACTCTCTCACCCGCCTCCAGCTCACCCTCGAAGAGTGCTTCCGGGGTGGCCTCCAGGACCTCGACGTTACCACCTATGTCCTCTGCCCCGACTGCCGAGGCACCGGATCAGAATCTGGAGCACAGCCCGAAACCTGCCCGCACTGTGGCGGTAGCGGCCAGATTCAAGAAGTTCAGCAGTCCTTCCTTGGCCAAATTGTCACCACTCACGCCTGCCCCAACTGTGGTGGTACCGGCCAGATCATTGCCGACCCCTGCCGCACGTGTGACGGCGACGGACGTGTCCGTCGCAACCGCACCGTCACTGTGAAGGTTCCGGCAGGTGTGGGCAGCGGAATGCGTATCCGTCTGGTGTCCCAAGGTGACGTGGGTCCCGGTGGTGGCCCCGCCGGTGACCTCTATGTCGAAGTGCAGCAAAAACCCCATCCTGTCTTTACCCGTGAGAGCGACGACCTACACTGCAATGTGTCTATCTCGATGGTCGATGCCGCCCTCGGCTGCGAAGTTGACCTTGATATGCCCGATGGGGAGGTCCACACTGTCCGTATCCCGGCGGGCACTCAGCCGGGCGCCGTCCGCCGTGAGCACGGAAAAGGAATGCCGAATGTGCGGACCGGCCGCCGGGGTAACCTCGTCGTGCTCGTTAACGTCACCATCCCCAAGGACCTCGACGAAGAAGAAACCGCGGCTTTGCAGACGCTCCGCCGTCTTCAAAAAGGTGGTGCGCGCGTGCTCTCCGATGATGACGACGACAACCTGTTCAGCCGCTTGAAGCAAGCCTTCCAGCGTTAGTTACGAGCAGGTTAGGATAGCTTCATGAGTCTCCCCGTATTCCGCATTGACTCAGCCGATATGAGTGCTGAACCCGGCGCCACTCTCACGCTGAATGGTGCCGAAGGCCGCCATGCGGTGACAGTGAAACGCCTCCGAGTGGGGGAGAAGTTGATGATCGGTGACGGTGTCGGCACCCTGGCCGTCTGTCGCGTCACCGGCATCGACGGCAAAGACACCTTGCATGCCACTGTCGACGGGGTAAAAAACGTGTCCCGGCAAAAGCCTGCCGTCACCATCGTGCAAGGTATCCCCAAAGGCGACGCCGCCGACCTGGCAGTAGATCTGGCTACCGAGGCAGGCGTCGACCGCATCATTCCCTGGCAAGCGGAACGGTGTATCGCCCAATGGAGTGGCTCCAAGAAGGACAAAGGTCAGGCGAAATGGCAGAAGACTGCCATAGAAGCCGCCAAACAATCCCGCCGTGCTTGGGACCCAGAAGTGACCCCAGTGGCCACCCTCGATGACATTGTGAAGCTGGTGTCCGAGACACAGAAAGCCAGTGGTGTTGTCGCAATTCTGCATGAATCTGCCCGGGTGAAGTTCGCCAGTCTGCCCTTTAACCGCGCCACGAGTATCGTCCTCATCGTCGGGCCAGAAGGCGGCCTCACAAAAGAGGAAATCACCGCTTTGGAAACCGCGGGCGGACAATCCGTCATAATGGGACCTACCGTTTTGCGAAGTGCTGCCGCCGGCGCAGTCGCGTTGGGGGCCATGGGAGTCCTCACGGAGCGTTGGTAGCAAGGTAAGCTAAGGTTATGCCGTTCATCACCCGCACCTTCACTCTTGAAGGTGACACCATGCCGGCTCTGCTCGGCGCGCACGATGCCAATCTCCGCGAACTAGAAAAACTCCTTAGCTCCGATATCCACGTCCGAGGAACTGAACTTACTCTCGCCGGCGATCCTGACGATCCCGCTGATCTCCCTCTCTCACAAGCTGTCATCACTTCCCTCCTCGACACCATCGAGCAGGGCGTTATTCTAGACGTGCCGATGGTGCGTCGGACTGTCTCCATGCTCGCTGGCTCCGGCCACGATCAACCGTCAGAAGTATTCTCTACCCGGGTCGTGAACGTCCGCGGACGTACTATTCGGGCCCAAACCTCCGGCCAGAAACATTACGTCGAGGCGATCGCTAACCACACCATCGTCTTCGGTATCGGCCCAGCCGGCACCGGCAAAACTTACCTTGCCATGGCCATGGCAGTGAATGCGCTCCGCTCGAAAGAAGTCAACCGCATCATTCTCACCCGCCCCGCCGTTGAAGCAGGCGAGAATCTCGGCTTCCTCCCCGGTACCCTCAACGACAAAATCGATCCCTACCTGCGTCCACTCTACGACGCCCTGCGGGACATGATGGAACCTGAGCAGGCCCGCAAAATGATGGATACCGGGGTCATCGAAGTGGCCCCTCTGGCCTACATGCGTGGACGTACACTCAACAACGCCTTTGTTATTTTGGACGAATCCCAGAACACTACCGCGGAACAAATGAAAATGTTCCTCACCCGCTTGGGTGCCGGATCCACCATGGTCATCACCGGTGATGCCACCCAGGTGGACCTCCCCGGCGGGAAAACCTCCGGTCTGCGCATCGCTCGACGCGTCCTGGAAGGTACCCACCCCGATATCGCTTTCATCGACCTCACCAGCGAAGACGTGGTACGCCATAGTCTTGTTACCGCCATTGTGGAAGCCTACGGGCGCTACGATGAAGAGCAGGAGAGACGTCGCGAACGGCATTCCTCCCAGCGGAAAGACGGTTCCCGTCAAGGGCCCTCACAGTGGAAGCATGAAAACTAGGCAATGAGCATCGAAGTAGCAAATGAATCCGGCATGGACGTCGACGAAACTATTCTTATCGACGTAGCCACCTACGCGCTTCAGCGTATGGACGTTCACCCCGCTGCGGAACTCGCCATCACCTTGGTCGATTTAGCCACTATTGAACAGTTGCATGTTCAATGGCTCGACCTTCCCGGGCCGACAGATGTGATGAGCTTCCCCATGGATGAACTCACCCCCGGTGGACGCCCGGATGCGGTCCAACCCGGACCGGCCATGCTGGGAGATATTGTCATCTGCCCGCAATTTGCCGCTGACCAGGCTAAACGTGCTGGACACGGGGCCGGGCATGAGATGGCGCTCCTCACAGTCCACGGTGTGTTGCATTTACTGGGATACGACCACGCAACAGCTGCCGAAGAGCAGGAGATGTTTTCGCTCCAAAACGCCCTCCTCGCGGAGTGGTATGACCAGCGCGATAGTCGCGTGTGAAAGGGATAGATCCACCACATTATGAGTTTGCTTGCCATCCTGAGTCTGGTCTTCGGACTCATTCTCATGGTCTTCGCAGCTCTCTGCGCAGCCCAAGACACCGCCCTCAATAACGTTTCTCCCGCTCGTGTCGTCGAAATCGCCCACGAGAACGAATTGGGTTCCCGCAAGATGCTTTACGTGGTGGAGCACCGAGACACCTACTCGGCCCTTATTGTTTTCCTTCGCACCACCTTCGAACTCGTCGCCACCATCCTCTTCGCGACGTTGTTCCTGGAAACGGTGGGAACAATGGAGGGTCGAGGTACCGGAACCGCCTGGGCGTTGGTCTATGCCGGCATCGTCAGCGTGCTCTGCAGCTACGTGGTGGCGGGAGTGTCAGCCCGCACTCTTGGGCTGCAAAAGCCCTACACAGTGCTGCGCTATACTGCTGCGCTACTTATCGCTTTCGGCTGGGTCTTCCGGCCCATCAGCCGCCTTCTCGTCCGTGTCGGCAATGCCGTAACTCCCGGTAAAGGATTTAAAGAAGGCCCCTTCTCCACCGACATTGAGCTCAAGGAGTTCGTCACCCTCGCGCAACAACGAGGTGCCGTTGAAGACGACGAACGCGAGATGATCGAATCCGTCGTCCAACTAGGTACCAATAATGCCCGCTCCGCCATGGTTCCACGTACGGATATGGTATGGATCGAGTCCACCAAAACCGCTAACCAAGCCATCAAACTTGCGGTGAAGTCTGGATTCTCCCGCATTCCCGTCATCGCCGACACCGTCGATGACGTCGTGGGTACCGTCTACCTCAAAGATCTTGTCGCCTATACCTACTCGGAGGTGGAAGACGCAGATAGTGTCACCGTCGGTGAACTGATGCGTCCCGCTTGGTTCATCCCCGATTCAAAGAGTCTTGATGACGTCCTCGATGAGATGCGCGCCAAGCGGAACCATATCGCTGTCCTCATCGACGAATATGGTGGGGTGGCTGGACTCATCACCATCGAAGACATTCTGGAAGAAATCGTTGGTGAGATTTCGGATGAGTATGATGCCTCCGAAGTTGCTCCCCTCGAAGAGCTGGGTGACAACCGGTGGCGTGCCTCCGCCCGCCTCTCCATTGACGACCTCGCCGAAGCTGTCGGGGTAGAGTTCAGCGAAGAACTACTCGACGAAGTTGATACTGTCGGCGGATTACTGGCCTACGAACTAGGTCGCGTGCCATTACCGGGAGCCCATATTCACACGGATACGCTGGACTTGGTGGCAGAGGCCGGGCATGACCACCGCGGCCGCCGTCGCGTTACTACCGTGCTGGTAAAAAAGATCCTCCCGGTATCCGAAGAGACCCCCGCTGACGAGGATGAAGGTAAGGATGACTGAACATTCTGTAGACCAGCCGCACGCCCCATACCGGTCGGGCTTCGTCTGCTTTGTGGGCCGCCCGAATACCGGCAAATCGACGCTCACCAACGCCATGGTGGGCCAGAAGATCGCCATCACCTCGAACCGGCCGCAAACCACTCGCCACACCATTCGCGGGATTATCAGCACTGACACGGCACAGCTCATCGTGGTCGATACGCCGGGGCTGCACCGCCCCCGTACACTCCTCGGGGAGCGACTTAACGAGCTCGTCAAAGACACCTTTGCGGGCGTGGACATTATTGGCCTCTGCATCCCCGCGGACGAACCCATCGGTCCAGGAGACCGGTGGATTCTAGACCAGGTGCGAACCAATGTCCCACACACTCCAGTCATCGGCCTCGTCACGAAAATCGACAAAGTTTCCCGCGACCAGATCGCCGCACAGCTCATAGCAGTGTCCGAACTCCTCGGACCTGCTGCAGAAGTCGTGCCGGTTTCCGCTAATTCTGGGGAGCAGGTCGATACTGTCGTCGATGTCTTCACCTCCCTTCTCCCAGCCGGCCCACAGTTCTATCCAGAGGACGAACTCACCGATGACGACACCGAAAAATTCCTCTCCGAACTCATCCGGGAAGCAGTCCTAGAGGATGTGCGGGACGAACTCCCGCACTCTATTGCCTGCAGCATCGAAGAAATATACCCGGACCCCGACGATGAGGGGCGCACGGTAGTGCACGCCACAATCTATGTCGAGCGGGACAGCCAGAAAGGCATTGTCATTGGCAAGAAAGGGGCACGTCTGCGTAAGGTTGGCCAGCGTGCACGCCAGGGCATGAGCAGAGTGCTTGGTACGCGCGTCTACCTGGATCTCCACGTCAAGGTACTAAAGGATTGGCAAACCGACCCCAAACAGCTAGGTAAGCTGGGTTTTTAACCATGCCGTCCTTTCGGGACCAGGGGCTGGTGTTACGCCATTACAACCTGGGGGAAGCAGACCGCATCATCGTGCTCTTCACTCGTGGGCATGGCGTCGTACGATGTGTAGCCAAAGGCATCCGCCGCTCACGCTCTCGTTTCGGGGCGAGACTGGAACCCTTCACTCTTACTGACGTACAGATTTACCCCGGACGCAATCTCCGTACCATCACCGAAGCGGCGACGGTCGAAACATTTAATTCCCGCATTGTGTCCGACTACGGACGGTACACAGCGGCAGCTGCCATCCTGGAAGCCACTGAACGATTGCTGGGTGAAGAGCAGCCCAACCCACGTCTTTTCGATCTCACCGTGGGGGTACTGGGGGCCTTGGCGGAAGGCCGGCGGGAACCCCAACAGATGGTCGATACCTATCTGCTCCGTGCCATGGCGGAGGCAGGGTGGGCGCCCGAATTGGAGAAATGCGCAGTATGCGGTGCGAAAGGTCCACACCAGGCCTTCCATCCGGCGGCAGGGGGAGTCGTCTGTGCTCAGCATCGTCCCCCCGACAGCGCCACCCCCATGTTCGGTGTACTCGACTACCTACGGGCGCTACGGGATGCGCGGTGGGAGCGCGCTGATGTCATTGCCGGAGACCGAAAGCTTGGTCAGAGGGTGCAAGAGGAAGCCCACCGACTAGTCGTTGCCCATCTACAATGGCATACGGAACGGAAGATTACCGCCCTCGATGTGGCGGACGAGGCAGAAAGAGGACAGCGTCGATGAGCTCATGGCGCGACAAGCTCGCCGATTTCTTCACCAGCTCAGAAACGAGCAGGAAACGGCTCTCCGGCACCACGCTCTCCGCTATCCAACAGCATTCGCTCCGTGAGGTGGAGGGCGCGCGCACCTATGCCGACGACGTGCCCGTCACTGAAGACCTCTTGCCCGACCAGGAGATCCGTATTCATACGCGAGGCCCGCAGATGGATCCCTGTTTCGAAGGACATGACTTCACCTCGGCTCCTCCCGCGATACCCGCCGAGTTTCTACCCCGCCACATTGCGCTGGTGATGGATGGGAATGGACGCTGGGCCCAACAGCGGGGGATGACCCGCACCGAAGGGCATCGACGGGGTGAGGCGGTGCTGTTGGAGGCCTGTCGTGCCTGCCTTGAAGCGGGGGTACCCTGGCTTTCCGCCTACGCATTCTCTACCGAAAACTGGACTCGCAGCTACGAAGAAGTCCGCTTCCTCATGAGCTTTTCCCGAGATGTCCTGCGCTGGCAGCGGGATGAACTCAATGAGATGGGAGTTCGGATTCACTGGGCAGGACGCCGACCCCGTTTGTGGCCGTCCGTCATCAAAGAACTCGAAATTGCGGAAGAACTCACGCAGCATAACGACAATATGCACCTCGTCATGTGCGTCAATTATGGAGGACGTGCAGAGATAACCGATGCCGCTAACCGTCTGGCGATGGCTGTCAAAGAAGGTGTGCTCGATCCTCGCGACATCAGCGAAAAGACGCTGTCTGACCTGATGTATGTGCCCGAAATGCCGGATGTAGACCTTTTCCTTCGCCCCTCCGGGGAAAAACGCACCAGTAACTTCCTCCTGTGGCAAAGTGCCTATGCCGAGATGGTGTACCAGGATGTGTTATTCCCAGACTTTGACCGCAGTCATCTATGGGCAGCACTTGACGAGTACGCCCGCCGCGACCGCCGTTTTGGGGGTGTCAAAAACACCTAAAAGTGGGGAGTTAAAGGGGAGTGGGGATATGCCGAAACAGGCTACAGGAACCGATGGTGGAGAATCTCCTCCGCGTGGCACAGTGCGTCGTTGACAATCTCTGACAGGTGCTCATCGACCAGAGAGTACTCATGCTCACGGCCTCGACGCGTGGACTTCACCACGCCGGCATTCTTCAGCACCCGCAAATGCTGGGACACCGCTGGCTGAGGAATATTCAGTGCTGCCACCAATTCGTGCACACAACACGGACGATGCTGCAGCTGGACAATAATCGCGATGCGAGCAGGGGCAGTAAGAGATTGCAGAAGAGTACCGGCAGCCTCCATCACCTTATGTGGAGGAAGTTCTGCCAGATCCTTATCCACGAAGCCAGAGGAGTGTTCTTCCGGTGCTTCTGCCATTCTGCGCCCCCGTCTCTCAATCCTGCGGTGAGTCTGTTCAGTGACAACTCTTTTTACATCATAGCGAGCTTGGCAAGTACGTAGTTGTGGGAATCTACGCCGCTGCTGCTCAAATGGGGTTTAACAGCGGTGCCTGCTAAGATTTTGCTGCAGAGACTTCACATCTGGCATGTTCAAAGGAGTTCATGGCCGTGGCCAAAAATAACCTCGTTGAGTCCGTCGCTAACTTGTGTAAACGCCGGGGCATCGTATACCCGTGTGGCGAGATTTACGGTGGCACCCGCTCCGCGTGGGATTACGGCCCGCTCGGTGTCGAACTCAAAGACAATATTAAGCGCCAATGGTGGAACAGCATGGTGCGCAGTCGCGACAATGTCGTCGGTTTGGACTCGTCCATCATCTTGCCTCGCCAGGTGTGGGAGGCCTCCGGCCACGTCGAGGTTTTCACCGACCCGCTCGTAGAATCCCTCTACACTCACAAGCGTTACCGAGCAGACCACCTCTTGGAAGCCTACGAAGAGAAGCACGGCCACGCCCCCGCTAATGGCTTGGCAGATGTACCGGATCCGGAAACCGGACAGCCGGGCAACTGGACCGAGCCGAAGGCCTTCTCTGGACTCATGAAGACCTACCTTGGCCCCGTTGACGATAAGGAAGGTCTGCACTATCTGCGTCCGGAAACGGCCCAAGGTATTTTCGTTAACTACAAGAATGTCATGACGACCTCTCGTTTGAAGGTCCCCTTCGGCATCGGCAACATCGGCAAGTCGTTCCGTAACGAAATTACTCCCGGCAACTTCATCTTCCGCACCCGCGAGTTTGAGCAGATGGAGATGGAATTCTTCGTCAAGCCGGGAGAGGACGAAGAATGGCACCAGTACTGGATCGATGAGCGCTGGAAGTGGTATACCGACCTCGGCGTGAGGGAAGACAACCTGCGTCTCTACGAGCATCCGAAAGAGAAGCTTTCGCATTACTCGAAGCGCACTGTCGATATTGAGTACGCCTTCCACTTCACTGGCTCCAAGTGGGGTGAGCTCGAAGGCATCGCGAACCGCACTGACTACGATCTCACGGTTCACAGCAAGCACTCTGGCGAGGACCTCTCCTTCTTCGAGCAGGGTACCGGCGAACGTTTTATCCCCTATGTCATTGAGCCTGCGGCTGGTCTGACCCGCTCCCTGATGTGCTTCCTGGTAGATGCTTACGAGGAAGAGGTAATCCCAAAGGCGAATGGCAAGATTGACAAGCGCACGGTGCTCCACCTTGATCCGCGTCTGGCACCCGTTAAGGCTGCAGTGTTACCGCTGTCCCGTAACGAGGAGCTCAGTCCGGTCGCCCGTGACCTCGCAAACCAGTTGCGTCGGCGGTGGAACGTCGATTTCGACGATGCGCAAGGTATTGGCAAGCGCTACCGTCGTCAGGATGAAATCGGCACTCCGTTCTGCGTTACCGTCGACTTTGACACGAAGGACGATCAGGCTGTCACCATCCGTGAACGCGATACGATGAGTCAAGAACGAGTGTCGCTCGACAATGTGGAGAATTACCTCGCTGAACGAATGCGTGGCTGTTAGCTAACAGCCCGTGCGCCTCGTGGCCTCACGGAGGACAATGGGAGCAGGGTACACTCTCGAGTGCCACATAGTTACCTGTACACCCACTTTCGAAGGAATCGACCAGGTTAGATGGATGGCGTTCTCCTGAATCAGGAGCTCGTCTTTCGAGTCATCGACTTGACGGGCGTCGTTGGCGCAGGCTGCTTAGGTGGCACTGTGGCACGCCGTCATAAGTTCGACCTGGTTGGTTTTCTTATCCTGGGTATTAGCACCGCACTGGGTGGCGGTATTTTGCGTGACCTCATGCTCAACCTCACACCCATTGCCTTGACTGACAATGCCTATCTGGTAGCAGCAGTTTGTGGCGTATTTATCTCCATGGTGCTGCGTATTGACGGGCGAAAGTTTTGGGTGAATCTCTTCAGCCTGGTCGACGCCATGACGATTGGATCCTGGGCGGCGACGGGTGCCTCAAAGACGCTCGCCGCCGGGTTAGGTGTAGGGCCCGCACTTGTGTTGGGTGTTATTACCGCGGTGGGTGGTGGTGTTACACGCGATATCTTGGTGGGCCGTACCCCAGAAGTGTTCGGCGGTAATACACTCTATGCCACCCCAGCACTCGCTGGTGCAGCCGTTGTGACCATGGTGCATGGCATCGGTTACCCCGGTGTGGGTATGATCGCCGGCACCATTACCGGTATTGCTCTCTGCCTGCCTGCACAACTGTTCGGCTGGTCGCTTCCGGTGATTCCCGATTGGAGTCTGGATTCTGCGGCTGCGGAAATGTTGCGCAAGGTGAAAGGCGACAAGTCTCGTCGCGCAAAGTCCCATCTCAAGGGACTACAGATGATGGAAGAGCAGGTTCACCAAGCGCAGATGCAGGCAGCAGAAGACGCCGCCACCAGCGAGCCAGGTGACGGATTCCCCGCGGACACTGAGCCACCTGGTGAGGGCCCCGCAGAGGGGACACCTCCGCCGCCTATCTTCGATAAGACAATGTAGGGAACGTCTCCTTAGAACTTACCGCCTATTCCAGATGGTCCGCCGAAGGATCCTCCAATGCCGGAGAACCCTCCCGAGTTACCCAAAGAACGAGCAATACCGACAGCCCCGTTGCTGACTGCGGACCAGCCATTGTTGTAGGACGATCCGCCACTCAGTAGATTGCCCAACAGCATACCGCCCAGGAAGCTGCTGGCGTTGGTGCCAGAGCGGATGCGCTGATCCCGGTTGTACATTGTGGCATAAGTGCGCTGGTCGTGTGCGGCTGCCTGAATGGCCTCCTGTGCCATCATCATGGCCTTTTGGGCCTCTTGCAGAGCGGTTAGATAGTCGGTTTCTGCCACTTGTTCTGCCATATGCAGATGAGTTTGCGCCTGTGAGAGGCGCGTACGGGCGGTTGCCTGCACAATATTCGTCCGAGTATTCACCAGGTCTTGAGCTGCCCGCACTTGTTGCTGAGCAGTAATAATAGCCTGGTGTACGGTCTCTTTTTGTCGCTGTAGGGTGTTGGCTTGCCCTTCAGTTGAGATGAGAGTGGACTGCAAGCTAGTGTCGGCAGCGACCAGCTCGTTATAGCAGGGGAGTGGCATAGCCTCCCCGCGTGATTCGGCGCGTTTGAGTGCCTGACGAGCCAAGTTGACCGCATTTTGCACTGGATTCGTGTTGACGGTGGAGCTCTTCGCGAGTGGGCTGGAGAGGAAACTCTCGGCCTCTGCCAGAGTCTTGGTGAGCTCTTCCTTTTGCCCCTGCAAGCTGGCTTGCGCGTGTGTAATATCCTCGTCAGCATGATCCACTGCGGCAAGCAGGCGCTCTGCCTGGGCAAGGAGCTTTTCTGCTTGCACAATCGCCGGTGCTACTGGATAGTGTTCCTCGCTGGGGCGTTTGAGTCCCTGCCGGGCACCATCCAGAGAGTCTTCTGCAAGGGAGATGTTCTCTTCTGCACCAAGGACGTTCGCTTCGATTGTTTCCAGGTTGAGCCGCTTATAGCGTTGCTGTAGCGATGAGATGGTCTGGCGGGCAGGCTCCAACCGCGCACGTGCTTCCACAGTACGAAGGGTGAGATTCGCAATGCGGGACTGTGGATCGGCCATGATGTCGCGCATTTGCTCAAACTGGGTGGCGTTCTCATTGAGAAGCTTGCCGGCATCGTCACAGTGCCGGAGTAATTCCGTCAGCATTTGGTGTTGCTGTTGTTGTGTTTCGGGGAAAGCGTCATCCAATTCTTGGCGGATTGTGAAAGCCTGGCGTAGATGCGCGGAGGCCTTCTGGAGGGCGATCTGGTACTGCTCCACTGCCGCATCTCCAAATTCCTGTCGAGCGTTAAGGACCGCCTGGTTAGCTTGCCGGATGGCGTTATCGGTAGCGATGAGCACTTCCTTTGACCGCTGATGCAGCGTGCCCAGTGGCACCGCCCCGAGGGGGTTGGGGGCGCCCCATTGTGGGTTAGCCAGTGCGTTCATGGCTGCTTCATTGTTGCGCTTGCGACGGGCCAAGCGGCGGACCACATAGTAGATAGCAACCGCGGCGGCAGCCACAAGTGCGAGGATGAATGCGCCTAACCCGAGGGGAACGTTGTCATCAGTAGTGGATCCAGCCGGCTGGGAACTCCGCACCGCATATAAGCCCTCTACTGTGGCGGGGCCAATGTTGCCCCAGGAAGCATCACTTTGCTGCAAGGAGGGGATGAGATACTTATTCATCAGCGTTTGCATCTGGTAGGTGGTGAGAGAGCCACCTTGCCCAATGTAGAGCTCTCTCTGCTGCGTCGCGACGGTGATAACAACGTAGTTCGGCCCCGCAATGTCGGACAGGGACACAAATTCTTTGGTCCACCCAGCTGGGGTGAGGTCTCCGTAAGTGTCGACGAAGACGAAGTAGATATCCAGGCCCAGTTGTTGGCGGACATCTACCGCAGCATCCTCGAGTTTTACCTGATCAGTCTCAGAAAGTGTGGTATTGCGTGCCACCACGTCTGTGCTATCCGGCATAGCAAAGGGCTCCACTGCATTACTGGCTGCGGGAGACCCCGCCAGCACACCTAGCGTGAGGAGAAGAGCGACACAACAACGCTTGAGAACGTTCACCATGGGGACAGAGACCCTCCCTTATCCATAGACGGACGGAGATAGGGGACAACAAAGTAGAGAGGTTGTAAGAACTCTCCGACTTAAGACTACTGGAGTTTCGCACCGCTGTATGGAGAAGAGGCAGTGGACCCCGCCCGCTCGCTAGAATGGGGGCGAGATGAGTGTATATACCGATCATGACCTAGCCCGACGCCTCCCAGAGCGACCAAAGGCGGCGCAACTGGGGGAAACTGGCAACTATGATCGCCGGAGCCCCTTCTCCCACGATCGTGCCCGCATCCTCCATAGTGGTGCACTGCGACGGTTAGCGGATAAAACTCAGGTGGTGGGTCCTCAGCAAGGAGATGTGCCACGCACGCGCCTGACCCATTCCCTTGAAGTCGCACAAATCTCCGGGGGCATCGCGGCAGGGCTGGGCGTCGATGCAGATCTCGCGGAGCTCGCCGGCCTAGCACACGACATTGGGCATCCCCCTTACGGTCATAATGGAGAACATGCTCTCAACGATCTTGCAGCTAGCTGCGGAGGTTTCGAAGGTAACGCACAGACGCTGCGGATTCTCACCCGCCTTGAGCCGAAGGTACTTGGCAGAGAGGGGATGTCGGTAGGCCTTAACCTCTCCCGCGCAGCACTCGATGCCGTCTGTAAGTATCCGTGGACTCGTCGTCCGGGGGTGCGAAAATTTGGGGCCTACGCCGATGACGCAGATACCCTGGCTTGGATTCGAGACAGCGCGCCAACCGGCCATAAGTGCTTGGAAGCACAGATCATGGATTGGGCGGACGACATCGCCTACTCAGTTCACGATGTCGAAGATGGGATTCTGGCCGGTCGTATTGACCTACGGGTACTAGGAGACAATTCGGAAGCTGCAGCCCTGGCAGCAGATGCCCATGCCACGTTTGGACTCTCCGCCGACCGTGTTGCAGCCGCTGCTGCCCGCCTTTGGGAGCTACCACATGTACGGGAAGTGGCTGACACCTGTGTCTCCAACTCTGGGACGCTAGTGGGGTCCGGGAATTACTTTGGCTCCCGGAGTAACTTGGTGGCGCTCAAACAACTCACGTCAGAACTAGTAGGACGCTTCGTTAACTCCACAATCGCCGCCACCCGGGCTCACTACGCGGGAGAACTGGGACGCTACCGGGGCGATCTGACGATCCCGCACGACATTGAAGCGGAAGTGGGGCTTCTTAAGACGGTGGCAGTCCGCTACGTCATGCACAATGTGGACCACCTGAAGGCACAGGAGCGTCAATATGACCGTATTTTCCGAGTGGCGAGCTGGCTGTTGCAGACTGGTGAGGGCGGCCTTGACCCGGTCTTTTGGGATGATTGGAAAGTAGCTTGTGCGGTGGGTGATGATGCCCGCCGTATGCGGATCGTGGTCGACCAGATCGCCTCGTACACCGAAACTCGTCTAGAACGTGTCGATAAAGCTGCCGCTGGTCTGCAAGCAGGGTGGGGCTAGGGCACGCTGGCATTCGCCCGCATGGGGTATCCTCAAACCATGGCCAAGGGACGGATTCCAGAAAGCGACATTGAGGCAATCCGTAACCTGGTGCGCATCGAAGACGTCGTCGGGGAATACGTGTCGCTGAAACCCGCCGGTGTCGATTCTCTCAAGGGGCTGAGCCCCTTCACTGACGAGAAAACTCCCTCCTTCCACGTTCGCCCCAACCACGGCTACTACCACTGTTTCTCTACGGGGGAGGGAGGTGACGTGTTCAGCTTCCTCATGAAGATGGAACATGTCACGTTCGTTGAAGCGGTGGAACAGCTAGCTGACCGCATCGGCTATCGCATCCACTACCAGGGAGGCGGCGCCACCACCCCCCAGCAGCGAGGGACGCGCCGACGGCTACTTCAAGCCAACGCAGCCGCGCACGAATTCTACCAGCAGCAGTTGGAAACCCCGGAGGCGCAGCCGGCCCGCGACATGCTCCTGGAACGGGGTTTTGATGTCGACACCATTAAAGAGTTCGGTTGCGGTTACGCCCCAGCAGGATGGGACACTGTCACTCGTCACCTGCAGAAACAAGGCTTCACCTTCGATGAGCTGGAGGCCGCCGGAATCTCCAAGATGGGCTCGCGAGGAACCCCTATCGACCGCTTCCATCGTCGCCTCTTATGGCCCATTTGCGCCCCCAGCGGGGAAGTGATTGGTTTCGGCGCACGCAAACTCTTCGACGACGACACACTCGGGAAGTATATGAACACTCCCGAAACCATGCTCTATAAAAAGTCCAAAGTTCTCTTTGGACTCGATAAAGCCAAAAAGTATATTGCCGAATCACACCAGTGCGTCGTCGTGGAAGGCTATACGGACGTGATGGCGATGTGGGCAGCTGGTGTGAAAACCGCCGTTGCCGCCTGCGGTACCGCATTCGGTGATGATCACCTGGCTATTCTGCGCCGCTTCCTCATGGATGATAACTACTACCGGGGAGAGATCATCTACACCTTCGATGGAGACGAAGCGGGTCAAAAAGCTGCCATGAAGGCATTTACCGGCGATCAGCAATTCGCCGGCCAGAAATTTGTCTGTATTGCGCCGGGCGGAATGGACCCCTGTGAGCTGCGACAGGCCGAAGGAGATGCCGCCGTACGGGATCTCATTGCACGCCGCATTCCGATGTTCGAGTTTGCGCTCCGCTCCCTACTGAGAGATTTTAATCTCTCCATCCCAGAAGGGCGGGTAGCAGCTCTCGAACGTCTTGTCCCAGTTGTTGCAGCTATTCATGATGCGGCGCTACGAGACGAGTATGCGCGCCAGCTTTCCGGCTGGGTAGGATGGCACGATCCCACCGAAATTGTGAATCGCGTGCGACAAGCCGCGCGTACCGCAGGGCGGATGCCGGCAGGAGGTCCGAGTGGACGGACGCAGCGAGGACGGTCGCAGCGGAGCCCACGAGGTGCTTCTTCCTTCTCTACACGTACTGGAACGGGAGGAGCTTCAGGTGGGCTGGCCAGTCAGAGCCAGCCTCGGATGCTGCATCCCCGCAAACCCTCTGAAGGTAGTGAAGAGGGGCGGCAGCGCGCGGCAGTGCGCCTCGCCATCCAGTATCCTCACACTGCCGGAGCTGGCTTTGACGCGTTGGGGTCCGACGCCTTCACCTACCCGCTCTACCGCACCATCCGGGATGCTATCGAAGCAGTAGGAGGCTGCACGAATGCGGTGGTGGACCATAACTGGGTCCCGTCCATTCAAGAACATATCGACGACCTGGTGGTACAGGGTGTGGTATCGGAGATCGCCGTCGAAGATATGCCAGTAGACCAGGAGCATATGGTCAGTTATGCGGAGGGTCTTTTCGCGCGCCTTGAGGAAGCATGGGTGGGGCAACAAGTAGCCGAGCTGAAAGCTGCCTTACAGCGAAAGAATCCGTCTACTGACCCCGACTACCACGACATGTTTAAGGATCTTGTGGCGCTGGAAGAATACCGGGCCACCTTGAAACAACTCGCCATCGGAACTTTCTGACAGCGCATCGGTACACCTGCTTTTCACCTACTTTTCCCCCTGTCCACCTGGCAATTTGGAGAGTTGTGGGGTGGGTAGGTAAGCTATCCATTCGTAACACCAAGGTGTTTAATCCCCCATAGCTCAATTGGCAGAGCATTCGACTGTTAATCGAAGGGTTGTTGGTTCGAGTCCAACTGGGGGAGCTTTTTTTACCCTATTTTGGGGTGCGGAAAATGGGCGGGTACAGAAAACGCTTACTTCACTGTGATGAAGCAAGCGTAACGATGGGAATGTTTTATTTACCTTGTCGGCTATTCGTGGAAGGTCCACTGCACCATGTGTCCCCGTGACAGAAGAATGGCGTAGAGCAGGTTGAGACGTGCGTTGTACTGCCCCCAACTGAGGCCAGATTGTGTCGCTTCTTCACTGGCTTCGTAGGTTTCTTGGTTGCGGAAACACTTGAGTTCTACAACCTCGTCTTCGCTATTGTCGAGCAGCTCTTTATTTTCGATGGAGCTGCAGACTTCTTGACAGTATTCGAAATAACCTTCGATAGTGCTCTGGAGGTAGTCAAAAACTTCCTGGGGTACTTTGACTCCACCAGTGATCCAGCGCACTGAGGATCGTCGATCGTAGAGCTGGGTGGCTTCTCGTAGTTCCCGAAGAGTTAAACCGCTAAGTGTAAACAGTCTGCGGATTTGAGCATTCTCGGGATAGGAACAAGCAGACATGTATTAATACCGTAATCGTCGTGCGAAAGAACTTGTTTAACGTGTAGATGCTATCTGTGGATCGAAGTATTAATACAGATCATAGCAAAGAAGTTTTATCGTTAAGAAACACTCATTTTGCCAGTGGGGGGGGTATCTCAGGCGCTTCGGCTTATACTGACGGAAACATAGTAATAAACAGTAATAATAGGTAGTAAGCGCGCTGCTGTTGCGTCTGTCCGAACAGGAGATGTCATGACTGAGGCTGCATATCCGGTAGATGTGTCGGTAGATTTTGCAGACGCCCAGCTGGTCGCTACCGACATCCATTACGACTATCCCGGTAGCCCCGTCCTCGCTAACATCAATCTCACGCTTTCCGCAGGAGACGTACTGGGATTAGTTGGTGACAACGGAGTGGGCAAGTCTACCCTGCTGTGGATCCTCTCCGGTCGTCTCAAACCCAGTGCCGGTCGTGTCACCCACCAAGGAACCCGCGTTCTTGGAGCGCAGGAGCTCGAGGCCCCCTTCGACTCCACCGGCCGTATGCTTGTCGAGGAGGCTCTCGGGCCTGCCCGTCGCCGTCTCCAGGCACTGGAAGACGCCGCCAACGTTATGGCTACCACCGAAGATCCTGAAGCTGCCGCGCAAGCAGAACGACGCTATTCCGAGATCTTTAACGACGTCATGGCCCATGATGCCTGGAGTGCTGAGCATAACGCGGAAGTTGTTCTCGATAATTTAGGTCTGACTGGAGAGGGAGTCTCCGGGCATCTTCTCGACCAATGCACTGTCGACATGTCAGGTGGTGAGCGAGCTCGTCTCGGGCTCGCCCTTGCCCTCATTAGAGCACCTGAAATCCTCCTGCTCGACGAACCTACCAACCACCTTGATGCGCGCGGGCGTGAGCTCGTTGCCAAAACTATCCGAGAGCACCCGGGAATCGTCGTCTTGGCAACCCACGACCGTGACTTCTTGGATGCCACCTGCACTCATATTGGCGACATTGTGCGTAATCGCGAGGGTATCGGTATCTTCACCGGTAACTGGACCCAGTACGACAAACACCGCCGGCACGAACGTCAGCTATGGGAACACCAATGGCGCACCGAAGAGCACCAACGGGAACTTTTGGAGACCACCATTGAGAAGGGTGCGCGCGAGGTTTCTCCTGGCCGTGTACGCCAGGATAACGACAAACTCTCCTACAACCTGGCCGGCGGTCGAGTGGAAAAACAGATCGCCCGCCGAGTTAGAGCCGCGCGCCAAAAGCTTACGGAATTGGAGGAGAACGGGGTGGCAAAACCGCCAGTTCTGCTGGGATTTAATGCCCCTCTGGCGAAGGCACCAAGCGGTAGACGTGTTGCCGCTGGTTCCGAAGAGGACTTCCATCTGAAGCTCCGTGGGGTGATAGTTCCCAAACGCGTCCACGTAGGTTCTCTCACCATCCGGCCTGGCGAAACTGTCATCATCACCGGCCCAAATGGATCCGGGAAATCTAGCTTGCTACACGTCATCACTGGTGCACTTCAACCGGAAGCGGGAGAAGTGCAGGTGGGTCAGGGTGCCACCTTGTCGATCCTGGAGCAAGTACAACGGTGGGAGGACCCGAAGAAGAGCGCTGCGGAACTCTACTCCTTCGTCTCCGGCCCGCACTCGCTGGACTTAGACGATCTGGGTCTTATCACTCCTGAAGATGCTCAGCGCCCAGTGGGTGATCTCTCGTTAGGACAGCAGAGACGGGTAGCCTTGGCCTTGCTCGTAGCTAACCCACCGGAAATTCTCTTAATGGATGAGCCGACTAACCACTTGAGTGTTGACCTCATCGAAGAGGTACAGGATGCGATTAAACAGTGCGAAGGGACTATTGTCGTCGTCACCCACGACCAACGCATGATCGAACAGGTAGAAGCGCGTCACTTAGTCGTTAAAGATGGAGAGGTGGAAGAGCTTCCCCGAGGTGTACTGCCCGAGATCTTCGATTAGTGTGCGGCGCAGAGTAGCCCTTGCTCTGGATTCCGAAGCGCTGCTCTGCATTCTGCACTCCAGTTGTGCATTCAGCGCTGTGCATACTGTGAGGTGAACCTTGTTAGCCCCATTGCATGAGAAGGGTACTTCGGAATATTGTGGAAGACATGACCGAACGTGCATCTGCAGATTGGGACGCCCTCTACAGTGAGACACCTGCCCCCTGGGGAGGAACCCCTGCTGCGGCAGTCGTGGAACGGCTCTCTACTATGGAACCCGGTTCCGCTCTCGACTTGGGGTGTGGGGAAGGTCGTCACGCTCGTCTCCTGGCTCAGATGGGCTGGGACGTAGTAGGTGTTGATCTCTCCTCCGAGGCGATTCGTATAGCGGCAGAGCACGAGTCATTGGGGCCGAAGATTGTCTATACAGTGGGGGACGTCTGCAGCTGGGTACCGGTCTACGATGCGCAGGTTACTGGCGATGATCGTTTCACCAGCGGCAAATTTGACCTCATTTTGGGTGCTTACCTGCATTTGCCAATGCATCAGCTGCGGGATGTGTTGAAGCGTAGCCAAGCCTGGTTGAAGCCGCACGGGGCGCTTCTCTATCTTGGGCACGCTGCCGAAAACCTCCGTCACGGTATTGGGGGCCCACAGGATTCTGCACTTCTTCCGACCGTCGCTGATCTTGCCAGCGCCAGTGCGGGAATGCGGGTCATTCGTCTCGAGCATATGGTGCGCCCCGCCGGCCATTCGCAAGCGGTCGATGTCCTTCTTCATGCTGAAAACTGGGACTAGTACCGGAACCGTTGCTTCCATGTCGAGGTAGTGGTGTGGGGTTAGACGCAGGTGCCGTCCTCCGCGCATTGTTCGGCAGGTGTTTCTGTTTGCACCGTCACATGGTGAAGGTGGTAGGTGTGCTCCATGAGTTCTTGTACGTGCTGACGTGCTTGCGGATTGGTAGTGACAACGTGGACGGATCCGATGTTGTCACCGGTGGTGAGGCTCCACACATGAAAGTGGTGGAGTGCTTGTACACCGTCCACGGACAAGATGTCATGGCGAAGGGACTCCATATCGACATCAGTGGGGGTGCCTTGTAGGATGACGTTTCCTACTTGGCGGAGCAGTGCGACTGCTCGCGGAAGTACCCATATGGCGATAAGGACTGCAACGACGATGTCGGCATATACCCATCCCGTGAGATAGGTGATGAGACCCGAGATGAGTACTCCCACCGACCCCACCATGTCTGCCATCACTTCTAGATAAGCGCCCTTCACATTAATGGACTCGTCCTTACCACCACGGATGGCAAGAAACGCGAAAAAGTTCATGAGCAGTCCCACTACTGCGACGATCGTTACTGGCAGTCCCTGGACATTAACGGGATGGATGAGGCGCTCGACGGCTTCGACGACAATGATGACGGCGACTGCTAGCAACAGAATCGCGTTGAATCCCGCGGCGAGCACCTCAACACGGCGGAAACCATAAGTGTGTTGGGGAGTGGCGGAGGCACGCGCTCCAACACGGATGGCGACGAGTGCAGTGCACAGGCCGAAGACATCGGTGAACGCATGCGCAGAGTCCGATAGGAGAGCGAGTGAGCCGGAGAGTAGCCCTACGACAATTTGTGTGATGACAGTAACGAGTCCCAGTGCGATAGCGACACTGATGCGCCATTGAGGGGTGTGGGCCAATTCTGCTGCGTCGTGATGCTCGTGGGTGTGATGGTGGGAGTGACCGTGAGCTAGTGTGGCGCCGTGAGCATGGCTGTCGGTGTCATGGCTGTCATTGGTGAGATTCGGCACGTGGCTCTGTGTGTGGTTATGCGGCACGTGGCTCTGTGTGTGGTTATGAGCGTCGTCGTGAGCGTGATCGGACCGGTGAGTGTAGTCAGTGGCCTGCATTGCCGAACCTCTCTAATGTATGCGTGATAATGCATATGTTAGAGAGATGAATGAAGATTAGCAAGGCTACCCTTCGACAAGGAGAGAGGTGCGCCTGCTAGGGCTCGAACCAACACGCAACACCAGCACAACAAGCATTTTCCCCAATATGTGGCAACAATATGGCTACGCAAACCCTGTCTCACCTTCACCTCTGACCGCTCATCTTGCGTCTCATCGGCTTCTTGCAGACCAGCAGACATGTAGGCAACATCATTCGGCGTCACATGATCTGGCATAATTTCTTCTCCTCAAACAACAAACCCCACATCACAAGCACCGTGGGTAAAGTGCCCAACCATCACAACCCCCGGCTGGGAAGGGTGCTCAATACACCACACAGCTCGGCGCGACCATGCGGCTACGGGCGGTGGGTAGAGGAAAACCCCGCACCCAATAGGGGGTGGCGGGGTGTTATTTAGGTATGTAGGTTAGCTAGGCAACTGGCTTTTCCGCAGAGACCGCTGGGCGTTCCGCTTCATAGATGATGTTGTCGTGGCAGTCTTGGACTTCCAATCGCATGTGGTGCGGCAGTGCTCTTGTGAGAATCAACCAAAGGTAGTTAGACCATTGCATGTAGTTTGAGTCGTAAGGTAGTTCCCCCATTACGCCCACATAGTCTTCGTACTGGGTAATGGTTATCTCTGAGGTGCCTTTATGAGGGGAATTCGCGTTGTTCGGATCTGCTGGTAGTGCGATAACTGCCGAATTTGTCTTTTTACGAATACGGCCTTGTGCTTGTTTTACGAAGACATCTATGACTTCGTTTACTTTCGCTCCGTCAATGTCGATGAAAACTACATCGATTCTCATGCGAATCCCTCCTTTCTGTTATCCCCATATGTATTTGTAGTAACCGTTACTGTCTTTTCCTAGGAAAAATACTCTTTTTGCGTACTTGGCAGTTTTGAGTGATGCTTCTAACGAGTCCCTAGCGATTGTTCTGTCTATGTGTCCCCCGCGCCCGTTAATCAGGATACTATCTGATTGTTTTGCGCCTTTCTTTATATCTTTCGAAAGTGCTCTTGTATAGCGCTTAACGAGGTTTTGTGTGTCACCTTTGTAGAACGTTGTCATCGTTTTAACCTCTAGTGTTCCGTTTCCAATGAAAAAGTCCGGTGATTGGAGAACATAATTCTCTCTCCAGCTCGTGGCTAGTTCAGGCGTGGCTGTTTCTCTTTTCTTAAGAAATACCTGTAGTCCTTGTAGCTCATTACCTTCCATCTGCCCCAGTTCACGGCAGTAGTCGGCCTTTTCCCCGGTGAGTATTTCAATGAACCTTTTCGCATCTGGCAATTCTTCTGCTGGTTTTCCAGTGATGAGGCCGAAGTCTCTTAGTTCCTTGGCTGTATACACATACTCATGAGGAATATTGTCGGCGGGTATGTCATGCCCTATTCGTTCGATCCATACGTCTTTGTCGTTGCCTGCGAACTCTGCTGCGGTGATTCGTTTCCATAGCTGCTCTTGCGCTGTGATACTTTCGCCGGCGACTTCCGCAATCCGCGCCCACTTCTCCGCTAGTCGTTGTACAACAGATGGAAGCTCGTAAGAGTACTTATTATCTGGGTTAGAGCCTTGCGTGTAGTATCCTTCGGCTGCTACACATCTGCAGTGATCGTGATAACGTCCGATCCCAGAAGTGTTCAGGCTCCCCACTGCTGCCTCATAAGTGGTGTATACCGCCCCGCGTCCAGCGAGCATTAGACAAAACGAGCATGCTCCAGGTGATGGGATACGGTAGTACCTGGTTTTTGCTTCCGTTGTCGCCCGCTTAACAGTATCGCGCGCACCTTTTAGTACTGATCGTTCAAAACTTCCCTGAGAAATAAGCTCATTAGCTGCTAGTACCGCCGCATTATCTTGCGTATCCTACACTCTGTCAAAGTTTTTCCACTTCACCTTGCTCGCATTTAACGCCCATTTAATGTTTCCTTGCGCCTGCGATGGATGAACTCCCTTCCAGCGTGTCTTCACCTCTGGTAACTCTGCGAGGAGCTTATTACGGGCTCTTGACTTCACCACTGCCCGACCCGCGCTATCGGCTGCAAGCTGCCCATAATTATGGGTGACATCACAATAAAGGACAAGAAAGTCGTCTTTGCTCATCCCCGGATTAGTGCTCACCTCGTGAAGAAGATGGCGCTTCGCGGCGGCAGTAATACTTTCCAACTCCGTTGAATGACGCACCCATTCTACCGGCAGTTTCACATCGCTAGATTTCGTGGATGCCATAGTCTAGAGTTCCTCAGAATGAATCCAACGTTCTCGTGATTTATCCTCAGGAACCGCAGTGCCGCGAGCTGCCCCGGCGGCAATCCGGAAAAGCTCATCGGAATTATTCTTCCGTGCCTCCGCGACCAGCCTGCTAATCGTCGTCGAATCATATCCTAGAAGCTCGTAGGTGATCTCAGAGGTGGGCGGCAGGATACCTGCGGAGACTAGCTGCATTACCGACTGTGCTTGCGCGGCCTTCGTTGGAGTGGACGCGTCCTTCCACCGTGCCCGCAACGTATGCTGATTAGCATTCTCACCCGTGGCAATATGCAGTGCCAGGTTTGCGACTTCGCACCAGCGTGCGCCGAAAATCACCTGATCTCGTTCCGCGATCTTGACTAGCTCTGCCTCCCCCGCGCGGATAGCATCAGCTGATGCCGGATTGTCATGAATGATCCCCGGGAAAGACGGTGGGATTCCGGTCTCGGGCGATGAACTACATCCGCCTGGCCGTGTACTGGAACGAACACGGTCGTGCTGGTGAGTTTCCTGCGCTACCTGATTTTTCCTAGAGAGTTGGCGGGGGTACCTGGTGTTAATGCTGGGTGCCCCCGCTTTTTTCGTACCTTTTCGTGGGAACAATTTGGGAACAGGAGCAGCTCTTTTAGACTCTTTTAGGGTCATTTTGACGCCCGAAAACTACCATATAAAAATCGGTAAAACCCCTGTTAAAACAGCATTTCAGCATATCTACCAGGGGATTCAAAAAGTGCGCCTGCTGGGGCTCGAACCCAGGACCGAATGATTATGAGTCATTTGCTCTAACCGACTGAGCTACAGGCACGCACTCCGCTGTTTGTAAGAACAGAAAGAGCGTATCCAGTGTAGCGCGTTGCGGACGAAACTCGTGATTCGGCAGAGTGTCACCGTTGTCGAGCTGGCTTGTTACTAATGTTACTTAAGTATATTAAAGTTAAAAATGTGCTTTGACCTGCGAGTTTTTTTCCAAATAATGCGGCGTGTCGGAGGTTCAATCGAGGAAAAGTCTCAACCTTTAGTGCAGACTTGAACGTGACAAGAGAAAAGTGCGCACACCTCCATATCGAACGTACTGCGTTGGGGAAGACGTCATACGTCTCGGAAGAAGAAGGAGGTGCGACGTGCACGTCGCCACACCATTTATCGATGCCACCACTGGCGTGGTGTCTATTTATGCTGCTCCCGCCGCGCTGTGTCCACGGATCGAGCAGACCCTTGCCCGTACCCTGCAAGCTGCCCTACCCACCCGGCGGCTCATGTGGCATACCGTAGAAGGCTGCCCTGGGATGCTCCGAACTACCGTGGACTGGATTGGGCCAGTTGGTAGTGGGCAGGCCCTCGCCGAGGCTCTTGCAGAATGGCCCATTCTTTCCTTTGATGTCACCGAAGACGCCACCGAGAGCTGGAATGGGCAGCGTTTTAGTCATACCCCCGACCTGGGGCTCTGGCACGGCGAAACCAATGCCTCCGGGGACGTTGTTGTCTCAGAAAACCGCCTTCGAGAACTCATGCGCTCCGGTGATCTTGAACATGGCATCGAACTCGCTCTCGGCACCGCATGGGACGAGTCCCTCGAATCCCTCCGTCAAGAACACCCCGCAAGTATCGACGTCACCTGGCTGTCCGCTGTCGGGTAAAAACCTGCTTTCGCATTTTCCTTCTCCTCTACACAAAAATCTGTGGTGGGCACACGCAATCGA
>JAHABL010000018.1 GCA_018376445.1 Mycobacteriales bacterium
GTAGAGCAGGGTCACCAGGACCGAGGGGACCACCACAATGAGCCCGACGGTGCGTCGGTCCGCGGCGAGCTGGGCGAGAACCCGGCGGGTGATGGCGAGGTAGGTACGCAGCCTCATCGGTTCTCCTCGATGGCGTCAGCGTCATGGATGACGGCGAGGAAGGCCTCGTCCAGTGTCTCGGCACCGGTGCGCTCCAGGAGAGCGGCGGCAGTGGCAGCGGCCAGGAAGCGCCCGTCACGCATGAGCAGGACGCGGTCACAGCGGAAGGCCTCGTCCATGACGTGGCTGGAGACGAGGATCGCTGTTCCGGCCTCGGCGATGGCACGGAAGGCCATCCACAGCTCCTCGCGGGTGACCGGGTCCAGGCCCACGGTGGGCTCGTCCAGGACGAGGAGGTCCGGGGAGCCGACGAGCGCGCAGGCCAGGCTGACGCGTCCGGCCTGCCCGCCGGAGTAGGTGGACACCGGGCGGTCGGCGATCTCAGCCAGGCCCACGGTCACCAGGACGTCCTCGACGTCTCGGGACCGGTGGCCCGCGAGGGAAGCGAAGTAGGCGACGTTCTGCCGTGCGGTCAGGTCGGTGTAGACCGCGCCGCCTTGAGTCATGTAGCCAACGCGTCCACGCGTAGCTGGCGCACCAGGGCGACTGCCCAGTACATGGACGGCTCCCTCGTAACGCTGCACACCGACCAGGGTGCGCATGAGGGTGGTCTTGCCGCAGCCTGAGGGGCCGAGCAGGCCGGTGATCGACCCTTCCGCCAGCTCCAGGTCCAGTCCGTGCAGGATCTCCTGGCCGCCTCGGCTCACCCGCAGGCCGCGGACACGGACGACGGCGGGTGGCCGCGCCTCCTGGGAGGGCGTGCCACGGAGCGGGGCACCCTTGCCGTTTTTCATCATGTGATGAATATATGGCGTACCAGCCTCCGTCGCAAGGTGCCGGACCGCCTTACGGAAGCTCTCCCGTCAGGTAGCGCTGGACCGTCGGGCCGTACAGAGCGACGAGGGCGTCAGCTCCTGCCCCCGCGAGGGCATCAAGCTCCATCACCCACAGGGCCGTCCCGAGCCCGAGGACCTGGCTGGCCACCATCTGGGTGCGCAGGCGAGGCCGGTCGGGAGCCACCTGGGCGACGACGGGCTCGAGCACCTGACCGCTCATGAGCTCGCGCAGCCCGGCCACCGCCGCCTCATCGGTCCCGACGGCACGGAAGGCTGCCTGGAAGCGCTCGGGCCCCGCCGTCGTCCAGGCCTCCAGGAAGATCCTGACCAGACCCTCCCCCAGGCGCTCGGCGGGCAGCCCGCGTAGCCGCGTCGCGACGTCGTCAGCCTCGAAGCCGCGCTCCTCACCCACGCCCGTCACTGCGGCGACGAACAGCCGGGCCCGGTCCGGGAAGTAGTGGTGGACCAGGGCGGCGTCCACGCCGGCCTCACGGGCGACGCCGCGCAGGGAGGTGTTGTAGCCGTCGCGTGCGAAGGCGGTGCGGGCGGCCACGAGGATCGCCTCTCGCGCGTCCGGGCTGCCGGCCGCGCGCCTGCCCCGCGGGCTCATGCGGACCTCAGAGCGCGCAGGAGGGCACGGGACGCCAGGATCTCGGGCAGGAAAGCGATCGGCTCACTCATACCATGGACAGTAGCAAGCGGCCGCTGGCGGGTGAGCTCGCTGCGGGCCGGTGGGGGACGGATCCCTCAGCCGATCTGGCAGACGGTCTTGCCCTGGGCAGGGCCGGAGGCGAGCTCGGCGTAAGCAGCGCCGGTCTCTTCCAGGCTCACGACGTGCTGCACGCGCGCGTCGAGCGATCCGGCGGCGACGGCGTCGAGCAGACGGGCCAGTCGGGAGGACAGGGCCCTGCGGTCGCGGTCCGTTCCGGCTGAGTAGGCGGCGCCGAGCGAGATCTCGTGCAGGGACGGCGACAGGGCGAAGCCTGGGACGCCCGACAGGTCCGGCCGGCCGCCGATATAGGCCAGGGCACCGTTGAAGGCGAGTGCAGTGAGGTTCGCGGTGGCGGAGGCGGCGTCCACCGTGTCCAGGACGCCGTCGACGCCGCGGCCACCCAGCGTGAACGCACGGGCTGCGGCGGCCACGGCCTGGGGAGATCCAGCAGCGCGGTAGTCGATCACCTCGTCGGCGCCGAGGGCACGGACGGCCTCAGTCTTGGCCGGCGAGGCGGTGGTGATGAGGCGGATCCCGGCGCGGTGGGCGAGCTGGACGGCGTAGCCGCCCACTTCCCCGGCCCCGGGGCCGAAAGCGTCGATAACGCCGGCGATGTCCAGGCCAAGGACGTGCGGCCACGTCCAGGAGGCGTGCCCGCCGCGGGCGACCTTCCAGTCCACCGGGTTGAGGCCGCAGGCGCGCACCCGCAGGCGGACCTGGCCGGGGCCTGGCTGAGGCAGCGGCACCTCAGCCAGGCGCAGGGCGGCGGGCAGGTCCTGAGGCTGAGCCGGCGCGTCCAGGAGCAAGGCGGGCATGGTGCTGGATGTCGAGGTCATGGAGTTCCTTCCGTCATCAGTCAGGTCGTGTTGTCCAGCCGGGAAGGCGGCGCCAGGCCGCCGGGCCTACTCGCCTGGCTCGCCCCGGCTCTGCAGGCGCCGGATCTGCTCGTAGGTCCGGGCCAGGCGCTGCTCAGGGGCGATCGTGTGTGCGCCGGAGCAGTGGATGTCACGCACGATGGAGGGAAACTGCCCGGATCAGGAGGGTCACCGGGGACCTAGGTATGGTCCCGGACAGAGCGGAGTCTGAGAGGTCACGATCGAGCGGGCAAGTTAGACGCCCACTTCCCACGGGTTGATCAACTCCACGCCTGTCGCGACGAAGTCCGCAGTATTGCGAGTAGCCAAGGCATAACCTCGCGCGATCACGACAGCTGCGATCAACGAGTCCATCACGGGCAACGGCCGACCGTGAGTACGAGCATGGGCCTGGAGCCGCGCCCAAGCACGTGAGGCTCGGCCGTCGAATGGCAGGACTCGATCCTCGAAGAACGGAATGACCTCTTCCTCAAGCCGTTCCCGGAGAAGATCGCGTCGACGGCCTGAAGGTAGGACCTCCACACCGGCACGCAGCTCCGCCAGGGTCATCGCCGTGACATAAAGGGTCCTCGGATGCTGATCATCCAGCCAACGTACAACGCGAGGATCAGGATCGCGCCGCAGAGGCTCAGAAAGCACATTCGTGTCGAGGACAATCACGACAGGTCCAGCGGCTCGTAGACGGAGCGGTCACGCGTGATATCTAGGTCAACTCCGCCGCTCTCCTGACGAATCGAGCTCAGAAGTGTTCCCAGGCCACGGCGAGGTTGATCTTCAATAGCCTCATCAAGAATGGCACGAATCTCTGCCTCCATGGAGCGACCATGCTCATGCGCGCGAGCCTTGAGCGCGCGATGCGTATCGTCGGTCAAGTTTCTCACGATGACACTGGCCATCACACACCTCCTGCTATCAATTATGCGTGATGATATCAGCCTCGCCGTCTTAACAGAAGCCCCACCCTGGAGAGAGTGAGGCAGGCAGGCGCTACTGCTGCGTCTCGCCCCGGCTCTGCAGGCGCCGGATCTGCTCATAGGTCCGTGCCAGGCGCTGCTCATGGTCATTGTCGCGCGGCTGGTAGTAGCGCCGGCCCACGAGGCTGTCCGGCAGGTACTCCTGGGGCGCGATCCCGTAGGGGTAGGCGAAGGGATCGAGCATCCCACCGTGGCCGATCGTGTGGGCGCCGGAGTAGTGGGTGTCACGCACGATGTAGGGAATGGACTGGCGCTGGTGGTTCTGGGCGTCCTGGCGCGCCGCCTCGTAGGACCAGCGGCCGGAGTCCGACTTGGGGCTCAGACACAGCTGGATGACGGCTTAGGCCAGGAAGTTGCTGGCACGAGGCAGTCCCACCTCCCGGGCGGCCTGGCAGGCCAGGACCACACATGCCACGACCTGCGGATCGGCCAGTCCCACCAACTCGTAGGCGGCGCAGGTGATGCGGCGGATCGCCGTCTCGATGTCGCCAGACTCCAGCAGCACGGTAAGGTAGTAGAGCGCGGCGTCAGTGTCTGAGCCCTCCATGGAGCACTGGGCGATGGCGCGCAGCACCTCAGGGTCGGGTGCGGCGTCGGCGATCGTGGCCCAGGCGCGCTCAAGCATGGGGAGCATGTCCTCGGGCTGGATGGGCCGCAGCTCAAAGAGATGGGCGCGTGAGCGGATTGTGGGGCTGAGGCTGATGACGAGGTTGGCGGTGGTGGTGCCGATGAGCATCATGGAGCCGGTCTCCATGTAGCTCAGCAGCCAGTCCTGCTTACCCTTGTCCACGCGGTGGATCTCATCGAGCAAGAGGATGAAGGTGTGGCCGGAGTGCTGCTCGGCGATCTTCTGGAGCTTGCTCTTGGCCTCCATCGAGGCATTGAAACGCTCCATAGGTAGGTCATAGACCTCGGCCGCGACATAGGCGATGGTCGACTTGCCGGTGCCGGGAGGGCCGTAGAGAACCATCGACTGGGCGAGGCGACGTTCGAAGAGGGAACGCAGGATGCCACCGGTGCCCAGCAGGTGGTCCTGACCGACGATCTGGCCCAGGGTGCGCGGGCGGATCTTGTCAGCCAGTGGCTGGTTGAGCATGAGGGCCCTCCCTCGTCATAATCGACCGTCACGCTACTCGCAGCAGATCTGCAGCGGTAAAAAGCGAACACGTGACGTCTCTCGTCCAGGCGTGGCCGGGAACCTCACACCGGGAGCAACCTGTCAACCTGGTACACTATGTTCATCACGACCGGTTCCGCCCTTCGGGGTCCAGGGCCGGTCCTCATTTTTCCCGGCCATGAAATCAAGGGGGTACACATCGATGCCCACTCCCAAGACTTTCTTAACCTACGCTGAACAGGTTGACTTATTACGTTCCAGAGGCCTGCTCATCCACGACCAAGCCGAGGCCGAGCATTGCCTTGAGCATATCAACTACTACCGTCTCTCCGGATACTGGTATCCGCTTCGACAGATCGGATCAATAACCGAACGACGTCTGGACTCCTTTCTTCCAGGGTCCTCTTTTGACCAGGTACTCGCCCTCTACGAATTTGACCTACAGCTGCGAACGAGCGTCTTTGAAGTACTAAGCGCTGTAGAACTGACATTCCGCGCACTTCTCGGCCACGAATTGGGACGCATTGCCCCTCTCATCCACATGGATCCATCCCGACTGGGACCGCTCGCCCGCCACAGAACGAGCAACGAGCCTTCGCCAGAGTACAACAAGTGGTTAAACAGGTATCACCATGAGCTCTCGTCCTCGCGAGAGATATTTGTGTCACACTACAAGAAATATTACGACAGCCAGCTACCTGTGTGGGCTGCCGTCGAAATCATGGATTTTGGGTCACTCACTCACCTGTATCGTCTCGCACCCGATGAAGTACGCGAGAACATTGCTGTGCATGCACAGCTCAATGCCGCCCAGCTTGGCTCTTGGATGAAGTCTTTGAATATTGTCCGCAATTATGCAGCACACCATGCGCGCATGTTTAATCGAGTGTATGCACTCAAGCCTCGTATGCCCCGAGTAGGACAGGACGCCTCTCTCGACGCAGCCCGCGGTGTCATGAATCGCTGCTTCGGTCAACTGACGATGATTCAGTATCTGCTACGCGCATTTAATCTCGACGGTCTCAATACACTTCCCACACTATTAGCTACATACCCGCACACTATCCCTGCTGTTCCGATCAACCACGTCGGCGCTCCGCCCGCCTGGAATGAGCTTGACCTGTGGAAGGTCGCGGCGAATTCCATCCTCAGCTAAGTGATTCAGACGCATCCTTAAGAAATACGATGGTCTCAGTCATAGTTCTTCGTGGAGACAGCCCTCCCCCTGTTCACGATACCCAGGACAAAACTAGAGAATGTGCAATCCTTGTTGCTTCTTGAGGCCAGCCAGCACGACTAGCCTGGTAGTTACCGGGACTCTCCCCGCCCGGACATCACTCGCGAAGGACTGGTCATGAAGTTCGGTATGCGTCGTCCCTCACTGACTCGCTCGATCAAGGCCCGCACCACCGGGCGCGCCAAGCGTGCGGTCAAGAAGGCCGTCATCCCCGGTTACGGCCGCAAGGGCATGGGATACGTCAAGGACCCCAAGCGCGCGGTGCGCAACGCCGTCTACCGCCGCAGCACCTTTAGCTGGCGGGACCTGTTTGGGCTCTAGAGGCAGCGCGAGGCCACGCTCGCCTCGACTGCCCTTCGCCCCAGGTACACATAGCGCCGCGCCCTCACTCCTCCCCCAGGCCTCGGAAGCGCTCGACATACGCAGCCAGCGCCGCCAAGACGCGCGCCTTCTTGACCTCGCGGGAGTCCTCTCCGGCCACCGGGCGGTGGAAGCGGGACATGCGGGGCAGCACGTTGTTCATGGCCGTGCCGTCCGTGGGGACGACGCCGTCGCGCATGGCGGCGGCGACAAGGTTCCTCGTGCCCGGCTCCTGGAGGTTCTCTGCGCCGATCATGTCTGTGAGCTCAGCCTCGCGCCGATCGGTAATGAATGCCCGCCACTGCTCGCTGACGTCGCCCTTGGCTGAGACTGAGCGGACGAAGTCCTCGATGAGGTCACGCTTGGAGTGCAGGGTGGGGCTGGAGGCGATGGCACGGGTGATCTCGACTGGGACCTCGCGGTCCTCGCCGTCTGCCTTGCCCGCCCGGTGCTGCTCGACGAGCATGAGGATGTAGTCGACCCCGACCTCGACCTGCTTGACGAGCTCGATCTCGAAGACGAGGTCGTCGTTGATGTCCTCCTTCTCTGATGCCGAGCGGTGGCGTAGCTCGTCGTAGAGGTCGACGTAGGTGGAGCGGTAGTCGGCGAAGTCGGCCTCGCTGAGCACGTCGTCGGCAGCGAAGTCGTCGAAGCTGGTGAGGATGTTTCGCAGCCGCAGAATGGCTCCGAATGCCTGAATGAAGTCCTTCTGAGCGAGCTCGGAGTCGATTCTCTCCCCTGGCTCGAAGGCGCTTCGTAGCTCGGCGATTTTGCTCAGGTACTCCTGGAGGTACTCCTGGTAGGGCTTGAGCAGGACGATCCCGCCGGCGTCCTTGTTTCCGAACAGCGCGATGGCCTCATCGGTGGCTTCCTGCAGATCGCGGAAGCAGACGATGTTGCCGTAGGTCTTGACGGAGTTGAGGATTCGGTTGGTTCGCGAGTAGGCCTGGATGAGGCCGTGGGCCCGCAGGGACTTGTCCACCCAGAGCGTGTTGAGGGTCTTGGAGTCAAAGCCCGTGAGGAACATGTTGACCACGATAACCAGGTCGATGCTGCGGTCGGTCAGGCGCCGTGACAGGTCTTCGTAGTAGCCCTCGAAGCCTTCGGCCGAGGTGTCGTAGGCGGTACCGAACTGCTGGTTGTAGTCCTTGATCGCACGGTCCAGGAAGTTCCGGTCGTCGACGGACAACGCCGTCGGGTCAACTGTCTCGTCTGCGAGGGTCTCCCCTGGAGCGTCGGCGTTGGCTGCATAGGAGTAGACGATGCCGATGGTGAGCCGTTGGTCGCTCGGGAGACCTTCCTGCTGACGCCGGAACTCCTCGTAGTAGGCACGTGCCGCGGGGATCGAGGCGGTGGCAAAGAGGGAGTTGAAGCCGCGAACACGCTTCTGACCGAGTGCGTAGGAGCTGGAGCGCTTGGTCTTGGCGTCGAAGTGCTCGCGGATGTAGGTCACGATCTGGCTGAGCCGCTGGGGCGCGAGGAGGGCTCGTTCGCTGTCGACGGCGCTGACCTCGGCGTCAGCGACGTCGGTGCGCATGTGGACGGTGTCGATGTAGTCGATGCGGAAGGGCAGGACGTTCTTGTCCGCGATGGCGTTGACGATCGTGTAGCTGTGGAGCTGGCTACCAAAGGCCTGTGGCGTGGTACGCAGCATGGCGTTGCCGCCTGTACCGGCGTTGGCCGCGAAGATCGGCGTGCCGGTGAAGCCGAAGAGATGGTAGTTGCGGAAGGCCTTGGTGATCGCCGTGTGCATGTCACCGAACTGGCTGCGGTGGCACTCGTCGAAGATGAGGACGACGTGCCCGTCGTAGACGGCGTGCTGACGGTGACGGCCGACGAAGTTGGACAGCTTCTGGATCGTGGTGACGATGATCGGGACGGTGGGGTCGTTGATCTGTGCCGTCAGCTTCGTGGTGGACTGGTTGGCTGAGACGGTGCCTTCAGCGAAGCGGTTGTACTCCTTGATGGTCTGGTGGTCGAGGTCCTTGCGGTCCACGACGAAGATGACCTTGTCGATGCCTTCCATGCCGGCAGCAAGCTTGGCGGTCTTGAAGGAGGTAAGGGTCTTGCCGGAGCCGGTGGTGTGCCAGATGTAGCCGCCGGCGGCGATGGTGCCGACCTGCTTGTTGAGGCTGGAGGTCTTGATCTTGCGCAGGATCGCTTCGGTGGCGGCGATCTGGTACGGGCGCATGACCATGAGCTTGTGCTGCGTGGTGAAGACGCAGTAGCGGGTGAGGACGGCGAGCAGTGTGTGCTTGGCGAGGAAGGTACGGGCGAAGTCGATGAGGTCAGAGATGGGCTGGTTGTCAGAGTCAGTCCACCAGGAGGTGAACTCGAAGGAGTCAGAGTTGGCGGCCTTGGACTCTCGCCGGCCGCGCGTGGACTCGGTGATGTGGTCGAAGCGGGTGGTGTTGGCGTAGTACTTCGTGTGGGTACCGTTGGAGATGATGAAGATCTGGACGTAGCCGAACAGGCCTGCTCCGGCCCAGAAGGAGTCTCGCTGGTAACGGTTGATCTGGTTGAAGGCCTCGCGGATGGCGACGCCGCGGCGCTTGAGCTCGATGTGGACGAGGGGTAGTCCGTTGACGAGGATGGTGACGTCGTAACGGTTGTGGTGAGCACCATCCTCGACGACGTACTGGTTGGTAACCTGCAGCCGGTTGTTGTGGATGCGTTGCTTGTCGATGAGGCGGATGTTCTTGGACTCGCCGTTGTCTCGGATGAGGACCTGGACGTGGTCTTCTTGGATCCGGCGGGTCTTCTCGACGATCTCATCGACGCCGCCGGAGCGTGTGGAGATGGATTCGGCGAGGAAGCGTTTCCACTCGGCATCGCTGAACTGGTAGTCGTTGAGGGCCTCGAGCTGGGTGCGGAGGTTGGCGAGGAGCTCAGCCTCGGACGTGAAGCGCACGTACTCGTAGGCCTGAGCCTGTAGCTGCGCGATGAAGGCGGCTTCAAGCTGGGCCTCGGACTCGTAGCCACGCTCCGGCTTATCGGGAGCCTCGTAGCTGCCGACGACGGTTGACTCATCAGTAAGGATGAGCGGTTCGATACCGACGGCAGGTGCTGAGCGGATGGTCATGGGCAGGTCCTCCGGCGTGAGGGGTGAAAAAGAGCGAGGGCAGCTGAAACTGGCCTAGAGAGGTCGCTGTTCTGGCTCAGCTCGATCCGGTGACGCCGGCGACGTAGGAAGATCTCGTTCCTCCCAGTCCGCGTAGGTGTTGTCACCCCAGCGCCAGGCCTGTCGTCCGTTGCAGGAGCGCCCGAGGGCGATCGCTCCGGCTGTGGAGGGCGAGGTGAAGGGGATGTCGCGAGTAACGACCCCGATACCGTCGCGGATAGTGATGGAGCCATCCTCAATGAGCTTGGTGTGACGAGCACGGTAGGACTCATAGGCCCGCCGTGTGGAGTCGCTATTGCCTCGATTATTCCAGGTAGCTACGACTGTCGAGCCTTCGAGCATGACGAACTCACCACCAATGACTTGCGCCGAGGCCTCGACATGCTTCTTGCTGTGAGTAAGGACGAATACTGGTGACTCATCGGGAACAGCGTCAGGACGTTCGATCTCTGGCTTGCTCCGGCTAGAACGCAGAACTGACACGCCGAGAACCGGGAGGACGGACCGAACCTGGACGAGGAACGCCTCGGCATCTGAGCGTTGAGCCTCAGAAAGCTTGCGGGGCTGCGGGGTCTGTTTGTTGTCGTCGAGAGTAGATCGCTCGGTTGCTTGAGCGATCTCAATAAGACGGGACTCCAGGTACCCCCAGTACCCTTCATTGAACGAGTCCTCGCGCGAGGAGATGAGGACCGCACGGTCCCACCAGTTCTTCTTGCGGTCGTGATCGACAAAACGTTGGGCGAAGTTCTCAGTGCGCCCGATGTAGCAGCGCGTGTTTTCTAACGCACTTGGATCATCGCCGAGTAGAAGGTACACGCCGTTCGTATTGGCATCTTCGCGGGCGAGAAGCCGTTTAAGCGCTGCCCGAGGGCCGGTGAGCAAATGGCCAGTCCAACCAGAAACATCAGCTGTTGTGATACCCCCGGACTCACCATCGACAAGAAACAGCTCAATGTGCTTACCAGGCAATGTCAGGACCTCATTTCAGGGAAGGTGAGCAAGCGGTCGCGGTAGTGCTCGTACTGCTTGCGGCGCGCAGCGATCTCCGCCGGTAGGCCGGATGACAGGTCGTTCACTAGAGCATCGAACCGACCGAGTTGAGAGGCCACGCGGTTCTGCACACTCACTGGGGGAACAGGAATCTCAAACCCTTTCACAAGACCAACAGTCAGATCCGATCGATTCCCTCTCCCCAACTTTCGAAGCGCACCATACGAGCGAACGATCCAATAATACAGATACTCCGAAACAAGGCGATCTGGATGCGGAATCAAAGCACAACAGTGCTGATTCGTCGCCAACTCAATGCGAGTTATCGCGGCACGCCCTCTCGTGACACCAGCACCAGAGATCGCTACAACGACACTGCCTGCGGGAACAATCCTAGCCGACGAATTTTCGAGACCGTCCCGAGTAATACATATTACAGTCTTAAAAATATCGCGATAATTCACTTCTTGAGTGCGAAGCCAAGGAATATCTCCTCCATAATATGAAGGATTAGTTACTTTCGGCGTCCCCCCTGAGAAAGAAGCGAGACAGAGGGAGGAGATCGGAGCTCGGGGGACAGAACTATCGAAGCTCAGAAACTCTTGAAGGGCATATGCATACTGATCTCGGCGGGCCTCCAGCTCCGCCTCCAGCTCCGCCTCCAGCTGTGTGAACTGGTCCAATACTCGCACAATTTCTTGCTGGATTTCAACAGGAACTACAGGGACTAAGATTTTTGCGACATCTTTCGAATAGACGTGCGGAACCCCACCTCCACGCTTCAATGCATGAATGACTTCTTGCTTAGATTTGAGGAAATGATAACAGAAGCGAGGGATCAGCACATCCTCGCTACACTGAATGGAAAAGGCATCTGAAACAAAAATGGGAATATCCCAGTAGCTAACATGTCCAGCATACGCGCCTGATCCCGCGACGACGATCGTCACGCCAGATCGATTAGAAGTCGCAACAAAATACGCGGGTTTGGTGCCCCCAGCAATGACGGGGATGTCACCTTCTTCCACATCTTTCTTAGTGATGGCCGTCCCACGTCGGAGAACAGCTACACGGCCAAGCTCCTGGTAATCAACACCGTCCGGGCACATCTGCCGGATCATGTCGTCAATGCGGCTCATGCGTTGCTCCCTTCAAGGTCCGCAACGATCTCGTCGATGCTGGTGCGCAACTCAGCCTGACGAGCCACGATCCGCTGAATCTCCGCGTTGAGCTCGGTGATGTCGATCTCCTCGCGAGTGTCCTCTGCCTCCACATAGGAGGACACCGACAGGTTGTAGCCGTTCTCCTCCAGCTGGGCCGCATCAACAAGCGTCGCCACATGCTCGACGTCCTGCCGGGCCTGGAGAGTCTTAAGAATCATCTCCTGGTTCGCAGGCATCAACCGATTCTTGTTGCCCTCGCGGGAGAACTCTTTGGAAGCGTCAACAAAGAGCACCTTGTTGTCTGTCTTGGACTTCTTGAGCACGATGATGCAGGTCGCGATCGTCGTCCCAAAGAACAGGTCCGGCGGCAGCTGGATCACAGCGTCCACGTAGTTGTTCTCCACCAGGTACTGACGAATCTTCGCCTCGGCCCCGCCTCGGTAGAGCACACCAGGAAACTCAACGATCGCTGCCGTCCCGTCAACAGCGAGCCAGGACAGCATGTGCATCGTGAAGGCCAGATCCGCCTTCGACTTGGGGGCCAGGACACCAGCCGGCGAGAAGCGCGGGTCATTGATGAGCGCAGGATCGTCCTTGCCCACCCACTTGGTGGAGTACGGCGGATTAGAGACAATCGCCTCGAAGGGTTCCAGGTCCCAGTGAGCAGGCTCGGTCAGAGTGTCTCCGTTGGCAATGGAGAAGTGCGAGAAGTTCACGTCGTGCAGGAACATGTTGATCCGGCACAGGTTGTACGTGGTCAGGTTGATCTCCTGACCGAAGAATCCCCGTTCCACATTCTCCTTGCCCAGCACCTTCGCAAACTTGAGCAGCAGCGAGCCAGAACCGCAGCACGGGTCGTACACGCCGTTGACCCGGGTCTTCCCCATGACCGTGATCCGCGCGAGGACCTCACTGACCTCTTGGGGAGTGAAGAACTCTCCTCCAGACTTTCCAGCCGACGAGGCGTACATGGTCATGAGGAACTCGTAGGCATCACCAAAGGCGTCGATGCTGGAGTCCCCGTAGGAGAGATTGAGGTCCCCGATGGCGTTGAGGATCTTCACCAGCTTCTCGTTACGCTGAGCGACCGTGCGCCCGAGCTTGGTGGAGTTGACATCGACGTCGTCGAACAGGCCACGCAGGTCAGACTCAGAGCCCGTGCCGAAGGCCGAGGCCTCGATGTTCTTGAAGACTCTCGAGAGCGTCTCATTAAGGTTCTCATCGTGTGGCGCCCGCTCGCGGACGTTCGCAAACAGGTCCTCGGGCGCAATGTAGAAGCCCTTTTCGTTGATGATGCCGTCGCGCGCCAGCTCCGCCTCGGCCCGAGACATGTAGCGGTAGTCAAAGTCCTCGTAGCCGGCCTCGCGCTCCCCCTCGTTGAGGTAGTCCGTAAGGTTCTCGGAGATGAAGCGGTAGAAGAGGAAGCCCAGCACATAGGCCTTGAAGTCCCAGCCGTCAACGCTGCCACGCAAGTCGTTGGCGACCTGCCAGATGGCTCGGTGCAGCTCAGCGCGCTCTGTCTGAGTGGTCATGGGACCTCATTCTCGTCGTCGGGATCGTCACCACCCTGGTGCTCTCGCAGTCTCTCACCGACCACCGACACAAACTCTGCGCCGCACCGTGCGAGGTACTTCGAACCATCCTCACCTTCAGGACCTTACGAGAGCCTAAAAGCGGCCTCCGCTATCAGGCTCCATGGAATATCTCTGCGCACGACACCGCATCTTGAGCGACGGTCCACGGCGAGTGCCTCCTGGGCAGCCCGTTCCACCACCTGCGGATCAACCCCTACCGCCTCGGCCAGCGAGATCAGTCCCTCGGCACAGCTGAAGCGCTGATAGGTCTTCGCTGCTGACAGGTTGGGCTCGAGACGTACGAAGGCACCAGAGCCCCGTGTCGCCTGCGGCCGAAACCATGCCACCATATGCTCCCGCTGAGAGCTCCACCACCGCTCCTTTTCCTGCGGCCTGGCAGCCTCCATCGCGTCAGAGACTGGCACGTGCTCCGGCAGCTTCTCGAGCATCTGCGCGAAGACGCGCACATCCCAGTCGCTACCGGTCTGCTTTCTTGAAGTCACCAATACATGATTGCCAAAGCTCTCCAGAAAGGAACCGGCGTTTTCCGTCCCTCAGCTCAGGTAACAAGAACCGGCTGCCAGAGCTCAGCGCCGCGCTCCGATGTCAGTCTTCCATCGAGATGCGACGAGCTCAGCCCCACAGCCCCGCGCGCTGCGCCAGCACGGCCAGCGCCACCGGCCCGGCGCTGGCGGTGCGCATGACGTGCGGGCCGAGCCGCACCGTCGTCGCGCCAGCAGCCTCCAGCGCCGCCGTC
>JAHABL010000010.1 GCA_018376445.1 Mycobacteriales bacterium
AAGTCTATCTGCAGGTTCTAGAGAAGAGAAACAACGTATCGATGTGGTGCCGTGGCAGTCTAGGAAGTCTATCTGCAGGTTCTAGAGAAGAGAAACAACAGCACCATCTCGACACCGGTAAAATATAGAAGTCTATCTGCAGGTTCTAGAGAAGAGAAACAACGCAGGGAATTTTGGCTAGATATTGATGGGAAGTCTATCTGCAGGTTCTAGAGAAGAGAAACAACCTGTTCCGTAACGTCATCAATGTCTTCTGAAGTCTATCTGCAGGTTCTAGAGAAGAGAAACAACACTACGGCCAGCAGACTCACCAGACTTCGAAGTCTATCTGCAGGTTCTAGAGAAGAGAAACAACCTCAAGTTGCCAAAGCGTCCGGCAAGACGAAGTCTATCTGCAGGTTCTAGAGAAGAGAAACAACGCCGACCACGCCTGCCGAATTTCCCTCAGAAGTCTATCTGCAGGTTCTAGAGAAGAGAAACAACAGCCAGCAGCATTACCGCCAACCTTCCCGAAGTCTATCTGCAGGTTCTAGAGAAGAGAAACAACCTATAGCTGGTTGAGCCTACGGGCTAGCGAAGTCTATCTGCAGGTTCTAGAGAAGAGAAACAACGTTCACTTCGTCGGTGTCGCAAAAGACAGAAGTCTATCTGCAGGTTCTAGAGAAGAGAAACAACGGGGGAATCTACACCAACCTGCCGCTGCGAAGTCTATCTGCAGGTTCTAGAGAAGAGAAACAACCTTCAACCCGTATTTGACGGGGCCAAACGAAGTCTATCTGCAGGTTCTAGAGAAGAGAAACAACTTTCCTTAACCGCACCGGGACAACCGTAGAAGTCTATCTGCAGGTTCTAGAGAAGAGAAACAACCAGGGGCCACGCGGTGAAACTGGTGAGAGAAGTCTATCTGCAGGTTCTAGAGAAGAGAAACAACTACTCCGCTTGGAGCGTTTCATCATCGTGAAGTCTATCTGCAGGTTCTAGAGAAGAGAAACAACTGTGGTTTTGTTCAGGGTTCGAGTCCCTGAAGTCTGTGCAGGTTGGAGAGAAAGACCGAACTGCGCGTACAGACAATCAGGGTCCTTATGCGTAGAATCCCAATTCTATGAATACAGCCGTGCTTCCCTCCCTACGACAGCGCTGTCTATACACTTTGACTCTTGTTAGTCGTGGACGCTGGGTGGGTACGTTTTGGCAGAACAGCAGAGTGGTGCGCGCGGAAACACGCTCACACCACTCTGCTGTTTTACTGGGACCAGATTGTGGAGGCCTCCGCCGTCACGGTCACTACGGATTTACGATTTACTTGGTGTATACGCTGATGCGTTCGCGTGTGTGTGAGCCGTTTTCGGCTTCGTCCAGCATTGCTTGGGCCATATCCGCGTAGCTCAAGTACGATTCGCCTTTGTCGTTGGTGGCGAGCATTTCTCCAGCAAAGGCGTAGCGGTCGGTGCGTGCTCCATCAGCTTGGAAATCTGCTGCTGGGCTGAGGTATGTCCAGTTGACGTCATCGCGTTCGTGAAGCTCAGCGAGGCCCTTGGCCATTGCTTTTGCTAGCGGCTTGAAGTCGTCGGGGAATTCTGGGGTGTCGTCAAGGGTGGTGCCCTTGTCGTCAACGGTGAGGCTTCCAGCGCCGCCTACAACAAGGAGGCGCGTGTTTGTTCCCGCAAGGCAGTCGGCTATGTGCTTGAGGGAAGTCGAGTGCAGCGGCAGCGTTTCGGGTGTGAAGAATCCGAGTGCATCAACGACGACGTCGAATCCTGCCAGATCGGAGGCGTACAGATCTAAAGCGTCTTTGACGATGGTGGCTTGCGCGTTAACTGGGTCGTTGCGGCGAACAATCGCGGTTACGTCGTGGCCGCGTCGAGTAGCTTCTTCGCAGATGAGTGATCCAGACTTGCCGTGTGCACCAATGACAGCGATTTTCATGCTTCCTCTTTTCTCTTGAGTGTGCCCATCTTTCGAGGGACAAGAAACACGATAGTTACTTTGAGTAACTAGTAACCAAATAGTAACCTGTGGTGTGAGAGGAGCACCGGTGATGAGTGACCAAAAGATACTCAGTGTTGCTGAGTTACCTGCCTGCCCAGTAGAGACCACGTTGTACCTGCTGGGCAACAAGTGGAAGGTCATGATTTTGCGGGATCTTTTTGATGGCCCGCAGCGCTTCAGCGATTTGAAACGAACCGTTGGAACAGTCAGCGCTAAAGTCTTGACATCCAATTTGCGGTCGATGGAAGCCGACCGCCTGCTTACGCGAACTGTTTACGCGGAAGTTCCGCCTCGCGTCGAATATGAGTTAACACCACTGGGTTACAGCCTTGAACCCGTGATCAGCGCCATGCGAAATTGGGGAGCGGCCTACAAAGCTAACCACTTATCCGAAGATATGTAATCCGCACACCTGCACTCCGCCTCCCCCGCACTGCACTCCTGCCGCACTCCTACCGCACTCCCGCGCCGCAGCACCTCGCTACCGTCGCACCCCGCACTGCCCTCCGCCCGCACCCCGCACCTAGACCGCCTCATCCAAAACAACCGCCCCAGTTCGGTCCGAGTGTTACATCCCGCAATTAGACTGGTGCTATGTATGAAAACGTGACGAAATATATCGACGAGATCGCAGCGCTGCATGAGGACGAGTTGATCCCTATTGTCCACGAGTATCTCAACCAGAAGCGCCGCTACATGCCGTCGGGTATCATTCGCGGCACCCACTACGAGTACAACCCGCTCCTGTGGAAGCCCCTCAACGCCTGGTCAAAGGAACATTTCGTGAAGTCCGTCGCGGACCGTACTAAGGGTATGCGCCCGGAGGATTTCTGCACCGAGGAATGGCTGGGCAACCTCGACGAGGATCGCGTCAACCTCACACTCTCCTGGCTAGTCACTAACGAGGACTACTACCTGGGCACGCTAGCCGAGTGGGTGAAGAACGGCACGTTCCTTACGCTGCTCCGGAAATTGAAGGAAATCGACGAGGCCTAAAACACCCCATCATGACCGCAGCATCAGCTACGCCTCTCTCCAAAATAGACCACATTACCCCAGGCAAAACCATCATTGTCCGCGACGAGGAATGGCTTGTCACGCTTGTTGAACAGACGGCAGACGGGGTGCATGTGCATGCCCGCGGCCAGTCCGAACTGGTACGGGATACTACCGCCGCCTTCTACTCCGCCCTAGACCGCATCGAGGTCCTGGACCCGGCGCAGGCGGAGGTGGTAGCTGATGAGTCCTCCCGTTACCGCAGGTCCAAACTGTGGCTGGAGTCCCTGCTGCGGAAAACCCCAATCCCCTACGGGGATAGCTCCCTGGCGGTCTCTCACGGTATGCTGGTCGACCGCCTGAACTACCAGGACATTGCTGTCCGCAAGTTCCTCAATGCGGACAACCTGCGCCCTCGCATTCTCTTGGCAGACACCGTGGGCTTGGGTAAGACGCTGGAAATCGGCATGATGCTGTCGGAGCTGGTGCGCCGCGGCCGCGGTGAGCGCATCCTCATCGTCACTCCCCGCCATGTGTTGGAGCAGACGCAGCACGAAATGTGGTGCCGTTTCGGCCTGCCTTTTGTGCGTTTGGATTCGGAGGGTATTCAGCAGGTGCGGCAGGTCCTGCCAGCCACCCGCAACCCGTTTACCTATTACAAGCGGGCCATCATTTCCCTGGATACGTTAAAGCAGCCGCGCTACAGTCAGGCCTTGCGGAAGCAGCGCTGGGATGCGGTGGTTATTGACGAATGCCACAATGTCACCAACTCCAGCACTCAAAATAATGAGCTGGCAGAGGTTTTGGCCCCTAACACGGAGGCGCTTATTCTGGCCTCTGCCACTCCGCACAACGGTAAGAAGGAGTCTTTTGGGCGGCTGCTGCGCCTGCTGGATGTGACGTCGGTGACGCCGCCCAACCACTACGATTCGCAGAGCGTGGAGCACCTTATTATCAGCCGCCACCGTAACTCCCCGGAGGTGGAACAGGAGGTGGGCCACATGTGGGCCCAGCGGGAGGAGCCGCAGATCATTGGCGCTGCCCCTTCCCCCGCAGAGGAGGCCATTGCGGAGGTGTTGGCCACCGAGTGGCTGCACCCGGATCCCGCGCAGCCAACCACGTCGGTAGATCGCCTGTTCCCGTGGACGCTGGCGAAGGCGTTTCTGTCTTCCCCTGCCGCGTTTGAGGAGACGATTCTGGCCCGGCGCGGGAATCTGGCCAGTAAGCTCCTGAACCCCAAGCCTGCCGCCTCCCGCACTGCGCCCACCCCGCTTGCCACTTCCGGCACCACCCTCTCCCGCCCGGCGCCAACCGAGCAGCCCACAAAGCAGTCCACGGAGCATTCGGACGACACCACCGGCATGTCCGCCGAGGACACCCTCGCCTACGTGCAGAAAGTCCGTACCGAGCACGCCGGCCTGGAGAAACTCCTGGAGCTCAATAAGCAGTCTATGCGGGAGGAGTCGGGGAAGTTCCTGCAGCTGGTGAACTACCTGAAGAGTATTGGGGTGAAGAACCGTTCGGATACGCGTGCGGTGGTGTTTGCCGAGCGTGTGGCGACGTTGCAGTGGCTGCAAGAGAAGCTGCCGAAGGCTCTGGGTATTAGGCCGGAGGCGGTTGCTATTATGCATGGCGGCATGTCGGACACGGAGCAGATGGCCCTTATTGAGCAGTTCAAGTTGGGCACGTCTAAGCTGCGTGTGTTGGTGACGGGGGATGTGGCGTCGGAGGGCGTCAACCTGCATGCTCGCTGCCACCACCTTATTCACTACGACATTCCGTGGTCGCTTATCCGCATTGAGCAGCGCAATGGCCGTATTGATCGCTATGGCCAGGAGCATAATCCGCAGATTACGTATCTGTTGTTGGATCCGCAGAATAAGCAGTTTGCGGGGGATATTCGTATTCTGCAGCGGGTGTTGCAGAAGGAGCATGAGGCGCACCAGGAGTTGGGGGATGCTGGCTCCATTATTGGCGAGTACACGGTTGGCCGGGAGGAGGAGGCTATCCGGGATGTGCTGGCGGGTAAGCAGCAGCTGGATGACGTGTTCCATTCCACGGAGGAGATTCTGGCGAGCGATTCGCCGGAGGCGATTCTCGCGAAGCTAGGTCTCGCCCCGGATGGTTCCGGCGCTGTCACTGCTGCTGGCGGTGATGGCAGTGCTAGCGATGATGACGGTGATGTCTCTGATGGCGGCATGTTCGGTTTTACTGCGCCGCACCCCACTCCGACTCCGTCCACTGATGTTGAGGACGGCATCTGGTCACTTTACGAGTCTGACTACCAGTTCTTGTTGGAGGCTCTTTACGAGTCCTTCCATAATGTGCCGCAGAATTCTCCCGAGGCCGGCGGTGTCGGCCTCAAAGTGGACGAACATTATTCTTTTGCCAGCATTGTGCCTCCGTTGGATTTGAAGCAGCGTCTTTTGCGTCTGCCGCAGGAGTATCTGCGGGAGAGCAATATTTTGGAGGAGTTTAAGTTTGCCACCACGAAGGAGGAGGGCAAGCGCCAGCTGAAGGATGCCCGCGACGGTAAGGGCATCAATAATTCCACTTGGCCGGTCACCCACTATTTGGGGCCTTTGCACCCGGTGTTGGAGTGGGCGGAGGATCGCGCGTTGGCGAAGTTGGGCCGTAATAAGGTGTTCGCCATTAAGGGGAATGTGAATGAGCCTACTGTGCTGGTGATGGGCACGATTTCGAATAAGCGTGGCCAGACGATGAGCCGTGCTTTCTATCTGGTAAAGTTTATGGACTTCGGCGGGTTTGTGAGCCCTACTATTACTCCCCTGCCGGATCTTGCTTTTTTGGTGACGGAGACGGGGTTCGCCCCGGACTCTCCGCATCGTGGTCCGGTGGAGGATGCCGCCAGCTACCAGCCGCTTATTCCCCAGGCGTTGTCTGCTACGGAGGCGCAGATGGCGGCGCTTTTCTCTGCGCAGCGGGGTGAAGCGCAGCAGCGGCTGGATGCGTGGATTAGGCGTATCGACCGCTGGTTGGGCAAGCAGCAGGAGGTGGCGGTGTCGCGGCGTTTCAATGGCATGTCTGCGGTGGAGCGCGCACAGAAGGAGAAGGCGTGGGCGGCTTTGCAGATGCCGGATAAGACAGATGTGCACCCACTGCTAGTTGTTGTTCCGGGTCCTGCCCACGGTGGAGAGGTGATGTAAGTGGCGTCCTACGATTCCCTCATTATTGGTGAGGATTGGATTTCTGAGCACTACTTCACCACTGATGCCACGAAGGAGTCGTTCCAGGCGGAGGTAAATACTCTCCGCGGCTTGTGGAATAGGGACGAGAAGGAGGGCCACGTTTCTCCCCGCACGCGTTTCTTAGCGGGCTGCCAGGGTCTTCTTGCTGGCCTGGCCGGGGTGTCGGAGATTTCTAAGCCGAAGGCGCTGGCAGAGGCTGCGCGCGCTGTGCATGCCCATGTGCGTGCCATGCTGGGCTACCCCACGAACCTTGCGTCCTTCAAGGATTTCTCTTCGGTGCGGGCGGATGTTCCGGTCACTGCGGAGCAGTGTGCCCTCACGAAGGACGGCCAGGTGCTTCTGTTGGAGGCCTTGCCGGTGGAGGCTATTGAGGAGTTTTTCAATACCGAAACGTCGCGTCTGCTCACTCCGGTGCTGATTGAGGGCAAACCCCAACCTTTGCCCGCGAAGGCCCTTTCGGAGTTGTACCGTTCCGCTACCCCACCGGCCTTTATTGTGGTGTTGGCCGGCCCGTGGGTGGTGGTGACGGAGGCAGAGCGCTGGGCGGAGGGCCGCTATCTGGCGGTGAACCTGCAGTTGGTGGCGGAGCGCCGGGACGAGAAGAGAGGCGCGGAAGTGGACCGCGCGGTGGCGTGTACTCGCGTGGAGTCTGTACTGCCGGCAGCTGATGAGTCCCTGTGGTGGGCGGACGTCCTGGAGAAGTCCCTGAAGCATACGGTGGGTGTGTCGAAGGATTTGCGCCGCGGTATTCGGGATTCGGTGGAGATTATCGCTAATGATGTGGTGCAGCGGCTTCGCGCGCTGACGAAGAATGTCTCTGCGCCTGGCGTGCCCACTGCGGAGGCACTGAATGCTAGCAGCGCCTTGGAGCAGTTGGACGCGAACGAGCTGGCGAAGCAGTCGCTGCGCTTCCTTTACCGTATTCTTTTTGTTCTCTATGCGGAGGCGTCTCCGGAGCTTAAGGTGCTGCCCGCGGGCGCACCGGAGTACACCGAGGGCTACGGCATTGACCGCCTGCGGGATCTCACTTTGGTGGAGTTGGCGTCCGCCCGGGCGAAACAAGGCACGCACCTCTACGAGTCGCTAGCACTCCTCTTCCGCCTTATTGACCAGGGCCATCAGCCGTCGCAGGCGAACACTGAGCTTGAGGAGTACACCCCCAGCCTGGTCTTTAATTCTCTGCGGGCGGATCTTTTCTCCCCGCAGGCCACGAGCTATATCGACCGGGTGGGTTTGTCTAATGAGGCCACCCAGCAGGTGTTGCAGAATCTGCTGCTCACTAACCCGAATGCGAAGGGTAAGGACCGCGGCTTCATTTCTTATGCGGAGCTGGGTATTAACCAGTTGGGGTCCGTCTATGAGGGCCTCATGTCCTATTCGGGTTTCCTGGCCGCGGAGGACCTTTATGAGGTTGCCCCGAAGGGGGATGCCACGGACGGCTCGTGGGTGGTGCCGGTCAGCCAAGCGAATGACATTGACCCCCAGGATTTTGTAAAGAAGCCGAGCCCGCTGACGGGTGAGATGCAGGCGGTGCTGCATAAGAAGGGCACGTTCGTCTACCGGCTCTCTAACCGGGAGCGCCAGCGTTCAGCGTCCTACTACTCGCCAGAGGTTCTCACCCGTTTTGTGGTGTCGCAAACCTTGGCGGAGTACTTCGGAGAGGGCGAGAACAAGAAGAGCATCACCTCCGATGATGTTCTGCAGATGACCATCTGCGAGCCTGCTTTGGGGTCGGGCGCATTCGCCATTGAGGCGATTCGCCAGTTGGCCGCCAAGTACCTGGAGCTGAAGCAGGAGGAGCTTGGCGAAATTATTGATGCCGACGCCTACCCCACGGAGCTCCAGAAGGTGAAGGCGCACATTGCTTTGCACCAGGTGTATGGCGTGGACTTGAATGCCACCGCGGTGGAGCTGGCGGAGGTGTCCCTGTGGTTGGACACCATGTTTGAGGGGTTGGAGGCACCCTGGTTTGGGTTGCACTTGCGCCGCGGTAATTCCTTGGTGGGTGCCCGGCCTGCGGTGTATTCGGACCCCGAGTTGAAGAGCAAGAATTGGACGAAGCACGCGGGTGTCCAGCTTCCTATCGGCCAGGACCCTGATGGCACTGTCTTCCAGTTCCTGCTGCCTCGTGCGGACTGGGCGGCGGTGCAGGACCATAAGGAAGCGAAGAAATACGACCTGGAGGCGTGCCGGAACCTCAAGGACTGGCGAGCCAGCATGTTGCACTCGCCGTCGGCAAAGCAGAAGACGCGCTTGAAGGCTCTTTCCCGGCAGGCTGCGATTCTGTGGGATGTGGCTACCCGGCGCCTGCGCATTGCCGAGCAGGAAATCCACCGCTCTATCACCCTGTGGGGGCAGGAGGAGCAGGAGAAGACCCCGGCAGTGACCCGTGAACAGGTGGAGTCTTCACTTCGCGACGCGAATAGTGCGTACCAGCGCTTGAGCATTGTCATGGATATTTGGTGTGGCCTCTGTTACTGGCCCACCACGCTTGATCCTGAACTGCTCCCCACCTGGGACGAGTGGCTAGACTTCCTGGAGGGAATGCTGGGTATTCTCGATGCCGGCCCTGCGAAGAAGTATGTTCGCCCGAATCAAAGCAGTCTTTTCGAGGGCGATACCTGGGACACCCTGGAGGACCTAGAACAAACTACCTTAGCTTTCTCCCAATGCAAGGATGTCTACCGGCTGCTGGATTCCACTCCCTGGGCGGATAACGCCAAGAGCATTGCCGACAAAGAAGGCTTCTTCCACTGGTGGCTGGACTTCGCCCCCCTCTTCGCGGACCACGACGGCTTCGACATTATGGTGGGAAACCCACCATGGGTGCGCACCCGCTGGGATGAAAGCGGAGTGCTTGCTGAACTCGACCCCTGGTGGCAGCTGAATCCTAAGGCTCCAGTAGGGGTGAAGAACGGCCACAAAGAAGCGCTTCTCGGCTCAATAGAGAATCGGACCTTTTATCTGGAAGAAGTCGCATCGCATGAAGCCCAGCGTTCAATGGTGTCCTACCCCTCGGAATACCCTTTGCTTGCAGGCACTCAACCTGATCTCTACCGCTGTTTCATGACGCGCACGTGGGAGCTCGTCTCGTCCCAAGGCACTATCGGCCTGATTCACCCCGAAAGCCACTTGATTGAGAAAGGTGCTGACCAACTCCGTACTCAGACGTACCGGCGACTACGGCGCCATTTTCAGTTCGCCAATGAACGCAAGCTTTTTGAGATTGGTCACCACACTGTTTATGGGATACATATTTATTCGTCAACACAGACACCCTCATTCCTCCAGATGAGTGGTCTCTACCATCCAGACACTGCGGTTCGCTCCTTCCTCCATGATGGGAGCGGTCCTCTTCCCGCACTAAAGAACCCAGCTGGAGGTTGGGATCTCCGCCCCCATAAGGACCGAATCGCTTACGTCGACAAGAGCGTTCTGGAAACCTGGGCCGCTCTGAATGGGGATGATCTTAGCAATTGGGCATCAACAAAGATGCTTTACTTCCTTAATAATGAAGTTACACAGGTGGGGGAGAAACTTGCAGATAGCCCTCGGCTAAAATCCATTCCCTACAATTGGACCCCTGGTTGGCATGAAACGGGGGGAAAGAAAGCAGGCTACTTCCAGTCCGAAAGTACTGTTCCGAATTCTTTGGATGAGCTCATCATCCTGGGGCCACACTTCTCGATTAACTGCGCTTTCTATCGCACTTTCAATAAATCGATGAAGAACAGTATGGACCATTCTCTCATCGACCTTGAAGCACTTCCCCGGCACTACATTCCACGAACTAATTACAAACTGCTTCTTTCTAGAACAGAAGCCCTTCAGCTATATCCAAGGTGGAGTGACCCTAAAACCAGTCAAAATCGTCCTAGTACAGATTATTTCACTGTCGCGTGGCGTCGAATGGTTGATCCCACAAGTTCTCGCACTCTCCAGCCCTGTTTGCTACCACCCGGTATTCGGCACGTTGATGCAGTAATCACAGGAGATTTCGGCACGCCTGCCTTCACCGCCCTCACATGTGGTTTATGGTCCTCCATAATTGTCGACTTCTTCGTTAAAGTCGGGGGATTTAAAGACTGTCGATCAAACGCATTCCCCTCCTTCCCCATTACCTCAATGGAGCACCCTCTGGCTCCTGAACTTCTCCTCCGTACTCTCCGTCTCAACTGCCTTACCGCGGACTTCACAGACCTGTGGGAAGAGCTTTATGACCCTGCCTGGCAGGAGGACACCTGGGTGCCGGGTATTACCACGAACCGGTATGACCAGCCTGCGTTGGGGGACATTGGCCCCAAGTGGACGATGGAGACGCCGCTGCGGCTCGCCCAAGACCGGCGGCAGGCGCAGGTCGAAATCGACGCCATCGCCGCCATCATGTTGGGACTCGATGCTGACGACCTCGACGCCATCTACACCACCCAATTCCAGGTGCTCAAACAGAACTACGAGGACAAAACCATCTACGACCCGCACGGGCGGGAGATGGAGGGCGACGAACTCAAAGCCCACCTCGACGCGGACACCACACCCGACGGCTACACCCGCGTCGACCGGCAACGTGATATGCGCCTCGCCTACGAGCATTTCACACAAAAAAAGTCACAGCACTGAACTACGGTAGAACACAAGCACGGCAGCACAAACGAGGAAGGTGACCCGCGATGAGCAAGCTGCTCCCCAGCCTGCAAGCAGCCACCCTCACCCACGCCCTCACCGAATACCTCACCACCACCTTCGACCTCACCGACAAAGAAACCCGCCAAGCCGCCGAAGCCTTCATCACCGACCCCGACAACGGCATCTTCCACGGCCCCTACCTCAACCTCACCCTCCCCTACGCCCCCGGCCAAGACAACACCCAGGAAGTCTTCGACTGGTACGAGGGCTACCCACCCTACGCCCACCAAACCCAAGCCTTCGCCCGCCTCACCAGCAAAAACCACACCCCCCAACCCACCCTCATCACCACCGGCACCGGCTCCGGTAAAACCGAATCCTTCCTCTACCCCATCATCGACCACATCCACCGCGTCAAACGCACCCAACCCAGCGGCATCAAAGCGCTCATCATCTACCCCATGAACGCCCTCGCCGCCGACCAAGCCAGCCGCCTCGCCCACATCCTCGCCGACCACCCCGAACTCACCATCACCGCCGGCATCTACACTGGCGAACACACTGGCGAACACACCCGCGTCACCCACGACGGCCTCATCAACAACCGCACCCACCTCCGCAGCACACCCCCAGACATCCTCCTCACCAACTACAAAATGCTGGACCAGCTGCTCCTCCGCCCCGACGACGCCACTCTCTGGGCCGCCAGCGCCGACACCCTCCAATACCTCGTCCTCGACGAGTTCCACACCTACGACGGCGCCCAAGGCACCGACGTCGCCATGCTGCTCCGCCGCCTCGGCCACACCCTCAACCGCCACCGCACCACCCCCGCACCCGCCGAACACCCCCTGGGCCCCGTCACCCCCGTCGCCACCAGCGCCACCCTCTCCCCCGACGACGACCCGCACACCATGCTCAACTTCGCGGAAACCGTTTTCGCCCAACCCTTCCACGACGACGCCCTCGTCACTGATACTCGCCTCACCCACGACGATTGGAAATCCGGCGCCCGCACCAACCCCGAACACACCCACCATATAGACGCCATCGCCTACCGCGCCGACGACGCCAACATCCGCATCCAGGACTGGCTCGACGCCCACCCCGCCACCACGAGTGACAACACCACCAACGTCACCACCGCCGGCAACACCACCAACGCCACTAACAGCAGCACCCCCGACACTGGCAGCGCAGACTACGCCCGGCGCATCGCCAGCGCCGTCTGCTACGCCCTCTACAGCCCCACCGACTGCACACCCACACCCAGCGCCCCCAACCCCGACGACCCCCACCACGCCACCTGGGCCTGGGACCTCACCAACCCCACCACTCCAGACACCCTCGTCGCCATCGCCCAAACCCACCCCACACTCGATGCCCTCATCCACACCGCCACCACCGCACCCCGCGGCAGCATCGCCCTCCAGGACCTCGCCCGCACCCTCTTCCCCCTCCCACCCAGCCGCCGCGGCGACGACACCACCTGGGCCACCGAAGCCAACACCTACCTCAACTACCTCCTCGCCCTCCTCTCCTACATCCGCACCAACACCAACCGCGCCACCCACCCCACCCCCAACATCAACATCCACCTCTGGCTCCGCGAACTCAGCCGCATCGACCGCCAAATCACCAACACCGCCACCTTCCGCTGGTCCGACGACGGCCCCGTCACCGACCCCAAACAATGGCGGCCCGCCCTCTACTGCCGCAGCTGCGGACGCTCCGGCTGGGGCATCGTCATGGCCCCCAACAGCACCACCGAACCCGACCACCGCGCCAACCCCCGCAAAGCCAGCCTCACCCACGACCCCAACTTCCGCGCCCTCATCAGCGCCAGCCCCGAAGCCAAACACTACTTCGACACCCACGAGCCCAACCCCCGGCTCCAGTGGTACAACACCAGCACCAACGAACTCAGCCCCCAACCCCCAGAAACCAACCAAGACCCCGACTACCAAAACGGCATCATCCTCCCCGTCCTCATCGACCACACCCTCGGCAAAGCCCACGACATCTGCCCCAACTGCGGCAGCATGCACAGCATCCGCTTCCTTGGCAGCGCCATCGCCACCCAACTCTCCGTCACCCTCAGCTCCCTCTTCGGCGACGACAACCTCGACACCAACGAAAAGAAAACCCTCGTCTTCACCGACAGCGTCCAAGACGCCGCCCACCGCAGCAGCTTCATCCAAACCCGCAGCCACGCCATGAACTTCCGCACCACCCTCCGTGGAAACATGGGCCCCACCCCCACCCCACTCCCCAACCTCATCCAACACATTGTCGCCAATGCCACCACCCCCCACCAGCGCTACCGCCTGCTCCCCCCCGACCTCGACGACCACCCCGACTTCCAAAAGTTCTACTCCCCCAACCCCTTACCCACCATCCGCACAGACATGGAGGACCGCCTCCTCTTCGACGCCCTCCTCGAATTCGGCACCAACTCCCGCTACGGCCGCACCCTCGAACTCACCGGCACCGCCACCGCCACCATCGATACCCACGGAGCCGACCTCACAGCACTCGGACACGCCGCCCACCACACCGCCCGCGAACTCTACCCCAGCCAAGACCCAGTAGACGGCACCAGCCAGCCCCCCAACTACCAAGCCTGGGTCCACGGCACCCTCCATCGCATCCGCACCCAAGGCGGCATCCACCACAAATACCTCAACCAGTACCTCAAAGAAGACGGCAACCGCTGGTCCATCTGGGGTGGCCGCAAACGCCACGCCGGCGCCCCCGCCTTCCCCCGCGACCGCCAAACCCCCGCCTTCCCCTACCTCCCCGGCCACCGCCCCCACAACAACGACAACCTCCACAACGCCATCAACCCCAACAGCTGGTACACCACCTGGACCAGCAAATGCCTCGGCATCCCCACCAAAGACGCCACCTACGCCACCCGCGCCCTCCTCGAAACCCTCGCCGAAGCCGGCATCCTCCACGAAACCATCAGCACCACCGGCAGCCGCATCTACGGCCTCCTCCCCGACGACATCCTCGTCAGCCCCACCCAACTCGACACCACCAGCATCGACGGTGACAACGACAGCAACGGCACCGCTACCAACTTCGGTGACGGCACCACCACCCCCCAGCTCCTCGAATGCAGCACCTGCGGCGCCCTCCACCCCGCCGGCGGCGGCACCCTCACCGCCCTCACCGACGCACCCTGCCCCAACCCCGGATGCCCCGGCACCCTCCACCCCACCCCCATTGACCCCAACTACTACCAACAGCTCTACAGCAGCCACAACCCCCAAAGCGTCATCTCCAGCGAACACACCAGCCTCCTCGAACCCGCAGAACGCGCCCGCATCGAAAACGGCTTCAAAGGCATCAGCGCCACCAGCGACCCCACCGCCCCCAACGTCCTCGTTGCCACCCCCACCCTCGAAATGGGCATCGACATCGGCGACCTCTCCACCGTCATCCTCAGCTCCCTCCCCAACAGCGTCGCCAGCTACCAACAACGCGTCGGCCGCGCCGGCCGCGCCCACGGCAACGCCCTCCTCCTCACCTACGTCCGCGGACGCGGCACCAACCTCCCCAAACTCCACAACCCCCTCAGCGTCATCGCCGGCGATGTTCAGCCCCCCGCCATCTTCCTCAGCGCCCAAGAAATCCTCCAACGCCAATTCCTGGCCTACCTCCTCGACCACCTCGCCGCCACCACACCCCCACACTCCCCCAGCCGGCCCGGCAACATCCAAGGCCTCTTCGGCAACAACCGCGGCACCACCTGGCTCGACCTCGCCGAAGACGAACTCGCCCACAACGCCACCCACCACCTGGACACCTTCCTCGCCTCCTTCCCCAACCTCTCCCCCGACGCCCAGACCTACCTGCGCAACTGGGCCACCCCACACACCGCCAGCGACACCACCGACAACACCACCCCCGCACCCATCACTCCGCTTGGCGAAACTAACAACCAGCGCACCAACGAGCCCACCCTCCACAACTTCCTCACCACCGCCCGCGACACCTGGAACACCCACGTCGCCGACCTCACCACTAAACTCGCCATCCTCCAAGACACCTTCGACACACTCGAAACCCAACAAACCCACTTCCCCAACAACAGCGACCTCCGCCGCGCCTACTACAGCACCCGCGCCGACCTCAAAGCCACCCGCAACGCCCTCCACGACCACACCACCGAACCCTGGATCAACGGCCTCGAACGCGCCGGCCTCCTCCCCAACTACACCCTCCTCGACGACGACGTCACCCTCGACGTCAACATCACCCTCCCCCGCGGCGCCGAAGGCGGCTTCACCGCCGACACCCGCACCTACACCCGCTCCAAGAGCAACGCTCTCCGAGAATTCGCCCCCGGCAACACCTTCTACGCCCACGGCTACGAAATCACCATCGACAGCGTCGAACTCGGCACCCGCACAAGCAACATAGAACGCTGGCAAATCTGCCCCCAATGCGGACACGTCGAAATCCGCACCCAAGGCGACACCACCCCCCTCCCCACCTCCTGCCCCACCTGCCACAGCACCACCTTTTGCGACCCCGGCCAACACATCGACGTCGTCGAACTCAGCCAAGTCAGCGCCAGCATCTCCGCCCAAAACAACCGCATCGGCGACAAAGACGACGAACGCCGCCAAAAGCACAACATCATCACCATCCTCCCCGACACCCAACCCGGCACCATCACCCACAGCTGGCACACCCCCCATACCCGCTTCGGCGTCGACTTCCTCCGCAACACCACCGTCCGCTGGCTCAACCTCGGCACCCCCACCAACGGCGCCGGCCACACCATCGCCGGCACCGAATACCGCAGCGACCTCTTCCGCCTCTGCTCCGAATGCGGCCACATCGACCATAAAGCTGGCGAAAACCGCCCTACCGAACACAAACCCTGGTGCAGCCTCCGCACCACAACCGAAGAACACCCTGTCACCGTCGCCCTCAGCCGCACCCTCCACACCCAAGCCGTCATCCTCCACATCCCCATCGACTTCGACCACAACACCTTCGTCATCCCCTCCCTCACCGCCGCCATCCAACTCGGCCTCCGCGAAACCCTCGGCGGCACCCCCCAACACCTCGACATCGTCCCCGTCCCCGACACCCTCTACCACAACGGGCACCAAGCCCTCATGATCGTCGACATCGTCCCCGGCGGCACCGGCTACCTCGCCGACTTCAGCAACCCCGCCACCATACACGCCGCCCTCACCACCGCCCGCACCATCCTCCGCGACTGCCCCTGCCAACACGACGAACAAGACGCCTGCCACAACTGCCTCCTCCCCTTCGCCGGCACCAACGGTGACGTCAGCCGCACCACCGCCCTCGACGCCCTCAACCGCATCCTCGGCATCAACGACACCGACCCCACCCCCACCCTCGACGAATGGCAGCCCACCGAAGGACTCCTCGACACCCCCGAATACAACCCCGCCTCCTCTCTCGAAGGCGAATTCTACAACGCCTTCATCAACCGCCTCCGCGACCTCAAATGGACCGTCGACGAACGCCCCGGCAACTCCCTCCCCTACGCCACCATCACCTCCCCCAACCGAGACGAATGGGAACTCCTCTCCCAAGTCAGCATGGACCGCGTCATGCCCGACTTCGTCCTCTACCACCGCTCCTCCACCAAAGACGGCAAACGCATCCGCCACCGCCACGGCGACGGCGAAATCTGTATCTTCCTCGACGGCCGCGAATACCACGCCACCCGCACCCACAACCGCGTCGACGACGACGCCATCAAACGCCACTACCTCCGCAGCCAAGGCGCCACCGTCTGGGCCATCACCCACCGCGACGTCCTCGACTTCCGCAACAGCTTCCACGGCAAAACCCTCCGCACCAGCGACCCCACCCCCCGTGCCACCCGCGCCCGCGACGCCCTCCACAACCTCCAACCCCACTTCCACGCCGTCGGCATCGACAGCACCCTCAAACACGTGATGGACAGCGACCCCATCACCCAACTCATCGCCTACATCGACAACCCCAAAGCCAACCTCTGGCAAGAACTCGGCAAACGCCTCCCCCTCACAAGCTGGCAACCCACCTGCACCAACCACCTCGACCTCACCCCCCACCACGGCATCAATACCGAATCCGCCATCACCAGCACCCCCCTCAGCAACGCCAGCTACACCCTCCAAACCACCACCCCACTGATGGCCCACATCAACCACTTCGCCACCACCGGCACCGTCGCCCTCCCCACAACCACACAATGGTCCGCCAGCGACTCACCCATCTTCGCCGAACCACACCTCGTATGGGCCACCAACCTCGGCACACCTGGCCTCATACTCGCCGCCCGCGTACCCGCCAACACCCTGAAGGGCGCCACAACATACGCAAAACACCTCCCCGGCCTCGAATACATGCTGCTCCTCGACAGCAACAGTGACGCCCTCGAACTCGACAACGGCGAAGCCTGGCGGCAATGGCTCCGCCTCTCCAACCTCCTCGGCCTCGCCAACGACACCAACGCCGTCTACATTGGCACCCTCCACACCGCCCGCAACGGCACCCTCCCCGGCGGACGCAGCTACAGCCACTGGCTCCTCAACCACCAACCACTCCCCACCCCCGCCGAAACACTTCCGCCCGCTTGGCAAGAAGCCCTCGACCTCGCCCTCGACGACGACGAAGCACAACTCATCACCGCCCTCTGCCACGCCAACATCCCCCTCCCCACCCAAGGCGAAGAACTCAGCAACGGCACCCCCGTCGACATGGTGTGGGACCAACACCACGCCTTCACCTTCCGCCCAACCCCCGGCGACGACATCGACGCGCGTGAACTCCTCGACGCCGGATGGACCCTCCTGCCCTACAACGCCGACGACATCATCAACTACTTCACGAAGCCTGCTAAGGAAAACACCCGATGACCCAAATCGTAATGACCTCCAACCAGAGCGACTTCGACAACCTTGACGGCTCCATCAAAGCCCGGTTCGGCAGCTTCCTCGCCAAACTACTGGCAGACGACACCAACCCCAGCCTGCACATCGAACCCATGCACAACGCCGCCGACAAACGCGCCTGCACCGGCCGAGTAAACGACCAATACCGGGCCGTCATGTTCAAACTGCATGTTGACGGCGAAAACCACTACCTTTTCCACAGCATCCGCAACCACGACGACGCCATCAAACTCGCCCAACGCATCAAGCTCAAGATCAACCCCATCAACGGCGTGGCCGAAGTCATCGAAATGGCCGCCAACGACGAAGACGCCTTCGTCCAAGAAACCGCCGACGCCGCAGAAGCACAACTCACTGCCCAACCCACCTCAGTAGACGCAGCCCAGCCCACCCCAGTAGACACAGCGACAACACCCGCCGTCCCCACAACGTCCGACGCAGCCGCAGACACAGCAGCCACCGTTCCCACCGAACCCGCAGGAACCGAGGCGCCGGCTGCAGCCACCCCACCTACCGCACCCGCCACCACCCAGCCCCGCCGCAGCACACCCAAACACCTCTCCACCCCAGCACCCACCCGCCGCACCCGCACACCCGCCAAACGGCTCTGGGAACCCATCACCACCCCCCACTACACCCACGACCCCGAACCCTTCGACCTCAACTACACCGTCACCGAACTCACCGACGAACTCGGCCTCCCCGCCCGCCTGGCCAGCACCATCATGAACTCCGCCAGCGCCGACGACATCCTCCACATCGCCGAAAAAGACCCCCTCCGCTGGCGCCAAGCCGTACTACTCGAACTCAGCGTCAACACCCCCATCGCCACCATCAAAGACAAACTCGGACTGAGCGCCCCCACCCTGGCACCCGAAGAACTCGACACCGACAAAGCCATCGTCGAAGCCATCAAACAACCCGCCAGCTCCATGCAGTTCACCTACGCCAAAAACCAAGACGAATTGCGACGCGTCATCGAAGACGGCGACATGGGCGCCTGGCGCATCTTCCTCCACCCAGAACAACGCAAATACGTCACCAAAGACTACAACGGCACCTTCCGACTCCGCGGCGGCGCCGGCACCGGCAAAACCGTCGTCCTCCTCCACCGCGCCAACCACCTGGCCGAACAACACCCCGACCACAGCATCTACCTCACCACCTACAACAAAACCCTCGCCGCCAACCTCCACCGCGACTTCTCCCTCCTCAACCCGGACATGGACCTCGACACCACCCTCAGTCCACTCTTCGACCCGGAGGAAGACAACGCCGGCATCCACATCGCCGGCACAGACAGCCTCGCCCACCGCATCATCAGCGACCACCGAAACGCGGCATACGTCAACGAAGCCGGGCAAAGCATCCTCGGCTTCAACGGCATAGCCGACTACCGCGGACGCATCACCGGCTACAACCAAGACCAAGTCTGGCGCGAAGCTATCGACAGCGCCGGCGTCGAACTAGACGACAACCTCGCCGACCCCACCTTCCTCGAAGACGAATACATCCACATCATCCTGGGCAAACACATCAACAATAAAGCTCAGTACGCCCGCGTCCCCCGCCCCGGACGTGGAGCCAAACTCGGCCGCGACCAACGCCTCACCCTCTGGGCAGTGTTCGAAGCCTACCGTCGCAACAACCGCGTCAGCCAACGCCTCAGCTTCCCCGAAGTCCTCGCCATCGCCGCCGAAACCCTCAACCTCATCTTCCATGACACCGGCATACGCCTCATGGACCACGTCCTTATCGACGAAGCCCAAGACTTCCACCCCGCCCACTGGCTCTTCATCCGCGCCCTCGTCGGGGAACACCCCAACGACATCTTCATCTGCGAAGACAACCACCAGCGCATCTACAGCACCAAAGTCGCGCTCCGAAACTACGGCATCCACACCGTAGGCCGCAGCCGTACCCTCACCGTCAACTACCGAACCACCGCCGAAAACCTCAAATTCGCCGACCACATCCTCCGCGGCGCCAACTACGTCGACCTCGAAGGCGAAACCGAAGACGAACACTACGTCTCCGTCCGTAACGGCCCCGAACCCCTAGTCCTCGCCGCCGCCGACCTCGCCGAAGAATACGACAGGCTCGCCGAACTCCTCCACGGCTGGCTAGACGGCATCGACGACACCCCACCAGTAAAACCCGAAGGCATAGCCATCCTGGCCCGCACCAGCGTCCAAACCCGCGACTACACCGACGCCCTCATCGAACGCGGCATCCCCGCCGCAGTGCTCAAACAAGACAACCGTGTCTCCGCAGACAGCATCCGCGTCCTCACCATGCACCGCTCCAAAGGCATGGAGTTCACCCACGTGGTGTTGGTCGGCCTCAACGCCACCTATGTACCCATGGTGTCCAAGCTGGAAAAGATGGCAGAAGAAGACCGCGACGATGCACTCCTGCGGGAACGCTCTCTGCTTTACGTCGCCGCCACCCGCGCCCGCGACCAGCTCGTCGTTGCCTACAACGGAGACGTCACCCCCTTCCTCCACGACATCACCGCCATCAGCGACACCACAGCCGCTGCGACACCACAGCCGCTGCGACCCCTTCGAACCGCTAGTTGTATGCCCCGCTTGGCCGCTACGACCCCGCCGAACCGCTAGTTGTAGGCGACGTCGAAGAAGCCGCGCTCCAGGGCCACTGCTTTCTGGAACCGCAAGGTCAGCGCGTCCGCGAAGGACTCGTCACCCTCCGGGAAAACCCGCTCCAGCTCATTCACCAAGAACTGGCACCACTTCTGGAACTCGCGGCCCCGGTGCAACTCCACCCAACCCGCATGCACATAACGCTCCGGCAGTGGCGCCGGCTCGGTATCCGTGGAGCCGCGCTCGCCCCAATCCAAGTACAGCCACTCGGCCACCGCCAGCATCACCAGCAGATCCGGGTAAGACTGGCTATTCGCCGCGTCATACATCATCGCCCGGAAAGCCTTCGTCACCTCCGTCAACTGCGGGTCCAGCTGATCGGCCTCCGACACCCCCAACTCGTCGAACGCCTTCTGGAAGTAGCCGTCCTCGTCATCAGCCAGCATGCCCAGCTGGGCGGCAAACGTAAGCTTCGAGTCCACCCGGTCCGCATACGCCACGCAGCCCCCCAACATGGACAAGAACGCGTCAAAGAACTGGTAATCCTGCACCAGGTAGCTGGCCAGCACCCCGTCATCCAACGAACCCTTGAACAGCTCGTTAACAAAACGGTGGTTGACGGCCGCATCCCAATCCTCGCGGGCACTCGCCAACAGGAATTCCACATGGCCACCAGGGACCAAATCGATCAGCTTGCGGGACACAATAACCTCTTTCGGTACAAGGCAGCAACGACTATGTACCCCCGAGGTTACCCCCGCACTACCGCTTACACACCCCCTCCCAGTAAGAATCCCCACTTACCCGCGGCTGCCCGCTACCAGCGAAACAGCGTGGGCAGAGACCGTATTCCAGGAATGCAGGGGGATGGGCACAGAGTTCGCATGGGGGCGGAGTCCGCGTGTCTTAAGATCGCGAGTGGATATAGAGGGTGCGTAGTCCAGGAGCGCGAGCGAGGGCCGGCCTTTTCGAAGCAGTGCTGGCGAGTAGGGGCGGAGACACGCGTGTAACCTGCGCGGGAGGGTGCCTTACGTGGCGTACATAGGGTGGACGGATTTATGTAAGCGGTAAACATGGAGCCCCGCCCGGCTCTTAGTACGCGCCGGACGGGGCTCGAATAGTGTTTGGGGTGCTTCTGTCTTCAGAGCACCCGGACTGGCCGTGTTAGGCAGCTTCGTTATTCGAAGTGTTTTCTTCTACCTGACGACGGATTACTTCAAGAGGAAGGAGGGTATCACGAGGCCAGCAAAGGGATGCACGGACCGCATTCCATGCGCGGGATCCCGGAAAAGCCATTACCTTCTCTTCTTTCGTGCTATTCATTTGCACACCTCCTTCGGGATTCTGCCTGGTGTTCACTTTTGATCCTTTTTGACAAAGTGACCAGGTCTTTTCTTAGTGCCTTTAAGACCTTACTCCCTTAAAATCCTAATTCAACCCCTACCAGGGAAAAGTTCCGTTTTTGCCAGATCTCAAACTAGTTTTATTAATGTGAACTATTTTGAAAATGAGTTGAAAAGGATAATTTTCTTATATTATGAAGGGCATTTTTTCATGATTTGGACACCTTTAATTCGCAAAGATGTCGCTTTCCCGCCATATCTACGGCTAAGGCACCCCTCACCCCAGATCTCATACGACACAACAATGCTCATAAGCCGTCCAAAAAGGCTTAAATGGTGCACATAGCAGGCAATGTCACACTATTTCTCTTCTAATACACTGTACCACAACAGATTTAATAAAAAAAGGATAAAAAAGCGGTTTAACCTCTGGTAATAACTCTAAAAGTACACTACCAGAACACAATTCACTCTCGGGGACAACGTGAATTAATTCGTAAAATTCGTTCGCAAACAGCTTCTCAATCGATCATGACACCCACACTCGCCGATTTATTCTGAGAGTTCAACTTTTGCCACACACACGGCAACCGACGCCCACACCGCAGCTTGTCACCCCACCCATTCCACGCCCACAACCACACCCACACGGCGTGCCGCCACACCCCACAGAAGTACCCACACTGCCCCCTACAACGCCCCAAGGTACGCCCACGCGACCCGCCACTACACCCACAACAATCGGGCCTACCGCGCCCACGCAGCCCACTACCCCACCGGGCGCGCCTTCGCCGCAGCCTCCGCCGCCGGACCCATCGCCGCTTCTACCAGTGCAAAGTCATCATCCGTCAACGCTGCAGACACAAACCACGTCTCAAAATTACTCGGCGCCACATACACACCACGCTCCAACAACGCATGGAAAAACGCCGGATAGCGCCACGTCTCCGCCGCCTTCGCATCCCCAAAATTCCGCAGCGGACGCTCCGCAAACGCTACCGAAAGCATCGTCCCCGCCCGCTGCACCGTATGGGCCACCCCCGCATGGCCCAACGCCGCCTCCACAATCCCCTGCAACCGGTCCGCATTCACCGCCAGCTGCCGGTACACAGCCTCATCCGCCAAACTCAACTGCGTGTAACCGGCCGCCATCGCCAACGGGTTACCACTCAACGTCCCCGCCTGATACACCGGCCCCAACGGCGCCAAATAGCCCATCAGCTCCCGCCGGCCACCAAACGCCGCCGCCGGTAAACCGCCAGACATCACCTTCCCAAACGTCACCAGGTCCGCGGCCACCTCATCAACCCCAAACCAGCCCTGGGCCGACGCCCGGAAACCCGTCATTACCTCATCCAGAATCAGCAACGCCCCCTCCGCATGCGCCAACTCCAACAACGCCTGGTTAAACCCCTCATCCGGCGGCACCGTCCCCATATTGCCGGCCGCCGCCTCCGCAATTACACACGCAATCTCCCCCGGATGCGCCGCAAAAATCTGCCGCACCGCCTCCACGTCGTTATAGGGCGCCACATAGGTGTCATGTGTTGCCGCCCCCGTCACCCCCGACGAATCCGGCAAACCAAACGTCGCCACACCACTGCCCGCCGACGCCAACAACGCATCCACATGCCCGTGGTAGCAGCCCTCAAACTTAATGACACCAGGCCGGCCCGTCGCCCCCCGCGCCAGCCGCACCGCACTCATCGTCGCCTCCGTGCCGGAATTAACTAGCCGCACCTGCTCCACGCTGGTCCGCTGCACAATCAACTCCGCCAGCGCCGTCTCATGCTCCGTTGGCGCCCCAAAGCTCAGCCCCCGCTCGGCAGCCTTCTGCACCGCCTTCACAATTGCCGGATGCGCGTGCCCCAGCAGCGTCGGACCCCACGAGCACACCAGGTCCACATAGGTGTTGCCGTCCACATCCACCAGGTGTGATCCCTGCGCGTGGTCAATGAAGCGGGCCGTGCCGCCCACCGACCCGAACGCCCGCACCGGGGAGTTCACGCCGCCCGGGATCACCTGCTGGGCAGCCTGCATATCCGCCGCCGACCGGGCGGTGGAATGATGCGTCGAGGCTGACGGCGCCCCTGCCTGCGCCCCTGCCTGCTGTTTGGTCGCCCCCTGCGTTGCTGCCTCGGCACTTGCTGGAGCCGGGGTGTTCGCTCCGCCCGGGGTGTTCACTGCAACGGCGTTCGCTGCGGTTTGGGTGTTCGTATTGGTGTCGCTCATGGGTTCTCTGTGTCCTTTCCGGTGAGGAACGCGACGGCCTCCGCCACGCCCTCCACATCGCCTTCACGTGCTCGTTTATGCGCCAACGCCGACGGCCCATGAGCCAACCGCCCCACCAGCCGGTGCAGCAGCCGCTCCACCTCCGCCCGCGGCACATCCTCCCCTGCCGGCAATCCGGCCAGCTCCTCCGCCGCCAATGCCTGAATATGCTCTCGCAGCTCCACCACCAGGTGGTCCGCCCCCCGCTCACGCTCCCGCGCCGCGAACTCCCCCGCAGCCTCCCACGCCACCCCGCGCGCCTGCTCCACCACTGCCCGCGCCGACTCCGGAACCCTGGCAGCACTTCCCTCCATGGTGACGGCTCCGCACCTGGCTGCCACCCGCGGCTCCACGTCCCCCGGCACCGCCAAGTCCACAATCACTGGCGTGCGCTGCAGTTCGTCCATGAGCTCCTGCGTGATGACGGGCCCCTTCCCCCGCACACACACCACCACATCAGCCTGCGCCACCAGCCCCGGCAAATCCTCCAGTTGGGTCATTTCCGCAGCGGTGACGGTAGCTGCAGCAGTGGGTGCCCCGTGCTGGTGCACCAGCGGCGCCATCCGCGCAACGAACCTTTCCGCGCGCCCAGAGGTGGAGAACACCGTCACCTTCCCGCAGCCGCGCTCCACCAATGCGCGCACCACCGCCCCCGCATAGGACCCCGTACCCACGACCAGCGCCCGTACGCTCCCCCACTCCGCGGCCGGCACTGGGTTGCCTGGCGCAGAATTGCTGTGGGTAGCGTTACTTTGGGCAGCATTGCCCGGCGCAGCATCACCCAACGTAACGGCGTCCGGCGCACCCGCCCCCAGGCCGCGCTCTTCCGCCACGTTCAGGGCAGCCTGTACCAACGCCACCCCGCTTCGCTGTACCCCCGGAATTTGCGCAACTTGGCGGGACGCGCTCAACGCCGCATCAACCAGCCGACGCAGCCTGCCGTGCATATGCCCGGCCGACACTTCCATGGACCGGCGAATCTGCGAGACAATCTCCCGCTCCCCCACCACCAGAGAGTCCAGGCCGCAGGCCACTTCGAACACGTGCCGCTCCGCCGCACCCCCCTCCAACAGCAATGCCCCCGGCATCTCCCCCAGCGTCGCCCGGCGCAGCGCCTCCCAGCGCTGCCCGTCAACCACATCCACCAGCAGCTCGAAGCGGTTGCAGGTGGCCAGAATTGCCCACGAATCATCGGTGGGGTGGCAGTGCTCCTGGCAGGCGTTGGCGATGCGTGCGCTATGCTGGCACGCCTCGGCTACCTGGGGAAGGCCGTGCGTCCGGTGTGTTACGGCGAAGATTGCAATGCTCACTATGCCAATAATTTAAGCACACATTGCGCAGCCAACCGGGCCGCCCGAAGGGAGTGTGTACGGGCACCGCTCACGGCAGCTGCATCCCGCGCCGCCTCGCATCCCGGCTAGTACCCTGGAGGCATGAGCACCGTTGGCATGAGCCCAGTTGGCAGCCCCGCCGAAACCCCGCCCGACGCCTTGAAATGCGCGGCAGGCGACTCCACCCGCGGCTTTATTGTGGGCACGCGCGGCTCTGCCCTCGCCCTCGCCCAAACCCAGCTGGTGGTCGATGCCCTCACCCCGCACCTGAGCCAGCCGCTGGACGTGCAGATCATCACCACCCACGGGGACACCACCCGCGCCCACCTGGTGGATTTAGCGCAGCAAGGCCACACTGGTGTGTTCGCCAACGCTATCCGCCGCGCACTGCTGGAGGGACAGATCGACCTGGCCGTCCACAGCTGCAAGGACCTCCCCGCTGACCCCTGCCCTGGTTTGGAGATTCTGGCTATGCCGCCGCGAGGTGCTACCGCCGACTGCCTCTGCACGACCGCCGGCTGGACGTTGGAAACGCTTCCGGAGGGTGCCCGCGTGGGGACCGGTTCGCCGCGGCGTGCGGCGCAACTGTTGCGTGTACGACCGGACCTGAGCATTGTGCCCATTCGCGGGAACATCGAGCGGCGTCTCCGCTATCTGGAGGAGCCCGTGCTTAACACTCCGATTGGGTCTGGTAGTGGGTCTGGTGACGGTTCCTGCAGTGACGCACCCCTGGATGCGGTGGTTCTGGCGGAGGCCGGGCTGCAGCGCCTCGCCGCACGCGATACCGTGGCGGACACGGTGCTGCGCTACATCAGCCAGCGGTTGCCTTTCCTGCCATCGCCCGCGCAGGGCGCTTTGGCGCTGGAAGTCCGCATGGACACAACACCCGCCCCACTCCGCCAGGCGCTACTGGCTATCAATCACCAGCCGACACTGCTGGCCGCCATCGCCGAGAGGGCGCTGCTGCGCACCTTGCACGCCGGCTGCGAACTACCCATTGGGGCGGAGGCCACCGCGCAGGTACATCCGCAGACCCGTGGGGTGGAGCTGACGTTGCGGGCAGAGATTCTCTCCCCAGACGGGCGGGAGCGGAATGCGGTGGAGCACACCGTCACCGTCCCGCAGCTATCGTGGGCGGAGGAGTCGGCTGAGGTGGCTGCGGCGGAAATAGCTGCGGCGGAAGTAGCTGGGGCGGAGTCGGCCGCGGGGTTGTTGGCAGCGGCGCCGCTAGACATTGATCCCGGCTTGGTAGATCCGGCCTACTATGCGGAGGCGCATGAGGCGCAGTTGGCGGCTGCCTACCAATTGGGGCAGATGGTGGCGCGTCGACTGCAGGCCAACGCACGCTAAGAAAGTGTGTAGTGTGCGCGGGTCATCGCACTGCGTATTTTGCGTGAAGTGTGCTTCCTGTCCGACAGGTGTACCCCTCTGGCAGTATCGCGCTTCGTCGCCCCTGTTTGTGCACATAAATAAGGCGACGGGGCTAGGCTCTACGAGCAGCTATCCCCGTCTGTGTGCTGGAGGGATTGATTATCCTAGCGCTTGGGTGGTGATGCCCTGGCTACACAATCCCCGCAGACAGCGTACAACATCAGTCGACGAGTTTCCAACGCTGGGAGAATTCTTGGTCCTCCCAGAACTGTGCATAGGTGCCGCCGGCGGCCAAAAGCTCCTCGTGTGTGCCTAGTGCCTCAACACCACCATTGGCCACAACCGCAATCTGGTCTGCCGCCTTAATAGTCGAAAGACGGTGTGCGATAACGATTACGGTGGTGTTGTGGGCGAGGCGGTGGAGGGTTTCCACGATGGCGGCTTCGTTTTCGCCGTCCAAACTGGAAGTAATCTCATCTAGTAGGACGATGGGCGATTTCTTCAGCAGCGCCCGCGCAATAGCAACTCGTTGCCGTTCGCCGCCAGACAGCCGCGAACCGCCTTCACCCACCATCGCATCCCAGCCCTCCGGCAGGGACTCAATCACTGTGTCCAAACACGCTGCCCGGGCAGCCTCCTTCACATCCTCATCGGACGCATCCGGCCGGCCCACCCGCACATTCTCCAGAATCGTCCCGTTAAACAGGTACGTCTCTTGGAACACAATGGAGAGGTTCTGCATCAACTCCTCAGTGGACACGTCACGCACATCAATGCCACCAATGCGCACCGCGCCCTTATTCACATCCCAGAAGCGGGCGATCAGCCGCTGAATAGTGGACTTACCGCCACCCGACGGCCCCACCAGCGCCGTCATCGTCCGCGCTGGCATATACAGGTTCACATCCCGCAGCACCGGCGTATCCTCCCGGTACCCGAAGGACACGTCATCCAACTGCACATCCACACCCGGAATACGCATCCGCTGGTTCGGATCCGGCTCCGGCAAGCCCGGCGCATCCAGAATGCTCGCCAAGCCCAGCAACGCCTCCCGGCTGATAGTAATAGCGGCCACGTTCAATACCACCTGCATGAGCGGAATGAACATGCGGACGATGAGCACCGCAATAGCCAGGAATAGGGCGACATCCACCGGCTGCACCCCCAGCCCGTGGTAGCCGCTGGCCAGCTGCCAGCCCAACACCAGCAGAGACACTACGCACGCCAGGATCAGCGGCAGCTGGTACAGCTTCGCCACATTACTGGTGGCCGTCAACTCCTCCAGGACCGCCCGGGAGTCCGTATCGATAGCGTCCTCCAGCGGCTTCCACTGCTTTCGGTGCGACGCCCGCAGCAGCGGCTGGGCCTGCGCATACTCCAGCGACCGGGCAGTCAGTGCCCGCTCCATGTCACTGTGGTGGTTCACTTCCTCATCCACATCCGTCAACATGTGCCGGAACGCCCACACACAGAACGGCAGCGCCAGCAGGAACGGCAGTGTAGCCTGCCAGTTCACCACCAGCCCCGCCAACAGCATCACCCCCACCATACTGAGGGTGTTGCAGATGGCCGGTAGCGCCACCGACGGATAGTGGCTGAGGTTATTCACGTGGTAGCTCAGCGCATGGGAGATACGTCCCCGCGCCCGGTCGTCGAACCAGCCCAGCGGCAGGGTGAAGATCTTGTTGCCTACCCGCTCCACGGACTGGCCACAAATGTCGAAGGTGGACAGGTTGTAGGAGAAGATCGTGGTGCTGATGTTGGCGATGCACGCCAGCACACCGGCCGCCACCACACCGCCCAGCCACGGCCACATGCCGTTCCAGTCCTGGGCGAACAGGTGGCGGAGCAGCGGCACCAGCATAATGAACGCGGCCGCTTGGAATACGCCGGAGAGGACAAAGCCGACGATGATGCGCGTCAGGCCCTTCTGGATCCCCAAGATACGGGACATTTCCTTAAACATGGTGGTCTCCTAGGCGTCTTGCTGCGCGGTCCACATGCCGCAGTAGGTGGGTGACGTGTCCAGTAGCTCACTGTGAGTGCCGGTGGCCTCAATACGGCCATGGTTGAGCACCACAATCTGGTCCACATCCTGGATAGTGTGCAGGCGGTGTGCGATGACTACCACGGTTCGGGTGCCACGCAGGTCCGCCAGCGCCTCCTGGATGGCGCGCTCAGAGTGGGGGTCCGCGTAGGCGGTCGCCTCATCCAACAGCACAATGGGTGCATCCTGCAGGAATGCGCGGGCAATGGTGAGGCGCTGCTGTTCCCCGCCAGACAGGTAGGCGGAGTCTGAGCCGACGATGGTGTCGTACCCCTGCGGCAGCTCCATGATCCGGTCGTGGATACGGGCAGCCTTTGCGGCGGCGATGACCTCCTGCTGAGTGGCGTCGGGGCGAGCGATACGGATGTTGTTGGTGACGGTGTCCGACAACAGACTGATGTCCTGGAACACAATGGCCATGTTGTGCATGAGCTCCTGGGTGGACACGTCACAGATGTTCACGCCGTCAATCTCCACCGTGCCGCTGTCGGGTTCCCAGAAGCGGGCAATGAGGCGGGTGATGGTGGTTTTGCCGGAGCCAGAGGGACCGACCAGGGCGGTGACGGTGCCGGGCTGCATGGTGAGGGAGATGTCGTGCAGCACCTCGGTGCGGGCGGAAGCAGTGGCGCTGGAATCGGCTATGGCCGTAGTGTCTACTGCAAGGGCTGCATCTGCCTCGTCCGCAGACTCCTCGTTGGGCTTGGCGGCGTAGCTGAAGCTCACGCCTTTCAGCTCGATGGTGTTGCCGGTGAGGGGCTGCGGGTTGTCCGTCTCCTCAATGTCCGGCTCCAGCAGCAGCGTTCCGATTTCGCTGATGCTGTTCGCCCCGTGGAAAATGTAGGAGGTCAGCGTGTAGAGCCGGCCGATGGCTTCCGGCATGCCCAAGCCGAGCAGTAGGAAGGGCATCAGATCGACGGGCTGTACGATTCCCTTCCACGCCATCAGCGCCCCTGCCACCATCAGCGGAATGAGCATGGCGCCGGGGATCATCAGGCCGGCGGCCGCCCCTTGTGGCTTTCCGAACCCGGACATGTAGTCGTCCAGGCTCTTCTGGTAGCAGGCGGAGGCGTCTTCGAAGCGCTTGAATTCTTGACCCGTCAGCCCGAAGTTCTTCACCTCGGCAATGCCATCGGCGATTTCTACGGCGGACTCGGAGAGCTGTTTCTGCGCCTCCGTGTACTCCACCATGATGTTGCCGTCCGACAGCACAAAGCCCAGCACCGACACCAGCACCACCAGCACCAGGTAGGCCAGTACCACCAGCGTCATCCGCCAGTCGCACACGAAGAGGTAGATGAAGCCGACGATGACGGTGGTGAGTGAGTTCGGCAGGTCGGCCGCCGAGTGGGCGACGACGGTGTGGATATTGGTGACGGCGTCGTTGATGGTGGCGCGTACCCGGCCGGAGGTTTGCTCATCGAACCAGCCGAGCGGGAGTTTGTCCAGCTTGGCGAGGATGCGGCGACGGGTGGTGGCGCGGAACTTGGCTTCCACGACGTGGGCGTAGCCGGTGGCTCCCATGATGAGGAAGTAGCGGAGGAGAACGCAGACCAGTGCGGCGGCCAGGATCCACCAGAAGTGGGGGTCGCCGGCGCTGGTGAGGCCATGGTTGGTGACGATGTAGCGGGCGGCCTCAACGAGGGCGATGTACATGCCGATTTCGGCGACACCGCCAAGTGCAGCGAGGGAGACAATGCCCGCCATTTCGTGGCGGATAGGGTGGAGGACGACGCTGGCGGGGGACGGTTTCTTCGGTTCCCGTGGCGTCGTGGTGGAAGTCGTTCTCATGGCTCCACCCTATACCCTTTTTTAGGGTAGCCTAACCTCTTTTATGCACTTCGGGTCGCAGCTGCGCTACAGCTCGGCGCGGGTGCGCAGCGCACTGGGGCTACCCAGGTGACGGCCCGGCACCTCAGCCACAGAACAGCGCAGCCACAGAACAGCGCACGGCCGTAGCCGACGCACCGCCGGGACCCGTCACCCCCCCAGTGCACGCACAGCACAAGCACCAGCGCAAGCTCAGTACAAGCGCTACCAGGGTTCCAGCGTGAGCCTGGCCTGCCCCACCGGGGCACCCACCAAGTTGGGATCCGACGGCGGATAGTCCTTAATCTGGTCCACCTCAATCCGCCCCACCTCATTGATGTACGCAGAGTCACCCTTCACCAGTGTCGGGTTGAAGCCGGTCTCGCACTCACGGCCGTTAATCTTCTCCTCGATGAACACATCCAGTCCCAGCGGGCCGCCACGCCCATGCGTACCACGCAGCGTCAATTTGCCGCGCGCCTGGTGCACATCTACCTGCTTCGGCGCAACCGGGCCAAGCGTCAGGTCCACTCGCGTCTGGCGTTCAAACTCGAACTTGTCCAGCATGCACGGCGCATGATCCGCATACTGGGCAAGCGTCAGCGTTGCCGTCGGGTTGTAGCTGCTCAAGCTCAGATCCTCCATGGCAATCACCAGCCCCGGCTGAATCGCCACCGTGTACACCACCCCATCGGAGCTAGACGGCGAACCCGACACATACAGCGGGAACTGGTAGCCAGGCAGCGAACCATCCGTTGGGTCCAGGTTCACCGGCGTTACCCGGTAGCGCGGGAACTGCGACTGCTGCGACGCGCCATTCGGGTCGCCTTTCTTCACGTCCCGCTGCGGGCTATCCTCCGACCAGCCCAAACCATCCGGGTACGTGTTCATCTGTACCCACTGGAACTGCGCCCACACACCCCGCGGACGCTTGTTGTTGTGCTTCAGTGACACATCTACGTCACCAAACTCCGACAGGCGAAGTGTAAACGGCGCCATATCACTGCGCGTAAACAGCAAGGTCGTCTGGAGGGGGACGGTGACGGTCGCCCGCCCCGTATCGACTGTCGACGGGGAAAGTGGGGAGGCGGCGGCCTGCGGGGCGGCCTGGGGCGTGCCGGACAAGGTGAGGGCGAGCGTAAGAGCTGCGAAAACTGCCAGGCCACGGCGGGCCCAGCCGGTGCGGCGGGTGCGACCAGGACACGCTGCCAAGGGGGCACCGGGGAATAGTTCCGAGGTGTCGCCGTGACGTGCTGCCGGGGCGCCAACCGCTGCACGAGTAGCGCGTACAGTGCGGTTTACGGATGCTGCGGTAGGAGTTGTCATACCCTTAGCCTAGGCAACGGAAAGGGGTCGTGGGCCACCTGAGGAAAATTGCCATGAAGTCGTGAGCAAAAAACGTTTCTGCTGGTAGAGATTTCATATATTTATGAGAAATCTTTAACTCACACTTTTCTTCACAGACTCAGTTTGGATACCCGAAGTTCCAGAGTCGTTTCAAGAGCCTCGTCACCAATTTCCCCTGGGCGGCCACAACCCCAAGGATGTCCCCACAGGGCAGCGGCAGATAAAAACCAGCAGCTAGCACAGCTTGCTAGGCGACGCTGCATGGCTGCGCTGCTAGCGCGAGTAGCTAGCAGCGCAGCCCACTGCCAGCACCTCGTTCCCACCGGGACCCGTCACCGCCCGTTACCTGAAATAGTAAGGCGCGGGTGGCCTGAGGAATCCAGGCAACCCGCGCTGAGCTCATATGAGGAGGCTAGCTCTACTTCTTGACATTGGGGTTGTTCTTCTTCTTCTGAACACCCTTGTAGATGCCGTAGCCGCCGCCACCAACAACAGCGAGGACGATGATAACGATCAGGGCGGTCAGCCAGCCGGGGGTGCCGGAGCCACCGGTGTCCTGCTCGGCAGCGACGTCAGTGTCGGTGATCTGAAGCTGGCCATCGCTGGCAGCAGAGCTGGAGGAAGCGCTCTTGTCGCCATTGGTGGCGGAGCTCTTCTCGCCAGCCTTCTTATCGCCGGCCTTCTTATCGCCGGCCTTCTTATCGTCAGCCTTCACATCGGCGGCGGAGCCCACAGCGTTAACGGACGCCAGGGTTTCCTTGCCCATGGTGGAGTGACAACGAACCTGCAGGTCGAAGTCGCCGAGGACCGGGGCGCTCACAGCGTTCTTCACGGTGAAGAAGTTCTCCGGGTTGTTGAACTCGGCGGCGGCACCCTCGTTGGCGGGGTGCAGGGTGGGGATCTTGCCGGGCTTGGTGGCCTTGAAGGTCACCTCAACCTGCGGGGGTCCCCAACGCTGGATGTCCTTGCCGTTCGCATCAACGTTGATGTTGCCGATAACCAGGCGGTTGCCGCCAACCAGGCTGATGGAGGGCTGGCCGCTGGTGGCGTGGCCGGATCCAATGAAGCGAGCGGTAACGAAGGAGCTCGGGTCGTCAATAGTGAAGCGGTAGGTGGCGTTGGCGTAGTTCTTGACAGTAAGGCCGTGGTCGACGCCCTTAATGGGGGCGGGGACGTAGTCGAACACCATCTTGAACTCTTCGCCAACCTTAACCTGGTCGGGAATGTTAATGGTCATGGTGTCGGGGTCGCCGACGAAGGTTTCATCCTGTCCAGCGGGAGCACCGTTACTGCGGCAGGTGCTGAGGATGGTCTTAGTTACGGTTGCTGCTGAGGCAGTCGCGGCGGTAAACGGTGCGAGGCTGAAGCCCACGCCCGCTACGGCGGCGAGTGCAAGGAGTCGCTTAGAGAAGTTTCGGGTCATAGCCCCTATTATCTAGGAAATATCGCCCCCACATGCAGGAATGAAATTGTTTTTCTTACTATTTACAACTGTTGATAAAAGTCCTACATTGACCCTTCATTGCCCCTCGCTTTCCCCCTTCTCTTCTATTTTGTGACGGCGCTCACAGCCTGATCGTATCTTTACAAGCCGGGGCGTTAAGCTAGGCGTATGGCCACACCTCGCAGCTCCTCCCCCAGCCGGTTCCGGCTCACGCTGCAGCGTATTAATAAGCACATCGATTGGCTTATCGTCGGCCTCCTCGCCTGCATCCTGCTGGCCACCGCTTTCCCTGCCAAAGGGGACTTCGCCATCGGCATGCACTACGTGTCCAAGGTGTTCCTCTTCCTCCTCTTCTTCTTCTATGGTGCCAAACTCGCACCACGTGAAACCCTTATGGGCCTCCGCAATTGGCGCCTCCACGTGGTCATCACCTGCTTCACCTTCGTCGTGTTCCCCATCATCGGCATCGGCCTCAAATACGCCACCATCGGCTGGCTAGGGCAAGGCCTCGCCCTGGGGCTCCTCTACCTCACACTGGTACCCGGCACCGTCCAGTCCTCCATCGCCTTCACCTCGATGGCACACGGTAACGTGGCGGGCGCCATCGTCTCCGCCAGCATGTCCAATGTGCTGGGCGTGTTCCTCACTCCACTGCTGGTGATGCTCACCATGGCCACCACGGGTGATGTCCACATCACCGGCCGCAGCATCCTGGACATCTTCCTGCAGATTTTGCTGCCATTTATCATTGGCCAGTTGTTGCATAAGCGGCTGGGCCCGGTCCTGGGCCGTCACCCCATCCTCACCAAGACCATTGACCGCGGCACTATTTGGGTGAACGTGTACACCGCCTTTTCGGAGGCTGTGGTGGAAGGCGTGTGGAAGCGGGTGACGATGCTGCATCTGCTGGGGCTCGTCGGCATTTGTATTGTGGTGGTGAGCCTGGTGCTGACGCTCTCCTGGCTGCTGGCGCGGGCGTTGGGCTTCGACCGGGGCGACCGGATTGCCGCCCAGTTCTGCGGGTCGAAGAAGTCCCTGTCCAGCGGTATTGCGATGGGTGCGGTGTTGTTTGCGGGGGTGGGCAATGGGTTGAGCGCCGGCATGTTGATGCTGCCGTTGATGCTGTTCCACCTGTTCCAGCTGCTCATCTGTGCCGTGTTAGCGGGGCGCTATGGGCGCCAGTGGGAGCGGGCACACCCGGAAGGGGAGCCGGAAGAGGTTAGGGAACCGGCGCAGTCTGAGTAGCCGGCAGGTTACCGGCTGGCGTACCAGTACAACCAGTAGCGCCGCCTACTGCACTTTTGTCCGCCGTCCGGGACGTTCCCGTGTGACAGCAACTCTCCCGAGTGGCGGCTATTTGCGTTTGTTTTTCAGTCTGCTCACTGCGGCGTCGAAGTATTCCCGCTTTGTGTGCTTGGGCTTGCGGCGGGCGGCCTCGCGGGTGGCGGGCATGTCCTTATATTTGTCGCCCAGTATTTCGGAGCTGAGGGCTTTGCCGTAGTCCTGTACTTTGTTCCAGTCGATCTGCATTGTGCTCTTTTCGTTAATGGGGTGACGCAACCCGAACTCGGGGCAGCTGCCGGAGGTTGAAAGGGGTCGGCTAGTTCAGCCGGGGGTCCACGGGGCGGGAGGCGTAGAGGCTAAGCGGCCAGGGTTGGCGGCGCACCACCTGCGCATAGAGGTCTGTGTGGTGGTCGGTGGCGAAGTCGTTGTCGAGGGCGTCGCACACATACCAGTCGCCGGCGGCGATCTCCTCTGCCAGCTGACCGGGTTGCCACGCACAGTAGCCCATGTACAGGCGGTAGGATTCGCGAATGTCCTGGGTGCGGTACATGGCGTTGGCGGTGGGGTCCATAAGGAAGGTGCGGCCACGCACCGGGTGCATCACCGATAGGTCCACCGGGCAGCCTGGCTTCAACCGCAGCAACCCCGTCACCCGCTCCATTTCCACTGGTCCACCGATGAAAAAGCTGGCGGGTTTGGAGCAGTAGGGGGCGAAGAGGGGCAGCACGCTGTGGACGGACACTTCGGACTGTTGGTTGAGGATGATGCCGAAGGTGCCCCGGGTGTCGTCGTGTTCGAAGAGGTAGATGATGCTGCGGGAGAACACCTCGTCGCGCAGGTCGGGGGCGGACACCAGCAGGCACCCTTTGTAGGGGTCGCGCTGCTCCATGGCCAGGAAGATGCGGTCGGCGAAGGCGCCGAATTGGCTGAGGTTCCCGTAGGGGTTCATTTGGAAGTCGCTCACTGCGCCGCCCACCATTCACGCAAGGCGGCGACGGCGTCGTCATGTTCCATCGGCCCGTTCTCCATGCGGAGGTTTTTGAGGAATGCCCACGCCTGGCCCACCTGCGGGCCGGGCTGCAACCCCAGGATCTGCATGATCTCGTTGCCGTCCAGGTCGGGGCGGATGGCCGCTAGGTTTTCTTTTTCGCGTAGTTCGGCGATGCGCTCTTCCAGGCTGTCCACTAGGGCGTGGAGTTTTTTGCGTTTCCAGTCGCGGGCGGTGGTGCAGTCGGCGCGCACGAGCAGGTTGAGGCGGTCCAGGAGCGGGCCGGCGTCTGTCACGTAGCGGCGTACTGCCGAGTCGGTCCATTCGCCGTCACCGTACCCATGGATGCGCAGGTGGAGGTACACGAGTTGGCTGACGTCGTTGATCATCTGCCGGGAGTATTTGAGGGCTTTGAAGCGTTTCCGCACCATCCGGGCACCCACGATTTCATGCTGGTGGAAGGTGACGCCCCCGCCGGGTTTCGCGGCACGGGTGGGCACTTTGCCGACGTCGTGGAGGAGGGCCGCCCAGCGCAGCACTAGGTCGGGGTCGCCGGGTTCGAGCTCACAGGCCTGCTTCAACACGGTGAGGCTGTGGGTGTAGACGTCCTTGTGGGGAAGTGAGGGATCCGGCGGCATGGACATGGCGGGGATTTCGGGGAATATGTGGTTGGCCAGGCCGGTTTGGCAGAGCAGGTCGATGCCTTCCCACGGGTAGGCGCCCAGCATAAGCTTGTCGAGTTCCGCCTGGATGCGTTCGGCGGTGATGCGGGTGATTTCCGCGGACATGTGTTGGATGGCGGCGGTGACGCGGGGGGCGAGGGTGAAGCCGAGTTTGGAGACGAAGCGGCAGGCGCGGATCATGCGCAGCGGGTCGTCGTGGAAGCTCACCTCGGGGGCTTGTGGGGTGTCGAGCACTCCGGCGGCGAGGTCGTTGATGCCGCCGAGGGGGTCGCAGAATTCTTGGGTGCCGTCGCCGTGGAGGCGCAGGGCCATGGCGTTGACGGTGAAGTCGCGGCGGACGAGGTCCCCTTCGAGGGTGTCGCCAAAGTGGACGATGGGGTTGCGGGAGATGCCGTCGTACTGGTCGGCGCGGAAGGTGGTGATTTCAATTTGCCAGCCGCCTTTGCAGGCGGACACGGTGCCGTAGTCAATTCCGATGTCCCACACGTTGTCTGTGCAGTTTCGGAGGATGGTGGTGACGGCGTCGGGGCGGGCGTCGGTGGTGAAGTCGAGGTCGATGCCGAGGTGGCCGAGGAGGGCATCCCGCACGGAGCCGCCCACCAGGTAGAGGTCGTGGCCGGCTGCTTCGAAGGCGGCGGCCAGTGGGGTGAGGGTGGGGGCGAGGGTGTGGAGTTGGGCTTGGGCAGCGGCCATCATGTGGAGGGTGCGGTCGGGCTCCGCCGCGGGAGTAGCGGAGCCGACCGGGGAGGTGCTGGCGGTGTCCGCCGAGGAGGTGGCGGAGGCTACTGCGAGGGTGTTGGCGGTGTCCGCCGCGGGAGTGGGCTGCTGGTTCGTGGGATGCGTCATCGTGTGCAAGTTTACTAACATTGCCAGCTGCTCGGCCAAGAACTTAGACCTTATACCTGCAGACAAGTAGGATTGAGGGATAGTGGACAGTGAACGCAAGACCCCATCCGGCGGGGATTGCCGGCCTCCGCGTCGGCGTAGTTCCCGCCCGGCCGGCGCACCAGCCTCCGCGGCGAATCGTGCCCCGGCCTCTTCGGCTACGCCCACACAACCCACTCCGCGCCCCACTGCCACTCCACGCCCCTCCGCTATCCCAGCCCGCACGTCTACCAACACGTCGCGCACCTCGGCCACACCTCCCCGCCCGACGGCCACTCCCCGCCCCACCAGCATCCCCCGTAACGGCGCTATCGTCCTCGACCCCAACGGCGTCGCCGGCAAAGCACCCAAACGCTATACCCGCAGTTCCACGCAGAATAATGGGCGGCGGCCCGTCACCCGCTCCCTCACCAAGAGCCAGGTCAAACGCAACCGCGGCCGCAGCTACCCGGAGACATCCGCCGGCGGCCTGGTGCTGCGCAATATGCGCCGCGCCTATAATCCCCACACCAACCGCGTCTACCTGTCCGCTGTCAAGGTAGCACTTATCGGCCGGACCGATCGACGTGGTCGCCTCCTGTGGTCTCTGCCCAAGGGCCACATTGAGGACTATGAAACTGTCCCCATGACCGCTGTCCGCGAAGTGCGTGAGGAGACGGGCATCGAGGGTGAGATCATTAAGCACCTGGGCACCATCGACTACTGGTTCCTGTCCGACGGTAAGCGCATCCACAAGACTGTCCACCACTATCTGCTGCGCTTTGTGGGCGGGGAGCTTTCCAACGCGGACGCCGAGATTTCCGAGGTCAAATGGGTATCCATGAAGGATCTGCCCGCGCACTTAAGCTATGCCGATGAACGGAAGCTCGCTCGCCGGGCGACGGGCGTGGTGGCGGCGTGGATTCGTAGCGAGTATGGGTCCGGTGACGGCACCGGCGAGACGATCCAAATTGAGGGCGAGTATCCGGATGACGACATTCTGGGTGACGACCTCGACGAAGACGACCTGCTAGAACCTTCCTATGACGAGCAGAACAGTAGCCAGGGCAGCGCCCACCATAATGGCCAGACCAGTGCGCAGAATAACGGCCAGAATAGCGGCCAGCGGCGGAACCGTCGTGGCCGGCGGCGCGGCGGCAAACGTAACCGTCCCCGCCCCACCAACGGAACCACCGCAGCTGCCGGAGCTAACGGTGCCGCTGGAGGAAACCCCGCTGCCAGGGCAAACAGCACTGCCGGCGCCCGCAGCACTGCCGGCGCAAACAGGGCCAACAGCGCTAGCGCAACACCCGGGGCACACGGTTCTGCCAGCGCAAACGATGCGAACGCGGCGAATGGTACACACGGTGTTAACGGCACTAACAGTGCTAACGAGACCAGCGGGCTGCCACGCAAGAAGCGCCGCCGCGGCCATCGCGGGCGAGGCGGACGCGCCCGCCGCCCCAACGCCACCACCCCCAACACCAGCACTCAACCCCCCAGGTAGCCCCCCACTCGGTAGCTAACACACCAGCTCACAAGTAACTTAGACTCGTCACCACAACACACGATAGGAGGGACAATGACGACACCGCTGCGCCGCCGCATCGCCGGCCTCAGCCTCGCCTTCTGCACCCTCCTCGCCCCCACCGCCCTCGCCGGCGCCACCGCCCTCGCCGCCACCACCAGCTACCTCAACGCCCTCGACGTCACCCCCAACTACAGCGGCGACGCCACCACCAGCACCGACGGCACTCCCCCCGCCTACCCTATCTACCCCGCCGGCTACACCAGCGCAGACTCCGCCCTCCTCGCCGCCATGAGCAGCCGCACCAACGCCACCCTCCGCACCCTCACCCAAGACCTCAGCCCCGTCCCCGACGCCACCCCCGACGCCCTCCACATCTCCCTCACCAGCATCACCCCCAACATCATCGACGGGACCACCAACAACCAGGTCACCATCAACGGCACCCTCACCAACGTCGGCAAACTCCCCATCAGCGACATCGAACTCCGCCTCCAACGCGGCGACTACGCCCCCTACGGAAACGCCCTCCGCCACACCCTCGTCGAAGACCAAATCAACTACCCCACCGCCCTTCCCTTCCATAGCCTCAACGCCACCCTCCGGCCCGGCGCCACCACCACCTTCACCCTCAAAGCCCGCATCACCGGCGGCACCGGCGACACCCTCAACATCCACGCCCCCGGCGTCTACCCCCTCCTCATCAACGCCAACGGACGCGTCAGCAAATCCGACAGCGCCCGCCTCCACGACGCCCGCATCCTCCTCCCCGTCCTCTCCCTCCCTGGCACCACCAGCCAAGACCCCGCCCAAACCGCCCCCCGCCCCATCACCCTCCTCTGGCCCCTCGCCACCACCCCCCAAGAAGCCAGCTACTACAGCTTCAGCTCCGTCGCTGTCCTCCGCAACGAGAACCTCGGCATCTCCCTCGCCAAAAACGGCCGCCTCCGCGCCCTCCTCGACACCGGGGCCGCCCTCCTCGGGGACCGCACCCTCGGCAACTCCGTCTGCCTCGCCGTCGACCCCGACCTCCTCCGCACCGTCAACCGCATGACCCGCCCCTACCGGGTCCTCAACAACCCCACCAACCGGCACGACGGCGTCCACAAAGGCAAACACAGCGGCGACGCCCAAACCTGGCTCGACCACCTTCGCGGACTTGCCGCCAACAGCTGCGTCATCGCCCTCCCCTGGGCCGGCGCCAGCCTCTCCGCCACCGCCCACAGCCGCGGCGACGCCCTCCCCCACCAACTTATGGTCGATAGCCGCGCCGTCACCTCCTACCTCCTCCGCACCCGCCTCTCCAGCCACGTCATCTGGCCCAACGTCGGCATGGTCACCACCGCCGACCTTGCCGCCGCCGACCACCCCGAACTCCTCCTCGCCTCCAACGCCCTCACCAGCCCCAACCCCTACACCCGCGACGCCCAACACGCCCGCACCCTCTACCAGCGCAACCCCAAAGCCCCCCTGCGGGACGTCGCCAACAGCGGCTACGGCCAATGGTTCCGCGCCGACGGCACCACCTACACCGTCACCCCCTTCGACAGCACCCTCGCCACCGCCCTCGCCGCCACCGGCCAAAACCCCACCAATTCCCTCTTCGGCCCCAGCGACAGCCGCTATCTCCTCACCGCCGACAGCGCCACCGCCCGCATGCAAGACGCCGTCGCCACCCTCCTCTGGAAAACCAGCGCCAACCTCCGCCGCGAAAACCTCGCCACCAACAGCTACCCCGACGCCCCCCTCATCATCGCCCCACCACAGCACTGGTCCGTCACCGGCAGCGAACTCAAAACCTTCACCGACACCCTCCGCTACCTGGCCCGCCACAACCTCATCACCACCCAATCCCTCACCGACGCACTCGCCCAATCCAAGCAGACGCCCCGCCACGGCACCCTCAACACCGACCAGTTCACCAGCATGCCGCTACCGAACGTGCCCCTCGCCACCGTCGACCGCGCCGTCACCACCATCAACCGCTACCACAACGTCTTTGCCAACAAAGGCGACAACAGCTTCTATAAACGCGCCCGCTACAACATCTACCGCGCCACCACCACCCGTACCTGGGGCATCTCCCCCACCCTCGTCGGCAACGTCCCCACCAGCCACAACAACCGCCCCAACCAGCACCAGGGCAGCCCCGGCATCGCCCTCACCACGCCCCCCATGCTTGGCTACCCCACCGCCTACGCCCGCAGCATGGCACTCGCCGGCCATGCCATGCGCGGCTCCGTCACCCTCATCAAACCCGCTAGCATCTACACCCTCGCCTCCACCGACTCCGACCTGGTGCTCGTCGCCCGTAACGAACTCCCCGCAGACGTCACCGTCACAGTCCACACCCTGCAGCGCACCGGTGACGGCGACGGCGCCCCCACCGGCCCAGAACTGGCCCCCGCCCGCACCATCACCATCCCCGCCCAAGCCTCCCTCAACGTCAACATCCCGGTCCAGCTGCCCTCCGGTACATCCGTCCCCGTCCGCGTCTCCCTCCTGAGCGCCGACGGGCAAGAGCTCGGCACCACCGTCAACATGACGGTCCGCGTCAGCCGACTCACCCCCCTCCTCGGCTTCCTCCTGTTCGCCGCAATAGCCGTGCTGGCATTCCTTATCCTGAAGCGCGTGCTCCCCCTCATCCGGCGGAGCAACGGACAAGGACGCTCCCATGAGTAAAGAAACCGACCGCGCCATCCAACGCGCCCAGCAGCTCGAAGCCACCGGCACCGCCAGCGAAGACAGCGACAGCGACGTCCTGCGCTCCACCGGCACCATGGCTATCGCCACCCTCCTCAGCCGCATCACCGGCTTCATCAAAGCCACCCTGCTGGGTGCCAGCCTCGGCGCTGCCGTGTTCTCCTCCTTTAACTCCGCCAACCAGCTTCCCAACCTCGTCACCGAGATCGTCCTGGGCGCCGTGCTCACCAGCCTGGTGGTGCCCGTGCTGGTGCGCGCAGAAAAGGAGGACCCGGACCACGGCGCCTCCTTCATCCGCCGGCTCATCACCGTGTCCAGTGTGCTGCTCATTGTGGTGACGGTGGTGTGCGTGGCTGCCGCGCCGCTGCTCACCCGCCTCAGCCTGGACCCCGGCGGCAAAGTGAACGTCTACCAGGCCACCAACTTCGCCTACCTGGTGTTGCCGCAGATCTTCTTCTACGGCATATCCGCCCTGCTCATGGCCATCCTCAACACGAAGGGTGTGTTCAAGCCGGGGGCGTGGGCGCCCGTGTGGAATAACATTGTTGTCCTCTTTTTCGTCACCCTCTACTGGGTGATTCCCGGTGGTCTGGCCCCCAACGACAACGGCTCCTTCACCAACATCCACATGCTCATTCTGGGCTTGGGCGCCACCCTGGGTGTGGTGGTGCAGGCGGTCGTGCTCATTCCGCCACTCCGCAAAATTGGTATTGACCTGCGCCCCGAGTGGGGTATCGATAGCCGCATTAAGCAGTTCGCGGGGATGGGCATCGCCATTGTGGTGTATGTGGCCATCAGCCAGGCCGGCTATTTCGTCACTAACCGCATCGCCTCTATGGCCGATAATGCGGCACCGGGCGTGTATTCGCAGGCGTGGCTGCTGCTGCAGATGCCCTACGGCATTATTGGGGTGACGCTGCTTACGGCCATCATGCCGCGGCTGTCCCGCAACGCCGCCGACAACAACACGAAGGGTGTGGTGCGGGACCTCACCGTCGCCACCAAACTCACCATGATCGGCATCCTGCCCGTTGTGGTGTTCATGCTGGTGTTCGGCCCGGAGATCGGGGTGGCACTGTACGCCTACGGGCGATTCTCGGTGTCAGCAGCGACCGCCATTGGGTTGACGGTGGCACTGTCCGCGTTCACGCTGATCCCCTACAGCATTGTGCTGCTCCATCTACGCGTCTTCTACGCCCGCGAGCAGGCCTGGACGCCCACCTTCATCATCATCGCCATCACCACCACGAAGATTATTTTGTCGAGCTTGGCGATCACCATGGCACCCAATACGGAGTCGGTGGTGATTCTGCTGGGTGTGGCCAACGGCTGTGCTTTCATTGCCGGCGCTGGCATCGGTGCCTACCTGCTGAAACGCAGTATTGGGACGCTGAATTCGCGGGAGGTGCTGCACACCTGCGTGTGGGTGCTGGGGGCGTCGCTGGTGGCCGTTGCGGTGGCGTTTGGGGTGGACCACATTCCGTTTATCCGCAACCTGTCCGACCAGTTGGGCTCCGGCGGCATGATCATTCGGGTGATTATTGCCGGGCTGCTACTGGTGGGCATTACTGTGCTTATTCTGTCGCTCAGCCCCCTGCCGGAGGTGGGGACGCTGGAGCGGCTGTTGGCACGCCTGCCCGGGCCGGGTGGCCGCTACTTTGGGCGGCGGGCCTCTTCCCGCTCCAGCACCACTGGGGCTGCCTCGGGGGTAGCTATTGATGAGCATGTTCCCGACCAGCTCAACGAGGCCCTGGAGTTGACCGCGGGCGGCACCAGCCCCTTGACTACCCGGATTTCCCTTCCGAAGTTGGCCCCGGTGGCTGGCTACCTGCTGCCCGGCGCTTACGTGTGCGACGGCCGCTACCGGCTGGTGTCCTACAAGGGTAAGAATGCTGAAGGGGAGGTGACGTGGCTGGCGACGGATAGCCAGCAGCCTGGCAAGCGGGTGATTTTGGTGACGGCGGCCGACAAGGTTATTCGCGTTCCGCAGCCGGTGGAGACGGCGCTGGTTGCTACGGCGGAGGTGCCGGTCGCGGAGCAGGCAGAGGCGCAGGCGCGGGCCGAGGCGCACGCTCGGGCTGATGCGCGGGCGCAGGAGCGAGCTGAAGTGCAGGCCGACGCAGAGGCGCCCGCACAGACCGACAGTCAGGCGCAGGATGAAGCGCAGACGCCGACCGGAACTGAGGCGCGGGCCGAGGAAGCGCCGCAAGCCGAGGAAGATACCCTCACCAGCAGCAGTGGTGACGGTGCCAACTCTCTCAACATGGCCATGAACGAGGACGGCGCGACCGCCGACAGCACTCCCCTGGAAACCATCAACGTGGTGGAGGAAACTACCCCCCACAATGTCCACCACACCTCGCCGCTACGCTTCTTTGTGGCCTCACTGGTGAGCATCGCCCTAGCCACCGGCATCGGCGCTGGCCTTTTCGCCGCCCTACACAACCCTCTAGCCGGCGTCGAGGACCTCCACCGCACCACCACCCAAACACAATCGCATCCCCAGCCGCAAACCCAAACAGAGTCTCAACCGCAGTCTCAACCGGAGACCCAGCAGCTCCCCCAGGACACCTCCCACAAGCCTTCCTAGCGAGCACTCCCGTCCCGTCTTTTCCGGGCCTTTCACCGGCCATCTCCTAGCCCAGCCTTTTACCCATTTGAGCCAGGCCGTCCACACTCTCCTAGCCCAGCCCAGTACCCTCGCTCATCCACTTTTTCAGCCCTAAAATTCTTTTTTCGGTCCTCTTTTTCATGCACAAATATGTACTCTTACCTGCGGTAACATCTCCGCATTTCGCCTCCTGGGGGCCCATCACCGCAAATCTAGCTCCCCCACGGATGTACGCGTGTTCCTAAAGTAGTACGCAACAAGGGTGCTCCACCACTCGACACGGCCTCTCCACCGTGCGGCGTCATGCTTTCAGGACCTACCATGCTTAGCTCTGTCGAAGAGCGTTTCCTGCCTAACGACATGTTCGCGACCCACCGCGACCTGTTCGACACTTTCGACGCCAACACTGGCCTCTACCGCACCATCGCCTACAGCATCTGCCGCAACCACGACGACGCTGAAGATGCGTTGCAAGACGCCTGCGTGAACCTGCTTTCCCGCAAACTCCCCCGACGCGGCTCCAACCTGGTTCAGTGGGTTGCCCGTGTTGTTACCAACGCCGCTATCGACCACCAACGCCGCCTCCACCGCCACCCCACCTCCGAACTCTGCGAAGGCTTCGATCAGCCCCTCTGCGATTGCACGGACTGGCCCCTCGTGGACGGCTACAACTACAGCGTGGAGCAGATGCTCAAAGAACTCCCCACCGATCAGCGCGAAGCCATCTTCCTCGTGGACGTTATCGGCTTCACCCTGCAGGAAACCGCCGAGCTGGTAGGCGCGCCCCTCGGCACTGTCAAGAGCCGCCGTAACCGCGCCCGCGCTCGCCTTGTTCGGTCTGCCGCCCAGGACGCTCTCCTCCTCCAGAGTGCCTAGTTGCCGGCTGCCCCTGGAAGGTTTTCCTATACCCCGTAGGGAATAAATGCTCGGGGGTACCCGTTTCACTAAAATGAGAACAACACATCGATCTCACAGAAGGACAATCGTGGCTGAGAAAACTCCCGACACTGTCGCTGACGTTATCATTGTTGGCTCCGGTCCGGCCGGCTACACTGCCGCCATCTATGCCGCCCGCGCAGAATTAGAACCCATTGTGTTTGAAGGTTTCGCCGCTGGTGGCCTCCTCATGAACACCACGGTCATCGAAAACTTCCCCGGCTTCCACGAAGGTATCGAAGGCCCCAAGCTTATGGAGGAAATGCGCGGCCAAGCCGAACGCTTCGGCGCTGAACTCCGCACGGAAGAAGTCGATAAGATCGACCTCACCGGAGAGATCAAAACCGTTGAATCCCTTGGGGTTACCTATGGAGCCAAGACCATCATCCTGGCCATGGGCTCCGCTCCCCGCTACCTCAACGTTCCCGGCGAAGAAGAATTCAAAGCCCGCGGTGTCAGCGCCTGCGCCACCTGCGACGGCTTCTTCTTCAAAGACAAGGACATCGCTGTCGTCGGCGGTGGCGACTCCGCCATGGAAGAAGCCACCTACCTCACTCGCTTCGCCAAGTCCGTCACCCTCATCCACCGCCGCGATGAGTTCCGCGCCAGCCCCATCATGTCCGAACGCGCCGAAGCCGACCCCAAGATCCGCTTCCTCATGAACTCCGTCATCGACGAGGTACAGGGCGAGAACACCCTCAACAACCTCCGCATCAAGAACACCGTCACCGGTGAACTCAGCGACCTCCCCGTCGAAGGCCTATTCGTCGCCATCGGCCACGACCCACAGTCCCAGCTGGTCCGCGACCAGGTTGAGGTTGACGCCAAGGGCTACGTAAAGGTGGACGGCCGCAGCTCCCGCACTAACATTGACGGCGTTTTTGCCTGCGGCGACCTTGTCGACGACCACTACCAGCAGGCCGTTACCGCCGCCGGCTCCGGCTGTGTCGCCGCCCTAGATGCTCAAGCCTGGCTGATGAACCACCCCTCCTAACTGGCACACCGCCGGCGAGGCACAGCACGCCCCTCGCACGCTTCCCTCGCCCATCGCATTGCCACGACATTTATCTCTATTCCACATCGTTCGATTGCACTAAAGGAGATCTCCGATGTCCGACACCATCACCGTCACCTCCAACAACTTCCGTTCCGTCGTCGCTGAAGCCGAACTTCCTGTCCTGGTGGACTTCTGGGCAACCTGGTGCGGCCCCTGCCAGGCCGTCGGCCCCGTCATCGACGAGATTGCCACCGAAAACAAGGACAAGCTGGTAGTGGGCAAGGTCAACGTCGACGAGCAGCAGGCCCTCGCCCAAATGTTCGGCGTCATGTCCATCCCCACCATGCTCCTCTTCAAGGACGGCAAGGTCGCCAAGACCCTCACCGGTGCCCGGCCCAAAGCCGCCATCATGGCCGCCATTAAGGACGAACTGTAAACATCGGCCCATCTGTTCCACCCCTTGCGGGTTGGTGACGAGTCCATGACGGGCTAACCAAGCGGCACGGGTTGTGCGACCCGTGCCGCTTGGTTGTGTGCTATTTGGCCTAACCTTTTAAGATTGAACTAAGCCATTCTTGTGTCTGGTGCGCTAGGAGACTCATCATGACAGAACCCCGCACGAACCCCTCCACCCCCGGAGACGTGCGTCAGCAGCTCATTGAGCTGGGTTTTGTTGTGAATGCCGAGGACGACCTCACCACTGCCATCTGCGCCTTTCAGCAGCAGCGGGGGCTCGTTGTCGACGGCCACGTGGGCCCCATGACCCGCCGCGCCCTCTCCGAAGCTAGCCACAAACTGGGCTGTCGCGTCCTCAATTTCATGCCCACCAACCTTATGTTCGGTGACGACGTTGCTACCCTCCAGGACTCCCTCCAAGAGCTGGGTTTCTACACCAGCCGGATCGACGGCGTTTTTGGCCCCAACACTCACGTTGCCCTGCTGAACTACCAGCGGGAGTTTGGCCTCTCTGCTGACGGTATCTGCGGCCCCGCCACCCTCCAGTCGCTTAGCCGGCTGGGTCGGCGCGTTACCGGCGGTTCCCCCTCCAACATTGTGGAACAGGAGATTGTTCGCTCGTCCGGTCCGAGTTTGTCCGGCAAACGCATTATCTTGAACCCGCATGTGTATAACGGCACTGGCCAGTATGGGGAGTTGCTGCCGGAGGATATTGCGGACCTGCACGACGAAGTGGTGTGGGATATAGCGAACCGTATTGAGGGCCGCATGATGGCGTTGGGTGTGGAAACGTTTATCACTCACCCGCGCGGTGGAGATATTTCCCCGGATAGTGCCGCCCAGATGGCGAACCAGGTTGATGGCGACTTGATGATCACCATGGAGTGCGACGTCTACCCTAACGACTTGGCCAACGGTGTGGCCACATTCTTCTTCCGCAATAGCCACGGCAAAGTGAGCGCGGTCGGTAAGCTACTTGCCCAGTTTGTGCAGCGTGAGGTGGTGGCCCGTACCGGGCTGACGGATTGTCGTTCGCATGGTCGCACGTGGGATGTGCTGCGGTTGACCCGTATGCCGTCGATTTGTGCCTCGCTGGGCTACATTACGAATAAGCATGACCGTGAACTACTGTTGTCTGCGGAGGGTCGTGACGCGATAGCCGAGGGCATTGTGGTGGCTGTGAAGCGGCTTTATCTGATGAATGACGACACGCTGTCTACTGGGTCTTTCACTTTCGCTGAGCTTCTTGAAGTGGAGCGCAAGAGCCTCCGCTAGCCGGGGTTCCGCTAGCCGGCACGTTCGCTGCGTAACACCCACGCTAATCGGCGCCAGCACTGCGTGACGCCTTTGCTAGTCGGCGTTTCCGCTTACCGACACGTGCCGTACTCTCCGACGCTCGTCTCTTGTTCGCTCGTCTCTCTTAAGCGCTCGCTTCACTGAATTTCCAGCCTCAGTGTCGCTTTGCGTTGTGGTCGCGGTGCCGGGTCCTGGTGTTACCTCTGTCCTGGCTCCTGCTCGCGCCTCTGTCCTGGCTCCTGGTGTCGCTTCAGCTTCGGTTCTTGTTTTCGCTCCGGCATCAGCTCCAGCTCCGACCGGTACGCGTTCGGTTTCATAGGTGATGAGTTCAATCATCCGGTCGACATACCGTTGATCCAGTGCCGCTTTCACGGACTGCTGCCACAGGTTGCGTTTATCGACGTCCATGCGCCAGCGGGACACCCGCGGATGCGGCACAATCTCTTTGAAACCACAGGCCGACAACACGTCTCGCGTGGGAATGCAGAGGTGGTCAAGAGCGGATTTGGTATCCGCGTCCCGCGCATAGGATCCCGCATCCCCTTCCCTACCGAAGGCCTCCACGGCCCGAACGCCGCGGTCGCGCAGATCCGCCACAGCTGCATTAATGAGTCTCACGTAGGCCATGACGGAGCGGTATTCGTCAGTGATGTAGACGTGGCTCAGCACCATGGCGTCGGGGTTGACGGGTCCACTGGGGAGCAGTTTGTGGCGTGGGATGTAGTTTGGGGGTGCGTAGAGAACGAGTCCGACGGCACGTTCGTCTGCTACGAGCACTTGCCCGCAGACGCCCCATTCGAGGAGAACGGCGGAGAGCCATGCTTCTTTTTCGAAGGAGTCATCGTAGCCGCGCTCGATGTGTCCGGGCTCGCGGTCGGTTTCCCAAAAGGCGCAGACGCGGGAGTGGTGAGGTAGCTCCTCGACCATGGAGAGTTCGAGCGGCACGATGCGTAAATCTGCCACAGTGGCCTCCTTCCCGGTCTGTTTTGCCCCATTTTCGTCACTGTCACAGTGACGAAAAAACCTAGAGTACTTACACCTTTGTATTTTTGCTGTTTTTTGGCTATTTTGTGCTATTTTCATCCAAGGCTGTTGAGCAAATCGATGATGCGTTGTGCATCCTCGACATCACCAAAGTCGATGACGATTCGACCCTTCTTCCGGCCCATCGCTACCTTCACTGTCGTGTCGAGAGCGTCGGAGAGACGGGTCGCCCCGGCTTTAATGCTGGCCGGAATCTCCGCCTTTGCCACAGCCTTCTTCGGCGCAGTCGTTTTCCCCCCATTGTTGAGGAGTGTGACTGCTTCTTCAGTCTGCCGAACAGAGAGACCCTCGGCCACAATGCGAGCAGCGAGTGCTTCTTGGCCGCTACTTCCGGTCTTTACACCGAGGAGGGCGCGCGCATGCCCAGCAGAAAGAACACCCGCTGCAACCCGACGCTGTACTGGCACCGGCAGTTTGAGGAGGCGGATCATATTGGTGACGACCGGTCGTGATCGTCCGATTTTGTCGGCGAGCTGTTCATGCGTCACGTCGAACTCTTCCAGCAGCTGTTGATAGGCTGCTGCTTCTTCTAGCGGGTTCAGCTGCACGCGGTGAATGTTCTCGAGGAGCGCGTCACGCAGCATTTCTGAATCGTCAGTCTGGCGGACTATCGCCGGAATGGTCTCCAGGCCGGCTTTTTGGCTGGCACGCCAGCGTCGTTCGCCCATGATAATTTCGTAGGTTTTGGGCGCAATTTCCCGCACTACGATGGGCTGTAAGAGTCCGAATTCCTTGACGGAGTGCACTAGCTCGTTCATGGCATCTTCGTCGAAGACGGTGCGCGGCTGCTTCTCGTTGGGACGGATGGAGCCGATGGGGATGTCACGATACACGGCACCCACGGGACGCGTTTTTGCTTTCTTGGCAGCTGTTGCTGCTGCCGTACGGCTGTTATCGCCAGACTTTTTTGGTGCCTGGCGGGTGCCAGCGTCAGTCTCCCGATTGCCGGAACCCATGATGATGTCTGCTGCCGCGTCTCCGAGGCGGGGGCCGGCGGGGCGATCATCTGTGGGGATGAGGGCAGCTAGTCCGCGTCCGAGCCCACCATTACGCTTCTTCGCCATTAATCTTCTCCGACTTCTTCACGATATTCTTCTTCCTCACGGGCACCACGCATGATGATTTCGCGGGCTGCCTCTAGGTATGTCTTGGCACCGGTAGAGCCCGGGTCAAATTGGATGACCGTTTGGCCAAATCCGGGGGCTTCAGACACCTTCACGGAGCGCGGAATAATGGTGTCGAGGACGATTTCGCCAAAGTGGTTGCGCACTTCGGAGGCCACTTGATCGGCAAGCTTGGTGCGACCATCAAACATGGTCAGAAGAATCGTGGACAGATGCAGATTCTTATTGAGGTGCATCTGAATGAGGTTGATGTTGTTGAGGAGCTGTCCCACGCCCTCAAGTGCGTAGTATTCACACTGAATGGGGAGCAGGATCTCATTAGCTGCCACCATTGAGTTAATGGTCAGGAGGCCGAGTGACGGCGGACAGTCGATAAAGACAAAATCCACATCGAGTTCGTCGAGATAATCATCGTCGAGGGCATCCTTCAGACGGTTTTCCCGTGCCACCATTCCGACAAGTTCAATCTCAGAACCCGCGAGATCAATTGTTGCGGGTACAACAAACACGTTCTCGCCAGCTGTAGATTTCTGTACGCATTCTTCGAGCTTGCAGTCCCCCAGTAGAAGTTCGTAGCTCGATGGTGTCCCTGATCGATGCTCTGCTCCTAGTGCGGTAGACGCGTTTCCCTGTGGGTCGAGATCGACGACGAGCACGCGCATCCCGTAGAGTCCAAGTGCAGCCGCAAGGTTTACTGCAGAGGTGGTCTTTCCGACGCCACCTTTTTGGTTGGCGACAGAGAGCATTCGACGGAATGCAGGGCGCGGCAGATCGTCGAGATCCATTCGGTGAATGATTCGAGATGCGCGCTCAGCTGCTTCCGCGATGGGAGTATCGGAGTAGCTGCTCATCTTTGCAATAGTCCTTTTGTGTGTTTCACGTGAAACTGTCTCTTTGTATTCTCTCACGATTACCCCTTTTTCGGGGCATCAGTTTTTTGCTGCTCCCCCAATATTCGTTTCACGTGAAACGTGGTGCAAAAAGTTGGGAGCATCGATCTCATGTCATTGTCCAATTAAAGTTGAGCCAGCGGGCGGATTGTTTCACGGGAAACAAGGTGTCATAAGAAGCGCCGTTCACACACTGGCGATTGCTACTGGTTTCAAACGTCACCACATGAAAACACCCGCTGTTAAGAGTGCCGCCCGAGCATCCCTCTCTATGCGACATGGAGAGGCTATCAGCGTGAGTAACACACTGCGTCCAAATGTTAAAACATCATCTCAGCAATCTCCCTGAACACAGGGCATCAGAGTGCTGCGGCAGAGTCTCCACTAAAGTCAAATTCTCACCAACTAAAAAGCTGGCAACGACCAACGCCCCTGCAATGAGAGATCCACTGTACACAGCGGCCTCGGAACGTCATTGACGCGATCAGCTTTTAGACTCACAAAAGCACGAACCCGCTGATGCTCTTGCACCTGCTGATTATCACGTTCCGTGGATCTTCATACCATGAAGCCTTGCGGATCAGCTAAATATAAGCGACCGCACGAAGACTCACCGTTGACCGCCATAGGCAATCACTCCGTCAGATATGGATGGCGCGGATGACGTAAGTGTCTTCCACTCCCCCATCGCGATGAAGTTGAACGACCTCTTCCTTGCGCCAGCCGGCCTTTCCCACCAGCAGACCATCCCGCTCGATCTCCTCGGCAGCAGTCGATCCTTTCAACGCAACCAAGTAGGACCCGGAATGCGCAAAAGGAGCAGACCACTTAGCGAGTTTGGCTAGCGGTGCCACCGCTCGGGATGTCACATAGTCCACCGTACCGACTTCATGGTGAACGGACTTTTCCTCTGCACGACCACGTACAACCGTGACATTAGTAAGCCCGAGTTCCGAAACAACCTCATGGAGGAAGTTGACCCGCCGCAGTAGCGGCTCGATAAGCGTTACAGAGAGGTTCGGCCGAGCAATCGCAACAGGAATTCCAGGCAGGCCGGCACCAGAGCCAATATCAGCAACGGAAACTCCCTCGGGAAGAATATCCGCCAGGAGAGCCGAATTGAGGATGTGGCGATTCCAAATCCGGTCAGCTTCGCGCGGTCCGATAAGACCACGCTCAATGCCAGCGGTACACAAGAGGTGGGCGTACGCATCAGCAAGCGGCGTGCGTTCGCCAAACATTTCTGCGATGACGGAAGAGGGAGTAGTCACAGGATTCTCCTCAAGAGGTGGACCGACGATACAGCCAGGATAGAGCTGCCTTGGAACTGACTCCCACGCTACCCGGAGACGCCTACTCGAACAACGCGACTGCGCTTTAACGACAATGTTATCCACATGTAGGAGAGTTATGCACAGTCTTATCCACATACCCCCCACGAACAATTAAAAACAAACCGTTTCACGTGAAACACCACGGCTTGACCAGGTAAAAGAGAATTACACAGATGTTATTCACAATGTGGATAACTCTGTGTATGCCGCACTGCCAGGGTCAATAAGTGAAACCTCTCAACTGACCTAGTAACAAAATAAAGTGAACCACACCATTGTTATTCGCGAAAAAGGACCACCAACGCACAAAAAAGGTGGGTCGAGCATCACGCTCGACCCACACTCAACAGCTCTAGAAACGCGGAGGAGAACCTTTAGTCCTCGTTCTCCTCGTACTCTTCCTCAGGCAAAAGAACCACGTGTCGGTTCTTGCCCTCGCCAGTAGACTCAGTGACGACCCCTTCGATCTTGGCAATGGCGTCGTGCACAACCTTCCGCTCGAAGGGGCTCATCGGTTCAAGCTCGACAGGGGTACCAGTCTCCTCTACCCGGCGAGCACCCTCCTGGGCGAGGGCACGAAGGGTATCGCGACGGTCGGCTCGCCAACGGGCGATGTCGAGCATAAGGCGGGAGCGGTCACCGGAGACTTCCTGCACCGCGAGGCGAGTGAGGGTCTGGATGGCTTCCAGCACTTGGCCGTCACGGCCGACCAGCATGTCGAGGTTCTCTCCGCCGTCAATGCTGACAGACGCGCGGTCGCCTTCCACGTCAAGATCAATGTCGCCATCGAAGTCGATAATGTCGAGGAACTGCTCCAGGTAATCGGCGGCGATTTCGCCCTCATCAATAAGCTTCTGTTGCTTACTCATGTGTTGTCCTTTAAGGTCATCCAGCGGCAGCTGGGTGTTGGTAGGTCTGGGGGTGAAGAAACGAGCGATTAGCGCTTCTTCTTTTTCTTGCCCTTACGGTTCTTGTTGGCTTGCTGGCGGGCACGCTGTGCAGCCTGACGTTGCGCCTTCGCCTCCGCTTGTGCACTGTCAGCAGCACCAGCTGGCGAGCTCTTCGCACCGGCAGCACCGGCAACGGATTTCACGGCAGCATCGCTGGCTTTCGCACCAACAACAGCATCAGCAGGGCCACCAACAGAATCAGACTCAGCGGCACTGGTCTCGGCGGCACCGTCACCCTTCCTCTTAAACAGCGCGGAGAAACCACGGGGCTTCTTCTCTACCACCGCGGTTTCCACAACCTTGGGCTGCTCCACGACGATCACCTTGCCGTGCTTATCGCGCTTCGGCTTCGCACCGGGGCGCGGGGCGTTGGCGGCGCGGGCCTCGTCCAACTTCTCCTTGGCTTCCAGCTTTTCCTTATCCATCTTCTTGTACAGGAAGTACTGCTGGCAGAAGGTCCAGATGTTGTTCGTCAGCATGTAGGTGAGGAGTCCAACGTGCCACATGACGCCGGTGCCCAGAATCATGATGGGGAAGAACCACAGCATCATCTTGTTCATGACGTTCGCCTGCGGGTTGGCAGCGGCGGCAGCGGTCTGCCGGTTAATCGACATACGAGCGTTGAAGTGGGTGGCCACTGCGGAGATCAGCAGCATGGGGATGGTGACGCAAAGAATGGCGACGAAAAGGCTATGCGCATCCTCGGGGTGGTAGCCACCCAGCGGGTAGAAGGCAGCGTACTGGTCCTTGGGCTGCGAGATGTAGCCGGACAGTGGGGCGCCGAAAAGGCGGGCGTCCAGGAAGGACTGCACCTCGTTGGGTTTGAAGAAGTAGTTGCCGGCGTTACGGGTTTGTGCTGCGGTGTAGCCGAGGCCGCCGGCGCGGTTGCCCATCTTGTTGAACATGCGGAGCACGTGGAAGAGGCCGATGAACACGGGGATCTGCACCAGCATGGGGAGGCAGCCCATGGCCATGTTGACGCCGTTGTCCTTTTGCAGCTTAGACATCTCCATGGACATCCGCTGGCGGTCGTTGGCGTACTTCTTCTGGATGGCCTTAATCTGCGGCTGCAGTTCCGACATCTTCTGGGTGGTGCGGATCTGCTTCACCATCGGGTAGAGGAGGATGAGTCGGACCGTCACCGTGAGGAACACGATGGCGAGTGCCCAGGCAGCGCCGGAGACGTTGGGACTGCTGTCGACGGGCAGGCCGACGGCACCGAGTAGCCAAGAGAAGGCTTTGTGCCATGCCCACAAAATCCAGGAGATGGGGTAGTAGATAAAGTCCAACACTGTGGCTAATTCTCCTCAGTTGGGGGTTCAGATGCGGCTTGGCGGGACTTGTTGTGGTGGCGGGGAGGGGGTACGGGGTCGTAGCCGCCAGGGTGCCAGGGCGCACATTTAAGGATACGAATAGTTGACAACCAAAGTCCACGGAACAGTCCATGAACTTGCAGCGCTTCCAGGGCATATGCGGAGCAAGTGGGCTGGAAGCGGCAGGTGGGTACCGGCTTCAGGGGGCTGATAGCGACGCGATAAAAGTACACTGCCTCGATGAGGAGCAGGCTGGCCCAGTCCCGTGGATTTTTCCAGGAACGGTGACGGAACTCGTAGTCGCTGTCGACGGAACCGGGCCGCTTATCGGGAAGCGTAGCTGCAGCACTGTCATGGTCGTCACCATCGTTGCACACGGGACCGTCACGACCCTCCCGAGAAACAAGCCCATCAAGCCCGTCCTGACAGTCGGGGACGCCGTGGGCGTCCTGGTAGGTGTGGACGTCGTGGGCGTTGTCGTTCTGGTCGTTGCGCATGCGGTCTCCTTAGTGTGAGGCCGCAGTAGCGGGGTGCGCACGCAGGGCAGGTTTGGCGGCGATAGTGCAGAGGCATTCCGCTAGCCAGTTTTCCAAGCAGCGGGACGGGGCGAGTTGGGCACCGGGGAGGGCGCGGATGACGATGTCGATTCCGCTGGGCATGCTGGGGAGTAATTCTCGGCAGGTATGCCGCAGCCGCCGGGAGAGTTGGTGTCTCACAACTGCATTCCCGACGGCTTTGCTGACGATCAGTCCGACTCGCGGGGGGGTTCCCGGCGTCTGCGTGTGGGGGGCGGAGCGGGCAACGACTACTGCCAGTTCCTTATCGCTATCCTGTCGTGCGGCGTAGACCACCACGCGGCCGTAGTTCACCTTGACTCCGGTGCGTACTACTCGGCGGAAGTCAGAGCTCCGATGGAGGCGGTTCTCCTGCGAAAGCATAAGTGCCGCTTCGCTCCGAATTATGCGGACAGGGAAGCGCGGCCCTTAGCGCGACGGCGAGAAATGACGGTACGTCCGGCGCGGGTCCGCATGCGGGCGCGGAAGCCGTGCACGCGAGCGCGACGACGGTTATTCGGTTGGAAGGTCCGCTTGCCCTTGGCCACGGTCACCACTCCTCTAATTGTCATGCACTGGGTTCAGTGCGGGTTTCGGCTAAAGATCCCGCTCTACGATTCCGGATGGTACTGACCACCACACCTGTCCATGGGCTGGTGAAAAAGGTGGAGTACATTGCGTGGCCGCACAGAGTGTGCGCGTATGCGGAATGACTTTACAAGACTACTAGTTCACGTAGGACAAATCAAAAAGGATTAAGCCTAGCGGAGCAGCTGCCGGGGAGCTAGGGGGTGAGGGAGGAAAAATTGATGGTTGAAGTTGAGGTTGAGACTTCCGAGAAAGAAAAGCCCAGGTTACAAGCATGTAATTCGCATTTCTCGCATTGTGGAAGAAAAATGGAAACAATTTGCCAGGACGAGACCAGCGGGTTCTCTGGGGGCTAACAGACCCCCTTCGCCTAACATTGCGCGAAAGGCTTCATGCCAACTAAGGTTCCAATTCGTGCCTCGCCACACACCGAGCCATCGAGACGGGAAGTAAGGGAATTTATTCCTCGCAACTCCCCGCCTATCGATGAATTAACTGTGATAAAACAATCTGGTCGCACCCCCATCAGGACGTGCGACCAAAAAGTACTCATAGGCAGAACCGACGGTGCCGACGCCTCACCACCCCGACACCGTCACCACAGAAACCGCACCGGATAACTTCCCCCACGGTTTCTTTATGAATCCTGCCAGAGGACTATCTACACTTGTGGATAACTCGTGTGGATAACTTTGTCGTACCTCGATGACCCGCAGGTAGTCGAAGGCTCGTCAAAGAACACCAAAAAACAGAGGAATAACCAGCCGAGCTCATCAACCGGCGCAAACTAAAAACCGATCTGCCCACGCCACGCCAGTGGCAGAGTTAGATCACACCGCAGCGCCCCATAACGAGGACGATGACCACCATCGCCCGGGAAAGTCTTGTGATAGGAGGAAAAGGTGACGCAAACCCAAGACCTCCACCACATTTGGGGACAAGTCCTCGACGAACTTAAAACCGCGTCCGCCAACCCCTACTCCACTAGCCCCTGCCTTTCCCCCCAACAGCGCGCCTGGCTCAAACTCGTCAAACCCATCCAATACACCAACGGGTTTGCCCTCCTCTCCGCGCCCAACACCTTCGCCAAAGAAGCCATCGAGCGCACCCTGCACGAACCCATCACCTGCGCACTTGAGAAATTCCTGGGCGAAGAAGTCACTCTGGCTGTTAAGGTCATCGAGAAAGCTTCCGCCACCAACGCAGACCCCAACGACTCGCATGCCCTTCTCCGCGAAGCTCTCAACGCTGACCCGGTGACGGGTCCCTGGCCGCGCCCGCCGGTGGTGGCACAAGACCGCATCCTGCCCGAGGACATCCCCGCCTACCGCCCCGAGAACATTGCCACGCCGATCACCCGGCCACAGTTCCCGCAAGGTGACGCCCCCGCCACCCCGGACACGGCAAGCACTCCCCCGGCCACTACCGTCGCCGCAGATACACAACGCGCCGCGAGCCAATACACCACGCAACTCGCAAACACGCAGTCCGCAGATACGAAGGAGGAGACAGCCACCTACCGTAGCCCCGAGCGACCCGAACACGACGTGACGCAGAAACCACCGTCACCCACCTCCGCTGTCCCCGCCGAAGCAACCCCGGCGCCAACTTTGAACCCGCGGTACACCTTTGACAATTACGTGGTAGGCGATTCCAACCGCTTCGCTACCGCCGCCGCCTGGGCTATTTCGGAGGCCCCTGCCCACGCATATAACCCGCTGTTCATTTGGGGCGGCTCCGGCCTGGGCAAAACGCACCTGCTGCATGCCATCGGCCACTACACGCGACAACTGTTCCCGCAGCTCAGGGTTCGTTACGTCTCTACCGAGGAATTCACCAACGACTTCATTAATTCGCTGCGTGATGACCGCAAGGAGAAGTTCAAGAAGCGCTACCGCGACTGTGACCTGTTGCTGGTTGATGACATTCAGTTCATCGAAGGCAAGGAGGGCATCCAAGAGGAGTTCTTCTACACCTTCGAGGCGCTCCACAACTCCAATAAGCAGATTGTTATTAGCTCCGACCGGCCGCCGGCGTTGCTGTCCACGCTGGAAGATCGCCTGCGGACCCGTTTCGAGTGGGGCCTCATTACGGACATTCAGGCTCCGGACTTGGAGACCCGTACCGCAATTTTGCACAAGAAAGCCCAGGTGGAGAAGCTACAGGTGCCCAATGAGGTGCTGGAGTTAATCGCTTCGCGTATCGACCGCAATATTCGTGAGCTGGAAGGTGCTCTTATTCGGGTGACGGCGTTCGCGTCCCTCAATAAGCAGCCGCTGACCCCCGAGTTGGCGCAGGTGGTCCTGCGGGATCTGGTGCCTGCCGATAAGCAGGTGGAGGTAACGGCTGCGACCATTATGACGGTGGTGGCGGAAGCCTATTCGACCAGTGTGGATGAGTTGTGTGGTCCGTCGAAGACGCGGCCGTTGGCTACTGCCCGCCAGATCGCCATGTATTTGTGCCGGGAATTGACGGAGATGTCGCTGCCGAAGATTGGCTCGACGTTTGGTGGACGCGATCACACAACTGTCATGTATGCGGAGCGGAAGATCTCGAAGCAGATCAAGGATGATCGCACGGTGTTCACGCAGGTGCAGCAGCTTACCGCTGATATCAAGAAGCGCGCCGAGTTCGATCAGTAGGGGTAATGCCCCTGCGGCTGCCCGCCCTTACGCTCATCCTTTTGACTTACTAGCCACCCTTGCGGCTGCCCAGCCCGCTGCCCATTCCGGCTCCCTGGTGCTCGCAAGTCGCCACTCCAAGCCGATTTTTACACAGAATAAATACCAGTAGTTTATTCACAACCCCGGGGGATTTGTAACGCCAGTTTCAGGAAGAGGAGTGACGTGTCCCTGTCGTTGCGACAATTGTTGCTGTGGTATTCGCCACGAGAGAATTATTCTTGGCTGAAAATGGGATTTGACCTGGACAAATCTTTGTCCCCAACGAGCAGCTCACGGCTGTGGATAACTCACCACAAATCTGGGGGTGACGGGTGGATAAGTCGCCAGCTCTTGTGAACCCCACACCAAGTTATCCACAACCGCCCCAAGTTATCCACAATTCATCCACAATTTCCCCAGAAAAATTCACACCGCAAAAACGGCGCTCAACTGCACAGAACCACCGTCATCCACATCTTCCACAACCCCTATTACTAGAACTACACATTTAAAGAGAAGAAGAATAGAAATAGGGCGTGGGGACAACACAACACAAACCCTCACCATCCGGAATCTCAGCGTCGATCTCAGATGAGAAACCCTGCCGAACCAGCTAACCTAAACAACAGAAAGTTGTGATGAGAAGGAGACCCGTACGCTCATGGAACTCACCGATATGAACTTCCGTGTCGACCACAGCGATTTCGCTGATGCCGTCACCTGGGTCGCCCGCAGCATTCCCCAACGCCCCGCCATGCCTGTCCTCGCCGGTGTCCTCCTCACCGCCAACGAGAACGGACTCACCATCAACGGCTTCGACTACGAAGTCTCCACCGAAATCACCATTCCCGCCGAAGTGGTGGAAGAAGGCAGTGTCGTCGTCTCCGGCAAACTTCTCTCCGATATCACCCGCGCCCTCCCCAAAACCACCGCCACCGTCAGCGTGGACGGCGCAAAACTCCACATCAACTGCGGCAACGCCAAATTCACCCTGCCCACCATGCCGGTAGAGGACTACCCCGCCCTCCCCACCCTGCCCACCCAAACTGGCAGCATCCCCGCCGACATCTTCGTCGACGCGGTCAAACAAGTCGCCGTCGCCGCCGGCCGCGACGACTCCATCCCCATGCTCACCGGCATCCGCATGGAAATTGATGGCGACACCGTCACCTTCGCCGCCACCGACCGCTTCCGCCTGGCCGTCCGCAAATTCGAATGGGACCCCTTCGCCTCCTTCAGCGACGCCGCCGTCCTCATCCCCAACAAGATGCTGTCGGAAACCGCCAAAACCTTTGCCGCCACCTCCACCGCCCCCGTGGAACTTGCCCTCGGCGGCGCCAATGACACCCTCGGCGGAGAAGGCCTCCTCGGCATCGTCGGCGAAAACCGTCGCATCACCACCCGCCTCCTGGACGCCCAATTCCCGCCCTTCCGCACCCTCCTGCCGAAGGCCCACAACGCCATCGCCACCGTCGACATCGCCAGCCTGGTGGACTCCATCAAGCGCGTCTCCCTCATGTCCGACCGCGGCGCGCAAGTACGCCTCGCCTTCACCCCCGAAAGCGTCACCCTCACCGCCGGCGGCGACGACTCCGGCGAAGCCGAAGAAACCCTCCCGGTGAAATACTGGGGCGAGCCGATGACCATTGCCTTCAACCCCTCCTACCTGTTAGACGGCCTCTCCGTACTCGACAGCACCACCGCCAGCTTCGGGTTCACCACCCCCAACCGGCCCGCCGTCATCATCCCCGGCATCGACGACGAACCCGAAGCCAACGACGCAGGCGAATACCCGGCACCCGACACCGACTACATCTACCTGTTGATGCCCGTCCGTCTACCCGGATAGCCGGCAGAAAGCACACCGTGTTCCTTCGCCACTGCGAACTACACAACTTCCGCTCCTGGGACCACCTCTCCCTGGATTTGCAGCCCGGCATCACCGTCTTCGTGGGCGCCAACGGCCAAGGGAAAACCAATTTCCTAGAAGGCATCAACTACCTGGCCACCCTTCGCTCCCACCGAGTCTCCGGTGACGGCCCCCTCATCCACGAAGGGGCAGACTCCGCCCAGCTCGCCGCCACCGCCGTCCACAACCGGCGTGAACTCACCGTCGCCCTCGACATCCACACCGGCAAAACCAACCAGGCCACCATCAACACCTCTCCCTGCCGGCCCCGCGACATTGTGGGCGTCATCAGCACCATCCTGTTCGCCCCCGAGGACCTCAGCCTGGTCCGTGGCGACCCCGCTGGTCGGCGCTCCTACCTGGACGACCTCCTCATCCAACGCCGCCCCCGCCTACGCGGCGTCACCAGCGACTACGAGAAAATCCTGCGGCAACGCAACGCACTGCTGAAAAGCGCCAGCATGGCACTCCGCCACGGCTACCGCACCTCCGCCGGTGCCAGCGCACTAGCCACCCTGGACGCCTGGGATGCCCAACTGGCCCGCGTCGGCGCGCAACTAGTGGCCGCCCGCCTCAACCTGCTGCGTGACATTGCCCCGCTGGTCGCCCGTAACTATGCCGAACTGGCCCCCCACTCCCGGCCCGCGCAGCTAAGCTACACCTCCATCCCGCAGATAACAGTCGAGGACTGCGCTGCCAGCCTGCCCCTCGATGAAGAGTACCTGGAAGCAGCCCTACTCGCCGGCCTGGCCGAAAAACGCGACCATGAAATTGAGCGCGGCATCACCCTCGCCGGACCCCACCGCGACGACCTCACCCTGCTGCTGGGCGTGCAACCCGCGAAAGGCTTTGCGAGCCACGGGGAATCCTGGAGTCTCGCCCTCGCACTGCGGCTCGCCGCCTACGATCTGCTAACAGCAGACGGCACCGAACCCATCCTGCTACTCGACGACGTCTTCGCCGAACTAGACCGCTACCGCCGAGAAGCCCTGGCGGCCGTCGCCGCCAAAGCCGAACAAACCCTCATCACCGCGGCGGTTGGGGAAGACCTCCCAGCAGAACTTCACGTTGCCGCAACCCACACCGTCAGCACCGTAGGGGAAGCGAGCCACCGCATTTCCCTCCTCGACGGCATCCTCACCGACGACCCCACGCTCAATGAGCCCACGCTCAACGTGCCGAGCGATGTTGCGCCAAGCGCTTACATGCCTGGCAGTGTTGAATCAGGCGGTGTCGAGCAAGAGAATGTTGCGCCGATCAGTGCTGATCAGCCCGAGGACGGTGACCGCCAATGATCCCGAATGAGAACTTCACCTCTGACGCCGCCCACCGCACCCTCGCTGCCGCCCTCGCTGCCGCCCAGGCCAGTGGCCGCAACATTGGACGCGGGCGTGCCAGCCGCCCCCGCCCCACCGGTAACACTGACGGAACGGCCAACACCTCCGCCATGTCGCCCAGTTGCGACCGCGCTTCGCGCGGACCACGCGGTGCCGGCTCCGCCAGTACCGGACGCTACCGCCGCTACAGTTGGACCAGCTCCGGCCCCGACGAATGGGACCCACAACTCCTCACCACCCTAATCGCCGACACCGTGAAAAAACACGGCTGGCAGGCGGAAGTCACCGGCGGCCGCATCATCAACAACTGGCCGGACATAATGGGCGAGGAAATCGCCTCCCACTCCCATGTAGAGAAACTGGACGACGAAGGCACCCTCCACATCCGCACGGACACCACCGCATGGGCCACGCAACTACGCCTGCTCCAACCACAAATTCTGGCCGAACTGGGAAAACGCTACGGTTCCACGGTGCGGATGCTACGGATTCTAGGACCCAACCGGCCCAGCTGGCGAAAAGGCCCCAAGCATGTGAAAGGCCGCGGGCCGCGCGACACCTACGGATAAGCGCGCTCGGATAGGCGTATTCAGGTAAGTGTGCCGGGCATATCGTTGCGTGTCCGCCGAGTTCCGGTCGCGTGTCCCAGCGTGTCCGCTGGTTGTTTGCAACACTGCCCATGCTGGCAGCAGCACCGCCGTCACCACCCAAAAACGTTTTAAACGCGATTTGCGGAAAAATATCTTTTCTTCAGGCTCCTACACGTAAACGGGGGTCAAAAGCGGCATTTTGGCGCTGAGGGGGTAGAATGGACCCGTAAGCACGTTCATTTGCCACCCAACGCCTGCGAAAAGAGAAGACATCGCCGCGCGCGACACCACTCCCCCACGCAGCAGCCAATGAACATACCCAAAGGTTCACACCAGTGAAAAAGGAGTGCGACGCCCTGTGGCTCCCTCTCAGAACAAGAACAAAAAAGAGTATGGTGCAGATTCCATCACCATCCTCGAAGGACTCGAAGCCGTCCGCCTGCGCCCCGGTATGTACATCGGCTCCACCGGCGAACGCGGCCTCCACCACCTCGTCTGGGAAGTTGTAGACAACTCCGTCGATGAAGCCATGGCCGGCTACTGCGACGAAGTCAACGTCACCATCATGGAAGACGGCGGCATCGAAGTCCGCGACAACGGCCGCGGCATTCCCGTCGAAATGCACGCCTCCGGCAGCCCCACCGTGCAAGTCGTCATGACCCAACTCCACGCCGGCGGTAAATTCAACTCCGACTCCTACGCCGTATCCGGCGGCCTACACGGCGTCGGTATCTCCGTCGTCAACGCCCTCTCCACCCGCGTCGAAGCCGAAATCTGGCGCGATGGACACCACTGGACCCAAAATTTCAATAACGCCATCCCCGAAGACCTCATCGACGACGGCCCCGCCGAAGGACGCGGAACCACCATCCGCTTCTGGGCCGACCCCAACATCTTCGAAACCACCGAATACAAATTCGACATCATCGCCCGCCGCCTGCAGGAAATGGCGTTCCTCAACAAGGGCCTCACCATCACCCTGGAAGACCAGCGCGTCACCCAGGAAGAAGCCGAAATTGATGCCGAAGCAGAATCTGGCGACCCCGAACTAGCGGTAGCCGCCAAGAATGCCGAAGCCGAAAAGGCCGCCTCCACCCAGAAGGCAGCCCGACGCCGAAAGTACCACTACCCCAACGGTTTGCGGGACTACGTCGAGTCCATCAACAAAACCAAGCAAGCCCTCCACCCCAGCATCATCGCGTTCGACGCGAAAGGCGAAGGCCACGAAGTGGAAATCGCCATGCAGTGGAACAACGGCTACAGCGAATCCGTCCACACCTTCGCCAACACCATCAACACCATTGAAGGTGGCACCCACGAAGAAGGCTTCCGCGCCGCCCTCACCTCCCTCGTGAACAAGTACGCGCGCGACAAGAAACTCCTCAAAGACAAAGACCCCAAACTCACCGGCGACGATATTCGCGAAGGTTTGGCCTCAGTTATCTCCGTCCGCGTCTCCGACCCGCAGTTTGAGGGCCAGACTAAGACCAAACTGGGGAACACCGAAATTCGCTCCTTCGTGCAGAAGGAATGCAACGAACACTTGGGTCATTGGCTGGAAGCCAACCCCAGCGAGGCGAAAACCATCATCCAGAAGGCAGCCTCCTCCGCCCACGCGCGGCTCGCCGCCCGCAAGGCTCGTGAACTGGTCCGCCGGAAGTCCGCCAGCGACCTTGGTGGTCTGCCCGGCAAGCTCGCCGACTGCCGCTCCAAAGACCCCGCAGAGTGCGAAATCTACATTGTGGAGGGCGACTCCGCAGGTGGCTCCGCCAAGTCCGGCCGCGACAACTTCAACCAGGCCATCCTGCCGCTGCGCGGCAAGATCCTCAACGTCGAAAAAGCCCGCATCGACCGCGTCCTGAAAAACAATGAGGTGCAGGCCATTATCACCGCCCTCGGCACCGGCATCCACGACGAATTCGACATCAGCAAACTGCGCTACAACAAGATCGTCATCATGGCCGATGCTGACGTGGACGGCCAACACATCGCCACCCTGCTGCTCACCCTCCTCTTCCGATTCATGCGGCCGCTAGTGGAAGAAGGCCACGTCTACCTGGCCCAACCGCCGCTCTACAAACTCAAGTGGGCTAAGGGAGAACCCGGCTACGCCTACTCCGACCGCGAACGCGACCTCCTCCTTAAAAAAGGTCTCGACTCCGGCCGGAAGATCAACACCGACGACGGAATCCAGCGCTACAAAGGCCTGGGCGAAATGAACGACCAAGAACTGTGGGAAACCACCATGGACCCGTCCACCCGCACTCTCCGCCAAGTCACCCTCGACGACGCCGCCGCAGCCGACGAAACGTTCTCCATCCTCATGGGTGAAGACGTCACCGCGCGCCGCAACTTCATCACCCGGAACGCCAAAGACGTGCGCTTCCTGGACATCTAGCAGCACACGTAAAGAGGAATAATGTCCGACAACACCACCTTGCCACCCGACGAGGAAACCTACGATCGCATCACACCGATCGACCTCAACCAGGAGATGCAAAACTCCTACATCGACTACGCCATGAGCGTCATCGTTGGCCGCGCCCTCCCCGAAGCCCGCGACGGCATGAAACCCGTACAGCGCCGCATCCTCTACGCCATGTTCGACAGCGGCTTCCTGCACAACCGCAGCTACGTGAAGTCCGCCCGCTCCGTCGCCGAAACCATGGGCCACTACCACCCCCACGGCGACTCCGCCATCTACGACACCTTGGTCCGCATGGCCCAACCCTGGACCATGCGCTACCCGCTCATCGACGGCCAAGGCAACTTCGGCTCCGCCGGTAACGACCCCGCCGCCGCCATGCGTTACACCGAAGCCCGGCTCACCAGCCTTGCCGAGGAAATGCTCCGCGACATTCGCGAAGACGTCGTTGACTTCCAGCCCAACTACGACGGCAAAACCAACGAACCCGTCGTCCTCCCCTCACGCGTGCCGCAGCTGCTCATGAACGGCTCCAACGGCATCGCCGTCGGCATGGCCACCAACATTCCACCCCACAACCTGGGTGAAGTTGCGGAAGCCATCTACTGGTGCCTCGACAACCCCGACGCAGACGAAGCCTCCACCCTGGACGCCGTCATGGAACGCATCAAAGGCCCCGACTTCCCCACCGCCGGGCTCATCGTCGGCGACCAGGGCATCAAGGACGCCTACACCACCGGGCGCGGCTCCATCCGCATGCGCGGCAAAACCTCCATCGAGGAAGAGGGCAAGCGCACCATCATCGTCATCACCGAACTGCCCTACCAGGTGAACCCCGACAATCTGGTGTCCTCCATCGCCCAACAAGTCTCCGACGGGCGCATCAGCGGCATCGCCAACATCGAGGACCAATCCTCCTCCCGCGTCGGCATGCGCATCGTCATCACCCTAAAACGCGACGCCATCGCCAAGGTCGTCCTCAACAACCTCTACAAGCACTCCGCGCTGCAAACCAACTTCGGCGCCAACATGCTCTCCATTGTTGACGGCGTCCCCCGCACCCTCCGCATCGACCAGCTTGTCCGTATCTACGTCCGCCACCAGCTGGAAGTTATCGTCCGCCGCACCAGGTTCCGCCTCCGCAAGAAGGAAGAACGCGCCCACATCCTGCGTGGCCTCAAAAAAGCCATCGACATGCTGGACGAAACCATCGCCCTCATCCGCCGCTCCCCCAGCGCCGATGAAGCCCGCGTCGGGTTGATGGACCTCCTCGACATTGACGAAGCCCAAGCCAACGCCATCCTGGAAATGCAGCTGCGCCGCCTAGCTGCCCTCGAACTGCAAAAAATCCTGGACGAATTGGCCCAGATCGAAATCGACATCGCCGACCTCAAAGATGTGCTCGCCAAGCCCGAGCGGCAACGCGCCATCGTCAAGGACGAACTCAGCGACATCGTCCGCAAGTACGGCGACGAACGCCGCACCCGCATCATCCCCGCCGACGGCGAACTCTCCGACGAAGACCTCATCCCCGAAGAAGACGTCGTCGTCACCATCACCGAAACCGGCTACGCCAAGCGCACCAAGACCGACCTCTACCGCTCCCAGAAACGCGGCGGTAAGGGCGTGAAGGGCGCCACCCTAAAGCAGGACGAGATCGTCAAGCACTTCTTCGTGTGCTCCACCCACGACCTCATCCTCTTCTTCACCACCAAGGGCCGCGTCTACCGCCTGAAAGCCTACGACCTGCCGGAAGCTAACCGCACCGCCCGCGGCCAGCACGTCGCCAACCTCCTCGCCTTCCAGCCGGAAGAACGCATCGCCCAGGTGATCCAGCTGAAGAGCTACCAGGATGCCCCCTACCTGGTGCTGGCCACCCGCAACGGCCTAGTGAAGAAGTCCCGCCTGGAAGACTACGACTCCAACCGCACTGGCGGACTCGTCGCCATCAACTTGAAGGGTGACGACGAATTGGTGGGTGCCTCCCTCTGCTCCGAAAATGACGACCTGATCCTCGTCTCCGAGTACGGCCAGTCCATCCGCTTCCACGCCACCGACGACGTGCTGCGCCCCATGGGCCGCGCCACCTCCGGCGTCTACGGCATGCGCTTCAACGGTGACGATAACCTGCTCAGCATGAACGTGGTGAAGGAAAACGAGTTCCTGCTGGTCGCCACCTCCGGTGGCTACGCCAAGCGCACCGCCATGGATGACTACCCCGTGCAGGGGCGTGGCGGCAAGGGCGTGCTGACCATCCAGTACGATCGCCGCCGCGGCAACCTGGTGGGTGCTGAAGTGGTGTCGCTAGATGACGAAATCTTCGCCATCACCACGGGCGGCGGCATCATCCGCACCGCTGCTAAGGAGGTTCGCAAGGCTGGCCGCCAGACCAAGGGTGTGCGCCTGATGAACCTCTCCGACGGGGACTCGCTGCTGGCCATTGCCCGCAACGCCGACCAGGAACCCGAAGAAAAGTAATGAGTGCTGTGGCCGCTAATGTCAGCTGGTCGCGAGAGTCCGCCGACGGCAAACGGCTAATGAACATAACGGCGTGGCGGCCACGGCACTAGCGCAAAGGGGCGCGCCCGATCCCACCGGACGCGCCCCTTTGCCGTCGTCCACGGCCCCTACATTCTCCCAACCCCTGTTCACCACAACCTCGTTTATTGCTTCTGCAACCTCCTTGTTTCCACCTGTTACCAGACGTTTTGCAAATTGGTGGGGAGGTCGGTTAAAGTCTACGGAGTTACGGGCCTATAGCTCAGTCGGTTAGAGCGCTTCGCTGATAACGAAGAGGTCGCAAG
>JAHABL010000011.1 GCA_018376445.1 Mycobacteriales bacterium
GCTCAAGGACGTCACCATTCGTGACTACGCCGTCCGCTAAGGCGACAAGTTCAACACCTTCCCCAGTGCTCTGGAGAAGAGGTGGAACGCCGAATTTAACATCTATCGCGGCTACTGGCTCATCACCTGGTTCTGCCGTCAGTACACCGGACGTGACGACAACCACGGTGAGTTCCTCCGTGAGATGGACGAAGCAGCCCAGCACGTGCCCGCTGGCTCCAATGGTCTCTTCCTCTTCCCGTTCTTCACCCCGCATGAGGGCTTCTACCCGCGCGGCAAGGGCGCTATCTTCGGCCTCACCGACGCCCACCACCGGGCAGACATCTTCCGCTGCTTCCTGGAAGGCATTGCATTCGCCATGCGTCAAGGCCTTGACGTCATCGAGAAGGCCTCCAAGCAGCAGCCGAAGCGTGTGGTTGTGTGCGGTGGTGGATCCCGCTCCGACGTCGGCATGCAGATCACGGCAGACATTCTCAATCGCCCGACCGTGCGCCTCAACACCATCGAGGTGTGTGCTATCGGTGCCGCCATCCTCGGTGGCATGGCAGTGGGCGTCTTCAAGAGCGCAGAAGAGGGCGTCAAGGCCATGCGTGAAGAAGTGAAGGTGTTCACCCCGAACCCTGAGAACGTCAAGATCTACGAGGATCTGTACAAGAACGTCTACCTGCCGTACTACAACAAGAACAAGGATGCTTTCCAGGTTCTTGATAAGTACAGCCACCTGCAGGAAGCCTCTCCTGAAGCCGATCGCTAAAGGACGTCTCTGACAGCAATTCTTCCGAACACGATTGCTCACCTAGTCCCAGGGGAGACCCATCACCGGCCACGATGATGGGTCTCCCCTGGGGTATATCGGGAGTTTAAAGGATTGCACAAGAAAACAGCGGGTCTCTCTTGTCCTCTCCCACAACCTGGAGTAAACCCAGTACTATCACACTGGCCACCTCCCATAGGTGCACTCCCCACCATTCAATCACTCAGCCCCTCGTCCACCCCTGTTCACCGTCAAGATAAGTAGATACTGCGCAATGAAGTCCCGCGCCGCCCGCATCCTGTCCCCCTGGGCCACTCCTCATACCACTGTTTCACACCGTCGTCAGCGTCTGGTTCGGTATATGTGCTCGGTCACGAGCACTCTCGCGCTACTGAGCTCAGTCGCCGGGGGAGCGGCAGCCACGGCTGCCCCCATCCTCTCCGAATCCCCGGCGCCAACCCCCGTCACCGCACCAACCGGAGAACCGCTCGACGAGTTTAACGTCGTCCATCAAACCGATCCGCTCGTCCATATCGCCAGCAAACAAGCAGATGGTCTGCACATTACTGAGTGCATGGCGGGATACCTCTTCCAACGGGACGGGGTGTTCTACGGCATCACCACCACCGCCTGCGGACCCACTGGCACCGTCGTCTCTAAACTGGGGCAGCGCGGCCAAACTCAGCGGGTAGGAGAGGTTGTCGCACATGACAAGGCAGACTCTTTCCTCGCCGTTATCCGCTTCGACAAGCATGTTCGACAGGGGCACAGTTACCCGAACCTGCCCCGTGGAATGCACCCACGTCCGTTCATCAACCGGCTGGACTACTTTGGGCGCGGTGCGCACAGTCTCGACAATCCTCTTGTCCTCAGCTACCCCAGTGACGATGCCGATGGTGTCTCCACATTCGCCTTCAGCTGCGAACCCCGTTTTGCCATCCCTGGCAGTCCGCTGGTGATTAATCGCAATATCACAGTGGGCCTCTACACCTCGATGCTTTCTCCCTCACTGGACGCCATTGGAATCTGCTTCGGTGTAACGACGGCCTACCTAGAGGATTTCGCACAACAGGGGACCTGGCTGCAGTAACCGCAAATTTGGTCATTTACCTGCGGGATTCTATACTTGAACAGTTGCTGTCCGTACGGGCACAGTTATGTCTAATGCCACAATTTCGGTATGTGGATGGGATCGCCTTATGCAAGGTGAATTAGCTTGTGCGCGTTGGATAATGACACATTTCACTAGACCGCGTATATGTAGGTCGGAAATCTCATATACGTACAAGATTCCTGGTCAGGAGTAACAATGATTCAGCAAGAGTCGCGGCTTAAGGTCGCCGACAACACTGGTGCACGCGAGCTGCTGTGCATCCGTGTTCTCGGTGGTTCCGGCCGCCACTACGCCGGGATCGGCGACGTCATCGTCGCCTCCGTCAAGGAAGCCATCCCCGGCGGCAATGTTAAGAAGGGCGATGTCGTCAAGGCTGTCATCGTTCGCGCCAAGAAGGAAACCCGCCGTCCCGACGGTTCCTACATTCGTTTCGACGAGAACGCCGCTGTCATCATCAAGAATGACAATGAGCCCCGCGGTACCCGTATCTTCGGACCCGTCGCTCGCGAGCTGCGCGACCGTCGCTTCATGAAGATCATTTCTCTCGCTCCGGAGGTGCTGTAATGAAGGTACGCAAGGGCGACAAGGTTCTCGTCATCTCCGGTAAGGACAAGGGCGTCGAGGGCAAGGTCATCGAAGCCTACCCGCAGACCAATAAAGTCCTCGTCGAAGGCGTTAACCGCATTAAGAAGCACACCGCTAACTCTGCCAACGAAGCCGGCGCACAGTCCGGTGGAATTGTCACTCAGGAAGCCCCCATCCACGTGTCCAACGTCATGGTTCTTGACGCTGACGGCACTCCGACTCGGGTGGGTTACCGCAAGGACGAGAACGGCAAGAATGTCCGTATCTCTCGCCGGAGTGGGAAGGATCTCTAATCATGACCGATGCCCTTACCCCCCGTCTGAAGACCCGCTACCAGACCGAGATCAAGGACGCTCTCCAGAAGGAATTCACTTACGAGAACGTCATGCAGATCCCGGGTCTCACCAAGGTTGTCGTCAACATGGGTGTTGGCGCCGCCGCTCATGATGCCAAGCGCATCAATGGTGCTGTGGAAGACCTCACCGCCATTACCGGACAGAAGCCGGAAATCCGTCGAGCCCGCAAGTCCATCGCTAACTTCAAGCTGCGCGAAGGCCAGGCCATTGGCGCTCGCGTCACCCTGCGTGGCGACCGCATGTGGGAATTCCTCGACCGTCTGCTGACCACCGCCCTGCCGCGTATTCGCGACTTCCGCGGTCTGTCTGACCAGCAGTTCGATGGCCACGGCAACTACACCTTCGGTCTCACCGAACAGTCCATGTTCCACGAGCTGGACATTGACAAGATTGACTTCCCGCGCGGCATGGACATCACTGTCGTGACCACCGCGGTGAACGATGATGAGGGACGCGCTCTCCTCCGCGAGCTGGGCTTCCCCTTCAAGAAAAACAACAAATAAGTTGAGGCGCTGTGGGGCTGGGAACAGCACACGCTGACCCGGCCACGCAGAACCTGCCGGACTGGAAAACCAGTTCGGTTCACAAATTACTTCGCAGAAGGCCCACGATGAGGCGGGAATCCGCCGCATGTTGTATGGGAACCACGGCGAGAAAGGTAGAAGATCGCTCATGTCGATGACCGATCCGATCGCAGATATGCTTACGCGCGTTCGTAATGCAAGCTCTGCATTCCACAGCGAGGTCGCAATGCCGGCCTCCAAGCTCAAGATCAACATTGCTGAGATCTTGAAGAACGAGGGCTTCATCGCCGACTACACCGTCGAAGACGCCAAGGTTGGCAAGACTCTCACCATCGAGCTTAAGTACAGCTCTTCCCGTGAGCCGGGCATTCTTGGACTGCGCCGCATCTCCAAGCCGGGTCTCCGCGTGTACGCCAAGTCCGACAACCTGCCGACCGTGCTGGGCGGCCTGGGTGTGGCCATCATCTCCACCTCCCAGGGCCTGCTGACTGACCGTCAGGCAACCGAGAAGGGTGTAGGTGGGGAAGTCCTCGCCTACGTCTGGTAAGGAGGACTGACACAATGTCACGTATTGGTAAGAACCCCATTGCCATTCCGGCCAATGTGGAAGTTAAAATTGATGGCCAGGACGTCGAGGTGAAGGGCCCCAAGGGTACCCTCTCCCTGACCGTTGATGAGCCCATGAAGGTGTCCCGTAACGAAGACGGTGCCATTGTTGTAGAGCGTCCTGACGATGAGCGCGAAAACCGTGCCCTGCACGGCCTTTTCCGCACCCTCATCAACAACATGGTGATCGGTGTTACCGAGGGCTACACCAAGAAGATGGAAATCTACGGCGTTGGTTACCGTGTGCTACAGAAGGGCAAGGACCTCGAGTTCTCCCTCGGCTACAGCCACACTGTGCCCGTCCAGGCTCCGGAAGGCATCACCTTCACCACCGATGGCGCCACCAAGTTTGCCGTGAGCGGCATTGATAAGCAGCTCGTCGGCCAGGTTGCCGCCAACATCCGTCGTCTGCGGAAGACTGACCCCTACAAGGGCAAGGGCATCCGTTACGAAGGCGAGCAGATTCGCCGCAAGGTCGGAAAGGCTGGTAAGTAAGCATGGCTGAAGACAAGCGTCAGAGTATTGGTAAGGACGAGTCCACCAAGCGTCGCGCCGCCCGTGCCCGCCGCCACGCCCGTCTGCGCAAGAAGGTTGCTGGTACCGCCGCACGCCCCCGTATGGTCGTGAACCGCTCTACCCGCAACATCCACGTTCAGATCATCGACGATCTGGCTGGACACACCCTCGCCGCGGCTTCCTCCATCGAAGCTGATGTGCGTGCCCTGGAAGGCGACAAGAAGGCCAAGGCCGCTAAGGTTGGCGAACTCGTTGCCGTCCGTGCCAAGGCTGCAGGTATCGAAAACGTCGTGTTCGACCGTGGCGGTAACAAGTACCACGGTCGCATCGCCGCCCTCGCCGATGCCGCTCGTGAAGGAGGTCTGGAGTTCTAATGGCAGAACGTCAGCGTCGAGAAGGCGGAGAGAATTCCGCCAACAGCCGCGAGCAGCGTCGCGGTCGTCGTGATGAGCGCAACAACGCTCGGAACGAGGAAAAGGAAAACAACTACATCGAGCGCGTTGTCACCATCAACCGCGTCGCCAAGGTCGTAAAGGGTGGTCGTCGCTTCAGCTTCACCGCTCTCGTCGTCGTTGGTGACGGTAAGGGCATGGTTGGCGTGGGCTATGGCAAGGCCAAGGAAGTTCCCGCCGCTATCTCCAAGGGTGTTGAAGAAGCTCGCAAGAACTTCTTCCGCGTGCCGATCATCGGTACCACTATTCCCCACCCGGTTCAGGGTGAGGACTCCGCTGGTGTCGTTATGATGCGTCCCGCCTCCGAAGGTACCGGTGTGATCGCTGGTGGCGCTGCCCGTGCAGTGCTTGAAGCAGCCGGCATCTCCGACATCCTCTGCAAGTCGCTTGGTAGCGACAACTCCATCAACGTTGTGCACGCCACCGTAGATGGCCTCAAGCAGCTCCAGCGTCCGGAAGCCGTCGCCGCTCGCCGTGGCAAGGCTGTGGACGAGGTTGCCCCGGCCGGTATGCTGCGGAAGCGCACCGCAGGACAGGAGGCATAGTCATGGCACTTAAGGTGACTCAGGTGCGTGGCACCGTGGGCAGCAAGGCAAACCAGAAGGCTTCCCTGCGTACCCTCGGTCTGCACAAGATCCATCAGTCCGTGGTTCGCGAGGACACCCCGCAGGTCCGTGGTCTGATCAACGCTGTTCGCCACCTCGTTGAGGTCGAAGAAGTAGCGGGAGAGTAAAACATGACCATTAAACTGCACGATCTGAAGCCCGCAGCAGGCTCCACCAAGGCCAAGACTCGCGTCGGCCGTGGTGAAGGCTCCAAGGGCAAGACCGCTGGACGCGGTACCAAGGGTACGAAGGCCCGTAAGAATGTCTCCCCGGCATTCGAAGGTGGCCAGATGCCTATTCACATGCGTCTGCCGAAGCTCAAGGGATTCAAGAACCCGGCTCGTAAGGAATACGCCGTTGTCAACGTCTCCGACCTGGCACGTCTGTTCCCGCAGGGTGGCGAGGTATCTCTTGACGACCTCAAGGCAGTTGGCCTCGTGAAGAAGAATGAGCTCGTCAAGGTGCTCGCCCAGGGCGACATCGACGTAGCCGTCAAGGTTAGCGCCCACAAGTTCTCCGGTGCTGCCAAGGAGAAGATTGAGGCTGCTGGCGGTTCTGTGACCGTCGTTGAAGCCTAGTCTTCACCCAGAGACAGTAGTGGTGACCACGTGGTCGCATTTCCACTGGAAGGCGACCCGTGGTCACCCTTTCTCTATAATCCTGATATTCTCGAATAGTCGCTGCGGTTCCCCCGTAGCCGCAGTCTTAGTAGACGGAGACACTCCGTCACGCACATGTCACAGCTGCAGCTCCATTACGGCTGCTCTGGCAGGAGGATAAGTGTCATCACGCATTGCTGCCACCTGGAAGAACAAGGAACTTCGTCGGAAGATCCTGTTCACCCTCGGCATTATTATTCTGTACCGCATTGGCGCCCAGATTCCGTCTCCCGGCGTGAACTACACCGCGGTGAAAGCCGCCCTTGACAACATGCAGTCGAGCGATGGCTCCAACGGCGTCTATCAGCTGATTAACCTGTTCTCTGGTGGCGCGCTGCTGCAGCTATCTATCTTCGCCCTCGGCATCATGCCGTACATTACGGCCTCGATTATCATCCAGCTGTTGACTGTGGTTATCCCTCGCTTCGAAGAGCTGAAGAAGGAAGGCCAGTCCGGTCAGACGAAGATGACGCAGTACACGCGTTACCTCACTGTCGCTCTCGCCCTCCTGCAGGCCGCCGGTGTGGTGGCAATGGCAGCCTCCGCCTCCCCGAACAGCCAGTTCCTCCCTGGTGTCCAGGTCTTCGCCGCCGGTGAAGGCGATGGACTCCAGATTCTTGAAATGGTCGCCGCTATCATGGTGATGACCGCTGGCGCCGTTCTCCTGATGTGGCTGGGTGAGCTGGTTTCCGAGCGAGGTATTGGTAACGGCATGTCGCTACTTATCTTCGCTGGTATCGCGTCCCGCATGCCGGTAGAAGGCGCCGCCATCCTGCGTCAGTCGGGTGGTTTCCGGTTCGCCGCAGTCATTGTTGCCGCACTCGTTATCATCATCGCTGTCACTTTTGTGGAGCAGGGCCAGCGTCGTATCCCGGTACAGTACGCCAAGCGTATGGTCGGCCGTCGCATGTACGGTGGTGCCTCTACCTACCTGCCGCTGAAGGTGTGCCAAGCCGGTGTTATCCCCGTCATCTTCGCGTCCTCCCTTATCTATGTGCCAGTGCTCATCACCACCATCGTGCAGCAATCCCAGGGGACAGCTGGACAGGCTTCCTGGTGGGATAAGCATGTGATGACCTGGCTGACGCAGCCGGCAACCTGGCAGTACACTCTTCTGTACTTCATCCTCATCATCTTCTTCTCCTACTTCTATGTGTCGGTGCAGTTCGATCCGACCGAGCAGGCTGACAACATGAAGAAGTACGGCGGCTTCATCCCCGGCATTCGCCCCGGCCGCCCCACTGCCGAGTATCTCGGCTTCGTCATGAACCGACTCCTCTTCGTTGGTTCTCTCTACCTCGCGATCATCGCCATCCTGCCGAACCTCTTGATGACCATTGGGTCCGGCGGCTCCGGCCACAACTTCCCGTTCGGTGGTACCGCAGTACTGATTCTCGTCAGTGTTGGCCTTGACACGATTAAGCAGCTGCAAAGCCAGCAAATGCAACGTAACTACGAAGGATTCCTCAAGTGAGACTCGTACTTGTCGGCCCCCCTGGGGCAGGTAAAGGCACCCAAGCTGTTCTCCTCGCCGAAAAGCTTGGTATCCCCCACATCTCCACCGGTGACCTCTTCCGCGCCAATATTGGCGAAGGCACCGAGCTAGGTCTGGAAGCCAAGAGCTACATGGACGCCGGAAACCTGGTGCCTGCCGAACTCACCAACCGCATGGTAGATGCGCGCCTTGACGAGGCTGACGCCCAGAACGGCTTCCTGCTGGACGGCTTCCCCCGCTCCGTAGAACAGGCCGATGCTCTCAAGGAAATGTTGGAGAAGCGCGGAGTCGCCCTCGACGCGGTGGTGGAATTCCAGGTCGATGAAGATACTGTTGTCGAGCGCATGCTGGCTCGTGGGCGCGCAGACGATACCGAGGATGTCATCCGCAACCGTATGGCCGTCTACCGCTCCGAAACCGAACCCCTTATCGACTACTACAAAGATGTGATCATCCCGATCAACGCTGTGGGCACCGTGGAAGATATTCACGAGCGCACCATGACAGCTCTCCAGAAGTAGGAGCCCGCCCAGCACATGGGTATTTTTAAAAAGCGTACTGTTCCCACCCGGACCCCCGGCGAACTCGACGCCATGGAAGCTGCTGGCCGAATCGTCGGTCAGGCTCTCCTGGCAGTCCAGGCCGCTGCGGTTCCGGGTGTGAGCACATTAGAGCTCGATGCACTCGCCGAAAGCGTGATTCGTGACGCCGGTGCCGTCCCCTCCTTCAAGGGCTACCACGGCTTCCCCGGTTCCATTTGTGCATCCCCCAACGAAGTCGTCGTCCATGGCATCCCCCGACGCAGCATCATTCTCAAAGAGGGGGACCTCCTCTCTATTGACTGCGGTGCAATTCTCGATGGATGGCACGGAGACTCCGCCCTCACTGTCGAGATCGGCGCTGTAGATGCAGACGTTGCTGCACTCAACCAAGCGACTCAAGACGTTCTTGCTGCAGGTATCGCTCAAATGGTGCCGGGGAACCGGCTAGGCGATATCTCCCATGCCATTGAAGTTGCTACCAAAGAGGCCTCCCGCCGCTATGGCTACACGTTCGCCATCGTGAAAGAGTTCGGTGGGCATGGTATCGGCCGAGAAATGCACATGGATCCCTACCTGCCGAACGAAGGTAAACCACACCGTGGACCCCTCCTCAATGAAGGCTCGGTATTGGCGATTGAGCCCATGTTAACGTTGGGAAGCCCCTGGACGGTGGAGCTCTCAGATAACTGGACCACCATTACCGACGACGACTCTTTCGCGGCGCACTGGGAGCACACCGTCGCTGCAACGCCAGAAGGGCCCCGGATCCTCACTGTGCGAGAGGTCTCTTAACACCCATTTATGCAGGATTTGCGGCATTTAGCCGCGAATGGCTAGACTAGTTTGTCGGTACCTTTCTATAAGTGTGCCCACAAACGGATCAGTAGCGCCTCATGTGCATCGCTCACGATTCTCCCAAGAGTTTCGAAAGGCTTGTGCTACAGGTGATCCACCAGATAATTGTCAACGAGAAAGACCGTCTACCGGTCTGGATAGTAGAGGATATGGCCAAGAAAGAGGGAGCCATTGAGGTTGAGGGCCGCGTTGTCGAGCCTCTGCCGAATGCAATGTTTCGCATCGAGCTAGAGAATGGACACAAGGTGCTCGCCCACATCAGCGGAAAGATGCGTCAGCACTACATCCGTATTCTCCCCGAGGACCGTGTCGTCGTCGAGCTGTCCCCGTACGACCTGACTCGCGGGCGAATCGTCTACCGCTACAAGTAAGAAATTTTCGCCTCCCACTGCCTTGCGGAGAGTCCCAAGCTCCCCGCAATACCCTCGGCTGTGACGGCTGAGGCCCCGCTCACGCAAGAGACAATGCGTGGCCACCGGGGATGGAATGGGAGAAAACCGTCACTGTACTGGAAGGAAATGCCTCTATGGCACGCCTTGCTGGTGTCGACCTCCCCCGCGAAAAGCGGATGGAGATCGCACTGACCTACATCTATGGCATTGGCCGGAAAACCGCCAAGGACATCCTTGACGCCACCGGCATTAGCCCGGACCTTCGTTCCAAGGACCTGACCGATGATGATGTCGCCAAGCTGCGCGACCACATCGAAAACAACTACAAGGTTGAGGGTGACCTCCGCCGCGAAGTTCAGGCCGACATCCGTCGCAAGATGGAAATTGGCTGCTACCAGGGTCTGCGCCACCGTCGTGGCCTGCCCGTTCACGGTCAGCGCACCAAGACCAACGCCCGTACTCGTAAGGGCCCGAAGAAGACCATCGCCGGGAAGAAGAAGTAATGCCTCCTAAGACTCGTTCCGTTAAGGGCGGTCGTCGTCGCGAGAAGAAGAACGTTCAGCACGGCGTCGCCCACATCAAGTCCACCTTCAACAACACCATTGTGTCCATCACAGATCCCTCTGGTGCTGTCATTTCTTGGGCCTCCTCCGGCCACGTGGGATTCAAGGGCTCCCGTAAGTCCACCCCGTTCGCCGCTCAGCTGGCTGCCGAGAATGCTGCCCGTAAGGCCATGGATCATGGCATGAAGAAGGTCGACGTTCTTGTTAAGGGTCCCGGCTCCGGCCGTGAGACCGCCATCCGCTCCCTCCAGGCTGCCGGCCTTGAGGTTGGCACGATTTCCGACGTGACTCCGCAGCCCCACAACGGCTGCCGTCCGCCGAAGCGTCGCCGGGTCTAGGAAAGGGAGATAGATAAATCATGGCTCGTTACACCGGACCTATCACTAAGAAGTCCCGCCGTCTCAAGGTTGACCTTGTCGGTGGAGACGTAGCATTCGAGCGCCGCCCGTACGCCCCGGGTCAGCACGGCCGCAACCGCGTCAAGGAATCTGAATACCTCGTTCAGCTCCAAGAAAAGCAGAAGGCCCGCTACACCTACGGCGTTCTCGAGCGTCAGTTCCGTCGCTACTACGAAGAAGCTAACCGTCGTCCCGGCAAGACAGGTGAGAACCTCCTGCAGATTCTTGAGTCTCGCCTCGACAACGTTGTGTACCGCGCCGGTCTGGCCCGCACCCGCCGCCAGGCCCGCCAGCTGGTTAGCCACGGACACTTCCTGGTCAACGACCAGAAGGTGACCATCCCGAGCTACCGTGTGTCCCAGTACGACATCATCGACGTGCGCCCCAAGTCGCTGGAGATGCTGCCGTTCCAGGATGCCATGGATAACCTTGGCGACCGTCCCGTTCCGGGCTGGCTGCAGGTTGTTCCGTCGAACCTCCGTGTTCTCGTGCACCAATTGCCCGAGCGCGCCCAGATCGACGTTCCCGTTCAGGAACAGCTCATCGTCGAGCTCTACTCGAAGTAATCCGATCGCATTAGTGATCATCCCTCAATGGGCGTCATATAGCGGTCGCCCGTAAGGAGAAACCCCCATGCTGATCTCTCAGCGCCCCACCCTACACGAGGAGTTCGTCACCGAAAGCCGCTCGCGCTTCACCATCGAACCCCTTGAGCCTGGTTTCGGCTACACCATTGGTAATTCGTTGCGCCGTGCCCTGCTGTCCTCCATTCCGGGTGCAGCGGTCACGTCAGTTCGTATTGATGGTGTCCTCCACGAGTTCTCCACCATTACTGGTGTGACAGAAGACGTTACGGAAATCGTCCTGAACCTGAAGCACCTCGTTGTGTCTTCCGAGGATGACGAGCCCGTCACCATGTACCTGCGCAAGCAGGGACCGGGTGAGGTTACCGGTGCGGACATCGTTCCGCCCGCCGGCGTTACCATCCACAACCCTGACCTCCACATCGCCACCCTGTCCGAAAAGGGCAAGCTGGACATGGAATTGGTCGTTGAGCGCGGTCGCGGCTACGTGCCCGCCCCCGACACCAAGGTGCAGGGCGTCGAGATTGGTCGCATCCCCATGGACGCGATCTACTCTCCGGTGCTGAAGGTGTCCTACAAGGTTGAGGCCACCCGCGTTGAGCAGCGTACCGACTTCGACAAGCTGGTTATCGACGTGGAAACCAAGAACTCCATCGCCGCCCGCGATGCACTTGCTTCCGCCGGAACCACTCTGGTTGAACTCTTCGGCCTGTGCCGTGAGCTCAACACCGAAGCCGAAGGTATCGAGCTTGGGCCTTCCCCCGTCGAGCACGATCACATTGCGGCATACTCCATGCCGATCGACGACCTCGATCTCACTGTCCGCTCTTACAACTGCCTGAAGCGCGAAGGCATCCACACCGTTGGTGAGCTGGTTGCCCGCACGGAATCCGACCTGCTGGATATCCGAAACTTCGGTCAGAAGTCCATCGTGGAAGTTCAGCTCAAGCTTGCTGAGCTGGGTCTTACCCTCAAGGATGCCGACCCCAACTTCGATGCCACGATGCTGGACGGCTATGACCAGGACGGCAACGGCTGGGGTGCTGACGCTTACTCCGAGACCGAACAGCTTTAGTCTCGCCAACCCCTTAACAGGAGAAAATCATGCCAAAACCCAAGAAGGGTAACCGACTCGGCGGCTCGGCCTCCCACCAGGAAAAGATCCTGGCCAACATGGCCTCCCAGCTGTTCGAGCATGGTGCAATCACCACCACTGAGACGAAGGCTAAGAACCTTCGCCCCTACGCCGAAAAGCTCATCACCAAGGCCAAGGACGGCTCCCTCGCTGCCCGCCGCAATGCTGCCAAGATGATCCGTAACAAGGACGTACTGGCCACGCTTTTCGAAGAAATCGGCCCGATGTTCGCCGAGCGTAACGGTGGTTACACCCGCATCATCAAGCTCGAGAACCGCAAGGGTGACAACGCCCCCATGGCGCAGATCTCCCTCGTAACCGAGTCCACCGCTGCTGCAGAAGCCTCTCGCGCCACCCGCGTCGCCGCCTCTAAGAAGGCCGATGAGGAAAAGGCTGCGAAGAAGGACGCCGACCAGGCCGCTGCCGAGGAGAAGACCGCTGAGGCTGCTCCCGCCGCTGACGCTGCTGAGACCGAGCTCCCCGCCGGTGCCCACGCACCGCTCGAGGATCCGAACGAGGCTCCGGAGGGCTTCCCTATTAAGGGCAACGCCAACTCCAAGAAGTACCACGTTCCGGGCTCCAGCTTCTATGACCGCACCATTGCCGAAATCTGGTTCGCCACCGAAGAAGATGCAGAGGCTGCCGGCTACGAGAAGCCCAAGTCCCAGCAGAAGTAGTAGCACTACAGCTTCCGCTGCTGCGCGGGGTACCACTACCCCGACACCAACATGAAAAGTGCCCCTGTTCTATTGAACAGGGGCACTTTTTTGCCTTTGCCACCACGTTTCCCCACCACTTCAGAAACCGGGCAGCAAACTCGTCCGAACAAAGCTCCCGCGATAGCGATTTTGAGTAATATCCCTAGTGAAGTTCGGTGAAATCGGAAGGATAAACATTATGGCAAAGAAAACGTTCAGCACTGTCGGCCTGGTCGCTCTGCTGATGAGCATCGGCTCCCTCCTCGTCAAAGAATATGTGAAGCCGGAAAGCCCAGTGATGGATTACCGCGGTTTCGGCCAGTCGCCCACCAAGCCCCTCCTTGCAGATGAGCCCGGTGCTTACCGCACTAGCCTATAACTACCCACAACCCTGATTCCGCCACCCCCGTCGCTGCACAGTACGGGGGTGGATTACTATCGTTACCATGTTGCGTACCACCCATCCGCGCCCCGTCCGACAGGAGGAGTATGGATAACATCATGCGGCTGCGTCTCGACATCGCCTATGACGGCACTGACTTCTCCGGATGGGCCATCCAACCACATCAACGCACCGTCTGCGGAGAAGTAACCCGCGCTTTGGAACTGGTGTTGCAAAGCCCCCTTCACCTCACCGTAGCGGGGCGGACCGACGCCGGCGTCCACGCCACCGGTCAGGTCGCCCACGTCGACATCCCGCGGGATCGCCTGGATACCCGCTCGCTTGCCGGCGACCCGACACGGCTAGTACGACGCCTCGCCCGTCTGCTTCCCTCAGATGTCACCATAACTCGTGTGGTCGAAGCCCCCGCTGACTTCGATGCCCGCTTCTCCGCCCTCCGCCGGCACTATGTGTACCGAGTCGCCAACCAGCCTTTCGGCGCAAACCCACTGCGGGCACGCGACACAGCCTCCTGGCATCGACCGCTCGACCGTGCGCGGATGCAAGAGGCAAGCCAGCGCCTGCTTGGGCTTAACGACTTTTCGGCCTTCTGCCGCTACCGCGAAGGCTCCACCACCATTCGAGACCTGCAACGATTCGACTGGGAATGGTGCGATGAACCCCTCGGCCCGGTACTCGAGGCATATGTGACTGCTGATGCGTTCTGCTGGTCTATGGTGCGAAGCCTGGTAGGGGCATTGTTTCTGGTAGGCGACGGGCGCAAACCAGTCGACTGGCCAGCCTCTTTATTAGGGCCCGGATCGCGGAATCCGCAGGTCCCGGTAGCGGACGCACACGGTCTCTGTCTCTATCAGGTTGACTATCCAGCCGACAGTGAGTTGGCGGCGCGACAGCGGCAAACCCGTGGCATGAGAGAAGCCTGCGAGTGCGACTAAGCCCATAAACTTGGGCCATGGGAAAATTTCTGCGTGTAACTTCCTGGCGTAAAGCCATGTCTATGATGAGTTCCCTGGCCTTACTGGTAGGACTCATCACTACCAGTTCCGTGACGGCACACGCCGCTCCGGCAGCCGACATCACTGCTACCGCAGTGGTAGGAACCACAATCCACCAGGCCACTCGAAAGACTCCGCGTCTCGATCGTGCCACTCATCTCACCACCTTCACCTCCATCCCCGAGGTACAGCGCTACACCCCACATATCGGTAGCCTCCCGTTCTACGCCACGGAAGAGTCCCGTATTGTGCTTGCACCAGGTGCTCCTCATGTGGTGCGACGAGATGCCCAGTTGGTGGCTCAGGAACTTCCCATCGTCTACGGGTGGAAGGATATGAAACGTCTCCCCGTCGTTTTCAGCACCCGTTATCGACGCGGTGACATCGTGCTGCGGCTAAAGCCAGCTCCGGGGATTACCGGCGCACGCGCAGCTGAAGGGTACCGCATGCAGCTAGGTGTTTGGGCGGAGATCCAAGCCCCTACAGCGCGCGGATTGTTCTACGGTACCCGGACGCTGCTACAGAGTCTTGCTGCACGAGGGAGCGCCCCGGCCGGAATAGTCGTCGACTGGCCATCCAAAACGCACCGTATTTTCCATGTGGACGCTGGACGGAAGTATTTCTCCCCTGACTGGTTCAAAGAACACATCCGACGGATGAGCTACGTCAAACTCAATGAGCTCCAGTACCACTTCTCCGAAAATGAGGGGTTCCGGCTCGAATCCACTCAGTACCCGCAGCTCATGTCGAAGCAGTACATCACCAAGGCACAGCTGCGGGACATCATTGCGTACGCAGAGCGCTACCATGTGGAGATTGTGCCCGCATTTGATGTACCAGGACATATGAGAGTGCTTCTGAATCACTTTCCCCAGTACCGTGCGTCGCAAACCCCCGAGGGACAGAAGATCCTCAACTATGCCGACCCTAAGGCGATGGCCTTCATTAAGAGCCTTCTCTCGGAATACACTGTCCTATTCCCCTCCACAACCTGGCATCTGGGTGGCGACGAGGTGTTCGACCTGGACAGCACCCTCAACCAAATGGGGCGGAACTTTCCACAGCTACTGGCCTACGCACGGCGGCACGCCAAGGCCGGTCAGTCTGCAACTATCCTGGATGGATACACCTACTTCCTCAACCAGATCAACGACTATCTGCGCTCACTAGGGAAAACAGATATCCGTGCCTGGAACGACGCCCTCTACTGGGACGGCACTACCGAGTCCCTCGACCCGCGCATCACCATCACCTACTGGTCTGCGTGGTCTAAAGCCTGGCAGTCGGTGGCGGAGATCCGCCGCCACGGCCACAAGATCATCAACTTTAATGGCGACTACCTCTACTACACGCTGACGACTCCTGGCCAGGGCTATTACCTGAAGCCGTCCGTCAGCAAGATCTACTCCTGGGCACCAGGTGTGCTCCCGCAGCGTCCTGGAACGACTATCCTCCGCGGTCAGGAGGAGCGGCAGTACTGGCAAGAACCCAGCCCCAGTTGGATCACGGGTGGGGCTTTCTCCGTCTGGTGCGATAAACCGGATGTTGCCACCCAAGAGAGTGTCTCTCAGGGGGTTAATGAGCGGCTGCGCGCCTTTGCCGCCAAGATGTGGAAAAGCCAGCCGACAACCTCCGTGGTCAGGTTCCGCCTGGAGCACCGTCAGATTGGTGAACCGCCTAACCCCCAGCCAGAGTCACGTCAGCTAGCGGGATATCGGGCTGTTATGCCGCGCCCTACCACCCTGATGCTGGACGTCGACGGCAGAGTGAAAAGCTACCAGCTGAAGCGGGTGGTGGTATCACGCAGCCAGGCCTCTCGCGGGTCACAACTGTGGAAAGACGCCCAGTTGGTGGCATCCGAGCTATCTCAGGTGACGGGCTATCGTATGCCGGTGGTGCAGGCGCCTGACGGGGGACCTGCGAGTGCGCAGGAAGGTGATGTGCGCCTTCAACGAGGTGACGTCGCAGGAACATCCGGAAACCCGGAGGCGTACCGTATCCGCACTGTTGATGGACGCGTCACTATTACCGGTCCAACACATGCCGGCATCTTTTGGGGCACTCGCACTCTTCTCCAGGGGCTCCGAGCAAGTGGCTTCGTACAGACCGGCGAAATTGTCGATTATCCAGCCAAGCCAGTGCGCGCTCTCAATGTTGACGCCGGCCGGAAATACTTTTCCCCGCGATGGTTCAAACAGCAGATCCGCCGTATGAGCTACCTCAAAATGAACGAGCTGGAGTTGCACTTTTCCGAAAATGAGGGGTTCCGGCTGGAGTCCAAGCGCCATCCAGAGGTGATGCTGGGCCGCTACATCACCCAGGCGGAGTTACGGGACATCATCGCCTATGCACAGCGGTACCATGTGGAGATTGTCCCTAGTTTTGATATGCCGGGGCATTTCCGTGCCGCACTAATCTACCACCCACGTTTCCGTGCTGCCTCCACTGATGAGGGGATGAAGATCCTCGACTACTCCAATCCGCAGGCTGTTGCCTATCTCAATGATCTGCTGAGCGAGCTCCTCCCGCTGTTTCCCTCCACGAAACTCCATATGGGAGGGGACGAGGTGTTTTACCCCAATGGCGGAGCAGAGGGCATTACCCAGCGTTTTCCGAAGCTCCTGGCCTATGCCAAGAAACACGCGGCAGCGGGGGAGAAAGCAACGATTTTTGACGGATTCATGTATTTCCTCAACCAGCAGTATGCAGTTGTGAAGGCGTTAGGGAAGACGGATGTGCGGGTATGGAATGATGCCCTGTACTGGAAGGGAACCACGGAAACGCTCAACCCCGCGATTGATGTCGCTTACTGGACGATGGCGAATGAGAATGCCCCGTCTGTAAAGACGGTGCGCGAGCACGGCCACAAGATCATCAACTACAACGATCATGCCTTTTACTACAACCTCACATACCCTGGCCTGTGGTACTACGACCGTCCCACGGTGCAGCGCATTTATAGTTGGGTGCCCGGGGACTTCCCCTGGCAGCCCGGCGCTACAGTGCACTCACCGGCAGGTGACCGCCAGTACTATGGTGTACCTAGCCCGGAGTGGGTGCGGGGTGGGTGTTTCTCCATCTGGACGGATCATCCAGAAGTGGAGACAGAACAACAGGTAGCCGATGGGGTGTATCTGCGGCTGCGGGCTATGGCTGCGAAAGTGTGGAATCCAGTGACGCCAGTTTCGTTGGTGGTGTTTCGGCAACAACACGACCTCATTGGGGATGCCCCCTATAGTCGAGTCCCTTAGTGGCCTCTCCCGCCGACGGGGTTAGTTACCTCTGCCAGTGCTGGTTAATCTCCTCCGCAGGTTCGCCTTCTACTGTGGGCGGTCGGCGACGCAGCGGATGTGGCGTTTGTCGCCGTGCCGATGCAGCACCCCGGTGTAGCGCTCCACATGGTGCTGGGGGGTATCTGGCCACAGGCACTCCACCACGTAGGTGGGGAAAAGAGTCGCGCACTGCGCCATGGATTCGAGGCGCGTCCACACCACGGTTCCGACCGAGGAATAGCGGTTCATCACATCGTAGGTGGGGGGTTCTGGGTAGTCCCAAAAAAGGAGTTGACGGGGATACTGGTCCTCGTGAGCGTCTTCCAGGAACGTGAGCTGTTGGCGCCCTACATAGGTGCGCAGCTTGATCCACGGTTCGGGGTTGTGGGTAGCGACGTAGGCGCGGAGGCCGGCAGCGGCAGCCCGCAGGCATGTGTTGAAGAGCAAGGGGTGCCAGGTGGCGCTGGCTTCATCGTAGGCGTGCACCATCGCCATGCGGTTACCGAACTGGAGGTTGACAGCTGCAGGGGTGTTTCCGTCATCGACACCGATAAGGATGCTGCTGAGGGGAGTGGGGAGGATCCAGTGTTGGCACGGGCAGTGGTTGCGGATGAGCTGATGGGACATTTCCAGTGGGTCACTCTCGTAGTCGGGTGTCACACTGAAGTCATGGTAAGAGCACTCTGTCACCATGAAGCATTGGGACACTTCATCCCACCAGACACGGTTGGCAATGCGGAGTTTAGGGGACTCGGTAGTAGTGGGGGCGTAGGAGCCTAGCTGGTAGTTGTTCGTGCGGAGCGTTTGGGGACGGTGGAAGATTCCCACGTTTTCCCACTCGCGGGCGGTTTGCAACGTTTTTTCCCAGGGGAGGGAGGAGGCATGCCAGTGTGCATGGTGCGCCCAGGTGAAGACTGCTTGGCGGTCGTCTCGCATGGCTTGTTGCAGGTCGTCGAGAGCGGTAGGGTGGGCGAGCATATTGGCGGGGGAGGGCAGCCGGTAGCTGATGGAGATCTGGACGTCTTGGTCTTCCCAGGTGAGCTGGGAGCTACCGTTGTTGCCGCCATAGAGGGTGCGATTGTAGAGGGTGAGGACGGTGAGGAGGGAGTTGGGATGATGGCGCAGAATATGTTCAATTTCGAGGGAGACGGACTCGCTGTAACAGTGTTCCGAGGTGGGTTGGAGGCGCAGCGCCCAGCCCAGACAATGATCACCGTTTTCAAGAATTGTGGCGGCCTCATTCTGGTCGATGTTTGCCGAGATCAATGGCATATTCGTGCTGCTTGTGGTGGCCATATCTACCCTTCTGCGCGTAAAGTAGCATCCCCCACGGGACGGAACGATCTGTATGGTACTGGTCGATCGCTAACCGTGGGAGAGCTACTTTATGGGCCAGGAACAATCTCGGGCGCGCATTAACGCCTACAGCTTCATCATTAAACACCTGCAAGCAGGGATGCCGGATCAGTCGTGGAAGTGGGATGAGGAAGTCCCCTCGCGCAGGTCAAAGTCCCTTATTGCGGGTGTCATCCTGATGGTTTTGGTGCTTGTGGTGGTGGCAGTTGTCGCCTTAATTTCACCGTCGCGAGGAGTGGCTGGAAATGATCTCGTTCTCAGTAAAAACTCCGGGCAGATGTATGTCATGAAGGATGGCCGTCTGCATCCCGTTTCGGGCATTGCGGCGGCTCGGCTGGTGTTGGGGAACGCCGCTAGCCCCATAATGGTCACCGATAAAGACATTTCCAAGGTACCGCAAGGGGTTCCGTTGGGCATCGCGCAGGGGCCACGTGCGCTCCCCGAGGACGCCGGCAGGGTAGGGGAAAGCGGCCAAACATGGGCGATGTGTGACTACGCCGAGCCCACCACGGATAGGTTCTTCAAGGTGCGTTCGACCATGCTGTTAGGAGCGGTGACAGAGTCTGCGCTGGACAAACTTCACCCGGTATCCATGCTGGCAGTGCACGATGAGGATGTGTGGTTGCTGGAGCAGGGGCATCGGCGGGAGGTGCGGGGGATGACGCGGAGCGATGCTTTGCGGAAGGGCGCCCGCGTTGTGTCGGGGGCTCTCCTAAACTCCCTGGTGGAAATGCCGAGCACTAAGCCGAGTACGTTACCGGCGGATACGGGAGAGACGTCCCTGTGTGCCGTGTGGCGGGTGAAGCCGGGGGAGGCAGAGCCGCGTCTTTCACTGCGCGCGGGCGACCTCAATAAGGAGTGGAAGCAAGCCACCGATGTGGCGCAGCAGGATAATGATGGTGACCGAGTTGATGCCTTCCTGTTGGTGGGTCGGCGGACGGTAGTTGGTTTTGCCGCACCTTTGGTGGGAGGCGGTGCCGTGCAGTCGGCCTTGGACGAGTCCGAGGAAGCAGCCCAGCGCCAGGCGGACGTGTGGGTTGTGGGGGATGACGGTGTCCGTTTCGGTACCCAGCGGGAGACCCTAGATACGTTGGGTTTGGGGTCGGAGGCTATGCCACTGCCCTGGGCAATGATTTCCCAGCTGAGTACTGGGCCGTATCTGGCTAAGCCTGGTTCGAGCGATAACGCCGCCGCCACCGGCTAATTCCGAAGAGCAGTCCAGCCGCTGCAAAGGTACCCAGGATGGCAGAGAATACAGTGTGGTGGACGGCTGCTGGACGTTCTCGGAATGGCAGCCCCTGTCCACCGCCTTGTGTCACTGCACTGGTGGTTGAGACTGCTGCAATGGGGTCAACAATGCCGTACCCCAGCTGTGTGTTCCGCCCACCCGCGACGGGGCGGGCCGTGCGCTTGACATGTTCCATCACGGTGTAGGCGTTCCAGTCGGGGTGTTGGGACCGGACAAGTGCAACGACACCGCTGACGAAGGGGGTCGCGAAACTTGTTCCCTGCAGTTCGTTGATCTGCCCGTCTTCGGTGCGCACGGCGTCGATGAGACCGTGTGTGCTTACGGAGACGATTTCCTCCCCGGGCGCGGCAATGTCGACCCATGGGCCGGCGACAGAGAATTCGGAGGGCCGCCCGTCTTGTGCAACTGACCCGACGGTGAGGACGAGATCGTCGAAGTGGGCGGGAGAGACGACCGTAACGACATCCGATTGCGGGACGGCAGCAGAGGTGACGGTATGGATGGCGTTTTGGGTACGGCAGGCCTGGGTGAGGTTGCCGGCAGCGGTGACGACGACAGCATCTCGTACGTGTACCGCATAGTGAAGGGCGGCGCCGAGGGGCCCGTCACCGAGGTCCATGCCGAAGGGGCGGCAGGCCGCTTGGGAAATGTTGATGACGGTAGCGCCTGCATCGGCTGCCATTCGGACGGCCTTTGCCAGAGTGACCACGTTGCCCGGGTTACCTTCCGGACGCTCTTGGTAGTGCTGGCGCAGCTGGGGTGGCATGTTCCGGGGAGGGTCGGGGAAGACTCCATAGTGCCCGGAGGCTTGTCGGATGGAGAGGATGCGTACGCCGGGGGCCACACCGGCGAAACCATCGTCGGCGGGTTGGGCAGCTAGCACACCTGCCACAAAAGTGCCGTGCTGGTCGCAGTCGAGGAGGCCGTTGTGGTGGGGGTCGAAGTCTCCGAGGCCGTGAAGGTTGTGGAGCCGTCCGTGGGGGTTGATACCGGTGTCGATGATGGCGACAGTTTGTCCCTCGCCTTTGGTGAGGTGCCAGATGGGGCGCGCATCGACCAACGGGTGGAATTGTTGGGTGCGCATGTGGTTTGTCAGATTGGGGGAGGCAATAGGGGTGACGCAGGGGGACGTCTGGGCAACTCGCACGTGGATGGACCCACTGGGGAGCAGTGAGCTGTCGACCACAGGGGCATGGTAATTCTCGGCGTGGGCGGGGGTAGCAAGCCCACTGCTGAGAATGAAGGTCAGACAGGTGGCGAGCAGCGCGGCTGGGGTAAGTCGGGAAGGGGGCATTCTCTCGCATTCAGACGAGTGGGGCTGTCGGAGACTCCACGGCGGATAACAAGGAGAGGGGTGCTGGTGGAGGCTTTCTGGTGTGAACTACCGGCACCTGCGGGGCTAGAGGGTGAGGAGGAGCGACACTAGCCCGGTCGCCACGATGCCAATGGGGAAGATGATGGCAAGGAGCACCGATTCGATGACATCAAGAATCTTCTGGGCAATGGGGGTGAGGTTCCATTGGGTCGCCCAGAGCCAGAGTGAACTGACGATGAGCAAGCAGACCAGGACAAGGACGAGTCCCACGAGGGGAAGTGTCATAGCAGCGACCAGGACAGCTACCAGCGCAGTGATGGCCAGCAGCGATCCCAAAATCCACCCCACCTGGGTGCGGTAGACGGCGTGGAGTGCGGTACTGAGCAGGCTCACGACGAGCAGGACGAGGAGAATCCACTGCCAGGGGTTAGGAGGATCATAGGGCTCGGACCAGGGCCAACCTAATAGGGGAACGGTGCAGACAATACTGAAGAACGCTCCGGTGAGAGTAAGGACCGCTTGCAGCCAGCGAGCGCGTTGAATTTTTTTATTGAGAGCCGCATCGATGGCTGCCTGGGGGAGGAGAGGCAGATCTACATCGATGAGTGCCGTCAGCGGAATCTTCACTCGTGCCATCCAGAGTGCTAGACGTGGGGCAGCCAGGAGCAGAATAGCGGCCAGAATCATTCCCCCGGCGGCGATGCTCCGTGCCGGTACTCGCGCATATTCGACTAGGGTGAGACCCACTATAAGGAGGATGAGAACGCTCATTAGGGCTGCGAAAGGCTCTTGTTTGAGCGAAGTGGTGCCGATGAGGTGGCAGAACACTAAGGTGACGACGATACAGCTGACGGCGATGAGGATACGAGTGGGCCAACTGAGGTCAAAGGTGGTGCCGGGCAGGGCCATGCCTCCCGCCCCTGCCATGATGAGCGCGGACCATCCTAGAAGGGGAGCGTCGTCCCGCCCTCGGCGGAAGATGACGAGCATAGTGAAGGCGAAGAGGAGTGCGAGGCTGCCGAACACGCCGCCGAAGCTCCACCAGCTGGGGAAGGCTGCCGCAATGACGCATCCGAGTACCCATAGGGCGACGGTACCGAGGCTCATATAGCGGCTGGTATGTTGCAATTCGTTGAGTCGTTCTTTGTCGGTTAGTGACTGTGGGCCACTGGTGATTGCGGAGGTTGTGACGGGTTCTGGGGTAAGGTCTCGGTCAAAGAGGAGGACGTCGCCGTCACGGATTCCATTGTCGTAGAGGCTTCGGTCTTCTCTCAGTACTCCGTTGGTGAGGTGGGCCAGCTGCCAGGGGGAGGAGCTGACGATATCAACGTACTGGGGAGAGTCGGTGTCCACTGGGTCCAAGCTGTGGTGCTGCTGGAGAAGAAATTGCACAAAGAAGGTGGCCTCTGAGGGGTAGAGGGTTGAGGGGATGGAGAGAGCTACCCGCTCATAGGGGGTGTGCACGATAACACGGAGAGCGACCACGATGGTCTCCTTGTCGTCCCAGACGATGGTGGTAGGTGCCGGGGAGCGAACCCGGGCACACTGTTAGCTCCCTATCAATAACCGATCGTGGCTGTTAGCGGATGCGCTACTTTTTCTTTAACAATCTTTTTCCACACTATTTCTGCAGCTAGATGACAATTTTTCGGGTGAGAAAAAAGATTTTGAGAAATGTAGCAGTTCCACGCGGGGAGGTGAGTCCCTACCATCGGGCCGTTAGAAGTTTTCACACACGACATATAAGGGAACTCGCGACTCGTGCCTGAGATGTCTTCATCTGCCCAGCTCCCCGATTCGGCCGCGGCCGGTGGGGAACCAGTTGCTTCCTCCGCTGCCGCCCCCGTTACCCTCACACCTTCTGAGGCTGACAGTTCTGCGGATAACAAACCGCAAGGTGCGCGTGGTCTCGTTGGCTTCCGCGCTGGAGCAACCCGCTTTTTCCATAGTCGTGAATTGCCAGAACGCACCAGCGACGAGGCTTCTTCAGTTGATGTCGAGCTCGCGCCGGAGATACCCGCTCAGGAATCGCAACCACTGCTACCGAAGCTGATGCCGCTCGTCATGGTGGTGGGTGTGTTGGGTTCCATCATTTGGATGGCGAAGTCCGGCGGTCGGATGAGTCCGATGATGCTGATGTTTCCCGTTATGATGTTGGCCTCCGCCGGCACCATGATCTCCTCCAGCCTGGGCGGCGGCAATGCGATGCGAGAAATTGCCCGCCGACGGCAGGAGTATCTGCGATATTTGGCGGATTTGGATGAGGATCGGGAGGAACTCCACGAGCTGATCCGCAAGGAAGAGACCCTTCGTTTCCCTCACCCAGATCGCTATCGTGCCTACCTTAACGAGCGCTACCTATGGAGTGTGCGGCAGGACGACGACTCCTTCCTCTGCTTCCGTGTTGGAAGTGGTTCTGTCTCCTCCGACGATCATTTTGCCTTCCCGGAGTTGCCACGGGTGGAAGATCTGGAACCGGTCTCGGTGAGTGCTCTGCGACTGTTCTCCCGAACCGCTAACACCATCGAAGACATGCCCATTGTGGTGAGTCTGCGCGGGTTCAGCCGTTGTGTGGTGAGCGGCGAGAAAGAGAAAGCCCACAGTCTCTTCCGCTCTATGTTGATGACATTCTTCCTCACCCACCATCCTGAGGATTGTCATGTCGTCTTGGCCTGCCGGGATCCTCAATGGCCGGAACTGTTGAAGTGGCTGCCTCACACCGTTCGCCGCTCGGACTGTGAACTCTATCCCTTTAATCTTCTTCACCAGCCCTTCGACCTGCGTGAAGACCTTCCGCAGCAAGGGACGACGCTCCTTATTACAGATAGTGTCGAGTTCGTAAGCGCCTACGGCTCCTATTTTCCTCATGTCCTCGCTATCCTCCCGGAAGCGGAACACACCGAGACGGATCTTCACTTGGAGGTGGATGACGAGGGAGTTGTGCATGTGTGGTTCCGTGGGGAATCCTGTCCCCTCGGCACTGCCGACCAACTGAGTCCCTCCACAGCGGCGGCCATTGCGTGGCGACTCGCCGGATATACCACTATAGGGAGCCCCGCCGAGGACAGTGGGGATGACGCTAATGGGGAAAAGCCGACTGCTGATCTCTTTGAACTGCTGGGGATGGGTTCGGTAGAGAACTTCCTGCCTGAACGGGACTGGGCATTGAAAGTCGGTCGAGATCGACTTCGTGTTCCCATTGGTTTGAATGACCAAGGACGTTCGGTCTACCTTGACCTCAAAGAATCGGCACAGGGCGGAATGGGCCCACATGGCCTCTGCATCGGCGCGACGGGCTCTGGTAAATCGGAACTGCTGCGTACCTTAGTCGTCGGTCTCATTGGGTCACACAGTCCGGAACAGGTCAACCTGGTTCTTGTCGACTTTAAGGGCGGCGCAACCTTTTCCGGCATTTCTGGCGCACCACACGTAGCAGCCGTCATCACCAACTTGTCAGATGATGCGCTGGCAGTTGAGCGTATGTATGCTGCACTCGAAGGCGAACTACGGCGTCGCCAGGAGATTCTCCACGCCGCCGGCGGCTTTGCGAACATTGACGAGTACGTCAAGGCGCGCTCGCGTGGACAGGTGGATACGGATCGTTTTCCGCATCTCCCTGCTCTTCTCATTATCGTGGATGAGTTCTCTGAACTATTGGCCGAGCGTCCCGAATTCGCAGAACTCTTTGTGCAGATCGGCCGTCTGGGTCGTTCGCTGCACGTGCACCTGCTGCTCGCATCACAGCGTATTGATGCCGGCAAACTTCGTGGCTTGGAATCCCACTTGTCCTATCGCATTGCCCTAAAGACCTTCTCGGTGGTGGAGTCCCGCTCCGTTATCGGTACCCCGGATGCCTTCAACCTGCCGCAGCAGCCAGGTGCCGGATATCTTCTGGATGGCACCGACAACCTGCAAAAATTCCGAGCCTTCTACGTTTCAGGCACCCTCAAGAAACGGTCTCAGCGTCGGGTACGTGCCCCCCAGGAGATACTTACCGAAGCAGATAACCACCTCCAGATTTATGGATCAGAACCATTGGTGGGCAATTCTTTTGGCTGGTCTATCGAGACGCGTAACGCGGTCCCGATAATCCTTAAAGGAGAGGAAGTGGAGGAACCCACCCAGCCTGCCGACAGCGATGGAGAAGAACACACTATTTTCCATGTGCTGCTCAACAGCTTCCCTTCTCATGTGCCTCGAGCCCACCAGGTATGGTTGCCGCCGCTACCTCTGCACGCAAGTGCCGCCGAATGTGCAGAGTTGGCGATCGGTGCCAGCGTGGGAACGACCATGGACGAACTGTCCCATCGGGGCATTGTCGGTCTCATCGACGTACCGGCAGAGCAGATGCGCAAGTCTATGCGTGTGTCGCTTCCCACCCTCAACCACGCTCTCATCGTCGGGACCACACAGACCGGAAAGTCGCAGGCACTCGTCACCATTGCAAGCGCCCTCGCCCAAGAGAACTCCCCGGCGATACTCAAGATGTACGCCGTTGACGCCGGTGGTGGGGTGCTCACGCACCTGCGGATACTTCCGCACTGTGCCGCTGTCTGCTCCACGCAAGACGAAGAAATCATGGAGCGAACCTTCGCGGAAATCAGTCAAGAACTGCGAAACCGGATGGCAGGTGCCCCCATCAATCAGCATATTGTGCTGTTCATCGACGGTTGGGCAGCTCTTGTCGAGAACAACATGGAGTTCGAGGAGAAGGTCCGGCAGCTGGTGCGGGAAGGTCTCTCGTACAACATTCACCTTGTCCTCGCTGCATCCCGCTGGGGAGATATCCGTGCTGCCCTGCGAGACTCCCTTACCACCCGGTGGGAGCTTCGTTTGGGTGATCCCGCCGACTCCATCCTTGGCCGCAAGAATGCAGAGAAAGTGCCGGCATTACCGGGCCGTGGTATGACACCAGATGGCCTCCACTTCCTCTTCGCACTACAGGATGAGGAAGGCCTGCGTGCGATCGCCGCACAGTGGTCGCAGGAAGCTCCAGTAACCCCATTGGCGCTCCTACCGAGAATCGTCTCCGCTGGAGAAATGGGACCCGTCACCGTCTCTGGCAAGCACGGCTACCGGATCCCGCTGGGTATTGAAGGCGACAGCTTGGGTCAATTTGCTATCGATACGGGGCAGGAGGAGAACATCCTTGTGGTGGGTGACTCCTCCGGCAAATCAACCATGCTCCGTACCGTCATTCACCGTATCGCAGAGAATATCCCCGCTACCGAAGCGAAGATGTTGGTGGTCGATTACCGTCGCCAGCTACTCGGCGAATGCCTGCCCAGTCATCTGGCAGGCTACGCCTCCACGAAGCAGGATGTGCAGGACTTCATTGCACAGCTGACGCCACTGCTGGAATCCCGCATGCCGGCTGGCGTGAACGATCCGCAGACACTGCGTGATCGTAGCTGGTGGGAGGGGCCAGACATTTTCCTCATTGTAGATGATTATGATCTGGTGGCTACCAGCTCTGGTAACCCGCTGCTGGGGCTGCTCGAACTTCTGCCGTATGGACGAGACATTGGATTGCACATGGTGGTGGCGCGCCGCTGCACCGGCTTCTCCCGCACCTCCTTCGAACCGATCATGTCGCGTATCCGCGAATTGCACCCTACAGTTTTCGTCATGAACGGTTCTCCCGAGGAGGGCGCCATTGCCGGTGGGCGCAAGGCCCGTTCACTGCCTGCGGGCCGTGCAGACGTGATTAATAGCCAGGGCCAGCACCAAGTGGTGCAGTTGGCCTACCTCCCGGTAGAGGAGAATGCGGAATGACAACCTTTACAGGCATTTGGGGCAATACAGTTGTTCGCAACAACAAGTTTCTCACCCTCACTGCGGATGAGATGAACGATGCCATCAACATCGACCACGGATACTCACCCCTCTACGAGTATTTCCCTGACCCCATTGACGATGACCATCTGGTGGTTGCTCCCAGCGCATGGGGGATGCCGCGGCGGCGCGCCTTGGCCCGTCTGTGCCAACAGGAGACGCTTGTCTACCCAGCCTGGCAGATAGCCACTGAATGGATCACGATTGATGCCGCCGAGTGTCTCCCACGATTCCTGCTCGTTATCGAGTGCACGCAGCTGAACGCCACGTTCACACTGGTCCGAACCCACGATGCGCGGCGGTTCTCCACCACTGTCTACCCCGGGATGGGGTTCGCTCCGGTGGTGCAGGAGAACGAACCGGATCAACAAGGGCAAGCGATCGAGTGGGCGCAGGCTATTGCCTCCACTGCACGTCTGATGGTGCATGATCTGCGCCGTGACTGCGACGTCCTGGTGCTGACCGGTCCTCCCGGTCTCGAAACTGATGCATGCGAGCTAGTGTGCGAAACTCTTCGTGCCGCGGGTGTTGTCTCCTACCGGATAAGTCCCACCGATATGTGGGTGGTTGTCAAAGAGCGGAAGTGGCGCGCCGATGCGGAACATCAGCGGGATGTGCTGCTCGCACGCAGAGCAGCATTGCGGAAGAAGCGTTTCCGTAAACCGACTCGCACCGATTACGCAGTGATCATTATGACGGTGGTGGCAATGCTGTCGATGGTGCTGGCGGGAGCGTTTGGTACCGAAAAACGCACCGAAGATGCGTATGGGCGGCAGGGCATTCGCTCCGTCGACCCCGCCCAGGTGATCACCTTTCCCGGAGGCATGCTGTCGCTGCCGGGAGCATGGACGGTAACGCGCGATTCCCCGCCGACTGTGGATCTCACTACTCATGAACAATGGCGGACGATAATTGCCCCGGTGAATGAGCCGAACCTGCGGATGCTGTTGACCTTGAAACAGGATCCTGATCATCGCCTGCGGGATTCTCTGCAACGTCAGCTGTCCGATCCGATGGCCACGATTAAGCCATGGGTGAGTAGCTACCAGTGGCCCACTAATGGGTGGGTGCCACCTGTGGCATTGAGCTACCGGGAACTTACTGGTGAGGTGTCCCGGGCGGACTGGGTGGTCTTCTACACGGATCGTTATGCGTATTCGCTGGCCTGCCAGTATCGGGTGCGTGAGGGTATGACGGAGCAGAAGGCGCACAAGCTCTGCCAGGCAATTCTCAATGGAATTCGAGTTTCTTAAAGTTTTTTCGAGCCGATGGAACCCTGCTGCCCTTAGCGGCGTCATATCAAACGACAATATAGCCGCAGCCGTTGGGGATGTGGCTAGGACACCACTTTCTAACAGTTGAAGGAGTGAACATGGTGGCTCTCAATACGCAGACTGACACTATGGCGACTGCGGCCAATCATGTCGTCGATATCGCGCAGCAAGTTCAGCAGGAGATGAACGGCCTGCAAATGCGTCTGGGTTCCCTGGATGCAGCTTGGCAGGGTTCCGCCAAGATGGCGTTCGACCAGCTTATGGTCCGTTGGCAGGACGCTGGGCGGCACCTCAACGAGTCCCTTAATAGCATCGCCGAGACCATCCGTGCCAACAGCGCTGCTTACCAGGCCTCCCAGGATGACCACCTGGCTCAGCTCAACACCCTTAACATCTAAAGGAGATGCACGTGGATACCATTCGTTACGACTTCGCATCCATCGAGGCTAGCCGCATGGACATCGCCCAGGCTGCTTCTCGCCTCAATACCGCCCTGAGTGACCTCAAAGCTTACCTTGCCCCCATGGTGTCGACCTGGGAAGGTGAAGCAGCTGATGCTTACCAGGCCCAGCAGCAGAAGTGGGATCGCGCTCAGGAAGAACTCAACCAGGTTCTCGACCGCATTGGTGTGATCGTTGGACAGGGCAACGATGCCATGAACGACACCAACCGTCGCGCCGCCGCTTCCTGGATGTAAGAGATATTGCACCCAAGCTCTACTTTCATGGAGGCTCTGCACCCAGCCATTACCGCTGGTCGGCAGAGCCTCCATAATTTTTGTCTACCGCTATGAGCTGGTAATATTGTCCACCGGTGTTTCTTCGCGTCACCCGCTTCTCGCGGGCGGGGGACAAGGATCCTGACAGGTCTCAACCGGCCGCTGTCAATGATTCGAAAAACACTCTGTGGCCGGCAGTTTCGAAGAGACGAGGAAGTCGCTTTGTCTACTTATGCACCTAAGGCTGGTGACGTCGACCGCAAGTGGTACGTCATCGATGCCACCGATGTGGTACTGGGTCGCCTGGCCGCCCAGACCGCAAACCTGCTCCGTGGGAAGAACAAGCCCACTTATGCCCCCAACTTTGATGGCGGCGACTTTGTCGTCATCATCAACGCTGAAAAGGTCGCTGTTTCCGCTAACAAGCGTGAACAGGTCAAGCTGTACCGCCACTCCGGCTACCCGGGTGGTCTCCGCGCTGACGCCCTGGGTGACTTGCTGGACACCAATCCTGCATACGTCATCGAGAAGGCTGTGAAGGGCATGCTTCCCCACAACTCTCTCGGGCGTCAGATGGTGAAGAAGCTCAAGGTCTACGCTGGCCCCGAGCATCCTCACACCGCCCAGCAGCCCGTTCCCTACGAGATTAAGCAGGTGGCACAGTAATGGCCGAAGAGAACATCAACAACGAAGTCATTGCAGAAGACGCCGTGATTGACGCTGCTTCCCAGGAAGTTGCTGAAGAGCTCACTGCTGACATCACCGTCGACGGCATTGAGGCGGAGGTTGCCCCTGCCGCTGTTTCCGGCCCGGTCCAGACCGTTGGTCGCCGCAAGGAAGCCGTCGTGCGTGTCCGCATGGTTCCTGGCACCGGCAAGTTCGTGCTGAACGGCCGCACCCTGGAAAACTACTTCCCCAACAAGGTTCACCAGCAGCTCGTGAAGTCCCCGCTGGTCCTCGTTGAGCGCGAAGAGCAGTTCGACATTCAGGCCAACCTCAAGGGTGGTGGCCCCTCCGGCCAGGCCGGCGCACTGCGTCTGGCTATCGCCCGCGCCCTGAACGCCGCTAATCCGGATGATCGTCCTGCCCTCAAGAAGGCTGGATTCCTCACCCGCGACTCCCGTGCTGTTGAGCGCAAGAAGGCCGGTCTGCACAAGGCCCGCCGTGCTCCGCAGTACTCCAAGCGTTAATACAACAGCTTGCTTGGAATGCCCCGACCCCGGTCGGGGCATTCCCCATTTCGGCGAGTCGTTGGGACTTTCCTGGCTGGTTCCGGCATGCTTGGCCGACACGCTCCTGTCCTGTGCTGGCAGGAGCACCCAGATAGCCAGACCTCCTCCCGCCGAAAGCCCTTAACAGAGTAGAATGGACAGCTACTGGGCAGAAACAGCCTGGCTACTGGGGAAAATGTCTCTTCCCACTGGTCAGAAACGTTCCCCAGTAGTGACCCGTCACCCACACCTATAAGGAACGCACACACTATGGCACGACTTTTCGGTACCGACGGCGTTCGTGGTCTCGCGAACGACACCCTCACCCCGCACCTCGCTCTCCAACTGGGAGCAGCAGCTGCGGAAGTGTTTGCCGCACATGCGGCAAACGGTACCGAACACCCCCATGTCGTTGTAGGGCGCGATCCGCGCATCTCGGGAGAAATGCTGGAGGCTGCACTGGCGGCCGGCATCTCCAGCCGTGGTGTCGATGTCGACCTCCTTGGGGTGCTACCAACACCCGCGGTAGCTTTTGAAACAGCTCGACGTGACGCCGCTTTTGGGGTCATGATCTCGGCTTCGCATAACCCTATGCCGGATAACGGCATCAAATTCTTTGCTGCGGGTGGCCACAAACTCGACGATGCGCTAGAAGACGAGATTGAGGCGCGGCTCAACTCCACACGCGAGACGGCCCCGACAGGTGGTGATATTGGGCGCATCAACCAGGCGCAAACAGAAGCACACGAATCCTACTTGGAGCACCTTCTTTCCACCCGTACCCACGATTTGAGTGGTCTTACGGTTGTTGTTGACGCTGCCAATGGGGCTGCCTCAGCCGTCGCTCCGGAAGCTTATGAGCGAGCCGGTGCCACCGTCATTGCAATTCATAATGAGCCTGATGGCCTCAATATCAACGACAATTGCGGTTCTACCCACATGGAGAGCCTTCGCGAGGCAGTACTGGTGCACGGTGCAGACCTCGGAATTGCCCACGATGGAGATGCCGACCGCTGCCTTGCCGTTGACGCATACGGCAATCTGGTAGACGGTGACCAGATTATGGCTATCTTGGCCATCGCGATGAAAGAACGCGGTGAACTCGCCGACGACACTCTAGTGGCTACCGTAATGTCCAATCTTGGCCTCCGCTTGGCGATGAAAAAAGAGGGCATTAATCTGCGGTGCACAGCAGTGGGGGACCGCTACGTGCTGGAGGACCTGCGTGCCGGCGACTACAGCCTGGGTGGTGAACAGTCTGGGCATATTGTGCTGCCTGCCTATGCCACCACTGGTGACGGCGTGCTGACGGGCCTGCAGTTGATGGATCGGATGGTGGCAACTGGGCATAGTTTGGCAGAGCTCGCCAGTGTGGTGACGGTACTGCCTCAGGTCCTCATCAATGTGGCTGTCTCAGATCGTGATGCGGTGGCGTCGGATCCCACGGTGGTCGCGGCGACACTTGAAGCCGAGGATGAGCTGGGGGAGACCGGGCGGGTGCTGTTGCGAGCCTCCGGAACAGAACAGTTGGTGCGTGTCATGGTGGAGGCTGCCACGGAAGAACATGCACAACAGGTGGCGGGTCGCCTCGCCGAGATTGTGGGGTCTGTGTAGACCTACCAGTAGAGAAAGGTGACGATGTAGTGGTGCATCGTCACCTTTTGCTATTTCTGGACTTTTTCCCGATGCGGTGGAACCCCACTACGCCGTGCGGCGTCATATGTGTAAACGCACATTCCCGTGCTCCGGACCTACAACGAACTGGGAAGCCATGGCTGACGAACTTTTTATTGATCCACCGGCATTAAAGAAGATTGCTTCTCGTCTTTATGACGGAGGGAGCGACTGCACATTTGCGCTTGATCCCTCCCATCAGTTTTTGTGCGACGACATGTTTGGCGGTCGGCGTAAAGACATCGGGCAGGCATTTGTTTCGTGGTTCATTCAGGAAGACGGCAAAGTAAACGACTTAGTGAACCAAACGTTATCGCATGCTGACCATGTGCATTCAGACGCAACGCTCTTCGAACAGCAGAGTGATGAGCATAGGTCGGTATTCCAACGGCAGGAGGTGTAAGCCATGGGCGGTGGTTATGGCGTATCTGTCGCCTCTATTAGAGCGGCAATTGTCTTTACTCTTGCAGAGCAGAATCTCAAGAAAGTGGCGTTTCCTCCAGCGCTTGTCCTCAATCAGTTGCGTCCGAGCATGTGGCGTGCTGAGAAACTCTTGGTGACGAATTTCCTTGAGTTCCACACCTCTCAAGTGGAGATTTTCAAGCACTCCATTGAAGACCGTCACGTCGCGCTGAGTAACCTGAATACGGTTGTCCAGGATTGTATTTCAGATACAAATAAGGTGTGGCGAGGAGAAGCTGCAGAAGCAGCTCGGCACCAACTCCACGTGCTACAGAAGGACATACAAGCCCAAGCGCATATCTATGAGGTTGCCGAGCATAATATTGAGCTCGGGCTGAAGGCCACCCTGGCGATGGTGCAATTCGCCCAAGCTCAAGCCTGGATTATTGCGATGACAAAGCGCCCTATCGCGCTCGATAATGTGCTCCGGGCAACGAGTGACAGTCTCATGGCTATGGGCGGGGAGGGCATTGACAATGTTATCGGTGCAGCACTCGGTAAAGACAAAGCCTCGAAGTACGGGTTCAAGTACAGTCCCGGAGCGGCAATTACCTCTGGTATTAAAGGAATACGAGGAGGCCTAGGGGAGCTCGTTGAGGGGGTTAAGGACATGCAACGATCCACCAGGATCTCTATGAACGTCCTTGATGCATTGTGCAACCTTGTCGCGAGTGCAGAGGAGGAACTCGATCGAATTTGGACAATTGTCTGGTCGAAAACCAAATCCGGGGAGAAACTATCTCCCGATTTCACTCACCAGCTGAAGCCTGTGAAGGTGAAGGGAGTCGAGCCTCCGACAAGTCCGAAAGACCGAGACATCAAGTGCAATCCCAATCCCCCGCTCAAAGAGCTTCCCAAATTCACGTGCCCCGTCCCGCATGAAGATGAGAGCGACGGACACGAGAAAAGGAAGTCGACACCCGAACCCGCACCTCAAGAGCACCATCCAAAGCTCGTCCCGCCCACCGGTGGCGGCTCCAACGGAGGGACAGGTGGAGGCGGTACCGGAGGTAGTGGTGGAAACACGCTCCCTCATCCGCCTATGGATCCTGGTGATAGTGGCAATAATCATCAGCCCTTGGAGCCTCCGGTTGGGTATCCTCCCGCCAATCCTGAACAGCCCCATCCGCCGCAGAATGGTCACCAGGAACACATGCCCGGCACAGGTAATGGGAATCCCCCTTATATCCCTGATCGAAGCAATGGCACACAATCGGGTACGACCCAGCCAGCCATCATCAACACCATCATTCAGGCGGGCAACCGCACGGCCCAGATGATTCACAATGAGCTCTGGAACGCTTTGATGAATGGTGGAATGGATGCAGCGAACCCCACTGCCACCCCAGGAGGGGATTACACTTCCACTCCCGGAATAGGTAATGCCCCATTCCAGAACGGCATGATGCCAGGCGTTCCCCCGCAGCCGGGCGGCGATATGCCGATGTCTCATCAGCCCGCCTACAGTGGTGGCCTCGACATGGGAATGCACAGCAACGGCACTCTGTCTGCCAGAGCTGGCATGTACCCAGGAGGCGAGCATACTAACCCCGCAGCACACGTGGGGTACATGTCTGAAAGCGGCCAGGCCAATGACAGCACTACCCATGCCTCTGGAAACAACCCGAGTTGGTCACTTCGAATCGACGGAGAGCTCGGTGTCGAGGTCTCTGTCGATAGCCATGGATCAATCTCAATAGAAACCGTGGACCATGATCACCCAGCTTCGTGCGAAGCCAATGGTGGTGAGGACGCCCATCACACAGATGGTGGAGATCGGCACGATGAAGCGCACCACGATGAGTCTGCACACGGCCCAGACGAACACCAGCATGGCGAAGAACAGAGTGACAACGACGGAAAGTCTGCGCACCATGACAATGCTGATGTTCACACTGAAGAAGCAGATTCCGTAGATGAAGAAAAGAAAGATGGAGACCAGCCCAAGGATTCCACCAAGGAGCATGGTCAACGAGATGCTGCCGAATCGGTAGAGAAGGCACAAAAGCAGGATTCAGAACACGGTGAACAAAGTTCAAATGACGACGCCAGCGTTGATGAAAAGATCCACGCAAAGACAACTGCGGAAGTACACGTTCATACGCAGACTGCAGCTGTGAATCAAGCACCAACAGAAGCGACGCCCGCAGAAGCGACGCCCGCAGAAATGCCGGCTTCGCCTGTCGCATCGGCTGACCGATCCGATGTCACTGACAATGGTCTTTCCAAAGCAGGGATGTGGTAACAATGGCTCTCTTTGACCAACAGCCAAAGCACAAAATTCATTCTTTTGATGAACAAGAAATCGAGGAACAGCTTGCGCAGTACAGCGAGGAAGACCCCTATGAACTGAGCGATGAAGAAGCAGAAAGCATTTTCACCTCGCTGCATAACTTCAAGGAACTGGCGAAAGCAGGCTACATCGAGCTCGAACCCGAGACCCTGAAGATGCTAGATCAGCTCTAGTCCTTAGACGGTTGCTTTCCACCTCCCCCCAACATGTGCCCTCAATAGAGGGAGGGGAAGCCCCAAAAAAAGTGGTGGTCCCAACCGGGCCACCACTTTTGTCTTGAGCTCAGAAAAAGAAACTAACGAACCAAGCGAGCGAACGGACACTTCGATTGGTTCGGAGCAGCAGCTTCATCCTCCTGCTGCTCCGTCAGCACCACCTCAGTCCCAGCGATCTCAGAATCCAGCGCCGCAAAACCCTTGAAATCCTTCTCACCTGTCAACTGGTACCACAGGTAGCCGGTCATCAGTGCCGTCTGTGCGCGCAAAGGCTTCTTGTCATTCGTCTCCGAGAGACCAAAACGCTCCAGCAAGCTATTCCCCGTCATACCCATACGAGTACAACCCGGAACCTTGCGCATCACCACAGAAGCCCCCCAGGAATTAGCAAAATCCTCCGACACATCAATCGACAACAACGGTGGGAACTCCGGAGCAATCACCAAAGCAGGAACCGCGGCACGAGCCGTGAAGTCCAGCGGAGACGGTGTCGCCTCAGTCGGATAGGCGGCAACCACAGCCTTCAACGGCACACCTTTAGCGGCAGTCTCCGCCGCCACAGCACCACCCAGACCATGGCCCAACAGTGCTACCTTGTCGCTGTCGAATTGGGCTGTGCCGTTACCCAACTGCATGCCCCGCAAGGACTGCACCAACGCTGCCACCTGCTCAGTCATATCAGCAGCATCGTTCAACCCATTGTTCTTCAACTTGGGTACCACACAGGCCATACCCCACGAAGCAAGATGACGTGCTAACTCGTGGTATGCGCCCACCGGGGTCAACCAGTCGGGAATAACAATGACAGTAGGCACCGAAGTGCGTCCCGTCGGAGCGAAAACAACACCCTCAAGATGGACATCAGACAGTTCGCCGCGCATCACGCGCTTCGAGCCAATGTATGAGAGATCAGAAACTAGTTTCTTCAATTTCGTAGCCACGTCCCTAAGCCTAGTCAATAACACCCCCAAGAAACGTAGAGATTGAGGCAAACATGCCACAGAATCCCCGAAATCCACAGCAGTGGTAAAAAAGAGCGGGCAACAGGTCGGCTCAAGGCGACTCCAGGGACTCCGACCAAGTAGGGTGTAGGTATGTGTGGAATCGTTGGATACGTAGGCACCCCCGGCCAGTCTAAGCCCGCCCTCGGTGTTGTCATCGACGCGCTGCGCCGCATGGAGTATCGCGGCTACGACTCTGCCGGCATTGCCCTCCTCGACGGCGCCGGCGGCATGGCTGTCGAAAAGAAAGCTGGAAAGCTCGACAACCTCGTCGCCGCAGTAGATGCCGCCAAGCTGGACAAATACCCCGCCACCACCGGCATCGGTCACACCCGCTGGGCCACCCACGGGCGCCCCACTGACAGCAACGCCCACCCCCACGTCGACCACCAGGGGAAGATCGCCGTCGTCCACAACGGCATCATCGAAAACTTCGCCCCCCTACGTGCCCAACTGGAGGCCGAGGGAGTCGAATTCTCCTCCGACACCGACAGTGAAACGGTCACCCATCTGCTACACGCTGAATACTACGGCGAAGGCCCCAACGCCGGAGACTTCCACGCCTCCGTCATGGCCGTCATCAACAAGCTCGAAGGAGCCTTCACCCTCGTCATTGCCCACGCCGACCATCCCGGCACCCTTATGGCATGCCGGCGGAGCACCCCGCTCGTCATTGGCGTCGGCGACCACCAAATGTTTCTCGGCTCCGACGTTGCCGCCTTCATCGAACACACCCGGGAAGCCGTCGAACTCGGTCAGGATAACGTCGTCACCATCACCGCTGATGGCTACCAGATCACCGACTTTGCCGGAAACCCTGTGGAAGGCCGCCCCTTCACTATCGACTGGGACCTCGAAGCAGCCGAAAAAGGCGGCTACGACTACTTCATGCTGAAGGAAATCGCCGAACAGCCGCAAGCACTCGCCGACACCCTCCGCGGCCACTTCATTAACGGACATATCGTCCTCGACGAGCAGCGGCTTTCCGACGACGACCTCCGCCAGATCGAGAAGATCTTCGTCGTCGCCTGCGGCTCCGCCTACCACTCAGGGCTCCTCGCCAAATACGCCATCGAGCACTGGACACGCGTCCCCGTAGAAATCGAACTCGCCTCCGAATTCCGCTACCGCGACCCCGTCCTCGGTCCAGACACCCTCGTGCTGGCCATCTCCCAGTCCGGCGAAACCGCAGACACCCTGGAAGCTGTCCGCCACGCCCGCAGCCAAAAAGCCCGCGTACTGGCAGTGTGCAATACCAACGGGGCACAAATCCCGCGTGAATCCGATGCGGTTCTCTATACCCATGCTGGACCCGAAATCGCGGTAGCCTCCACCAAGGCCTTCCTCGCACAGGTCATCGCCAACTATCTAGTGGGCCTAGCCCTGGCCCAGGCCCGTGGCACCAAATACTCCGATGAAGTGGCCGCCACCTACCGTGAGCTAGCAGGAATGGCCAGCAAAGTGGAGAAAGTGCTCGAACAAACCGACCACATCCGCACCATTGGCCGACAGTTCGCTGACAGCAAAACCATCCTCTTTATCGGGCGCAATGTCGGCTACCCGGTGGCGCTCGAAGGTGCCCTCAAACTCAAAGAACTTGCCTACATCCATGCGGAAGGTTTCGCCGCTGGTGAACTCAAGCATGGCCCCATCGCCCTCATTGACGAAGGAATGCCCATCGTCGTCATCATGCCGTCCCCCAAGGGCAGGGCAGTGCTGCACTCCAAGATGATTTCCAACGTCAAGGAAGTGCAGGCACGCGGTGCCACCACCATCGTCATCGCTGAAGAAGGTGACGATGCAGTGGTACCCTTCGCTGACCACATCATCCGTGTTCCGGAATGCTCAAGCCTCCTGCAGCCATTGGTCTCGACCGTGCCGCTCCAGATGATGGCCGCCGAGATCGCCACCCAACGCGGATACGATGTGGACAAGCCACGTAACCTAGCCAAATCCGTCACCGTCGAATAGGGGCTGATGACATGCGTCGTTGGATCGCAGGGCTGGACCCCCGTGCCGCCCTCCCCATCGCCGTCGTGTGCAATATCCTGGTCCTCCTCCTGGGAGCAGCAATCGCCACCGTAGTAGTTGCGCGCGCCCAGGAACCGACGAACGGCAGTGCCGGAATGATCCCCGCAGCCGCCGCAGTGTGCTTCGTCGCCATTGTGGTTGTGTTGTGGTACCTCGCCCAGGGGCACACCTGGGCCCGTATCGTTACAAGCGTGCTCAGCCTCATCGCTATGGTCGCAAGCGTCCTTGCTCAAACCATACCGGTGGGATACGAAGCCACCATCATCCGACTGTGTGGTTGGGTGGTGATCTTCGCCGCGCTGGGTCTCGCGTTCCTTTGGGTACCTCTGCCAGAGAGAAAACACTGATGAACGTCTATACCGCCGACAGCATCCGCGCAGCCGAAGCGCCCCTACTAGCTTCCCTCCCCGAGGGAGACCTCATGCGGCGTGCCTCCTACGGCCTCTACATCCACGTCCTCGACGAAATCCGCCGTCGCTGCGGAACCGTCTACGGCAGCCACATTCTGCTCGTCGTCGGTGCCGGAGACAACGGCGGAGACACCCTTTGGGCCGGCACCTACCTACGCGGAAAAGGAGCCGCCGTCACCGCGGTTCTCCTCAACCCCGACCACACCCATACCGCGGGCCTTGCCGCCCTCCGGGCAGCCCACGGACACGTCATCACCCTGCCCCAACAAGAGACAGACCTCGCCGCAAACACCGCCCTCAGTGCTGCCATCCACAGTGCCGACCTCGCGTTAGATGGCATTGTTGGGATCGGCGGACGGGGACCCCTCCGCGAACCCGCCGCCACCGTCATCGATCTCCTCGACGACGCCCACGTACCCATCGTCTCCGTCGACATTCCCTCCGGTATCGACCCCGACACGGGGGTACAGCATGATCCCCATGTCCACCCCGTCGCCACCGTTACTTTCGGGTCCCTGAAACCATGCCACATCCTCGCCGGCCCATCCTGTGGCCGCATTTCGCTCGTTGACATTGGCCTCGATCTCAGCGGAGAAACCCCCGTTATGCAGGTACTCTCCGATGCCGACGTCGCCGCCCAATGGCCCATCCCCGGCGCCAATGACAACAAATACACCACCGGCGTGGTCGGAGTATGTGCTGGCTCCGCCGCCTATCCGGGGGCAGCCCTCCTCACCGTCTCAGGAGCAGCACACGCCAGCTCCGCCATGGTACGCTACAGCGGCTCCGTCTCCGACCTCGTCCTCTCCCATCGGCCCGACACCGTGTGCACCGGCTCACCCAAACAAGCAGGCCGCGTGAACGCATGGATAGCAGGGCCCGGCATGGGGACCGATGAAGGCGCCTTTGACCGCCTCAGCTGGATTCTTGAACAAGAAATACCGGTGGTGCTGGACGCCGACGCTATCACCCTCATCTCGGACACCCCGGAGCTGATGGACAAGCGCCCCCGCGACGCTGTCACCCTCCTTACCCCGCATACCGGCGAATTCCTCCGCCTCTGCAAGGCCTACCCGGAGGCGCCACACTACCCCCTACCCACTTCCGTCGCAGATATTGAGCGCATGGGACGACCGGCTGCCGTTACCGCCTGCCAGAAAGCGTGGGAAAACCAAGGCATCACCATCAGCATCCTTCTCAAAGGCCGAACCACCTACATTGCGGGACCAGGAGGTGTCTTTGCCGAAGACACCGGATCCTCCTGGGCCGCGACACCCGGTAGCGGTGACGTGTTGACCGGTCTCATTGGAGCAATCGTCGCACACGGTGTGGTAGTAGGCCGCTCCGCCGAAGAATCGGCAGCAATGGCAGTCCGAGTTCACTCACGTGCAGCACGTCTCGCCGCCATGGGCGGACAAACCTGGCACACGTTGGACTATCTCGTTGACGAAGGGGCGCAGCTGCCCCACGGGGCGCCCGTCACTGCCTCCGAGATTTCCCTTTCGATATCAGCGGCAATTCGTGACGTGCAGGGCGGAGGAGAGGACACTCTCCAGTAGAATTTTCAGTATGTCTGAGAACTCTACGTCCCCTGCCGAAGTTGCCCGTAACGCTGCTCGGGAGGCAGAACTCGCCCGCCTCCGTGCAGAAGCTGCAGCTGCCAAGCTAGCCGCTGCCGAAGCCGCGGCAAAGGCAGCCGAACTGCAGGCGAAACTCGCTTCCGTCTCCGACCAGACAGAAGCAGAAGAACTACGCAAAGAGGCAGACGCCGCAGACTCAACCGCAGCTACTAAAGCCAATGAGGCCGTAGCTAAAGAAGCGGAGGGTGCCGCCTTGGAAGCTGCTGCAGCTCCGGGCGCGGCAGCACCAGAGGCCGTAGCCCCATCTGCTACCCCAGCCGCCGCATCAGGCGACACCACCGGGACGACAGCGGAAACCACAAAGCCGGCCGCCACACCCTCCACGCATGAGCCCCCGGCAGACCCACGTGCCGACACTATCGCCGCCGGATACTCCTTCGACACCCCCACCATGCCACTCGGCTGTGCCCTCATTGAGGGCCACAACTATCCGAACATCTCCATCTCACTGCCGCTTCGCATGATGAACCGGCATGGTTTGGTTGCAGGAGCCACCGGCACCGGCAAGACCCGCACCCTGCAGCTCATGGCGGAAGGCCTCTCCGCCGCCGGCGTCCCCGTGTTCATCACTGATGTGAAAGGCGACCTCTCCGGACTCATGTCTCCCGGAACTCCGTCGGAGGACCTCCAGGCTCGCACCGCCGCCCAAGGACAAAGCAACTGGCAGCCCACCGGGTACCCCACCGAGTTCCTCACACTCGGAGTCTCCAGTGAGATCGCCCCCGGCGTGCCCGTCCGCACCACCGTCCAGAATTTTGGATCACTCCTCCTTTCCCGTGCCCTCAACCTCAACGCCACCCAAACCCAGGCACTCCACCTCATCTTTGAGTATTGCGAACAACGCAATATGGCCCTCGACGATCTTAAAGACCTCCAAGAAGTCGTCACCTTCCTTACCTCCACCGACGAAGGTAAAACCGAACTGAAAGGCATTGGTGGGGTTGGTCGACCCACCGCCGGAGTCATCCTGCGCTCCGTTTCTGCACTCGCCGCCCAGGGTGGAGACGTATTCTTCGGACTTCCCGCCTTCGACACCGCCAGCTTCCTGCGCACCGCAGCGGATGGACGTGGTGTCATCAGCCTCCTGCGGATGACGGACATGTCTGAGAAACCAGCCCTCGTCTCCGCCTTCATCATGTGGCTTCTCAACGACCTCTTCCGCACCCTGCCAGAAGTTGGCGATGTAGACAAGCCAAAACTGGTGTTCTTCTTCGACGAAGCGCACCTGCTCTTTCAAGGAGCCTCCAAAGAATTCCTGGCGCAGGTGGAACAAGTAGTGAAACTCATCCGCTCCAAAGGCGTGGGTATCTACTTCCTCACCCAAAACCCCACCGACATCCCCGAAGAGGTACTGGGCCAGTTGGGCTCGCGGGTCCAGCATGCGCTCCGTGCTTTCACCCCGAAGGATGCCAAAGCACTACGTGCTACTGTCTCCACTTTCCCCGTCTCTGATTTCGACCTTGAAGAACTCCTCACCACGCTAGGTGTGGGTGAGGCCATCGTCACGATTCTCGACGAGAAAGGCCGTCCCAGCCCAGTTGCCCCCACCAAGTTGTGGGCACCCCAGTCGGTGATGGGGCCTGCCGATAGCGCACAGCTCAAGAAAGCCGTAGAAGCATCCGCCCTAGCCGTGAAATACATGACGCCGGAAGACCGGGAGTCCGCCTTCGAGAAGCTCCGCGCTGAAGCACAGAAGCGACAGGCGGAGGCAGAAGCAGCCGCAGCCGCAGCTGCCCGGGCGGAAGCGGAAGAAAAAGCCCGTAAAGAGGCTGAAAAGCAAGCGAAGGAAGAAGAGAAGCGACGTCGCGAAGAGGAGCGCCGCCGGCGGGAAGAAGAGCGGGAAGCGGAGCGCCGGGCCCGTACTGGAATCCGGGGTGCTGCCTCCAAAGCCGCCAGTTCCTTCGCCCGCTCCCTGGGTACCCAGCTGTCGCGTGAGCTGGTGAAAGGAAATGGCGGAAAGAAGATCCTCGGGACAGTGCTTAAGGGTTTCTTTAAGTAAGAGACTAGGATGAGGCTGTGACCTTATACACCGGTGAGACCATTCTCACCCCCTCCACCCAACTTTTCGCTACCGTCAACCTGGATGCTATTGCCCACAATATTGGCGTCATGCAACGGTTCGCTGGTGATACCCAAATCATGGCGGTGGTGAAGGCGGATGCCTACGGGCACGGTGCTATCGAGGTATCGAAGACTGCCCTAGCCGCCGGAGCTGTCGAACTGGGCTGCGCCACCTATGAAGAGGCCATGCAGCTGCGCAATGCCGGTATCGTTGACGCCCCCATCCTCTTCTGGATGTGGGGGCCCTCTACACCGGTGGAAGAAGCCCTCCGTGCCAACCTCATGATCGCCGTCGCCGCAGAATGGCAGTTGGATGCGGTTCTTACCGCCGTCAAAAACACCGGTATTAGTGCCTCCCTCACCATCAAACTCGACACCGGTATGGGCCGCTCCGGCTTTACCAGCCAGCAATGGAACGCCCTGCTGCCCCGCTTCTGCGAGGCGGAAGCCAGCGGAATGGTACACATTCGTGGTCTGATGGCCCACTTCTCCAGCGCCGACGAACTCGGCAACCCGGTCACAGATCGGCAAGCAGAGGGGCTCCGCGTTGCTATTGACCAGGGCCGTCGCGCGGGGCTCCGCCTTGACCACAACCACCATGCCAACACTGCCGCACTCCTTACCCACGGAGGGATGGGCTTTGAGCTCGCACGCCCCGGACTGGGCATCTACGGTATCTCACCCATGCCGGAGTTGGGTGATCTCGATCTGGTACCAGCACTCACCTGGTCGGCTGCCGTCACTCTTACCAAACCCTTCCCGGCGGGCGCCGGAGTGTCTTATAACCACGACTGGCATGCCCCTGCTGATACCGTGACCGCCATCGTCCCGTGCGGGTACGCCGATGGCATCGACCGTCGCCTCACCAACCGGTTGGAGGTCACCATCAATGGGAAGCGTTTCCCGGAGGTGGGGCGTATTTCCATGGACCAAATTGTCGTCAACTTGGGAGCTGACGGCGGGGGAGTATTCCCGGGTGATGAAGCGTTCCTCTTCGGTGACGGTAGTCGTGGGGAACTGACTGCACTGGACTGGGCCAACCTTATTGGCACCATTCCCTACGAGGTCATTTGTGCGGTGGGCGGCCGCACCACACGCCGCTATGAACATCGGCCGGTGACTTCCACGCGTGCCTCTAGTGGTGCTGAGGCACACCCTGCTGGCCCCGCTGGTCTGCGTAAACTGCCCACTGTGGAGGACACTCTCCAATTGGGCCGGGAGCTCGCCACCCAGCTGCGTGCCGGCGATGTGGTGGTGTTGGATGGTGCCCTGGGTGCCGGCAAGACGGTGTTGGCGCGCGGTATCGCCGAAGGTCTGGGCGTGCAGGGGCGCGTCACCTCGCCCACGTTTGTGATTGCCCGAAGCCATCGGCCGGGTACCCCGGGTGGAGTTGGTATGGTGCATGTGGATGCTTACCGGCTACTCGACGGGATTGAGGATGGCCCCAACGCGGGGGATGCCCTCCTTGATGAACTTGATGCCCTGGACCTTGATACTGAACTGACTGACTCGGTTGTAGTCGTGGAGTGGGGCGGCGGTGTAGTGGAGCGTCTGGTTGAGCGCAGTCTGGTTGTTACCTTGGCGCGTTCCCCTGGTTCTGATAAACGGCACGCTACCTGGCGGTGGGTTGATGACCCGTACCGCGAACTTCCCTAAACGCGAACTTCTTTAGAAAGGATGCCCCGTATGCTGGTTTTCGCCTTGGATACGTCCACCCCTGCTGTCACTGCGGGCTTGGTGTCCCTGGAAGAGGGAGCATTTCCTACCACGCTGGCGCGGCGCGTCACTATTAACCCCAAGGCACACTGCGAGCTCCTCACCCCGCATGTGTTGGAGTGTTGTGCAGACGCCGGGGTTGACTTAGCTGATGTTGACGCCATTGTGGCGGGTACCGGACCGGGACCGTTTACTGGGCTGCGGGTTGGGTTGGCCACCGCCGCCGCATTGGGCGATGCCCTGCGTATTCCGGTCTATGGGGTGTGCAGCCTGGATGCTATTGCTGTCGATACGTGGGATGAGATTCGCCGGGCGGAACTGGCGGCTCGTACGAACCAGGATGAGAGGGTGCTTGCCGCCCAGAAACTCCTAGTGGTGACGGATGCGCGCCGCCGGGAAGTGTATTGGGCAACCTATTCCTTGCAGGGCATTCTGGCTGATGAGGTGCTGGAGACGGCTGATTCCGGCCCGCAGGGGGATACTGCACAGTTGCTGGCCTGGGCGGTGCCGGCGCGTCTGGATGGCCCAGCTGTCAATAAGCCTGATGATATTCCCGTCACCCGTGTTGCGTGTGTTGCCGGTACTCGCAAGTACCGCAGCAGTTTTCAATGCCCCCATGTGGATGTGGAGTATCCCGATCCAGCAGCGCTGGTGATGGTGGCGCGGGAGCAGTTGCTGAGTGCTGCCGCTGCTGCCCCACTCCAGCCGCTCTATCTTCGTCGCCCGGATGCAGTGCCACCACGCCCTCGTCCCGTGTCTGCTGCCATTACCGGCTTGGGGGAAAGAAGCTAGCACGATGACGACCCGTGAATGTCTCTGCCGTATCGGACCGCTTTACTTGGCGGATGCGCCCGCTTGCGCTGCGCTGGAGGCGGAAGTTTTTGCTGCAGAAAGTCCGTGGAGCGAACAGTCTTTCCGGGAAGAAATCAGCCAACCTGGTACCCGCTATCTGGCGCTGCGGGTAGCGTCCGCAGAGGATCTGGCGGAGGCACAGATTGATATTGAGCCACCGCTCGAACCAGGCCAGTTGGTAGGCTTTGCGGGTTGCGGTCAGCGTGGCGCGCCAGGGGATTTTCCGGAATACGAGGTGCTGACGATAGCGGTAAGTCCGAAGGTGCAGAGCTGCGGCTGGGGTCGTGCGTTGTTCTCGGCATTGTTGGAGGGGACGGAGCAGGGGACAGTCTTTTTGGAGGTTCGTGCCGACAACGAGCGGGCGATTAACCTGTACAAGTCGTGCAGTTTCGAAGTGGTTGGTATTCGTCCAAATTACTACCAGCCGATTGGGACGGACGCTCTCGTCATGCGCCGTCCACCACTTCCTCCCGAGAGATAGCCCAGCGGCCTAGTAGACCTGCACTACACACCAGTGGAAATGACTTCCTCAAAGGAGCAGAGAGTGATGAACGACCTGATGATTTCAGCTGCCCGTGACGCAGTTTCGCCACGTGAGGTGACGTCCAATGTTGACCTCACCCAGTGTGCCCCGGGCGATTCGTTCACGGTGCTGGGTCTGGAGAGTTCCTGCGATGAGACCGGCGTTGGTATTGCCCGTGTGACTCCCCGGGAGGGAGAACCCCCGCTGGTTGAGCTCATTGCTGATCAGGTGGCGTCGTCGATGGAGGAACATCGCCGTTTTGGGGGTGTGGTGCCGGAGATTGCCTCCCGTGCACACTTGGAGGCGCTAGTACCGACGATGCATGCCGCATTAGCGGAGGCTGCTATCGAGAAGCCCGATATGGTGGCGGCGACGGTGGGGCCGGGTTTGGCCGGCGCATTGTTGGTGGGGGCTGCGGCTGCCAAAGCTTACGCTGCTGGGTGGGGTGTGCCGTTCTACGGGGTGAACCATTTGGCGGGCCATGTGGCAGTGGATGCTTTCCAACATGGGGCGGCGACGAATGCGATTGCTTTGTTGGTGTCGGGTGGCCATACCCAGTTGTTGCGGGTGCGGAGCCTCTATGAGCCAATGGAAGAAATGGGGACGACGGTGGATGACGCTGCTGGCGAAGCCTACGATAAGGTGGCGCGTCTGCTGGGGCTGGGGTATCCGGGGGGCCCGCTTATTGATGCTTTGGCGAAAGAGGGTAATCCGCAGGCGATTGCGTTCCCTCGTGGCATGATGCGGCAGCAGGATGATCGTTATAACTTCTCGTTCTCCGGTTTGAAGACTGCAGTGGCGCGGCATGTGGAGTCGGTTGAAGCGGCGGGGGAGACGGTGGATGCGGCCGACTTGTGCGCGAGCTTCCAGGAGGCAGTTGCGGATGTGTTGACCGCGAAAGCTCTACGGGCTTGCCAGGATACTGGGGCGGATACGCTGATTGTGGGTGGGGGTGTGGCTGCGAACTCGCGGCTGCGGGAGCTGGCTGCCGAACGCTGTGCACAAGCGGGTATTACGTTGCGTGTTCCCAGCCCGCATTATTGCACTGACAATGGGGCCATGATTGCAGCTGCGGCGAGTTATTTGATTGCAAATGGGGCTGACCCGACTCCGCTGACGTGCGCAGCGGACCCGGGTCTGCCTGTTGAGGTGTCGCTAGTGCAAGGCTAGTGTCTGCAGGAGGACTGTTTAGATCTGCAGGAGCGGCGTCAGTGCCATGGCGTAGCTTCCGCCTGTGCCGGTTGACGACCCCACCACGCCAACAACGCCAGCAACGAAGAACAGCATGACGACCACCACTACGATGGCGGCAATCGCGAGATAACTGATGACCAAGCCGGCGATGGCAAGGCCTTTGCCTTCAGATCCATCTTTCTTGATTTGGGACAACGCGATGTGACCACAAATGATCGAGGGAATGGTCGTAATGATGAAGAAGCACAGCATCGCCAAGACGAAGGAAGCAATCGCCAAACTATTGGTGGGGCGCGAAGCTGGCGGGTAGGGGGCAGGGTAACCCGCATTGAGGTTTGTTGTCTGGGGGTATGGAGGGTAAGCGCTGTCTCCATAGGTTCCGTTGGAGTACGGATCGTTGTAGTACATGGGGGTCCTCTAGTAGGTCACGTTAAAGTTGGATCGTTAAACCGAAAATCGAAATAGCTGTACTAGTAATCGCACCAATTGCCAATACAAGAATAATGGCAGCAATAGGGATATAGCCCAAGACTAATCCAGCAATTGCGAGGGAACGGCCTGATTCCTGGGTTTCTCGTACTTGCTTCAGGCCGATGTGACCACAGATGACGGCGGGGATGGATCCGACGAGGAAGAATAGCGGCACGATCCAGCTGATGAGAGCTAGCGCGAATGAGGCTACCGTAAGGCTGTTAGTTGCTGGTTGTAGCGGCTGGCCGTACATAACAGGATCGAATGCTGGACCGGGAGCGGGGATCGGAGGGAGAGGATAGGTGTCAGTGGGGGGAACGTTACCAGTGATGGAAGAAGGGCCCAGCGGTGCGGAACCACTGGGGACGGACCCTATAGGAGTGCCATAGGTACCGATGGGAGGTAGTTCCGTCGTTGGGGCAAGTGGGTATGCATTCTCAGGGAAGGAGGTATCCTCTGCCATTTTTCTCCTCGCATGACGATGTTCATTAGGCACAACGTCGTGGGGCGCGAATAAGTTCCCAGATTAGTTATTTTCCGTTGGGCTCGTGCAGGAGGGATTGTGGGGGATTATGCCGAGTTCTTGCCCCGAAAGATGTTGAAGGCTGGCACTCATGAATGTAGAGTGCTAATTAGCACTGAGCGTGCTAGCTACCCGCGACGGTTAGCGTGCTCCTAGCGCATAACGTTGAACTACTGATTGATCTTATGGAGGGTCATCGTGGCGAAAATTAAGCCGCTCGAGGACAAGATTCTCGTTCAAGCCATCGAGGCTGAGACCACCACCGCTTCCGGTCTGGTGATTCCGGATTCCGCTAAGGAAAAGCCGCTCGAGGCAACCGTCGTGGCAGTCGGCCCCGGCCGCTGGGATGAAGACGGCGAACGCCGCATTCCGCTCGACGTCAAGGAAGGCGACATCGTCCTGTACAGCAAGTACGGCGGAACTGAAATCAAGTACGACGGTGAGGAATACCTCATCCTGTCCTCTCGTGATCTGCTCGCTGTCGTCACCAAGTAACGTCAGCCCCATCACCACATAAACCACAGTTTCCGCAGGACACTCACCAGGCTGGTGCTCCAGCTGTGAGTGCCTGCGGAACTATATCGTGAGGAAGTCATTCAGTGCCTAAGCTCATTGCTTTCCACCAGGACGCCCGCACCAGCCTCCTCCACGGTGTCGACCAGCTCGCCGATACTGTCAAAGTGACGCTGGGCCCGCGCGGTCGTCACGTGGTGCTGCAAAAGCCCATTGGACTGCCACAGATCGTGAACGACGGCGTCACTATCGCCCGTGAGATCGATCTCTCCGAACCATTCGAGAATCTCGGGGCACAGCTGGTGAAAGCTGTTGCTACCAAGACCAACGACATTGCTGGTGACGGCACTACTACCGCAACCGTCATCGCTCAGCACCTCATGCATGAGGGCCTGCGTAACGTCGTTGCCGGTGCGAATCCCATGGAGCTGTCCAAGGGTATCAAACTGGCTGCCGACAAGACCGAAGAGCTCCTTGCCCAGGTCGCCACTCCGGTGGAAACCAATGACGAGATTCGCAATGTCGCCACCGTATCCTCTCGCGACGAGGAAATCGGTGCCATGGTCGCTCGTGGCATGGAGATCGTCGGTCGCGATGGTGTGATCAGCGTCGATGAAAGCCAGACCACCGAGACGGAAATCGTGCTCACCGAAGGCCTGGAATTCGACAAAGGTTACATTTCCCCCAGCTTCATCACCGACTATGAAGCAGCCCGCGCGGAACTTGAGGATCCCTACATCCTCATTCACCGCAACAAGCTGAGCTCGCTGCCCGTCCTGTTGCCCATGCTGGAAAAAGTATTGGCTACTAAACGCTCGCTCCTCATCATCGCAGAAGATGTAGAAGATGAAGCTTTGGCTGCGCTAGCGATGAACGCCCTCCGCAAGACCCTCAAGGTTGTTGCGGTGAAGGCTCCCTACTTTGGCGAACGCCGCGTCGGCTTCATGCACGACATGGCAGCTGTCACCGGCGCCACGGTTGTCGACCCTGACACCGGCGTGAACCTGGCAGATTCCGGCCTGGAAATCCTTGGGAGTGCAAAGCGCGTCACTGTCACCAAGAAGAGCACTCTGATCGTGGATGGCGCCGGAACCCCTGAGGCTGTCGAAGAGCGTCGCCGCCAGCTTCGCACCGAGATCGAGAACTACTCGTCCGAGTGGGACAAGAACAAGATGAAGGAACGCCTCACCAAGATGTCTGGTGGCGTTGCCCTCATCAAGGTGGGTGGCTCCACGGAAGCAGAAGTGACGGAACGCATGATGCGTGTTGATGATGCTATCCATGCCGCCCAAGCTGCCGTTAAGGAAGGCATTATTGCCGGCGGTGGCTCCACGCTGACCCAGTTGGCAACGCAGGTGGCAGAGTTTGCAGAGACTCTCGACGGTGACGTGGCACTGGGTGCCCGTATTCTCGCCAAGTCGCTGAACTCGCCTCTCTACTGGATTGCCAAGAATGCTGGTGAAGACGGTGCCGTAGTTCTCAGCAAGGTACAGGAGATGCAGCCGGGTGAAGGCTATAACGCTGCCACCCGTACTTTCGGAAACTTGCTGGAAGCCGGTGTTATCGATCCGGTGATGGTGACACGTTCTGCCGTCACCAACGCTGCCTCGGTCGGCCGTATGGTGCTCACCACCGAAATCTCGGTGGTGGATAAGCCGAAGGCGGCTGGTGAAGAGAATGGCGCACACGCCGGACACCATCACCACTAGACCGGTAGTCCCGCCCATCACACCTTAAATATCGTTGCTACCCTCAACCCCGCTAGTTGTTTGTCGACGGGCTGCCCCACAGTTGCAGCCCGAGCACGGACAACGCAGCGGGGTTGAGAAATTTCTCCAGCCGTCACTGCAAAGCGGGTAGCCTGAGAACCAACAGAGTTAGTTGGTCCAGAGGCCGGCTACCCATAAGGAGAAAGAATGCCCTCGCAGAGTTCACAGCTCACCAAACCGACCTGGCAGTGCGCACAACGCTGGTGGAATGCCGTGGAAGCAGCCGGATTAGGCTACTACGGGGCGGCGACCGAACAGTTGTCCTCCGTCATGGAAGACTGTCAGAAACTACCCTCCCCAGATGGATACCTGCTGGCCTCCCTTTGCTTGTCCTCCCAAGCTTCGTGGCAGCGGCAAATGGGAAACCACGCCATTGCGGCCACGTTGGACGATAAGGCTATTGAACTACTGGCCCAAGAACTTCCCAGCGAGAAAGGCTGCATGGAGGTAGAAACGGCAGCTTACCTTCGGCTTTTGGCCCTCGCAGATGCCACCTCAGGACGTGCCGCAGATAGCCTGGGCAAGGACGTCTCTAGCAATGCCCGAACCTTTGTCGACAAGGGGGATGAGGTGCTTGTCGCCCTTCACGAGATGAGTTTCCCGCCCGAGATAGAGACTGCCGTTGGGGAGGATCCTACGAATTCCATGTGGGGTTACTGCGGGCTTAACACTCCGCGGGTAGTGATTCGCCACGCGTGGGTGAGTACCGAAGTGGCTATTGCAGAAGGCCGTTGGGAGCACGCACAGGCCTGCGCGCTGCAGGGCGCTGAACTGTCAGGGGAGTGGTTTTCCGCACGCCACCATGTGAAGTCGCTGCTTATCGATGCGGCAGCCTGGTCGGGGACGGACACAGTGGCGGCAGTGAAGAAAGCCGAACGTGCGTACCAGGAAGCACAGGATGAAGGATTCGTGCCACTTCAGTGGGCAGCTTCCATGCTGCTTCGTGATCTTGCCGGGGATGGTAGTGAAGAGGCAACACGCTGGGATGATACCCGCGAGGAGCTAGAAAAAGAGCTGGTCGAGCGCGGGGCAGCCGCTTCTCTCCAGTAAACTCCACTATTGTGACAGTATGGGAGCGATAGTTTAGGGTGCTCTCATAAGCTTGTGCTGGGCCAACCACGCGCCTAGCCCCCTAATCTGTGGAGGACAGACAGTGGCTGCAGCTGCCGACGATCGCCTGGCACCCTTGGTGGTAGCCGCCCGCGAAGGTGATGCTGCCGCCACAAATGAGTTGTTGCGGGAGATTTTCCCCGCCATTGTGTCCTATTGCCGTGCACGTATTACGTGGGCCGCACCGGGATATGCGGCAGCCGATGACGTTGCCCAAGAGATCTGTCTGGCAGTGGTCACTGGGCTTCCCAAGTATCAGGAGCAGGGTTACCCCTTTATGGCCTTCGTGTACGGAATTGCTGCCCATAAAGTTGCGGATGCAAAGCGTAACGCTTTCCGACATCCCAACGATGTTCTAGATGACAACGCCGACATCCTTGATGAAGGCGAAGGACCGGAAACTCTAGCGCTGCACAACGAGAGTTCTGCCGAGGTGGAGGATCTCCTCAACACACTCTCCCCATCAGCGCGTGAAATTATCCGTCTACGTGTCATTGTCGGCATGTCCGCGGCTGAAACAGCAGCAGTACTGCAGTCCACCCCGGGCGCCGTCCGTGTCGCACAGTACCGGGCCCTCGCCAAGCTTCGGAAGGAGTACGACCGTCGGCGTCGTGCCGCACGGGACGCTGAGGAAGCAGCAATCGCAGCTGCTGCCCCGGCAGCCGAAACCACTACACCGGAGAGCTCTACCACCTCTGAGAGCGCTCCCCATAGCAGGAAAGGAGGAGAGTAATGGAGCACGATCGCACCACCCCACAGTCGAAATCGACGACGGCACCAGCGCAGCCCGCAATGACGGGCGACGACGATTTGTTAGCCCTTCGGGCAGCGGATCGCTACTTCGACTTCCTTGCCGCAGGACAAACCCCCACTGGGCGCGATGACGTAGCACCAGAGCTCACCTCGCTTTTCACAGACTGGCGCGGCACTATTGGAGCTGCCCCGATTCCTCCCACCCCCACGCTCGATTCTCTGCTAGGTCTCTCCGACGACATTCCCACACCGCAGCCGGCTGCTCACAACGGTGACGCCGTTGCCGATGATACAGATGGCACCGTGGTGGATATTCGTAAGCACCCCCGTTTCTCCTCGTGGCGCCGGGAGGCCGTGCGGGCCGTTTCCGGTGCAGCTGCCTTCCTCATTCTGGCAGCAGGTGGCCTCACCATCGCTATTCAGTCAGCCGGTCTTAACGACCCACTGTGGTCGGTTAACCGTGCGCTGTTCACCAGCAATGCGAATGACATTGAGCTGGCGACGTATCTGAACCAGGACATCGACCGCGCCCGCTCCTTGGCGGATTCCGGCCAAGACCAGGAAGCGCTCCGAGTTCTTGACCGGGTACAAACTAAGATTGACGGTATTGGGGCAGAATCTCGCCGCGTCGATGTGCAGAAGCGGCTGGATGCCACACGCAAGGAGGTCAGCGGAGCCGGAGATGAGGCGCAGGTGAAGGGGTCCAAGAAGGCTCCTCATAGCACGCCCCCCTCAGAGCGCACCCCGAGCACCTCTGTGGAGGGGAAGAATACGGATGATACCTCCGCGTCAGAAAGCACGAAGGTATCCGATGCGGAGTCTGCGGAGGACGATTCATCAGTGACGGAGAAGTCGACCTCCGTGACGGATAACCCCACCGGCTCCTCCTCGAGTGAGAAGAGTTCCGCTGGTAGTGCGCACTCCTCGCATGTGCAGTCTCCACATCCCCCGACGGTGCCCCCTCTGGATGAACCCCTCTCGCTGCTTATATCACTGCGCTAGTTAGCAGGGAGTACCCGCTTTTCCGGCTACCGCGAGGTTAGGTTAGGACGCGCGGAAGGGGTTAGGGGCTTGAAAACGCACATGGTCGCAATACCCGCGGCAGTAGTCCCAGGTGACATATTCGGTGGGATCTGCGTTGATGAGTGGTTCGTGTGGTTGACTCGAGCCTTCCGTGAGAAGTTGCTCGTAGATGGCTAGGAGGATCTCCCAGTCAAAGTAGTGAACATCCTGGCAATCGTCGCAGAACTCGACAATGCCACGGATGCCGTGGGGAGCCAGAATCGCTTGGAAGAGACGGATATCTTCGAGTTCTTCACACGCTTCAGCGCTTTCGGTGGGGGTGAGGGCGGCGGGGTGCTCGCAGGGGAGGGCTGGGACGAGCACAGCAGCTGGGTCGTCGGGCCCGAGGAACGGGTCCGGCGGTAGCTCCAATGGTGCAGGTGGCGTGCCCATAACCTCACGTTAGTTCGGTTTTCTCCGCCCCGCTGGAGAACCATCAGCTTTCACTTCGTAGTTCACCACCTGGGCGGGTATTCTTAGGAGCTAGAACGCTTGATGAGAGTTTTCAGGAGGCACCATGGCGCTTTTTCGGAACACGGTAACTACGGGTGGGGACAATCCCGATAAGGTCGCGATGGTCGGGTTGACCTTCGACGACGTTTTGCTGCTCCCCGCAGAATCTAATGTCATTCCCTCTGGTGTGAACACGTCTACTCAGCTCACCCGTGAAATTCGGCTCCACGTTCCGATTCTTTCCGCCGCCATGGACACGGTGACGGAATCTCGTATGGCGATCGCTATGGCTCGCAATGGTGGTCTCGGTATCCTCCACCGCAACCTCTCTGTCGAGTCGCAGGCCGCCCAGGTTGAGACTGTGAAGCGCTCCGAAGCTGGCATGGTCACCGATCCTGTCACCTGTACTGCCGACATGACCATCAAAGAAGTTGATGATCTGTGCGCCCGTTTCCGTATCTCTGGCCTTCCCGTTGTCGATGATGATGGCAAGCTTGTCGGTATCTGCACCAACCGCGACATGCGCTTCGAAGTTGACCTCAATACCAAGGTGGGGGACATCATGACCCCTATGCCACTGGTTGTGGCGCATGAGGGCGTCACTGGCGAGGCCGCCCTCAACCTGCTGCGCCGCAACAAGATTGAAAAGCTCCCCATTGTCGACAGCACCAACAAGCTGACGGGCCTCATCACCGTCAAGGACTTCGTCAAAACTGAGCAGTATCCCAATGCCACCAAGGACGATGACGGCCGCCTTCGCGTCGGTGCTGGTATCGGGACCAATGAGGATTCCTGGCACCGTGCTCATGCCCTCGTTGATGCCGGCGTGGACGTGCTGGTGGTCGACACCGCTCACGCCCACAACAACCGTGCCCTCGAGATGGTGTCGCGGGTGAAGAAGGAATTCGGGGATCGTGTACAGGTGATCGGCGGTAACTTGGCCACCCGTGCGGCTGCCCAAGCCATGATCGATGCTGGCGCAGACGCCATCAAGGTCGGTATCGGCCCCGGCTCCATCTGCACTACTCGCGTGGTAGCCGGTGTGGGTGCTCCGCAGATTACCGCCATCATGGAAGCCTCCGCGGCAGCTCATAAGGCGGGCGTGCCGATTATCGCCGACGGCGGTATGCAGTACTCGGGTGATATCGCCAAGGCTATTGCGGCCGGCGCCAATGCCGTCATGCTTGGTTCGATGCTGGCAGGTACGCCGGAAGCCCCGGGCGAAATCATGGTCATCAACGGCAAGCAGTTCAAGACCTACCGCGGCATGGGCTCCCTAGGCGCGATGCAAGGCCGTGGCCTCACTGGTGAGAAGCGTTCCTACTCCAAGGACCGCTACTTCCAGGATGACGTACTGGCGGAGGAGAAACTGGTGCCGGAAGGTATCGAAGGCCGAATTCCGCTGCAAGGCCCGCTGGAGAGTGTCCTGCACCAGGTGGTGGGTGGTCTGCGTGCCGCCATGGGTTACACCGGTTCCCACAGCATCGCGGATCTTCACGATGCACAGTTCGTTCAAATCACTGCCGCTGGTCTCCGGGAAAGCCACCCGCATGACATTCAGCAGACCGTGGCTGCTCCCAACTATCAGATTCGTTAAGAAGGAGACGACAAAGCTATGCGTGACGTCGTAGAAATCGGAATTGGCCGCGAGGCGGTTCGCACTTATGAATTGGAAGACATCAGCCTGGTGCCCTCCCGTCCTCTCTGCAGCCACCGTGAGGTGTCCCTAGACTGGCGGATGGATGCCTACCAGTTTGACGTTCCTTTCGTCGCTGACGCCTCGGATGCCCTCGCTTCCCCCGAGTTCGTTATCGAAATGGGCAAGAACGGCGGCCTCGGTGTCTTTAACGCGGAAGGCTTGTGGGCTCGCTGGGAGAATGCCGAGGAAAAGATCGCCGAGGTCCGCAAGGCTGCCCTCGAATCTGATGATCCTTCTATGGCAGTGTCTCTGCTGCAGGAGCTGAGCCGTGAACCCATCAAGGAAGAACTCCTCGTCGCCGCGGTGAAGAAGATTCATGATGCTGGTGTGGTGACAGCTGTCCGCGTTTCCCCACAGCATGCCCGCGAGCTTGGTCCACTGCTGGTACAGGCTGGCATGGATATCCTCTTCGTACAGGGCACTATGGTGTCTGCCCAGTACGTGTGGGAAGGCGAGGAGCTGCCTCTCGACATTAAGGAACTGGTGCGCGGCACCGATATTCCGGTGGTTGTCGGCGGCTGCGTTAACTACCACACCGCCATGCACCTGATGCGCGCTGGTGCGGCCGGTATCGTCGTGGGCTACGGTGCTACTGAAGGCATCACCACCACCGGCGAGGTGCTGGGCATCAACGTTGCGATGGCGACCGCTATCGCCGATGCTGCAGCTGCCCGCCGCGACTACATGGAAGAATCCGGCGGCCGCTACGTGCACGTTATCGCTAACGGCGACGTGAACTTCTCCGGCGATATCGCCAAGGCAATTGCCTGCGGTGCTGACGCCGTGATGGCCGGCCCGCTGCTGGCCCAGGCTCAGGAAGCCGCCGGTAAGGGTGTGTACTGGCCGATCGTGGCCGGCCACCCTGCCAACCCGCGTGGCGCCGTCGTTCCGCTGATGGTCGACTACGAAGCAGATGACGAGGACTATGAAGGCCCCTCCCTGGAGGTTGTACTGCACGGTCCGTCGTCTGAGCCTTTCGGTACCTGTGACCTGGCCGGAGGCCTCCGTCGCTCAATGGCCAAGTGTGGTTACACGTCGCTGAAGGAATTCCAGCGCGTCGAACTGACCGTCCACTAACGAGTTCCGCGACCCCCAGAAAAGAGACGTACGTTGAGCACTCCGCAGCCTGTCCTCGTTGTCGACTTCGGCGCGCAATACTCTCAGCTGATCGCCCGTCGCATCCGCGAGGCCAAGATCTACTCTGAGGTCATTCCGCACACCGCTACCCTGGCGGAATTCCAGGCCAAGAACCCGGCAGCCATTGTGCTGTCCGGCGGCCCCGCCTCCGTCTATGCGGATGGTGCCCCCACTATGGATCCGGCAGTACTAGAGATGGGTGTCCCCGTCTTTGGTATCTGCTACGGCTTCCAGTTCCTTGCCAAGAACCTCGGCGGAGTGGTGTCCAACACCGGCGACCGCGAGTATGGTCGCACCGAGATGAGCCTACAGGACACTCCTGCCGGCTTGGGCGGCATCCTCCACGGTGGCTTAGAAGCGGAGCACAAGGTATGGATGAGCCACGGTGACGCCGTCCTGGAGGCACCGGCTGGCTGCACCGTCACCGCCTCTACACCGGGAGCTCCGGTCGCGGCGTTCGAAGACACGGAACGCCGTATTGCCGGTGTGCAGTACCACCCCGAAGTTATGCACTCCCCGCATGGTCAGGAAGTGCTCGTCAACTTCCTCACCAAGGTGGCCGGTCTCTCCCAGGATTGGACCACGGAAAACATTGTGGACCAGCTGGTTGCCCAGGTGAAAGAACAGATTGGCAGCACCAGCCGAGCCATCTGTGGCCTATCTGGTGGCGTGGATTCCGCGGTGGCGGCAGCGCTCGTGCAGCGCGCCATTGGCGATCGCTTGACCTGCGTGTTCGTCGACCACGGTCTGCTGCGGGCAGGTGAAAAGGAACAGGTGCAGCAGGACTTCGTGGCTGCTACCGGTGCCCGACTCGTCACCATCGATGCTGTCGACAAGTTCCTTACGGAGCTCGATGGCGTCACCGATCCAGAAGCGAAGCGCAAGACAATCGGCCGGCTCTTCATCCGGTCCTTCGAAGATGCCGTTAGCGAGGTCCTTGGCGAGAGCGCTGCGGAAGGCGCCACCGTCGACTTCCTGGTACAAGGTACGCTCTACCCGGATGTGGTGGAATCCGGTGGCGGTGCGGGTACCGCCAACATTAAGTCCCACCACAACGTGGGCGGGCTGCCAGAAGACCTCGAGTTCACCCTGTGTGAGCCGCTCCGTCTGCTCTTCAAAGATGAGGTGCGTGCAGTGGGCCGCGAATTGGGGCTGCCGGAGGTCATTGTGGGCCGCCAGCCGTTCCCCGGCCCCGGTCTGGGTATTCGCATCGTCGGAGCCGTCACCCGCGAGCGTCTGGAGATCCTCCGGGCAGCAGACGAGATTGCCCGCACCGAACTCACCAACGCCGGGCTCGACAACGAGATCTGGCAGTGCCCGGTGGTGTTACTAGCAGACGTCCACTCTGTAGGCGTACAGGGCGACCACCGTACTTATGGGCACCCGATTGTGCTGCGTCCGGTGAGCTCCGAGGACGCGATGACCGCCGACTGGACACGCATCCCCTACGACGTGCTTGAGCGTATCTCCACCCGCATCACCAATGAGGTGCCGGAGATCAACCGGGTGGTGTTGGACTGCACGTCCAAGCCGCCGGGAACTATCGAGTGGGAGTAGTGGGAGCCTCTCTCCACACTCTCTTTAGACCACTGTCACCCCATCTGGCCCTACGCTGCATCGACTGGCTAGGTGGGGTGACGTGTATGTAAAGAGAGGCGTTAAAAAAGCGTTAAGGCATGCGGAGTTGCCCTCCCACAGCATGAACAATGGAGTTCATGTTGCTTGACATTGTCTTCGTCGGTTTCACTATTGGTGGCTTTCTGCTTCTTCATCTTGGGGTGAAGGCGGTGGACAAGCTGTGAGTTGGGAGCTCATTGTAGGAGCCGTGCTTGGGCTGGCAGCCCTGGTGTACCTCCTCATCGCCCTAGTGAATCCGGAGAAGTTCTCATGACTTCTTCTCTCGCGGGGTGGATCCCCGTCATCCTCGTCCTTGCTGCCCTAGCAGCGGTGTATCTGCCGTTCGGCAACTACATGGCGCGAGTATTCCAGAGCGACCATCACACCGTGGTAGAGCGCGGCCTATACAGGGTCATTGGTGTCAACGGTGACGGACGCCAAAACTGGATGCGCTACGCCACCTCCGTTTTCGGCTTTTCGCTTGTCTCTCTCCTTTTTCTCTACCTGCTGCAACGTGTCCAACAGTGGTTACCCCTTGCGCACGGGGTGGACGCCATTGACCCCGATCAAGCATGGAATACTGCGGTATCTTTCGTCACAAATACGAACTGGCAGTCATATTCCGGCGAGCAAGCCATGAGCCAACTGACGCAGATGGCTGGCCTGGCTGTGCAGAACTTCGTCTCTGCGGCGGTGGGTATTAGTGTCGCCGTGGCCCTCATGCGGGGTCTCGCCAATAAGTCCGGTGACGGCCTCATCGGCAATTTCTGGGTGGATGTCACCCGCACAATTTTCCGCATACTGCTGCCTGTCGCGGCGGTCGTCGCCGTGCTGTTACTCACCCAGGGTGTTATTCAAAACTTTGCGGCCCCGCACACGGTAGAGACTTTTACGGGGGGTAGCCAGACTATTCCCGGGGGTGCGGTGGCGTCGCAGGAAGCTATTAAAGAACTGGGGACGAATGGCGGCGGTTACTTCAATGCCAATTCTGCCCACCCTTTCGAAAACCCCACCATGTGGTCCAACATGTTGGAGGTTTTTCTCATTCTTCTCATTCCGGTCTCTCTCACCCGCACGTACGGGTTGATGGTGGGCGATAAGCGGCAAGGCTGGGCAGTGCTGGCCTCAATGGCGGTGCTCTATGTGGCATCGCTTGCCTGCGTTATTGCGGCAGAGCTGCATACCGCGGTTGCCGCTGGTGGGGCGATGGAAGGTAAAGAGGTGCGGCTGGGGGTTATCCCGTCTGCATTCTTTGCCGTCACCACCACCGTCACATCTACTGGCGCAGTGGACTCGTCGCATTCCAGCTATTCGCCGCTCGGCGGGGCAGCCCTCATGGTCAACATGATGCTGGGGGAGATTTCGCCCGGCGGTGTCGGCTCGGGCCTTTATGGCATGCTCGTGGTGGTTATTTTGGGCGTATTCATCTGTGGCCTGATGGTTGGCCGCACTCCCGAGTATTTGGGCAAGCGTATTCGCTCCCGCGAAATTACCCAGGTCAGTCTTTATATCCTCACCATGCCTACGCTGGTACTGGCGGGTGTCGGCATTTCTGCCGTGCTCCCCGATACGCGGGAGGCGTTGTCGCACTCTGGCCCGCATGGGTTCAGCGAGATCGTGTACGCCTTCACTAGCGCAGCGAACAATAATGGGTCTGCTTTTGCTGGCCTGGGTGCGGACACGATGTGGTTCAACTCCGCTTTAGGCGTAGCTATGTTCCTGGGGCGTTTTGTTCCTCTGTTGATGGTGCTGGGTCTGGCAGGTTCCTTTGCCGCCCAGAAACCGGCGGCTGAGACTGCCGGTACCCTTCCCACTCATCGAGCACAGTTTGTGGGTATCACGGTTGGTGTCGCCCTCATCGTGGGGGCGTTGACCTTCCTTCCCACTCTCGTGCTTGGACCGATCTTGGAGGCAGTTCTATGACCTCTCCACGCAGTACGTCGTCCACTGACGCAGCGGTAGTCGCGCAATCAGCTGTGGACGCACCGCAGTCGAATCACCCTTCTCTCGCTCCAGGTAATGCGACGGCATCAGATCCGCAACATGTGCAACATGTACAGCATAAGCGGCGTAAACAGCGTAAACAGGCGCGTTCTGGGCTCACTCTCAAGCAGGTGGGGGAGGCCATCCCGCTCGCGCTCAAGAAGATGGATCCCCGCTCTCTCTACAAGACACCGGTGATGTTTCTCGTGGAGGTGGGGGCACTCTTCACCTTCCTCATCGCGTGCACAGAACCACATGTCTTCACCTTTGTTATCAGTATCTGGCTGTGGTTGACGGTCTTTTTCGCCACCCTGGCAGAGGCTGTGGCAGAAGGACGCGGCCGCGCGCAGGCCGCAGCTTTGCGGCAGACCCGCACAGAGTCCACTGCCTTGCGTCTGCTTGGCGCTCCTAGTGAGGTGCTCCTGGCGTCCGCTGGCACCCCCCAGGAGGGTGTGCTGGAGGAGGTCAGCTCTGAAGCACTGGCCCGCGAAGACCTCGTCCTGGTGACGGCTGGTAACCTCATCCCTGCCGACGGTGATGTCATCCTGGGTGCCGCCAGCGTTGATGAGTCTGCGGTGACGGGTGAATCAGCACCCGTCATCCGCGAGTCTGGGGGCGACCGTTGTGCGGTCACCGGCGGTACCCGAGTGCTGTCGGATGCCATTATCGTGAGGGTGACGAGTACTCCCGGGTCATCCTTCATCGATCGTATGATTGCTCTGGTAGAGGGGGCAGAACGTAAGAAGACACCGAATGAGCTAGCGCTGGGCATTCTCCTCAATGTACTCACCCTCATTTTCTTGGTGGTGGTTCTCGCGTTAGCGCCGGCAGCGTCGTTCAGCGATGCCCCGCAGAAGCCACTGGTGTTGGTAGCACTGTTGGTGTGCCTGATTCCCACAACCATTGGGGCGCTCCTATCTGCCATTGGTATTGCTGGCATGGATCGTTTGGTGCAGCACAATGTCATCGCCAAGTCGGGCCGGGCAGTGGAGGCAGCGGGTGACGTGTCCACGCTGCTCCTTGATAAGACCGGCACGATCACCATCGGCGACCGGCAAGCCGCCGAGTTTGTCCCCTTGGGAGGGTGTTCTCCGGATGAGCTGCGGGATGCCTGCCATTTGTCCTCGCTCGCCGATGAAACCCCGGAGGGGCGTTCCGTGGTGGCTTTGGCAGAGCAGCAGGGGGCAGCGCCGATTCCCGAGGCGGTGTACGCCAATGCTACTTTCATCCCTTTTACTGCCCAGACCCGTACCAGCGGCATTGCGCTCCCTGACCGAAAGTGCCAGATCATCAAGGGTGCAGCGGGGGAGATTTCTCGCCGTATTCGTGAGGCCGGTGGCCATGTTCCTGCTGATACCGAAGAGGTAGTGGAGCGGATCAGTGCGTCGGGTGGTACCGCCTTGGTGGTGGCTGAAATGTCAGATGTTGAGGAGGATAGCCGGGTACTGGGTGTTATTCACTTGAAGGACGTGGTGAAGGATGGTCTGCGTGAGCGTTTCGATACGCTGCGTACGATGGGCATCCGTACCGTCATGATTACTGGCGATAATGCTCTTACCGCGAAGGCTATTGCAGCGGAGGCGGGGGTGGATGACTTCCTGGCGGAGGCTACACCGGAGGATAAGCTGGCGCTCATTAAGAAGGAGCAGGCGAAGGGGCGTTTGGTGGCGATGACGGGTGACGGCACCAATGACGCACCAGCATTGGCGCAGGCTGATGTGGGTGTGGCCATGAATACGGGGACCACGGCAGCGAAGGAAGCTGGCAATATGGTGGACCTGGATTCTGATCCCACCAAACTCATCGACATTGTGGCTATCGGCAAGCAATTGCTCATTACCCGCGGTGCATTGACCACGTTTTCTATCGCCAACGATATTGCGAAGTATTTCGCTATTATCCCGGCAATGTTTATTGCTGCCTTCCCGGGGTTGCAGGCTCTCAACATTATGAACCTGCACAGTTCCCAGTCCGCGATCTTGTCTGCGGTGATTTTTAATGCGCTCATCATTATTGCGCTCATTCCGCTGGCGTTGAAGGGTGTGGCGTATCGGGCCGGTAATGCCGCCACACTGCTGAGTCGTAATCTCCTCATTTTCGGCTTGGGCGGGGTGGTGGCCCCCTTTATTGGCATTAAACTCATCGACCTTCTACTCTCTGGTGTTTTCGGGCTTTAGCCTGTGCTGGCCCAACAAGGAGTTCTTTCATGAAAGCGTATTTCCGCATGCTAGGGACGGCCGCTGGTCTACTGGTGGCTTTTACCGTGGTATTGGGTCTGCTCTACCCGGCCGCTGTGTTCGGGGTGGGTCGGTTGATGCCCCACCACCAGGCTGATGGCCAACCGATTGTCGATGCTCGTGGTGTTGTGCGTGGTTCTGCTCTTATTGCACAGCCGGTGACGGAACCCGGTTTCTTCTTCCCTCGGCCCTCTGCTGCGGGGGAGCACGGATATGATCCCATGTCCTCCTCCGCTTCCCACCGATCCACGGCGGGGAAGGACTACCAGGCTGAATTCGCCGCCCGGCGCGCAGAGATCGCCCAGCGGGAGCAGGTTCCGGCTGCCGCTGTGCCGGTGGATGCGGTAACGGCGTCGGGTTCGGGCCTGGATCCTCACATTTCTGTCGCCTACGCCCAGATTCAGAAAGCCCGCGTGGCCCGTGAGCGGGGAATGTCTGAGGAAGAGGTGCAGCGTCTCATCGATGAGAATATGAGTACCTCCTTTACGGGGGCGCAGCAGTCTAAAGTAGTGAATGTTGTCACCTTGAATGCTGCACTTGCCGGCAGCTAAGGAGGATGAGCCCGGTGGCCTATCGTGGGACGTTAAAGGTGTATTTGGGTTTCGCGCCGGGCGTGGGGAAAACCTGCGCAATGCTGGCGGAGGCTCATGATCTCCATCAGCGTGGCCTAAATGTGGTGGTTGGCGTTGTGGAGGACCATGGTCGCGACCATACGGCCCAGATGGCGCAAGGTCTTCCCACAATTCCCCGCCGCGAAGTGAGCTACCGCGGGCATCGTTTTTCCGAGTTGGATGTGGAGGCAGTGCTCGCGGCGGAGCCGCAGATTGTGCTGGTGGATGAGCTCGCCCATACCGTGGTGGCGGAGGACGATCCTCACCAGGTGGAGCCGACGAAGAAGCGCTGGCATGATGTCTATCGTCTGCTTGATGCTGGTATCGACGTTATTTCCACGATGAATATTCAGCACCTGGAGTCCCTTAATGATGTGGTGGCGGCGGTGACGGGGGTGCGCCAGCGGGAGACGGTTCCCGACCAGGTATTGCGTGATGCGGACGAGATTGAGTTGGTGGACCTCAGCCCGGATGCGTTGCGTATCCGGTTGTCCCGCGGCGAGATTTATGAGGCTGAGCAGGCCAAAAAAGCCATGGAGAGCTATTTTCGGGTGGGTAATCTGACGGCGCTGCGTGAGTTGGCGCTGTTGTGGTTGGCGGACAAGGTGGAGGAGGTTCTCGAGAAGTATCGGGCAGACCGCGCTATTGAGTCCCACTGGCCTACCCGTGAACGTATTGTGGTGGCGGTTCCTGCTGATGATTCGGCGGAGGCACTTATTCGGCGTGGTGCCCGGATTACTGGCCGGGTGGCGGGGCGTGAAATGTATGTGGTGCATGTGGCTGGTAACGACGATGCCCTGCGCAGTGATGTGCCCCGTAACTTGGAGCGTTTGCAGGCGCTGACAGAATCTTTGGGGGGGACGTGGCGGGTGGTCGTGGGGGATGATGTGGCCACTTCTCTGCTGGAGTTTGCCCGCACGGTGAATGCTTCCCAGCTGGTGTTGGGGTTGGGGCGGCGGCGCTCACGGCTGTTTGGGACAAGCATGAGCCAGCACATTATTGACGAGTGCGGGCCGATTGACGTCCATATGGTGTCGACGAATGTGCGGCAGACGCGGTGGCGACCGCGGGCGCAGGCAGGCCTGAGCACGCCTCGTAAAGTGACGGGGTGGTTGCTCGGTGTGGTGGTACCGCTGGTGTTTACGTGGATGGTGCTGAGCTCGCCGACGACGGAAGAGTACCTGGGTGCGGTGTTGTTGGGTTACCTCACCATTGTGGTGTTTTCTGCGTTGGCGGGAGGGTGGTGGCCGGCTGCTGCGTCGGTGGTTATTTCTACGTTGTTGGCGAATTGGTTTTTCTCGGATCCGGTTCATACGTTTACCGTCACCCGCCCGGCATCGGTGCTGCAGCTTTTTCTTTTCCTTGCTATTGCGGGTGCTGTTGCTTGGGTGGTGGAGGTGGCGGAGCGACGCCGTACGGAAGCAACTCGTAGTTTGAGCCAGGCAGTGGTGATGTCGGAGTTGGCTCGCGGGGTGGTGAGCGATGGCGATGATGTGTCTGCTCTGCTTGACCGTTTGCAGGAGACGTTTGGTTTTACGCGGGTGGATCTGCAGCGGCTTTTCCAGGAGCGGAAGGTGTGGAGAACTATCGCGACGACGTCTCCCGAGGGTATTACGTGTCCTTGGGATGGGGGTAAGAATCCACAGCATGTGAGTGCTGGGGACAATTTGCGTCTGTTGGTTGGTGGACGTGAGTTAACGCCGAATGAGCAGGTCATGATCTCTGCGCATGGGGCGCGGATTTCGGCCCTCCTCGACCAGGAGGAGATGGATGCAATGCGGCGGGCGACGGCGGCGCTGGAGGCGGGGAACCGGATGGGGACGGCATTGCTGACGGCAGTGTCGCATGATCTGCGTACGCCGTTGTCCGGAATTAAAGCGGCGGTGTCGGCCTTGACCTATGAGGGGTTCGAGTTGTCGGCGGAAGATCGGGCATCACTGTTGGAAACTATTGAACAGCAGTCTGATCGGTTGGAGATTGTGATCGGCAATCTTCTTGATATGAGTAGGTTGAATTCCAATATTGTGGCGGTGCAGCATCGCCCACTGCTGTTGGGAGATGTGGTGGAGGCTGTGCGGGGTGAGCTGATGGATAACGGCGACTACGTGGAGCTGGATCCGGAGTCGGAAGAGGTGTCGTTCTTGGGGGATGCTGGCCTGGTCCAGCGCATTATGGTCAATATTGTGTTGAATGCGCGGAAGTTTGCGCCGGGTTCGCAGGTCCACGTGTCGGCTCAGCGGGAGTCGGATATGGTCGAGATTCTGCTGAGTGATGATGGTCCTGGTATCCCTACCGATCAGTGGGAGAAGATTTTCTTGCCGTTTCAGCGTTTGGGGGATCAGTCCTCTACTGCTGGTTTGGGGCTTGGATTGGCGGTATCGCGTGGTTTTGCGGAGGCGATGGGGGGTCAGTTGACGGTGACGAATACTCCGGGTGGCGGAGCTACGTTGGTGTTGCTGTTGCCGGCAGAAGAGGTGCAGCGTTTGCCGGAGCCGGCGAAGGAAGGCCCGGTGCGAGCACCGGGAGAAAACCGTCAGGAAGGTGAGATGGCATAATGTCGAGTGGTGTTGCTGGGGACGCAGGTGCGTCGCAGTCTCGGCGGGGTGTGTCCCCGTTGGTAGGCGTTGCTGCACCGGGGGAACAGCGTGGCGGTGGAGCACTGGTGTTGGTGGTGGAGGATGACGTCGCTTTGGCGAGCGTGATGGTGACGACGTTGCGTGCCCGGGGGTATACGGTGGGGACGGTAAAGACGGCGGCGGCGGCCATGGAGTGGGCTGCTCAGCATCATCCTGATGTGGTGTTGTTGGATCTGGGATTGCCCGACATGAGTGGGGTGGAGGTGTTGCGGTCACTGCGGATGTGGTCACAGGTACCGGTTATTGTGGTGTCGGCGCGGCATGATCAGCAGGGTAAGATCCATGCGTTGGATGAGGGGGCGGATGATTACGTCACGAAGCCTTTTGGGGTGGGGGAGTTGTTGGCGCGGGTGCGGGCAGCGTTGCGTCGAGCAGGGCTTGAGCAGCCGGCGGAGTCGGTGGTGGAGACGGAAGATGGGCGTGTGCAGTTTGATGTGGCGCGACAGGTGGTGACGTGTGAGGGGGAGCGGGTGCATCTGACCCCGCACGAACTGGCGATGGTGATGTTCCTTGTGCGGCATCGTGGGTGTTTGGTGACGAAGAAGGAATTGCTGCGGGCAGTGTGGGGGGAGAACTATACGAAGGAGAACAACTATCTGCGGGTGTATATTAAGCAGATTAGGGAGAAG
>JAHABL010000019.1 GCA_018376445.1 Mycobacteriales bacterium
CTCGGAAGCACGGGGTGGGTGTCGACGCCATCGTCGTCGTACTCATCCCCGAATGGGGCACCCGCAACTTCCTCGTCCTACGCGAGGACGGGTCGGTCGACAACTGGTCGATCAAGAAGTGCATTACCAACCTGCGGCCAAATGGTCGCTCGACCGGAAGGAACAACAATGAGTGAGTCCACCCATCTCGACGAGCTGATCGCCGCTGAGCGCGCGAAGGCCAACGCCCGCATCGCGAAGCTCAAGCGCGATGCCGCTGCCGAGCAGCGCAGGGTCGACGCAAAGGTCATCGAGGGGCTCAAGGAGCACCACGCCGACGTCTACGACAATCTGGCCGCACAGGCGCGGGAGCTTATCGCCGCCGAGAAGGCGAAGCGCTCGGCCAAGGCGAAGCGGGCGGCAGAAGAGTCTGCCGCGGAGCCCGTCACCCCGTCTGCCGATGCCCCCGAGGACTGCGAGGAGGTGAGGCAGCCGTGGAACGGGTGATCCGTCGTCGCGCTGCTGGCAGCGTGTCCACACACCCCTCGCCCGCAGGAAGCGCAGCGACCGAGGACGGGGGCCGGCAGATCTTGGACGACACGAGCGAAGCGAAGTTGTCGGACAAGATCCCTGCTGGCCGTCATGGATACCCCTCCAATGCGTCCTTTGACTCGGGGGTATCCACCTCGCGGGAGAGGCTGACAGCTCATCTGGATGTGCGTCTCTCCCGCTCCGAGCACACTGAGGTCTCTCAGCGTGCTCGCTCACTCGGCGTCAAGCCGAGTGCATGGGTGCGTGCCGTCGTGCGTGATGCGTTGGACTCTCGCCGTAGCGAGGTCCTCAGCATCGAACGCATGGCGGCTCTTCCCCGCCGAGACCGTCAGATCGATGGCGCGAAGGTCGAGACGCTCCGCAGGATCGGCGCGACCTTCGAGGGCTTGCGGCGCGACATCGCTCGTGCACGCAAGGACGGCGAGTCGATCAACGTCGTCGTCGATGACGCTCGGCTCGACGAGGCGTGTGCGGTGATGGTTGGGTTGCGTGCCGACCTTGGCGATGGGACGCGGCTGTGAGCGCGAACGTGAAGATCGCGAGCGGGCTGAGTGTTCGCAGCTCGGTGGCGTACGTGCTGTACGGACGTGGCGAGCAGAACCGTCAGCATGTCGCCGACGGCACGACGCGAGCCGCGGGGTACGCCTGCACGATGGGCTCCTCTGAGGAGTTCATCGAGTACGCCGAGGCTCAGGCCGCTGGCCGTGGACGCAAGAACGAGGTCTACAACCTCATCCTCGCGTTCGACCCGAAGAAGTTCGATATTGCTAAGCCCGAAGACATCGAACGTGCTGTGGATATTGCTCAACAGCTCGCAGGTGCGGCGTTCAGCGCCGAGCACATGGTTGTCGTCCATGACGATGCCGACGGTGAGCACGTCCATGCACACATCATCGTCGTCAATCACGACGAGCTGACGGGCAAGGCCCTCAAGCGCAACACGTCGTGGTCGCACGGGCTGCGGCAACTCAACGACCAGATTCTCTCCGAGAACGGGCTGGAGCCCAACCCTAACCCGACCGCACCGAAGCCTGACTGGGTGCTACGCCGTGAGCAGTTCACGACTGGCGGGTTCGAGCAGGTCCTCGGGGATCACGTCTACGAGTCACTGGCTGACCCTCGCAGTGTCAACCGCGAAGAGTTCGAGCATGTACTTGCTGAGCACGGCGTACGACTCAAGGTCACCGATCGCGACGGCTGGACGTACTCGATGCGGCGTGAGGACAACAGCAAGTGGGGTCGCAAGAAGGCGTCTGCACTCACACCTGAGTTCACCGCCGAGGGAACCCAACAGATCTTCGACTACCGAGCACAGAAGGGAACGACCCATGGGATTACTGGACGAGATGAAGCAAGCCGACGCGCAACAGTCGACTTCGGAGATGTTGACAGCGTTGACGTCGCGGCTCGACGCGCAAGCCTCGCAGCTCACGAAGCTGACGACGGCCGTGAACGAACTGAGCGGCTACGTGAAGGTGATGGACGAGGTACACACAGCGAAGTTGAAGGCGCTGACCTCGCCGCAGCGCGAGCTGCCCTCGACGTCGCGGCTCGACGACGAGACAAGGAAGAGGCTCAGCGAGATCGAGAAGACGCTCGCCGCGCTCGCGAAGACCGTGAGCGACAAGCGCGTCGTGAAGCTGCCAAACGGCGAGAGTGTGCGCGCATCGCAGCTCGACTCGCTGACCTTGACACGGCAGATCAACGAGAGGTTGGAGACGATGGCCCGGAGTTCGGCTGAGCTTGCCGAGGCGGTCACTCAGCGGGGACGTATCGTCATTGATCCTCGGAAGCTCGAACAACATGTCGTCAAGGTGCTCGACGAACGGCTGGCGAAGGCCGTTGAGCCGTCGGTGGCACGGGTTGAGAAGACGTTGAAAGGGTTCGAGTCCAAGGTGGCTGACGTCGGTGCTCAGCGAGTCGCAGAGGCGTCTAAGAAGATCGCGGAGGTGACCGCCAAGGCTGAGGACGTGGTGGTTGCTGTAAACGCGTCAGGGAGGCGTCTGGAGGCTCTGGAGGGCAAGGTGACATGGACAGCCGTTGGGCGGCTCTGCCTTGCCCTGCTGCCGCTGGCCACCGTGCTCCTCGTGATCGGTGGGCTGGTCGGGGGCGTCGCCTACGCTGCCGGGTTTGGTCCTCTCCTCGGCTGGGCATGGTCCTCGTTTAGCGCTGCTCAGGCATGGTGGGCCAAGGTTCTCATCGCACTGGGCACGCTGGGCGGTGTAGCCGGGTTTGGAGCAGTGGTCTGGTGGCTGGCGATGCGGCTCGGAGAAGATTTCCGGCATTGGTGAGACGTGCGAAACGAGAACCCCGTAGCGATATGGCTACGGGGTTCTTTGTTCTTAAGATCGGTCGGTGATGCGAAGGTGCTTGCCTAGCGCCTTGACGACCTTCTCCAAAGTGCCGGTGGAGATGTTGGAGCCCGTCTCGACACGAGCGATAGTCGGGCGTGAGACCAGAGCACGGTTGGCCAACTCGGTCTGGCTCCAGCCGAGGGCACGCCTCGCGTCGCGGATGTCCTGGCCGACGTCACGGGCCGGGTTGGGTATGCGGCTCATGGGAGGTCACCGAGAACGGGAGTCAAGGATCGTTCTGTGCGGACTCGGGTCGATTTCTACTGAAAGACGAATCCCTCAGAGGTCGGGTGGGCCTCCAAGGGATTCAGGCGAGTTCAGCAGTTCCGGAACACGAACACCCCACCGTCGGGAGCGTCGGCGACGGTGTAGTCGAAGCGCAGGTCGCGGGTCCAGGCGTCCCAGTCGAAGTAGCGAGTGACCTCCTCGGGCCAGCCGTCGGTGAGGCCGATGTCGTCGGCGAGCCGCTCGGCATACTCGCGGAAGGAGCCCCACTGGCCTTGGTAGGCGTCCTCGAAGTCGGACAGGCTGGGGATGCCACTGGTGCCCTCGGCGGTGTAGCAGCCGCTGGAGACCCACGCACACACGGCAGGCCACTGGTCAGCTCCGGCCTCCTCGAAGCACTCACCCCAGCGTGCAGCCTCGGTGAGGCCCATCTCTCCGGTGATGGGCAGGTTCTCTTGGTCGAGACACCAGATCTCCTCACAGCCCGCGTACGGGCCTCCTGTGTCTTCGTGGAGATGTTTCAGGGTCACGTCCTCGGCGTCGGCGCAGTCGACCCATTGGCCGACGAGGCGTGCATTGTTGTAGCAGTTGAGGCAGGCGGGCCACACGCGAGGCGTGGTGTCGGTGGTGGTGATGGTCATGGTGATCTCCTCCAAGTAGTTGGATGAGAGCAGACCCGACCGGCTGTGCTCAAAGAATCAGCGCTTACGTCAGGTCCTACTCTCACACGATCACTCGACGCGGCTGTGCCGCGTGAATCAACCCACGGAGTGCCCATCCCATCCAGAGCCAGTCGGCGGTGACACTGGCAGGGTCGAAACTACCCTCAAAACGACTCTCAACCGTAGGGATTTTGAGGGTACTTCCGGGAATCAGCGGGAAGAGTGACGGGTGGGATCACCCGTGTTTACGAGGGAAAGTGCAGGATAACGCGGGTGCACCTTCACAGGGTCTCATAACCCGGAGGTCACAGGTTCAAATCCTGTCCCCGCTACGAGAGAGGCCAGCTCGTCTCCCCCTTGGGAGGCGGGCTGGTTTTCTTTGCGCTTGGGGATGAGGTCCTCGACATGGACGTCGAGGAGTTCAGCGGTCGCAATGAGATCCGTCACCGACCATCCGAGCTCTCCACGAATTCTCTTGCCCGCGGTAGCCGGAGAGACATGCAGTGCTCTAGCAAGGTCACGAAACTTCAACCGCTTCTTAAACAGCAACATCTGTACGGTCATGCCGACAGCTTCATCAGCAGAGTAGGTGTCAATGAGGCCAGCTTCACGGGCTTGCTCATAAATCTTAGCCATGAACAAGATGGTGCATAGATGCATATATAATGTCAATGTTTCCATTACTGCCACTTTCATATCTATGTAGCACGCTATGTGTATGACCTCCTCCCATCTCGATGTCGAAGCTGTCGCTGACAGTCTTCTGTCCCCCCAGACTGTCGCCGCGGTGCTGCCGGAAACGAGTACGGCCACGGTCACTCGGTGGTGTCGCGATGGTCGGTTTCCCGGCGCTCGGAAGTTGCCTTCGGGTCGGTGGATTATTCCGGCTGCGTGGGCCCTTGATCTGGTCACGCCTCCTGAGTCGGGCCGCGCGGATGCGGACCTGTGGTCGTCTAGTCCGGACGAGTGAGGGGTGAACTGGCGTGAGTTTGGTTGCGATCACGTGGGCGATTTCGTGCGATGTTCCGGACTCTACGACGAAATTGACGCTGTTAATGTTGGCACAAGGCCGGTGACGATGATCGTGCGTGGCCGAAGGTTTCGACGTTGATGGGCGGGGTGCAGGCGTCGCGGTCGACGATTATGCGCTCGCTGAAGTGGTTGGAGACTGAGGGGCTGATCACGCGTGAGCAGGGTTTTGAGCGTTCCGAGTTCGGCGGGATGCGGAAGACGAACAGCGTGTATCAGTTGATGATCCCTGACAAGATTTCGCGTGCTCGGGTGCGGGATCATCATCCCCAAGAAGTGCGTCCCTTGAGGGGGGGGTTGTGGCGTGGGACGAGTCGCGTGTCACCGGTGACACCACGGAGGCGCCCGAGGACGAAGTGCCTAGTCAGTCCCAATGTGTCACTGGTGACACCATGGATGACCGTTGTGTCATGGGTGACACATCCGTTGTGTCATGGGTGACGCAACGTACTAAGGAAGAACCCTCACCTAGGAACCCATCCCCTCCCACCCCTCCCCTGCCGGCGTCGGCGGCTACGCCTGGACAGGACGGGCAGGGACGGGACGATTCCGATGAGTCGACCACAGCAGACCCGGTCGACCCGCCGACCCGGGAACCTCGCGCGCTCCCCGACGATGACGGCGGGGCTGACTGGGACCTGGTGCGCCAGTGCCTGCCTGAGCCGATGCAGGTCCTCGACGATGTAGGCGCTGCCCGCCTCACCCCGACTCTGACGGCTTTGACGGCTGGTGGATGGTCACCTCGACAGGTGCGCGACCATCTGCAAGCCCAGCTCTTGCCCGAACACGTGCACTCGATGGCTGGCCTGGTGTGTGCCCGGTTACGGCGCCTACCCGCCGCCCATCCGCCGACCAGCCACGACGCCACTCCGACGCCGCCGATGATCACCGACGCCGACCGCGACGCCGAGGCACGCCGGAGGGCGTGGCTCGACGACCCGCAAGCACAAGCCAAACATCGTCAGCAACTCGCCCAGGCCCGTGCCCTGATCCGCGGTCAGGACGTCTCGTGAGCACCCCTCGTGCGGTGGCGGTGCGTGCCCCGCCGATCCATAACACCCGCCGATCCACAACACATGATGAATGCCGGATGTCGAAACGTAAGGACTTTTTTGAACAATGCTTGATCGGAAGAAACGAGCGGGGGTGGCAACCCTCGTGGCTGCTGACCTCATAGCCGCCTCATCGGCGACAGCGTATGGTGATTCGTACTCCTGGGACGGTAGAACGACTCACTATGTGGGCGTAAAGATTAACTATGGCGCTGGTTGGATTGGGTCATACCGCCTCAACAACAAAACCCATCATGGTTCGACCGGCCAAGTTCTATTGCGCTGATCCTGAGAAGGACGGCCCGAGTGCTGGTGGGACCTATCAGTCTCGGGGTTCGACCAAGACGTGGGCGCGTGACGGTGGTGGATCGCTGTCCCCGACGGCGCTTTCACAAGTCGTCTGGGTCTTGGGCAAGTGGGGTGCCACGTCGAATCATCAGCAGGCGGCCGTAGTTGATGCCGCAGTGTACGCGTTGCAGGGATTCCCGAAGTACCAGCTGGGTAGCGGTTACGGGAAGACACGCGCTGACGCGGCTGGTGTGACTGCGCGGGCACAGTCGATGATCGCTGAAGCGAAACAGCGGGCGGCAGCGGGTGCCTACAAGTTGACTGTGGATATTCCATCGCAGGTGGCTGCCCATAGTCGCTATAAGGCGACAGTGCGGTTGGTTAATGGGGCAGGACTTCCTTGTACCCGGCGAAAAAGTGACACTAGTAGATGGTCGTAACTCGAAAGTCACGGTGACGACGAACAAGGCCGGTGTCGGCTCAGCAACGTTCGGCACGCTCGATCGGGCCGCGAAGGTTTCAGCGGCCGCGACACTGCCAGCAACAGCAGTCACGTATGCAATCCCGTCGAACAAAAAGGCTCAGCGGGTGTTCGTCTCCGGTGCCAAAACCACGGTGAGTGCACGTGATACCGCGTCCTTCCCTCCGCCTCCGCCTGCGAAGCCGCCCAAGATTGGGACGACGGCGCTGGATAAGGCTGATGGCGATCACATGGTGGTGGCTAAGGGCGGCGCGATTGTCGACACGGTTGCCTACCATGATGCGATACCGGGTAAGCCGTACAAGGTTGTGGGCGAGATGATGGATCAGGTGACGGGTAAGCCGACCGGGATCAAGGTGTCGGCCAAGTTCACCGCGAAGGCCGAGTCCGGCACGGCCAAGGTGGTGTTCACGGTGCCGACCGGGTATGCCGGGAAGGACCTGGTGGCGTTCGAGACGATCTCGATGGTCGGTCATATTGCTGGTTCCCATCAGGACACCAACGCTGACAGTCAGACGGTGTCGGTGTCCAAGCCGACTCCGAATCCGACTCCTACGCCGACGCCCACTCCGACTCCGGCGGTTGTAGCCCCGACGCCGACTCCGACTCCTACGCCGGCTGGTGGGAATGCGTCGGGTGGCGGTATCCATACCGGTGATGTGCCTGGTGGTCCGGTCGTGGGCTGGATTGCCGGTGGTGTGGTGTTGATGGCGTTCGCGGGTGGCGTGTTGGCGTTGGTCGCGGGTGGTCGCCGTAATGACCCGCATGGTGAGTGATCCTCGGTGATAGTGTGTGGGGCTGGGCCATGGCCTGGCCCCACACGTCTTTAAGAAGGGGGCGTGGTGGTGCGTCGAGTGATCGGGTTGGTGACGTGCCTTGTGACGGCGCTGATAGGGGCAATGTTGGTGTGGCATGGCATTGATGCGGGCCGGGCACCGCAGGGGTGGAGCCGGGATCGTCACGGGGCACTGGTGATCCCCGCGCCTCAGACCGGCCATGATCCTCATCCCTCCCCAGTTGGGCCGGTGGCGCGGCCTGCGCCTGGTCAGAGCGGATCGAGGGTGATCGTCCCGGCAGTAGGTATTGATGCCCCGATTACCGGCCGGTTGAGCCGTCACGGCGATGGCGGTTGGTATCCGCCTGCGCGCGGTGTGGCGTGGGCTTCTCAGTCGGCGCCTCTCTCGGCCCGGTCGGGCACCACCATGCTTGCAGGCCATGTCGGGGTCGTCGGTGATCCAGGCGTATTTTTCCGGCTCCGTGAGGTGCATCTCGGCCACGAGGTGGCCGTGATAGATCACGGTCACCTCGACCGGTACCGAGTCACCGACATCACCGCGTCACCCAGGGCCACGCTTCCCCGGTGGGTGTGGGGCACCTCCACTGGGCCTCGCCGTGCGATCATGGTGACCTGCGGGGGGCACGAGACCGTCCGCGACGGTCATCGGATGTGGGACAGCAATGTCATTGTGACCGCAACCAGAATTAAGTAAGGACATATCAATGATGCGTAAAATTTTCCCGGCTCTTGTGGCAGTGATCGCGGTCACTGCGACCGGGTGTACCCATGACGACGACCAGTCCGGGGTCCCCGCTGCCACGACAGCTCCCTCCACACCGTCAGTGTCCGCCTCAGCGGCGGTACACCACCCCTCGCCTGCCGCTTCGACTCGCCCGTCGAAGTCTGCGAGTCCGTCGCGTGCGACGGCATCGGCGCCCGTGTCGGCGGCGCGCTCAGCTTCGCGGCATGCGGCCGGGCATCCGACGGCATCGGCGTCCAGGGCCACGAGTGTGGCTGGGGCGTCTCGTGGCCATGAGACGCACGGGCAAGGATTGTCGCATCCCCGGCATGTCAGCCATGCACGGGCAGCTCAGCCGGTTCCTGCGCACTCGTCATCTCGTAAACCGGTTTCTGCTCACTTGTCGTCGGGTAGGGTGTCGCGTTTTGCTCCGGGTACGTCGGTGCCGGCTGATGTGTCGCAGCAGGTGATGGTGGCTGATCGGACGTCGGGTACTCGTGGCACGTGGGCTCGGTATCAGTGGCGGGGGTCTGCGAAGGGTTGGGTCAAGGTTTCGTCGTCGGGGGTCAGATCGGTTTTCGGTCAAGGTGGTGTGGTGCCGTCGGGGCAGCGTCGGCAGGGTACTGGGACTACCCCCGCCGGTACTTTCGGGGTGGTTTCGGCTTTTGGTGTGGGTAACCCAGGTACCAAGTTGAGCTACCGCACGATTGGTTCGTGTTCGTGGTGGATTGAGGATCCGGTGGCTCGTGATTACAACCGGTGGCGTCAGGATTGCTCGGCGTTGTCGAAGCGGGATAACGAGCACATGGCTG
>JAHABL010000020.1 GCA_018376445.1 Mycobacteriales bacterium
CCGGTGGAAGAGCAAAGGCAAATCGTTGATTACCTTGTTCAACGGCTGAAAGGGATCGATGGTTTGATTACCGATTTGGATCGTCAGGTTGAGTTGTTGAGGCGGTATCGCAAGCAGGTTATTAACGATGTGGTGACGGGCAAGGTCCGCGTTAGTGAGGAGGCATGATGGATACGTCGGAGCGCAGGTTTGAGTCCGAGATCGAATACTGGCTGACTACCCAGGGATCGGATTTTGACCGGTTTGAGACGCGTGACCCGCAGGGTTTTGATCGCGAGCTGTGCCTGTATCCAGCTGACTTGATTGAGTTCGTGAAAACAACGCAACCGGATCAATGGGCCAAACTGGAACGCACTTACCGGGGTAACGCGGAGCAGAAGTTTCTGAAGCGTGTCGCTGCGCAGCTTGATCAGCGTGGTGTGATCGACGTGCTGCGCCGTGGCATTGAGGATGTGGGTGCTCGGTTCAAGCTGGTGTACTTCGCTCCCGGCACCGACTTGAATGAGGTTCTTGCTGAAAAGTACTGGGCGAACGAGATGAGCATCGTGCGCCAGCTACGGTATTCAACGCGTAACGAGAACTCGGTTGACACGGTGCTGTTGGTGAACGGCATCCCAGTGGTGACACTCGAGTTGAAAAATCAGCTGACTGGGCAGACCTATCGTGATGCGATCCGACAGTACAAGATGGACCGTTCCCCGTCGGAAAAGCTCTTCGCCCTGGGTAAACGCGCGGTGGTACACTTTGCGGTTGACACCGATGAGGTGTGGATGACTACGAAACTTGCCGGCCAAGATACGGTGTTCCTGCCGTTCAACCGTGGTTTCAGCAACGGTGCTGGTAATCCGCCGGTGGAGGGCAAGTTCAAGACGTCCTACTTGTGGGAGCAGGTGCTTGCGAAAGACTCGTTGCTCGACATTCTGCACCGGTTCGTGCAGTTCGTGCCCGGCAAGACCCCTGAGGGGCGTCCGGCGAAGTCGAAAGACAAGGTGATCTTCCCGCGCTTCCACCAGCTCGATGCGGTCCGCAAACTCATCGCGGACGCGAAGGCGAACGGTGCTGGGCACAACTATTTGGTGCAGCATTCGGCGGGCTCGGGCAAGTCGAACACGATCGCGTGGCTCGCTCACCACTTATCGAATCTGCACGACGACCAGCAGCGGGTGGTGTTCGATTCGATCATCGTGATCACCGACCGGCGCGTGTTGGATAAGCAGCTCCAAGACACGGTGTTTTCGATGGATCACACAGCAGGCGTCGTCGTAAAGGTTGATAAGAACGCCCGCCAGCTCACTGATGCGCTGGGTCGGGGTGCTCGGATCATCATTTCGACGTTGCAGAAGTTCCCGTTCGTTGACGTGTCCAACATCGCGACGGCTGGGAAGCGGTTCGCGGTGATTGTGGATGAGGCACACTCGTCGCAGACCGGGCAGGCGTCTGAGCGGCTCAAGCAGGTGCTGGCTGACACTGTCCAAGCGGGTCAGGAGTCCGAGGCAGAGCTGCTGGATCGTTACGCTCGAGCTGAGGCTCAGGTAGAGGCCGAGGAGCTCGAGGTTGACGAACAGATCGCGGCGGATATGGCGACCCATGGACGGCAGGCGAACCTATCGTTCTTCGCGTTCACGGCCACCCCGAAGCAGAAGACCCTCGAAATCTTCGGCACCCCGACTCCTGGTGGCACGCCGCGCCCGTTCCATGTGTATTCGATGAAGCAGGCGATCGAGGAAGGATTCATCCTCGACGTGCTGGCAAATTACACCACCTACCAGACGTACTACAAGGTTGGTAAGGCCACCGCTGAGGATCCGGAGTACGCCAAGAAGCAGGCCAACAAGGCGCTGGGCAAATACTTAGCCCTGCATCCGCACAATCTGCGGCAAAAAGCCGAGATCATCATCGAGCACTTCCGCAGCAACGTGGCGCACAAGATCGGCGGCAAAGCCAAGGCAATGCTGGTGACCGGCTCCCGGTTGCACGCTGTGCGCTACTACTTCGCGTTCGCCAACTACATCAAAGCCAAGGGCTACACCGACCTGGGTGTGCTGGTGGCGTTCTCCGGCACCGTCGAAGACGATGGGCAGGACTACACCGAGGAGCAACTCAACGGCTTCCCCGAAGCCGAGCTGCCCGATCGGTTCGACACCGGTGAGTACCAGATCCTGTTGGTGGCCGAGAAATACCAGACCGGATTCGACCAGCCCCTGCTACAGACCATGTATGTGGACAAGAAGCTCCACGGGGTCAAGGCCGTGCAGACCCTGTCGCGGATCAACCGGATGTGCCCGGGCAAATCAGATACGTTCGTGTTGGACTTCGTCAACAGCGCTGACGACATTCAGGCGGCGTTCCAAGACTATTACGTGTCGACCTCGATCAGCGAGGAAACCGACCCGAACATCGTCTACGACCTCTACCACCTGATCGCCTCCTACCAGCTGTGGCGAGACGAAGAGATCGACGGATTCGCGACCGTGTTCTTCAGAGAGCAAAAGCAGCAGACCAACCTCGACTTCGGCAGGCTCAACGCCTACCTCGACCCTGCGGTCGGCCGCTTCGACGCGCTTGACGATGAGGAAAAGCTCGAGGTGCGCTCGGCGTTCAACAAGTTCAACCGCAACTACGAGTTCTTGACCCACATCATCCGCTTCGACGACGAGCAGCTGCATAAGTTCGCCGCATACGCGAAGCTGCTGACCCGCAAGCTCCACATCGACGGCGACCCTGCCCCACACCTGGATGATGAGGTCACCTTGCAGTACTACCGGCTCCAGTCGGTCTACGAGGGTTCCATCGACCTACAAGACCAGGTGGGTGAGTTGAACAACTCGCCCAAGCTGGGCATGCCCACCGAAGACGACCGCGAGCGACTCTCCAAGATCCTCGACTCCCTCAACGAACGATGGGGCACCGAGTTCACCAACATGGACAAAGTGCTCGAACAGGTCGCCGACGACCTCGCCCAAGACAACGAGATCCAGCTGCGAGCCCATAATCCGCTCGACCTGTTCAAGATCATCTACGACGAGAAGATGCCCGACGTCATGCTGGCGCGGATGACCCAGAATCACGACTTCTCCATGAAGTACCTGTCGGACAAAGCCTTCCGCGCCGACGTGGACGCGATCCTGCTCCCGCTCATCCACGACCGTCTCAACCGACCCCGGCACGAGGACAGCCAGCGAGACGGCTCCTGATCCGTAGACTTGCACCAGTTAACTTCACGTGTTAGCTTAGTTGCTAACAGACGTGAGGAGGCTGTTCCAATGACCAAATCAGAGAGCTTCGGTGCCTTCCTGGAAGCACATAGGAAGACGCAGGGCTTAACCATGCGCAAATTCGCGGACGCCATCGGTGTGACCGCTCCATACCTGAGTGACATCGAGAAAGGGCGCCGCGCTGCCCCGGACGGCAAGCTGGGGGACATCGCCGAGACATTGCGACTCTCCCGCTCCGAGAGGGAGCGGATGTATGACCTGGCAGCATTGACTCGCGAGAACCAGGTGTCTACCGACCTGTCGGGCTACATTATGCAAACCGACATGGCTCGCGTCGCTCTTCGCCGGGCGAAAGAACATGACCTGAGTGACCAGCAGTGGCGGGACATCATCGACATCATTGAAGGCGGGGAAGCTGACCAGTGAGCCTTGACCCCAAATACCTCAGTAAGGAGCGACTCGAGGCTCGCGCAGAGAAGGAGCTCGAGAAATTCGCCGGTGGCGCTCAACTGGTGGCGCCTATCCCGCTCGACGTCGACAGCTTCGCCGAGTTTCACCTGGGAGCGGCACTGGACTATCAGCGGCTTTCGTCGGACGGCAGCGTGCTTGGAATGTCGATCTTCCAGGAGCTGTCCATCCCTGTCTTCGAGTCTACCGGCGCAAGGGTTGACATCGTTTTTCCAGAACGAACAATCGTTATCGACGACGATGCCTTGCGTGACTCCCCGGACAGTCGACTGCGTTTCACGATTGCCCATGAGTGCGCTCACCTCCTCCTGCATCGGCATATCTACTACCGAGACCCTCGGATGAAGTGCAAGGGAGGAACAGGGTATCGCCCGTTCACTACTACCTCGGAGGGCGTTCGCGCCGACAACAAGGTAGACCGCGCCGAGTTCCAAGCCAACTACCTCGGGGCTGCGCTGCTCATGCCCCGCGACCCGTTCTCGCAGGCATTCACCGAGCTTGCCCCCGAAGGCTGGCGATCATTGGATGAGCGACGCAAGCGCCGTGTTGTCCGGGAACTCGCTAGGACTTTCGAGGTTTCTAAGCAGGCTGCCGCAATCCGCATCAAGAACCTGAAGCTCGCCGCGTAATTCATTCGCTACGAGTCGGGTTCTCTTTTTTACCCATTTTGTAAGCAACTTAGCTAACTAGTGAATGGGAGGTGTTATGGAAACAGTAAAGAACGCGGGAGGCAAAACGATTTGCCGTGTCGACCTAGAGCGTAGGCAGATCGAGATCGTCCATAAGGGATGCCTCTCCCGGCTCTGGTTCGACGACTGCGGGGGCTTTCATCAATGTCACGAACGACGGCCCCTACCTGAACCGCACTATCGATAACCCACTGAAACACAACTGAATACCGACATAAACAGTTCGATCCGCAGAACCGCTAGACGGGCAAGGATCACGCATCACCTCGACTTTGAGGCGCGTGAACCTGCCCGTCTTGCCGTTTCTGCGGCGTTGCGGACTCCTGCGGATCCCAATCCGACAGGAGATCCCCAATGTCCAAGCGTACGGACGCGCAGGAAACGCAGAACAACAACGCTGCGCTCACAATCCGCTTTAGGCACGAAGCCGACAACAACAAGCATGAATCCGTCACCGACGTCTACGAGATCGACTCTGGTGAGTTTGCCGTGATGGTGGAAACCGACCGGCGTGAACGCGCCGAACAGGCAGGCCGTCCGGTCGATGAGATCAAGCCGAGGTATCCGCAGCAGATTCTCGATGAACTGGCTCGGCAGGAAGAGGCCGTCTTCCACGAGGCCTATCGGGGTGATCGTGGCCCCGGCGCTCGCAAGTGCAGCTGCGGTGCCGGGTGCGGTCCGCGCCGTGGCTGCCGGGTGCCGAAAAACGCGCCGTGGTCGCTCGACTGGTTCATGGAGATCGACCGTGAACCGGAATTCGTTGTTGACAAGTCCGACGATCCATCTGCGGTTGTCGAGGATATCACCGCGTCGCCCGAAGACCAACTGATCGCCGCTGAAGACACCACTCGGAAGGCCCGCGAATTCCAAGCGCTGCGGGAGGCGATCGCTGGCCTGGAGGGCAAGCACAAACAAGTGATGGAGCTGATGCTCGCCGACGCGGACATGAAGCAGTCTGACGTTGCCCGCGCCCTGGGCCTGTCGCGAGCCCGGGTCTCACAACTGTTCAAGGAAGCAGCTGCGGTCCTTCGCGCAGCGGTGGAGGCGACGCGATTTAACACTTCCGATGGTGTCGGCAGTGGGGTGAAGGGAGCAGCCACCCGGGCCACTCCCACCAGTAAGGAAGGCAGGTGAAGGAGATGACCCAGCATCGGCTCAAGCTCCATATCGCCAAGCACATCCCCGATGATCCGGGGATCGTCGGCACCCGCACAGTCACCCTGCGCGAACGCATCATGCGCAAGCTCCTGGGCCGCAAGCAGCGCGTCACCATCGTCGTGCCCGGCAACTCGGTCAAACAGATCGACATCGCCGAAACCGACGACGATCTGATGGCGCTGGCCGACGCGGTCGGCGTCACCCACAAGGGCGGTGATGCGGCGTGAATGTCACCGACGCGAACAAGCACATCGCGGCACTCAACCGGATCGCCGAAGGCGTGACCATGCTCGCGGCCGCGATCGAGGAGACCGCGTGGGGCTCATTTGAGGATCATGCCGAGATGCCTGGTGCGCGTCCGATCGCCGCCGCCGGGCTCGCCCAACCCGACCTTGAGCAAGCAGCCGCCGAGTACGAGGCCACCCACCAGCAGTCACCCGAACCCGCACCTGAGCCGGATCCGGTGTCGCTGGCGCAGGTGCGTGGGGTGCTCGCCGGGCTCTCCAGCCAAGGCTTGACCGAGCAGATACGTGAGCTGATCGTCGCCACCGGCGCAGACAAGTTGTCGGTGGTCGACCCGGCCAAATACTCGTGGCTGCTCGACAAGGCGAAGGAGCTGTCCGATGCCTGACCAGCACTCGCTGCTCTCGGCGTCGGGTGCGCACCGTTGGCTGAACTGCCCACCCAGCGCAGTCCTGGAGTCACGCGAGCCGGATACCTCGTCGGCGGCTGCCGAACAGGGCACCGCAGCACACGCCCTCGCAGAGTGGAAACTGCGGCGCGCCCTCCACCAGGCACCAGCCTTCAAACCGGAATCCGACTGGATCGATACCGAGATGGAACACCTGACCGACGACTACGTCGCCTTTGTCCAGGAACACATCTCAATCGCGCGGGAAACCTGTGGTGATCCGCAGGTGCTGATCGAGCAGCGTCTCGACTTCTCCCACATCGTGCCGGGCGGTTTCGGTACCGGCGACGCCGTTATCATCGCTGAACCCACACTCCAGATCATTGATCTGAAGTACGGGCAAGGCGTGTTGGTTGAAGCCGAGCAGAACCCGCAACTCATGCTTTACGCCCTCGGAGCGCTCCATGCGTTCGGGAGCCTGTATGACATCGAGACGGTGGCGGTCACGATCTACCAGCCTCGCCGGGGCAACGTCGACACCTGGGAAACCTCCGTCGCCGAGCTCGAACACTGGGCTGAAACGGACGTGAAACCGAAGGCTGAGCTGGCAGCGGCTGGCGAGGGCGAGTTTTGTCCAGGGTCGTGGTGCCAGTTCTGCAAGATCACACCCACGTGTCGGGCACGAGCCGAAGCCAATCTTCAACTTGCCAAGCTCGAATTCGCCCCACCAGCAGAACTAACGGACGTAGAGATTGCTGACGTGCTCACACGGATTCCGCAGCTCAAAACCTGGGCGTCGGACGTCGAAGCCTACGCGCTGTCCAAGGCCGTCAATCAAGGGGTGGTCTTTGAGGGGTTCAAGCTCGTCGCCGGACGGTCGGTACGCAAATACACCTCCGAAACCGATGTTGCGAAGGCTGCTGAGGCTGCTGGCTATAGGGACATCTGGGATCGCAAGCTCATCACCCTCACAGCCATGGAAAAGCTGATGGGTAAACCCGCCTTCAACGAGATCCTCAGCGAGTACGTCACCAAACCTGCAGGCAAACCCACGTTGGTTCCTGCGTCCGATAAACGGCCAGCGCTCGACCTGGTGAGTGCGGCCACCGATTTCAGTAACGACAACTAGAAGAAAGAAGAAAGAAACATGACAACCGCTACTAACCCAACTCGCATTGTTACCGGCGAAGTACGACTCAGCTACGCCCATATTTGGGAGCCGAACTCCATCCAAGGAGGCAAACCGAAGCACTCCGTCTCCCTGATTATCCCCAAGTCCGACACCGCCACTATCACCGCGATCGAGAAGGCCGTGGAAGCAGCCATCGAAGCAGGTATCGGGAAGTTTGGTGGCAAGCGACCCAACAAGGCAGCCCTCAAGCTCCCGCTGCGCGATGGAGATATTGAGCGTGACGACGAAGCCTACAAGGGCGCCTACTTCTTGAATGCCAATTCTCTGACTGCTCCACAGATTGTTGATATGAACGTGGCTCCGATTCTTGGTCGTGCCGAGGTTTATTCTGGCTGCTACGCCCGCGTTTCCTTGAGTTTCTATGCGTTCAACACGAACGGGAACCGTGGCATCGCCTGCAGGCTTGGGAACATTCAAAAGACCCGTGACGGAGAAACCCTTGGCGGTGGACGAGTTTCCGCTGAGACCGACTTCGGTTCCTTCGCGGCTGATGACGACTTCCTGAACTAACCATCCCCACACGTGGAGGGAATCAGCACATCTTGTTGGTTCCCTCCACTTTTCCTCTGATGTGAAAGGAACCCCGTCATGCGAACACTCTTCTGCGATATCGAGACTTTCAGTCCTGTTCAGCTCGCCAAGGCGGGTGTTTACCCGTATTGCGAGCACCCAGACTTCGACCTGTTGCTCTTCAGCTATTCGGTCGACGGCGGCCCGGTCGAAATAGTGGATCTCGCCAACGGACAATCAATGCCCGACGAGGTGCTGGCGGCACTGGTGGATCCGGATGTGGTCAAGTGGGCGCATAACGCCGCCTTCGAACGAGTCTGCCTCTCAGCATGGCTACACCGCCATCATTCCGAGCTTCTCGGTGATGGGTTTCTTGACCCAAGGCAGTGGCGCTGCACTATGGTGTGGAGCGCCTATTTGGGGTTGCCGATGAGCCTCGACGCGATAGCCGCGGTTTTGAAGCTTGACGTGCAGAAAGACAGCGCCGGACGCAAGCTGATCAAGCAGTTTTGTACACCCGCCACGCCCTCGGTCTTGAATGGCGGCAAACACAGGAATCCACCATCGGCTGATCCGACCGGATGGGCACATTTCATTGACTACAACCGTCGTGACGGGCTCTTCACGAACGAGGGTGTAGTCGGTTGAGCGCGTCGGTGGCTGGGTAGGGGTCGAGGTCTCCCGGATGATGGAAGTTCTTCACGCTCGCCATCCCGAAAGACCTCGACGTGCTCCACCCTACTTTCGCGACCCCTGACCTG
>JAHABL010000021.1 GCA_018376445.1 Mycobacteriales bacterium
GGGGCTGGAACCAGCCCTGCGCGCGAGTGTAGTTCAATGGTAGAACGGCAGCCTTCCAAGCTGCACACGCGGGTTCGATTCCCGTCACTCGCTCCACTACTTTCCGTTGAAACGGCGCCGATTCCTCAACCAAGGGAACGGCGCCGTCTCGCTGGAAACGTGCACGCGTGACCAATCGTGACCAATGGAGTCGCCGGGCGCTGCGGGAGAGGATCCCCGATGCCACGGCGCAAGCCTATGCACTCGGCCTTCGGCACCGTGACCGGCCTGCCCTCAGGGCGCTTCCGGGTGCGGTACACCGGCCCCGACGGCAGACGTCACTCAGCCCCCACCACCTTCGACACACGCGCCCAGGCAGAAGCCTGGCTGATCGGCGTACAGGCTGACGTGCTGCGCGGCACCTGGACAGCCCCCACCCTCACAGCCCCCACGACACTGGCCGAGTACATCCCTACCTTCCTGACCCACCGAGCCGCCGAACTGCGCCCCTCGACCCTGGGCCTGTACGACCGCCTGGCACGCTGCTTCATCCTCACCCCCGTCGGAACCAGCCCCGCCACCACCGTGGACCTGTCCACGCTGCCCCTGGCACAGATCACCACCCCGCTCGTGCGCGACTGGCACACCGCCCTGTGCGACCAACTCGACCGCTCAGCCACCACACGCACCACGACCGCCGCCGTACGCGCCACCCGCCGCACCCACCCCGCCCGCGCCTGGGCCAAGGCCAGCGGGATCGACGTCCCGGCCACCGGGCGCCTGCCCCGCGCCGTCCTGGCCGCCTGGCAGGCCGCCGGACGCCCTGAGCCAGCCCCGGACCTTAGGGAGGACACCGGACGCCGCCCAGGCCGCTGCCAGGCCTCCCAGGCCTACAGGCTGCTGCGAACCGTCCTCAACCAGGCCGTGGAGGACGGGCTGATCGACCACAACCCCGCCCGTGTGCGAGGCGCAGGCACCTCACACGCCCCCGAACGCAAGCCCCTGACCCCCGCCGAGGTCTCGGCCCTGGCAGCCGCCATGCCGCCACACCTACGCGCCGCCGCCCTGCTGGCCGCCTACTCAGGACTGCGCCCCGGCGAGGTGTTCGCCCTACGACGCCGAGACATTGACCTGAGCGACCCAGCCAGCCCGACCGTGACCGTTGAGCGCACACAAACCAGTACGCGAGACCGCCAACCCACCATCGGCGCCCCCAAGACCGCCGCCGGACGGCGCACCGTCACCGTCCCGGCCACCGTCGCCCGCGCCCTGGCCCACCACCTGGACACCTACACCGCCCCCGGGCCCGACGCCCTGGCGTTCACGACCACCACAGGCGGCCCCGTGCTCGCCTCCCAGCGCTCACGCGCCATGGCCACCGCCCGCGCCACCATCGGGCGCGACGACGTGACATGGCACCACCTGCGCCACACCGGCGCCACCCTGGCCGCCATCAGCGGCGCCACCATGGCCGAACTACAGGCACGCATCGGCCACGCCTCACCACGCGCCGCCGCCATCTACCAGCACGCCATCGCGGGCCGGGACGCACAGATCGCCGCGGCCCTGGACACCTACGCCGCTACACCCACCAACGTTGTGCCCCTGCGCCGCCTCAGCGCCTAACCACCACCTGCACCCCGAACGCCGGGCATGCGTGCTGTGCTCGACACCTACTCGGCACTGCCCACCCATCTAGGAGAACCCTCATGGCCACCCACTCCCACCGTCCTACGGTTCTCGTGCACCGCCCGCTGAACGAGCCACAGGGACCCAACGGGCGACCTGACGCCCCACCGCTGCCCCCTGCCTGGGACAGCCTGATTAGGGTCTACCTGGCCGAGTGCGCCCAGACCGGCACCAAGCCCACCACCCTGACCGCTCGACGTGGACACCTGCGCCGCCTCGCCCTGGACCACCCCCACCACGCTCCCGGCGCCATCACAGCCCCCGACCTGCTGACATGGCTAGACAGCCTCGACCTAGCCCACGCCACCCGCCGCGGCATCCGCTACACCGTGCGAGGCTTCTTCGCCTGGGCCCAGGCAAGGGGCTACGTCTCAACCAGCCCAGCCAGACACCTGCCCCCGATCCCACGCATCGCCCCACCAGAGGGCCAGGACGTGCCCGGACTCGACGACCCCCATGCTCAGGACCGCGCCCCCGTGCGCCGAACCGGCCCGGTCGCCGCGCCCATCCCACCCATGTGGGAGGAAGCGATTACCGGATTCATGGCATTCGAACGCATCCAAGGACGCGCCACCACATCCCGAAAAAAGAACCGCGAACAACTCGCACACCTCGCCCGCACCATCCCCAACGCCGAGAACGGCCCGTGGTCCGTGACCACCCCCACCCTGCTTCAGTGGTACACAGACCGCGAGATCGCCCTAGAAACACGCCACTCCCTACGCACCACCCTGCGAGCCTTCTACGCGTGGGGAGTCGCCGCCGGACACCTCACCACCTCACCGGCCGACGTGATCCCACCCGTACGCTGCCCCGGACCCAACCCGCACCCGCTACCCGACGACCTCCTAGGCCAGGCCCTGGCCAAAGCTGACGCGCGGCAGACCCTGATACTGCGCTGCGCAGCCGAGGCAGGCCTACGCCGCGCCGAGATCGCCGCCATACACGCCCGCGACCTCCTACAGACCTCAGGCGGCACAGTCCTAGCCGTCCACGGCAAAGGCTCCAAACAACGACTAGTACCCCTCGCCCCCGGCCTGGCCGCGCTCCTGACCGACGCCACCAACGCCGACCCGCATGGCTACGCCCTACCCAACGGACAAGGCTCACACCTCAGCGCTGAACGCGTGGCAGACAGCGTGCGCCACCTGATCCCCTCGCCCTACACCCTGCACGCCCTACGCCACCGCTTCGCCACCACCGCCTACGACGCCACACGCGACCTGTTCTCCGTCCAACGACTCCTAGGCCACGCAAGCCCCACCACCACACAACGCTACGTAGCAACCGACGCCGACCAACTGCGCGCCGTTGTCGCCGCCGTGGCACAGCGCAGCGAGTACGCAGCCCTGCCTCGCCCCATCCCAGGGCCTGAACGTGGGAGAAATCGGGCCAAATGAGGACCACACGGCAAATCTGCTTGCCCTAGGTAAACGTCCGCGCCATGCTCTCACCCATGACACGCAGCCACCGCCGACCACGGCCCAACCCATCGCACGCACCCCGTGCACTGGGCCTCCGCCTGGCACGGCTGCACCCACTGATCACCTCCCACCCCGACGTTGCCGCCCTCATCGACGAACTGGCCAACGATCGCCGCCCTCGTAGCCAGTGGCGCCTCAACGTGGATGGCACCGTGTTGCGCGTGTGCACTGCGCTCAACGACGCGGCTACCTCGTTGCGCGTTTCTGGGCTGTCGCCTCATGCCATCCTCGCTGCTGAACGCTCTGCGGCCTGGCTGGCCTTCGAACTGTCGTACCTGCATACTCCACGGGGCGAATGGTCAGCTACCCGGCGTGCAGGGCGAGCCGCACGGATTCGGCGGGTGCACGGTGTACTCCGGCGGATTGTGATGCCCGAATCAACTGCCTTACAGCGCCTTCCCATCGTGGAAAGATGGGAGGATGAATGGGACGACGTAAGCGGGCACACCGCCGGGCGTCTACTGCGTCCCCTTGAATGGCTCCGTTTCCAGGTCCACCCACATCCACGTTGCTCAATGCGTGCTTTTGCTCGTTACGAAGAATTGAAGCATCGGTGCAGAGACTTTTATGCCTACTACGCCGAGCGCGCCCTACACGACACGGCTACGTTCTCGTCGTTACCTGAGTTCGTGCCCGGCCTCGATGACGTACCCGCGCCAACATGGCGCCGGGCATCTAGCACTGACGCATGGCCGCCGCCGTGGCGGCCCGTCCTAGTCAGCCTGACGTGCGCGGTCCTGACCGCTGCCCCTCCTACCGTGGCCCCTGTGCCGGTGGGTGAGGGTAGTTGCGCCCGTTTCACCCTGGCCGCCTGAAACCCCGTTAGGCGAGCCCTCACACCACACCACCGGCATAGGCGCCCGGCGGCCTCTCAGTACACCCGTACCCCTGAGAGGACACCCAAGCCGTGCCTACCCCTAACCCTCTGCGCCCCATCGGCACCCCGACCGTCACCCTGCCGCTACTGCTGACCCGCTCCGACGTGGCAGGAATCTGCCGCGTTCACCCGATCACGGTCACGCGTTGGCTCAGTGGCGGCTCCCTACCCGTCCTTCGCATCGGCACCCGCCCGCGCGTCCCGGCGGCTGCCGTGCTGGACTACGCCACACGCGGCATGTCCGCTGACTGCCGTCGCACTTTCCTCACCGTGGCTGGCCCGGCCACAGTTGACGTACCGGCCATGCTGCGTCCTAACGAGGTCGCTCAGTGCCTGGCTGTCAGCCTGTCCACGGTCAACCGGCTGATCCGTGATGGCGAGTTGCCACGTGTGGGCACGGTGCGTTCGTGCCAGGTTCCCGCGACCGCCGTAGCCGCGTGGATCGACGCCAACACCACCCCCGCACGCGTCCCGCTGAGCCTGCGAGGCTAAGCCATGTCGGGCCACCTCACAGTTGACGGTGCCCGCCCACACGTCGCCACAGTCAGCGCAGCCATCGCCTCATGCCGATATCCCCTGACACCATCGGCCAGGCTCGTGGCCTACCTGCTGGCTGCTGACGACTACGGCAAAGGCACCGCCCCCGGACGCGACAATCTCAGCGGATGGGGACACCTACCGCTCACCACTGTTCGCCGTGCCCTGTGCGACCTACGCACCCCACCTGCTGGCACGGACCCGCTTGTGACGACATCACGCACTCGGGCAGGGGAGGGGTGGCGTACCCGCTACGCCTTCACACCCTCATGGGCTAAGCACGCTCAGGCCTACGATCACGCCCAGCCGCTCACTGTCACGGGCGAGCGCCCAGCGGTCACGGACTGGGTAGCCTGCACGGCGCTTGCTTGCCAGCCTGTCAGCGTCCGGCTCGTGTCCTTCGTTCTTGCCTTGGCCTCGACCGACGGTCTGACCGTGACAGCCACGAGGGCGGAACTGGCAGCCTGGACAGGGCTCAACCGAAAGAGCCTGGCCGCCACGCTCGCCACGCTAGACGCCCTCGGCGTCGTGCAGCCACAGGCTACGGGGAACGGCTACAGCCTTGCGACCCTGGCCACCTACAGGCAGGCCCTGGCCCGCATGGTCGCAGACCTGGACGCCCAAGGCCAGGCCCTGGACCCTGAGACGGCCTGCGTCTGGGCAAAAGGCAGACCTCGCAATGATGCCGCTCCTGCGCGGGCGCTGGCCCGGTGGCTAACGGCGACAGACAGCCAGAGCAGCCGAAGCGACGTTGTGGCTGCCTTCCTCACGCACATGGAGACCGAGGCAGCACCCTCTCAGCGGGGGAGACGGGCGACCTACTACAGGTTGGAGTTCCTGGCCTCGCAGGCACGTGACCGAACGGGGGTCCTAACGGGTCCAATTCAGGGCGCGGAACGGGGGTCTGAACGGGGGTCTGAACGGGTCCAATTCGCGACCAACCTGCCAGGTCTGAACGGGGGTCTGAACGGGGGTCTGAACGGGGGTCTGAACGGGTCCAAAACCGGGCGCGGAACGGGTGTAGAAATGTGCCCCCTCCCTAATACCCTTCCCTTCCCTACCCCTGACGGTTGGCCCGTCGGTGACCTGCCCGGGGAGGTTGTGCTAGCGGTGCGCGGCCCACTAGGTCCATTTGTCCGAGATACCCGCTTACCTCTCGATCCGGACACGCTGGCCCGTTGGGTCTTGGTCTACGCCGAGCGGGCCGGGCAGTCCTGGGACTGGGCGCTAGACCGGGTTCGTGCTCTCGCTGCCGAACCGTTGACCGGGGCGCGCGAGCCGTCCGCTGAACTGTGGCACCGGCTGCTGGCCCACCTGCCAGGCGGTGAGGGCTGATGGCTCCCTCTCGTTTTTTTTCAGGAACCTCGTCGGGACACCCCGCGCCAGCCTGTCCTTCTCCCCCCCCACCACCACACAAAAAACGGCCTAACGCGGGAGGATTCGGACCAAAGCGACCAAAAGTGCCCAGGTTCGTCCCTCACTGGCAGGGCATGTCTCGTTGACGGATGTTCCAAGACCGTTCAGGGTCGTGGTCTGTGCGCGGCCCACTACCGGCGTGCTCGCGGCCTTCATCCGGGCACCCTCGACGGCTACGCCGCCGCCCAGGACTCAGGCCGGTGGGTAGGTGACGGACTCGCGGGCTACGGCTGCGCTCACGGGCGCGTGCTCCATGCTCGTGGCTTCGCCTCGCTGTATGCCTGCACGATGCCCGGCTGCCACTCCCAGGCAGCCGAGTGGGCGTTACGCCCTGACGCCGCCCACGCCCGCCGCGACGACACCGGTACGTGGTCGCCCGATCCCTGGGACTACACGCCCATGTGCGCCGCGTGTCACCGGCAGATGGATGCCGTCACCCGTGCCGCTCGCAAGAGCCACGCCACACGGATACCAGCCCCATGGACCTGGCCCTCCGCCCCCGCCTTCGCCCCCGTGCGCCGCTGGCAGGTAGCGCAGGCCCAGCCAGCGGCGCCCGCCCCGCCCGCCGGGCGGACCCCGCCCATGCTTGACCTAGGAGAACTCTCATGACTGCTCGCCACCGCCGCCGCGCCTTCGGCACCATCAGCCGCCTGCCGTCGGGGCGATTCCGTGCCCGCTACACCGGCCCCGACGGCGCCCGTTATTCCGCGCCCGCTACCTTCGACACACGTGCCCAGGCCGAGGCGTGGCTAGTGACCGCCCGCGCCGAGGTGATACGGGGCCGGACGCCCATTCCTGAGGGCGCGCGCCTGACACTGGCCGCCTACCTCCCGGCCTTCCTGACACAGAGAGCTGCCGAACTGCGTCCCTCGACCCTTGGCCTGTACGACCGCCTGGCACGCTGCTTCATCCTCGCCCCCGTCGGGACCGGGCCGAGCGTGGTTGACCTGTCCACGGTGCCCCTGGCGCAGATCACCACCCCACTTGTACGCGACTGGCACACCGCTCTGCTGGCACAGTTCGCCCAGATCACCCCACAGTCCGCCACGCGCCGCACCCACCCGGCCCGCGCCTGGGCCCAGGCCAGCGGGATCGACGTACCGGCCACCGGGCGCCTGCCCCGCACGGTCCTCGAGGCCTGGAAGAATGCCGGACATCCCGACCCTGCCAGGCGGACACCCAACGCTTACAACGGGCATGGGCGCACCCAGGCGGCTCAGGCATACAGGCTGCTGCGAACCGTGCTTAGTCGGGCTGTGGAGGACGGGCTGATCGACCGTAACCCGGCCTGCCTACGCGGGGCAGCCACCGCCCCGGCCCCCGAACGTAAGCCGCTGACACCTGCCGAGGTCTCGGCCCTGGCAGCCGCGATGCCGCCACATCTTCGGGCCGCCGCCTTGCTGGCTGCATACTCAGGCCTGCGCCCCGGCGAGGTGTTCGCCCTACGCCGCCGAGACATCGACCTCAGCGACCCAACCAACCCCACCGTCACCGTGGAACGCACGCAGACACGAACTCGCGCAGGTCAGAGCGCGTTCGGGCCGCCTAAGACCGCCGCCGGGCGGCGCACGGTCGCCATTCCGGCCACCGTCGCCCGTGCCCTGGCCGATCACTTGGACGCCTACACCGCCCAAGGGGCCAACGCACTTGTGTTCACCACCCCTGTCGGTGGCGTCGTGTCCGCTTCCTACCGCTCTCGTGCCATGGTCGCCGCCCGCGCCACCATCGGACGCAACGACGTCACATGGCACCACCTGCGCCACACCGGCGCCACCCTGGCCGCTGCGAGCGGCGCAACCATGGCTGAGTTACAGGCTCGCATCGGTCACACCTCGACGCAGGCCGCAGCTATCTACCAGCATGCTCTAGCGGGCCGGGACGCACAGATCGCCGCCGCCCTGGACGCCTTCGCCGCCGCCCCGTCCAACGTCATCCCCTTGCGAGCACGCACAGCCTGACCCGCTGCTTCATACAGCATGCCGTGCCCTGTCACCGTCTGTCCGGTGGGAGGGCGCGCATTATCCACTGCCAACACCCCAAATACCTAAACCCTCGCAATAAACTTGCAGCCCAAAATCGGCCAAAAAACGTGTTCGGCGTGACCAATCGTGACCAATGGGGTGCATATAAGTGATTCGAACTGCTAACCTACGACAAACAACGACATTGAGATATCGCAGTGTTTTGGCGGAATAGCAACGTTTGTGAAGCGTCACCCCGACGCCTTCCAAGCTGCACACGCGGGTTCGATTCCCGTCACTCGCTCCAATAGAACGTCACTTTGGATACAAGGATTTCCGGCCCGGCCGGGAAGTGTCCGGGGTGGCGTTTTCGCTGTTCCGGGGCGGTTTTCGGGGTGTTCGGGTTGGGTGTATGGGGCCGTGGAGCGGCTCTCAGCTGGGGCGGATCGTGTCCTCAGAGCGTCCTCCCGGTGGCTTGGTCGGCCAGTTGAGGCAGGAAGCGTCAAAATGTATGGCCTTGCGTCAAAAGGTTTGGCCTTGCGTCAAAAAGTAAGGGGCTAGCGTCAAAAGGGCTCTTCAGAGGTGAGTGTGGGCGCGCCGGTGATGGGGGGGGGTAGCTGGGGATAGACGTCGAGGTCC
>JAHABL010000002.1 GCA_018376445.1 Mycobacteriales bacterium
CGCCCGGTCCCATTCCGAACCCGGAAGCTAAGCTCACACGCGCCGATGGTACTGCACTCGGGAGGGTGTGGGAGAGTAGGTCGCTGCCGAACTTAACTTCGACTACGGGGAGTCTCGCAGAGACTCCCCGTAGTTTTTTATATGGGCTTAAAATATAGCCACACACGGTTTCTTCACCAAGGATGAGCAATGGCAGAGAACAACAGTAACCAGGGACGCCGCCGCGATAATCGCTCTGGAACGAATTCCTCTGGGCGCTCATACAAGGGGCGGCCCACCAACCGGTTCAACAGCAGACGCTCTGACCGTCCTGGTGGCTCCTCTAACGACCGTGCCAGTCGCTCCAATGATCGATACCGTACGCCCCGTGACGAAAACCGCTACAGCAAACGCAACGGACACGGCGAGCAACGCACTAATCGGCGTTTTGACGATAAACGACAACAGGATCGACGCGGTGGGAACCGTGGTCCCCGTGAAAACCGTGAGTACAACTCGCGCAGTTCGCATGCACCTCGCGGGGGAAAGGACCGCGACCGCAGTACCCACGCGGGTTCCCACAACCGGCCAGCGAAAGGCCCGCAGATTCCCGAATGGGCCGACCCGAGTGCACTCCCCGGTGATATTCGCCGTGAATTGCACATGCTCTCCAAGGAGAACGCCGACCGGGTAGCATCCCACATGATCGCGTCCTATGGGCTCATCGATGACGACCCCGAGCAAGCCCTCGCCCACGCCTATGCTGCCCGCGACCACGCTGGCCGCATTGCCGTCGTACGGGAACACGCCGGCATTATCGCCTACCTCACCGGGCATTGGCAGGAGGCTCTTGGAGAGCTCCGCACAGCCCGCCGAATCGGCGGCGGCCCTGGCCTGCTGAGCGTCATGGCAGACTGTGAGCGTGGTCTCGGACGTCCCGAACGCGCAATCGACATGCTCAACAGTGAGTACGCTGCCTACCTCGACGCAGATGGACGAGCCGAACTTCTCATCGTCGTGGCAGGTGCCCGGGCAGATCTAGGACAGCACGATGCTGCCGTGGTAGTCCTCGAGCAAGGTAATCTTGATCCCACCCAAACGGGCGAAACCGCGGCACGCTATTTCTACGCATACGCCGATGCACTTTTGGCTGCAGGACGCTGCGACGATGCTATCGTGTGGTTCCGAAACGCAGCCTCAATTGATGAGGAAGCCGTAACTGACGCGATGCAGCGCCTCGAGGAACTAGAGAGCTAGGATCGATTCTTTGTGACAACGTCCAACTACGACTGCTATCTCGTTGATCTGGACGGCACTGCGAACGTTGGCGACCTCCCCATTCCCCACGCCGTCACCGCACTTAATGCACTAGGGGATCGCATCGTCTTTGTGACCAACAATGCCTCCCGTTCCCCTGAAACAGTGGCACAACGTCTCACTCGCATCGGATATCACACCGACCCTGACCATATCCTCACAAGTGCACAGCTCGCTTGCCAATTGCTCCGCGAAGAGCTCACTCCCGGTACGGAAGTTCTCGTTCTGGGAGCTCCCTACCTCGAAGAACTCATTCGTCAATCCGGATTTGTGACAGTGCGAGACGAAACTCCAGCCACCCGAGCTGTCGTACAAGGACACTGTGATGACACCGGCTGGCGAGATCTTTCCGCCGCAGCACGTGCTATTCGACAAGGGGCACGCTACTTTGCAACAAACCGCGACACGAGTCTCCCCAGCGAACGTGGCTTGAATGTAGGCAACGGTGCAATGGTGGGAGCTGTCGAGATTTCTACCGGAGTACATGCCACCACCGCGGGGAAACCATCCGCTAGAAGTATGCAACAGGCTGCTCACCTCGTTGGAGGACAGCACGCTCTTGTTATTGGCGATCGCCTGGACACCGACATTGAAGGTGGAATCAACGCAGGATACGACACTCTTTGCGTCCTTACCGGCGTCATCACCATCCTCGATATCTGTAACGCAGCACCGTCGCAGCGCCCCACCTTCGTCCTCCCCAATCTCAGCTTCATCGAAGAGATTCTGGCAGAGGATACCTGTCTGCGTCTCGACACCATGCCTACGTCATATGCCTCCTCCCTTGTTGAACTGGAGATTGATACGCAGGGGAGAGCCACTGTGCACTTTCCTGACCATACGGCGACATCGCGAGAGAAGCTCGCCGCTCTCATTCACCAGGCATGGCACAATAACCACTATGTACGCACCATCGATGGTGCGACCGAGGACGATACAAAGGAGATCCACACATGGCCGAATCTGTGACTCCGCCGACCCCCGCAACAGTGGCGGCCCATGTACATGGTTTCTCTGGAGTGACCCCGGATACGGTCCGTCATGAAGTAGCGGACTATCTCTCCGCTAGTGTTGATAACGCTGACGACACCACAAGTGTTGTAGGACTTTTCGGAGCTGCACACGATGTGCTGACGAACGCTCTCGATGCCGTCGAAGACGAATTGGACTAGTCTCGAGTTCTCAAGGAAGGAAAGTACATGGCGCCTCGTCTCCGCGCCGACGCAGAGTTAGTGCGCCGCAAACTTGCCCGTTCCCGCGAGCACGCCGCAGAGTTGATCAAGACAGGCCGAGTGACCTGCAACGGTATGCCCGTGAAAAAACCCGCTAGTATCATCGACCCGAATGCGGCCCTCGTCGTCGAAGAGTTAGAAGAATACAAATGGGCCAGTCGTGGAGCACATAAATTACTTGGTGCACTCGACGCATTCGGGCCACAAGGCTTAACGGTAGCGGGGAAACGCTGCCTTGATGCGGGCGCCTCAACCGGCGGATTCACCGACGTACTGCTGGCACACGATGCCGCCCATGTGATTGGGGTTGATGTTGGGTACGGACAAATGGTGTGGAGGCTCCAAAGCGATCCACGGGTCACAGTGCTCGACCGTACCAACGTCCGCTCAATTAACGCAGACACTCTCGGGGGACCAGTAGACCTCGTCGTGTCGGACCTCTCCTTTATCTCCCTTACACTGGTCCTGGAGGCCTTATTGGCTTGCTGCACCCAGGACGCACAGATGATGCTGATGGTAAAACCACAGTTCGAGGTCGGCAAGCACAACGTCGGGGCAGGGGGAGTAGTGCGCGACCCTGCACAGCGCCGTGCTGCAATATGCCAAGTCGCGCAGAAAGCTCTCGAGCTTGGAATGGGTATTCGGGACATTGCAGCGTCTCCACTTCCAGGACCATCGGGGAACGTCGAATATTTCCTCTGGATTGACGCCCACCCTTCCTCAGCTGCTTGGATTGAGCCCGGTAAAGAGCCTGATCAGCCGCAGGGAGAGGCGCTATTGTGTATCCTGGGTACGAATGAGAAAGCACTATCCGAGTTAGCTGCTCTCGCAGCTAGTGCAGTAGAAAAGGGACCCCAGTAATGTCGGAGTCACAGCCCCCTGCGCGCAGCCATGAGGGTTTTGTCCCCAACCGTGTGCTCATTGTCGGATACTCCTATGACGCCCCCCAGATTGCCACTGAGGTTGCTGACTATTTGCGTAGCAAAGGTATTAGCAGCAGCATTCTTGACAAAGACCCCTGGAATGAACCACCGGGTGCTTACTCGGCATCCATTATTGATGGGGCACGCACTATTGCCGCCTCAAGCGACCTCATCATTGTGCTGGGAGGCGACGGAAGCTTCTTGCGCGGTACTGACTTGGCGCATGGAGCGGACATTCCCCTGATCGGTATCAATATGGGGCACGTTGGCTTCCTAGCAGAGCTGGAAGCAGACCATATTTGGGATGCTCTCGACCGGCTCGTTGAGGGAGACTTCACCATCGAAGACCGGATGACCATTGACGTAGATGTTATTTCCGGTGATCGAGTGCGTACAGGAAGCTGGGCAATCAACGAACTCAGCCTTGAAAAGGCAAGTCACCGAGGCATTCTCGAAGCTACCTTGGCTATCGATAATCGACCGGTATCGAGCTATGCCTGCGATGGAATGTTCGTGTCCACTCCCACCGGCTCCACCGCCTACGCATTCTCCGCGGGGGCCCCAGTAGTGTGGCCCCAGATGGAAGCAATGCTCGTTATGCCGAATAACGCACATGGGCTCTTCACCCGTCCCCTCGTTGTCTCTCCCGAGTCCCTAGTGACTATTGATGTCAATTGTGGCCGCGGTCTAGCAATGGCCTATCTCGACGGCTACCGCGGAATTCGAGTGGAAAATGGGGAACGGATTCTCGCCCGCAAAGGATCCCGCCCAGTTCGTATGATTCGCCTCGACACCAGCCCATTTGCGGACAAACTAGTGCGGAAATTCCATCTACCGGTAAAGGGATGGCGCGACGTTTTACGCCACACAGCTCCCCACAAAAATGATCCCATCGGTTAACCTAGCGTTGTGTTAAGCGAACTACGGATCACCAACCTCGGCGTCATCGCGGAGACCGACGTCGAGCTCCATAATGGCCTCACCGTTATCACTGGTGAAACTGGTGCGGGTAAGACAATGCTCCTCTCCTCCCTGCAACTTCTCACCGGACAGCGTGCCGATTCCTCAAAGGTGCGGCACACTGCCCCCGAGGAGACTAGTGAGGCGCGCGTGGAGGGCCGTTTCGAGACTGCAGCTCTTCCGGAAGGGGTAGCTGACCGTACACGCAGTGTGCTCACGGAATGCGGCGCGCAAGCAGATGATGATGGATCCGTCATTGCGTTGCGCACCGTGCGCTCTGATGGTCGCTCCCGCGCACACCTCGGGGGACGTAGCGTGCCGGCCGGTACCCTGGCGAGTTTTGCACAGCCCCTCCTTGCTATTCATGGTCAACATGACCAGCTGCGGCTACTGAATTCAAGCCAACAACGGGAGGCTCTCGACCGTTTTGGGGGAGACGAGGTTCGTGACCTGCTCTCGGCGTATCGCAGCGTTATGCACCAATGGCGTGAACGCAGTCGTGAGTTACACGAACGACAAACACAAGGACAGCAGCGTGCGCGCGAGTTCGCGCAGCTGACAGAGGCTGTTGACGAAATTGAGAAGGCAGCACTCTGCGCCGGAGAAGATTACCACTTGCAAGAGGACATTCGACGGCTGATGGACGCAGATGAGCTGCGAGAAACAGCGAGTGGTGCGAATTATCTCCTCAGCGGAGATGCAGCATTTCTGGCGGTGGCTGACCAACAACCTGGGTCTGGCGTGGACAGCCCGCAGACAGCGATCGACGCAGTCGGCCAGACGCGCGACGCACTGCACAATAGCAGTGATCCGACACTCCAAGACTGGTCTCAACGACTCGATGAGGCACTGTCCATTATTGAGGATGTTTCCTCAGATCTTCATACGTACCTCGAAGAGTTGAACGTCGACCCAGCCGTGTTGGAGGAGAAACTAGCGCGTCAGGCATTGGTGAAGGCGATTGTGCGGAAGTATGGTGTCGACGTCGATGCTGTGCTGCGCTGGAAGAACGAGGCAGAAGCCCGTATTGCTGAACTTGATTCGTCTGAAACGACGCTCGACGAGCTGCGGGATGACGTCACCCGCCTGCACGATGAGATGCGTGATGCATCCCGTGCATTAACCACCGCGCGGAAAAAAGCGGCACGACGTCTGCAGCATTCGGCTACCGCGGTACTCCACACTTTGGCCATGGAGAAAGCGAACTTCAGCATTAGTGTTGCACCCCTTGCCGGTGGTGACGCACATGCTGATAGTGCCCGTAGTTTTTCGGAATCCGGTGCTGATGAGGTGACCTTCCTCCTGGCGGCTAACGCGGGAGCCACCCCGCAGCCCATCGCGAAAGCTGCCTCGGGAGGTGAGCTTTCGCGTGTGATGCTGGCGCTTGAAGTAGTTCTCGCCCAGGACGACTATGGCCGCACACTCATTTTCGACGAGGTCGATAGCGGTATCGGTGGTTCTACGGCGCTAGAGATTGGTCGTTGCCTTTCCCGTCTAGCACGCATCCACCAGGTTCTCGTGGTGACCCATCTTCCGCAGGTTGCTGCGTTCGCCGACCATCACCTGACCGTCACGAAAGATAATTCGGGGACGACAGCAGAGACGACAGTGGCCGACCTCGACGACGAGGCCCGCATTGCCGAGCTAGCACGAATGCTGGCAGGAATGGGAGACACGGAGACGGGTAAAGCGCACGCGAAAGAACTGTGGGCAACCGCATCGAACCTAAAAAGCGCTGATTGGCCGGCCTAAACTCGGCGCGCCTCTCTCCATCGAGGCCCTCATTCCGAAATAATGGCAGGTATGAAGTGGCCTTTTTCCCGTTCCGATAAGCACCCTGATCCTGGCATCGCCGGAATTGCACGCGTCGATAGCTCGGTAGCCCGTGTGCTGCGTCGCGTCGAGCCTGGAGACATCGTCGTCATCAACGAACCGGATCTCACCCAAGCTGCAGCAGAAGACCTTATCGCAGCTGGAGTGGTAGGCGTTATTAATGCTTCCCCGGCACTGTCCCATACCTATCCCACCTATGGAACGCTCGTTCTGCTGCAGGCCGGAGTCGCCGTAGTAGACGAAACCGGAGTGGACATCTTCGACGGTGTCCGCGATGGCAAGACACTGTCGATGGATGCAGGCACCATCTGGGTAAAAGGTGAAGCAGTTGCGCATGGTAATGCCCTGACGCTCCCCGCAGTGTCCCAGCAAATCGAGGATCGCCGGACCCGGGTTAATGACCAGCTGTCCGCATTCGCCGGTAATACTGCAGAATTCTTGACGACGGAATCGCCCCTGCTTCTCGAAGGAATGGGGGTTCCCGAGATTGACTGCGACATGGCGGAACGGAAGGTCGTCATCGTCAGCTACAGCGAGTCAAGTGCGGCCGAACTGGAATCGATCCGCTGGTTCATCAAGAAGAACAAGCCGGTTTTGGTCGGAGTAGGAGCAGGTGCAGAGCTTCTCGTAGATGCCGGCTATAAGCCAGATCTTCTGGTGGGGGACCCTCACACCATGACCAACGAAACGCTGCAGTGCGGTGCTCAGCTTGTCCTCCCAGCTGCCCCTGATGGACACGCCGAAGGTCTGGAACGGGTGCAAGATCAGGGAGTTTCTGCCATTACCTTCCCCGCAGTAGCCGATGCGGAGGAACTCGCACTTCTCTTGGCAGACTACGGCGAAGCGGCCCTCGTCGTGGCGGTTGGTCTCACCATGACACTGCAAGACTTCCTCGACCCGGACTCGATGAGTACCGGTGCGGCGGCCTTCCTCACTCGCCTCAAAGTTGCCCATTGTCTGGTTGATGCCCAAGCCCTCAGTTCGCTTCGCCCCGACCAGTCTGTGAGCTGGTGGGCAGTGCTGCTAGCGCTCCTTAGCGCCGCCTTCGCCGCGCTGGTGGTCTACCTCTATGGGTTCCCCGATACCGCGGGGGCATCCACCATTATCGACAACTGGAATAGCTTCGCGACAACGGTCCAAGGCTGGTTCTAACCACACCACCTCCGCAGAACTCTAAGGGAAGACGCATGATGAAAAAGGGAAACGGAATCGCACTCAGTATCGCTGCGGTGTGCATTGCGCTGGGCGTGGGCATTATTACCGGGGGAACGTTGGTAGCTCCACAAGGCCCCCAACCGAGCACGACCACGCATGTCGCTGAAGAGGCTGTACCAGAGGTTCCTGCACGCGCACTTGCTGGCCGAAAAGTCCTTATTATCGCCACTCCGGCAGCCAACCGTGACACTGTTGCTGCTATCCAAAAGCAGGTGACGGCAGCCGCGGGGCGGGTGACGGGGCTCATCACCCTCACCCCTAAGTTTGCAGCGACGGAAAACGATGCTGAGCTCTCCACTCTTATCACTAACGCGCTGCCCCAAGGGGTTGAGCTTCCCACCGATCGAGATCAGAATTCTGGCCGACTAACTGGATCCATTGTGGGGTCCCTGGCCCACAAACCCGACAACCCGGTAGGGGACGAGGCACGATCCGCGTTCATGGATCGATTTGTTGCCAATGGATTCGTCACCCAGGACAGTTTCTTGGGTGAGGCCAACTCCGCCATCCTTATTTCGGGTGGTTCTGCTAACGGAGCTGCCCCTAACTCTGAGGACGGCGCGCGTGGTGTCACCATTGCGAAAGTTGGGCAAGGCCTGGCGGAGCGCAAAGTGCCCACCGTTGTGGCGGGGGCTGCCGGTTCCGAGCAGGTGAATGGTCCGCTCGCCGCAGCGCGGACGCTCACGGTCAAAGGGCTCGCTACCGTGACCAACGCCAACAAGAAATCTGGCCAGGCTAACATTGTGTTACGAGTTGCTGAGCTCACTAAAGGAATGTGACCGGCATAACTTTTCCATGCTAGTCTGAAATCCCGTAGGAAAAATGTGTTCTCCGAGAGAGGCGCACTCAACATACGGGAGTTCTCGTGCTGAATAGCAAAACCGCCAAACGCGCATGCAAGCACATCATTGTCACCGGCGGCGTCGTCTCGTCCCTCGGAAAAGGTCTGTCCGCCGCTAGCCTGGGGCAACTTCTCATTTCCCGTGGCCTCTCCGTCACCATGCAGAAGCTGGACCCGTACCTCAACGTTGACCCGGGTACCATGAACCCCTTCCAGCACGGTGAAGTCTACGTTACCGAAGACGGTGCAGAAACAGACCTAGATCTCGGACACTACGAACGCTTCCTCAACGTCCCCATGTCGCAGCGAGGAAACATCACCACCGGACGCATCTACACCAACGTCATCGCCAAAGAACGGCGCGGCGGCTACCTCGGTGGCACCGTACAGGTCATTCCACACATCACAGACGCCATCAAAGAAGCCATTCTCGCCATGGAAGAGCCCGACGAGAACGGCGTCGCACCGGATGTTGTCATCTCCGAAATTGGTGGCACCGTTGGTGACATTGAATCCCAGCCGTTCCTCGAAGCAGTGCGCCAGCTGCGCCACGATGTTGGCCGCGAGAACATTTTCTACATGCACTGCGCTCTCGTCCCCTACATCGCCCCCTCGGGCGAACTCAAGACCAAGCCCACCCAACACTCTGTCGCCACTCTGCGCAGCATTGGTATCGTGCCCGACGCGCTCGTACTCCGTGCCGACCGCCCGGTTCCCGATCCGCTCAAAGAGAAGATCGCTCGCATGTGCGACGTTGACGAAGAGGGCGTCATCTCCTGCCCAGATGCCCCGTCAATCTACGACATCCCCAAGGTCATCTATGACGAAGGCCTCGACACCTACGTCATCCGTAAACTAGGACTGCCCTTCCGTGACGTCGATTGGACAGTATGGGGCGACTTGCTCGATCGCGTCCACAACCCCCAGCGTGACGTCACCATCGCCGTCGTCGGCAAATACATCGATCTTCCCGACGCCTACCTCTCCGTTATCGAGGCAGTCCGCGCCGGCGCCTTCGCCGAACACGCAAAAGCCCATATCAAGTGGGTTCCTGCCGATGACTGCGAAGATCCCGCCGCAGCAGCTGCACTCTTCTCCGACGTCGACGGCATTGTCGTCCCCGGAGGGTTCGGGGTGCGCGGCGTCGAAGGCAAGATTGGCACCATCCGCTATGCTCGCGAGCAGAAGATTCCGCTCCTCGGCTTGTGCCTCGGTCTGCAATGTACCGTCCTCGAAGCAGCCCGGGCTGCTGGGATTACCGACGCATCCTCCACCGAGTTCGACCCCAACACCGCCCACCCCGTCATCCATACCATGGCCGATCAGGAAGACATCGTGGCAGGACACGCCGATATGGGCGGCACGATGCGTCTCGGCTCCTACCCAGCGGTACTCACAGACGGCTCAATCGTCGCAGAAGCATACGGTACAACCTCCATTGCGGAGCGGCACCGTCACCGTTTTGAAGTGAACAATGCGTACCGTGACGAAGTCGAAAGCGTTGGTCTGCATATTTCGGGTACCAGCCCAGATGGCACACTGGTGGAGTTCGTCGAATATGACCGTTCGATTCACCCCTTCCTGGTCGCCACCCAAGCACACCCCGAATACAAGTCTCGGCCCACGCAGCCGCATCCGCTATTCCACCAGCTTGTTGTCGAAGCGCTGCGCTATCATCAGGACAAAGAGGGCGTTACCGCAAGTGATAGCCCTGTTTCCCCGGCGGGCGAAACCACCGACATCGCCCCTGACGTAGCGGAGTAACTCGTTTACGCTGACGCTGGTACAGTCCGCAAGGAGGCCACCATGGCTACCGCACCTGGATCGCATGACTTCACTGTCATTGACTCAGAAACCCTCTACGAGGGTGCAATACTGGCGCTTCGTAAAGACCACGTCCGCATGCCGGGCGGTGGTAGCGCCGCGCGTGAAGTAGTGGAGCATTCCGGGGCGGTCGCCGTGGTAGCCCTTAACGACCAGGGGGAGATCCTCCTGGAACGCCAATACCGGCATCCAGTGGCGCGCCGCCTGTGGGAACTTCCCGCCGGCATCCTCGACATTCCCGGAGAAAGCCCACTTGCAGCGGCACAGCGCGAACTCCAGGAAGAGACGGCATACGCTGCTGACCAGTGGTGGGTCATTGCCGACACCATCACTTCACCTGGATTCGCGGATGAGTCTGTTCGGATCTTCCTCGCACGTGGCCTCCACCAGGTAGACAGGCCAACACCTGAACAAGAAGAAGCTGACATGGAGCTGCAGTGGGTACCTCTCCCGCAGGCTGTACAGCGCGTCTTCTCCGGCGACATCATCAACAGCATCGCAGTGGCGGGCATTCTCGGAGTGTCCCAGTGCCTCGTGGCAGGTGGAGAGGAAATTCTGCGGTCTGCCGATGCGGAATGGGATTCGCGGGCTTGGCGTTTCGCACAACGCCGCGATAGCTAACACGCCAGCTGCGTACCCTCACCGACCATGATGGAAGGAGGCGCTCATGGGAGACCTCACCAGCCAGGTAGAGGCATACTTCGACTTTCTTACCGTTGAACGAGCTGCCTCCCACAACACGCTACAGGCCTATCGGCGAGATATTGACCGCTATGCTGCGTTTCTCGCGCTCTATCCCATCACCACCCTGGCAGATGTCACGCAAACCCATGTTGAAGAGTTCCGTGATTCCCTCGTCACCGGAGACAGCCGACTGGGGTATGCACCCCTAGCGACCAGCTCAGCCGCACGCATAATGGTCTCGATTCGAGGTCTCCACAAGTTTGCGCTGCGGGAAGAATTCACCGGCACCAACCCGGCAGCCATGGTGGCGCCCCCAAAACCCCCGCAGCGTCTCCCGAAAGCATTGCCGGTCGACACGATCCTCCGGCTCCTCGAAGGCGCAGGAGATGGATCGTCGCCGGATCCAGTGCGAGCACTACGCGACCGTGCACTGCTCGAGCTACTGTACACCACGGGAGCTCGCATCTCCGAGGTTACTGGCCTCGACATCGGTGATCTGGATGTCGACAACGCGGCCGTCTTGCTTCACGGAAAAGGCGATAAAGAACGTATTGTGCCAGTCGGTGGCCCTGCCCTGCATGCCTACCAGGAATATATGGTGCGCTCTCGTCCGGCGCTGTCCCGCGGGAAAACCCATGCCGTCTTCTTGAATCTGCGGGGCGGCCGGATGAGCCGCCAAAGTGCCTGGCAGATTATTCAGGAGGCAGCAAAGCGAGCCCAGATCACCGACGATGTGTCGCCACACACCTTACGCCACTCCTTCGCCACCCACATGCTCGAAGGCGGCGCAGATGTGCGCGTGGTGCAGGAATTGTTAGGGCACTCTTCGGTAACCACCACACAGATCTATACGATGGTGACAGCGGAATCTTTACGAGAGGTTTGGGCAGAGGCCCATCCGCGAGCACGGTAGGCTGGTAGGGAAAAGGGAAAGGAGAACTCCACCATGGCAGTTCGGTCGCAGGAGCCTGAGAAGGGCAGTGCCGACGACGGCGCGACGAGCGGGTCCGAGAAAATGGGCCCCACCGGGCGACCACTTCGCACCATCCCCACCCCGCAGCCAAAGACAAAGCACGGCCCAGCCGTAGTGCTCTCCATGTGTAACCAAAAAGGGGGAGTCGGCAAAACCACCTCCTCCATTAACTTGGGAGCATCACTCGCCGAGGCCGGACGTCGCGTACTGCTCGTCGATCTCGACCCGCAGGGCGCACTCTCGGCAGGCTTAGGCATCCAAAGTTATGACCTGGACACGACGGTCTATAACCTACTGGTGGACAACTCCGTGAGCGTCGATGAGGTTATTGTGCGGACCCGCACCGAAAACCTCGATGTCATCCCCGCCAATATCGACCTTTCTGCCGCGGAGATTCAGCTTGTCTCCGAAGTAGGGCGCGAACAGGCCCTTTACCGGGCGATTTATCCGGTAATGGATCGCTATGACTACATTTTGGTGGACTGCCAGCCCTCCCTCGGACTCCTGACCGTTAATGCACTAGCGTGCTCCGACGGAGTCATCATCCCCATGGAATGCGAATTCTTCTCCATGCGTGGTCTGGCGCTTCTCACCGACACTATGGACAAAGTTCGCTCACGCCTCAATCCCCGGCTGTCCCTCACCGGTATCCTTGTCACCCTCTACGATGGTCGCACCCTGCATGCACGAGACGTCATGGCGCGCCTCATGGAAGCCTTCGGCGATACCGTATTCGAAACCGTCATTACGCGCACAGTCCGGTTCCCGGAAACCTCAGTGGCTGGTGAACCCATCACCACATGGGCATCCTCCTCACCCGGTGCACAGCAATACCGACAGCTTGCTGCGGAAGTTATTGAGCGAATTGAGCGCTAAGCGGTGAGTGACGATGGTTTCCGGCTGCGCCTCAGGAACTTCGAAGGTCCGTTTGATCTGCTCCTGCAGCTGATCCAAGATCGCAAACTCGACATCACCGAGGTAGCACTGCACGAAGTGACAGATGAGTTCATCGCGTACACCCGCAGCCTCAGCGAAGAAAAAGGCCTCGATGCCGTCACCGAATTTCTGGTCGTAGCAGCGACCCTTCTCGACCTCAAAACTGCACGGCTGCTCCCACAAGGCGACATGGTCGACCCCGCCGACCTGGAATTGTTGGAAGCCCGCGATCTGCTCTTCGCCCGACTCTTCCAATACAAGGCCTTCAAAGAAGTCGCCCAGCTCTTCGCCCGCTGGCAGCAGGATGCTCCCCATCGCTATGCCCGCTCCGTCGCCCCCGAAGAACGCTTTCTTCACCTCTTACCACCCGTCTCCCTAGGCATGAACGCTACCGAGTTCTCGCTGCTGGCAGCCGTCGCCTTCCGCCCCAAACCCGTGCCTAGCGTAAGTACCACACATGTGCACATCCCTGTCGTCTCGGTGGAACATGAAGCTCGGCTCGTGCTGCGCGCCCTCTCCCAACTCCAGCTGGGAGACCGCATGGAGTTCCGCCAGCTAGTGGCCGACTGTTCGCAAAGCATGACAGTCGTGGGTCGTTTCCTCAGCCTGCTCGAGCTCTACCGGCTCAAAGCAGTCGACTTCGAGCAGGAAGAGCCACTCGGAGATCTTTACGTCGGGTGGACAGGAAAAACCTTTGACGAGGACACCCTCAATAAGGCAATGGGGGAGTAGGAGAGAAGCAGTGACGACAACGGATAACCACGACCACCCTAGCGATGCAGCACACCCGAGTGTACGAGGTGCCATCGAAGCGGTAGTGCTTGTTGTTGATAGCCCCATCAGTGCCGACGATCTGGCCGAAGTGGTGGACAGCGATGTAGACACCGTCACCCGCATCCTCCAGCAGTGGGCGGACGAACTCACTGCGGCGCAGAGTGGTATCGATCTGCGGGAAATACCGGAAGGGTGGCGGCTCTACACCCGCGCGGACTACGCCCCCTACGTAGAAAAAGTGCTTCTCGAGGGAACGCGGGGGACGCTCTCCCGGCAAGCGCTGGAAACCCTCGCCGTGGTCGCCTACCGACAGCCCGTCACCCGCTCACAGGTCTCAGCAGTACGCGGCGTAAACGTTGACGGAGTGATGCGCACGCTCCAAGCGCGTGGACTCATCGTCGACAATGGGCAGGACCCCGAAACCGGCGGAGTGCTCTTCTGTACCACCTCACTCTTCCTCGAAGAACTCGGGCTCACCGATCTTTCCGCCCTCCCAGACCTAGCACCACTACTGCCGGCAGTAGAACGCATTGATGAAATCGACAAGGAAGTACGTCAGACTGTTGAAGCCCGCCGGGCTAAAACTGCCTCGCCCAAGAGAGACCCCGCCGACCCAGATGATCCTGTGGAAAGCGCAGAGCCGGGGCAGATCCATGCGTCTATTACCGCGCAGTGACGCCACCAACCCGCTCCCACATCTCGAATAATTCGAGTCAGCAGTCCGTTCTATGACAAAATAGGGAGGACACTAGCGCTGCATCAACAATGGCAGAGGCTAGATCGACTCATTGAGAAAAGAGAACATTGTGAACCGACCCGCTCGCCGTGATGGCACACCGGCAAGGAAGAACCGCCAGGGAACCTCTGGCGGTGCCGCTAAAAAGTCTTCTCAACCCACTCACACTTCTCGTCGTGTACAGCAGAATCGCACTTCCGCATCCGGAAAATCTCGTTCGACCGGAACTACTACTCGACAACGAGGCAACAAGAACTCATTACCTCGGACATCCTCTGCTCGACCAAGCCGCCACCAGATGGTGACTCCAGACAACCCAGTCAAAGTACTGGATCCGTCACCACGCTTCCCCCAGGAGATTCGCCTACAGAAATACCTGGCGCAGGCCGGGGTGGCGTCACGCCGCGTCTCGGAAGAGCTCATTGCCGCCGGCCGTGTACAGGCGAACGGCGAGGTTGTACGGCAGCAAGGAGTCAAAGTTAATCCTGCTAACGCGATCGTCCACGTTGACGGGGAACGCGTCATCGCCCGCGAAGAACACGTTTATCTGGTGTTGAACAAACCACGCGGGTACCTCTCCACTATGGCCGATGACCAGGGTCGCGCGTGTGTGGGAGACATCGTCGCGGAGCGCGTCAACGCTGGCCAGCGGCTCTTTCATGTGGGAAGGTTGGATCAAGACACGGAAGGCTTGCTCCTGCTGACGAATGACGGGGAACTAGCTCACCGGTTGATGCATCCCTCCTACGAGGTACCCAAAACCTACCTCGCCACAGTGCGAGGTGTTATGGGCCAACGCGACGCCCGCAAACTACGGCAGGGGATCGTCCTCGACGATGGTCCCATTGCTGCCGATGAGTTACAGATCATGGATACCCTCGATGGAAAGACGCTGCTCCGCGTCGTCGTTCATGAAGGACGCAATCGGATCGTACGCCGTATGCTCGCTGAAATCGGATTCCCCGTTATCGAGCTAGTGCGGACGAGGTTGGGTGGAGTGACCCTGGGGAATCAACGCTCAGGGTCACTCCGCAAACTTTCCAATAAAGAAGTCGCATCACTCTATGAGGCGGTTCACCTATGACTCTCTACATTGCTGTTGACGGCCCCAGCGGCGCCGGGAAATCCACAGTGTGCCGCGCAGTTGCCCGCGAGTTGGGAATGGCTTACCTCGATACGGGCGCTATGTACCGCATCATTACCCTTGCAGCTCTTCGGGCTGGTCTCACCCCAGATCAATCATCAGCGATTGTCGGCCTTCTCGACTCCATTGATATTTCGGTGTCGGCAGACCCAGAAGCAACACGTTTCTACCTCAATGGGGAGGACGTGACGGCAGAGATTCGAGAAGGTGAAGTAACGGCGCAAGTGTCCGCCGTTTCCGCTATTCCAGAAGTCCGGGACAGACTCGTCGAGCTGCAACGTGAGCTTGCTCGCACCGGCAATGGTGCGATCGTCGATGGCCGGGACATAGGAACAGTCGTGTTGCCGGATGCGCCGCTCAAAATCTTCCTCACCGCTTCGCCGGAGGAACGCGCGCGTCGTCGCGTAGAGCAGGATCGTGCCGAAGGACGCGAGGCACACTTCGATGATGTTCTCGCATCTGTTATTGCCCGTGACAGAGCCGACTCGACCCGTTTAGTCTCGCCCCTGCGCCAAGCTGAGGACGCTATTGTCGTGGACTCCACAGGGAATGAATTTTCGCAGACAGTGGCTATCATTGCCCATCTTGCCCGCGAGGTACAGCCCCCCCGGCCGCGCACTGCCATTGACACAGAGGAGGCAACGACGGTGGATTACACAGAGGAGCTAGACGAGACTGACGATGCGTCATGGGATGGCAGCAATGACGCTTTATCATCGCAACACTACGATGGTGACCTCGACGAATACGATGACTCCAATGAAGAAGCCTGGGAGCGTCTCGCAGCGGAATACCTGGCTGAGGACGAAGAAAGCCGCGGTTATGACGAGGAACTTCTTCCTGTCGTTGCGGTCGTGGGTCGTCCGAACGTGGGAAAGTCGACACTCGTCAACCGCTTCATTGGCCGGCGGGAAGCTATAGTTGAAGACTTCCCAGGAGTCACACGCGACCGCAACTCCTACGAGGCGCTCTGGAACGGACGCCGCTTCATGGTGACTGACACCGGTGGTTGGGAACCTGACGCCAAAGGTATGCACAAAGAGATCGCGAAACAAGCAGAGATTGCGATGAAGACGGCAGATGTTATCGTGCTCGTCGTCGATGCGACAGTTGGTGTCACTATCACTGATGAAATCGTGTCACGGAGTCTTTTACGAGCTGACATTCCCGTTTTAGTTGCTGCCAATAAATCCGACTCACCCAATGCCGACGGTGACGCTGCTGAATTCTGGTCACTGGGTCTTGGCGAACCACATCCCATCTCCAGCTTGCACGGCCGTGGCGCTGCCGACCTTCTCGACGAGATTGTTGAATTACTCCCGGAGCATCCCCGGCGGGGAGAGACATCTCTATCCGGAGTGCGACGCGTTGCCCTGGTGGGTAAACCGAATGTTGGTAAGAGCTCGCTTCTTAACAAACTCTCTGGGGAAAGCCGTTCGGTTGTCGATAATGCTTCCGGCACGACCGTAGACCCGGTGGACTCGATCGTGGAGTTAGACGGTCGCTTGTGGCACTTCGTTGATACGGCAGGTCTGCGGAAGCGAGTAGGACAGGCGCAAGGGCATGAGTATTACGCTTCGTTGCGAACAAAGGCTGCTATTGAAGCGGCAGAAGTCGTCATTATCCTCATTGATGCCTCCCAGCCCATCACCGAACAGGACCAGCGAGTGGTCAATATGGTGCTCGATGCCGGGCGTGCTGTCATTCTGGCCTACAACAAGTGGGACCTTGTTGATGAGGATCGCCGCTATGAGTTGGAGCGGGAGATCGAACGTGACCTCAAACAGCTGAGCTGGGCTAAACGCGTCAATATCTCTGCCACTACGGGACGCGCATTGCAGAAACTCGTGCCAGCTATTGATGAAGCACTGGAGAGTTGGGATAAGCGCATTTCGACAAGCCAATTGAACCAGTGGCTGAAAGAGGTTGTGGCTGAGACACCGCCGCCTATGCGAGGGGGACGTCTTCCCCGTGTTCTGTTTGCCACGCAGGCTGCCACTCGGCCCCCAACTTTTGCGCTGTTCACTACTCGTTTCTTGGAAGGTGGCTACCGTCGTTTCCTGGAGCGGAAACTGCGGGAGAGTTTTGGTTTTACTGGTTCGCCTATCCGTATCAGCATACGAGTTCGTGAAAAGCGTCGGAAATAGGGGAGTGCGGTTATTTCAAACTCTCTGTGGCAGCTCCAAAAGTTCACATGGAAATAACTGTCTTGCAGGCGATTGGGAAAATTCCCTCTTGTCGTTATAAGGTATAGGAGCTGTCGCAGACAGCGGACGGGCTATGGCGCAGTTTGGTAGCGCACTTGACTGGGGGTCAAGGGGTCGTGGGTTCAAATCCCGCTAGCCCGACCATGCGAACACCGGTCCACGGATGTGGACCGGTGTTCTGTTTTTGGGAAAATACCGTGGTAATCCTGAAACAGAGTAGTGGGGCGATGTTTTCTTGCAGGTAGGGGGTAGTCTCAGCATCGTCTCATCTGCTTCTTATCTGTCGATAGCATCACCGCGGTCAAAAGAATCTCTCCAACTCTTTCTTAGAAATATCGTTTTCTCTTCTATATCGCTACACTAGATCCGTACCCTGGCAACGCGAGAAACGCTCAGCACCCAGTTGAAGCGACACATGGTGCCAGTAGACCGACAGAAGAGGAGTGCCCGTGAAAGGCTTCGGAAAGTTCTGGAAACTCTTAGGAGCTTCGACCGCAAAGAACCAAGCCGAGGCTCATTCCGCGGTCTCCCTTTCCCGGGGCTTTGATGAGTGGGCAGCCTCTCTCGCCGACGAGGACTTCGCTGACGCGGCACACGAGCTTGACCTACTATCCGATGAAGCACCGGAATACCCGAAATTCTTTGCATTGGTGAGGGAAGCGGCTGATCGATGCTTGGGGCTTCGACCGTTTGACGTCCAGTTGGAAGGCGCGCTGCGATTGCTCGAGGGCGATGTCATCGAGATGGCGACTGGTGAGGGGAAAACCCTTTCGGGTGCCATTGCCGCCGTGGGCTACGCCCTGGGTGGTCACGCCGTCCACGTTATCTCTGTTAATGATTATCTAGCCCGCCGCGACTCCAAATGGATGGAGCCGCTTTTTCATATTCTGGGCTTGCATTCTGGTTGGATTAATGAGTCCTCGGCTCGTGCTGAGCGAGAAGCCGCCTATGCCTGCGACATCACCTACGCGCCTGTCAACGAAATTGGATTCGACGTACTGCGCGACCAACTCGTCACCCGCGAGGATCAACTCCTGGCCCCTCGCGCAGATGTAGCAATCGTTGACGAAGCTGACTCAGTGCTGGTCGACGAAGCTCTTGTACCACTAGTTCTGGCAGGCTCCACCGCTGGGGAGATCCCCTCTGAAGATGTTGTTGACATCGTGAAGCAGCTCCAGCTGCATCGCCACTACGAGACGGATGCCGAAAAACGCAATATTTACCTCACCGATGAGGGATCACGTTTTGTCGAGAAACAGCTCGGTGGTATCAATCTTTACGATGATGAGCATGTCAGCACCACGTTGGTTCAGGTGAATGTCGCCCTGCACGCGCACGTACTGTTGCAACGCGATGTGCACTACATTGTGCGCGGTGACGAGGTGAAACTCATCGATGCTTCGCGAGGCCGTGTCGCTGAACTGCAGCGTTGGCCGGACGGTCTGCAAGCAGCTGTGGAAGCGAAGGAAGGTGTTCCGATCTCCGAAGCTGGCGAAGTGCTCGACACCATCACTGTGCAGGCGCTTATTGGGCGTTACTCGACAGTGTGCGGAATGACGGGCACCGCCATTGCCGCAGGCGAGCAGTTCCGTCGTTTCTATGATCTTGCCGTATCGCCCATCGAACCGAACACGCCATGTATCCGTGTCGATGAAAAAGATCGTGTTTACGACACCGCAGCGAGCAAGCGAACTGCCCTCATTGACTTCATTAAGAGCGTGCACGAGAAGGGACAACCCATTCTGGTGGGAACCCAAAACGTGGCAGAATCCGAAGCCCTCGCCGCTGAGCTGGCTGCAGAAGGGCTCGCGTGTAACGTGCTGAACGCTAAGAACGACGCTGCGGAAGCTAAGGTGATTGCCGAAGCTGGAGCGTACGGCGCTATCACCGTGTCCACGCAGATGGCTGGACGTGGAACCGACATCCGCTTGGGAGGTTCGGATGAAGCTGACCGACCCAAAGTCGTGGAGGCCGGAGGTCTCTGTGTCATCGGTACTTCCCGCTACCGAACTGAGCGACTCGACAACCAGCTGCGTGGCCGTTCAGGCCGACAAGGAGACCCTGGGATGAGCGTCTTTTTTGCCTCAATGGAGGATGAATTGGTCGCCGCTGGTGCCCCCGATGCGAAATGGCCGGGAGCGACAGACCGCGATGGTCTCTTCACTACTCCGAAGGCGTTACGCCTCGTCAACCACGCGCAACGTGTTACAGAGGGGCAAATGCTGGATATCCACGCCTACACCTGGCGATACTCCCGTCTGGTCGCAGACCAGCGCGCCATTGTGTCCGAACAGCGTGACCGCATCCTCGCCACAGATGTGGCGTCCGAATACTTTGCCTCGCATAACCCTGACAAGTGGAGCGAGGTAACGGCCAAGTTCTCTGCAGAAGATGTAGATCAGCTTGCGCGTAACATCATGCTCTTCCACCTTGACCGTGGATGGGCTGACCACCTGGCCTACCTAGATGACGTGCGGGAGAGTATCCACCTGCGCGCGCTTGGACGCCAGAACCCGCTGGATGAATATCACCGTATCGCCATCGAGGCTTTTGAAAACTTTATTGAGCGTGCTGAAAGTCGCGCCGAGGAAGCATTCAATAAGCTGGATCTGTCAACCGGCCTCCCTGACCTCGATCTTGCTGGCATGGCACGTCCATCCACAACTTGGACGTACATGGTGCACAGCAATCCGCTCGCACAAGACGGAGATACTGGATTCTCTAGCTTGGGCGGAGTATTCCGCTAACACAAGCCGATGAGCCCGCGGGACTCATCACACAACACACAACACGAAAGGCACCCCATGCCAAGTACTCGGCTGCAGGAAGTCTACTCGGCCCTGGTTGCTAACAACCCGGGCGAAAATGAATTCCACCAGGCTGCGAAGGAAGTTCTCGAATCGCTCGAACCGGTCATCAAAGAACATCCTGAATACACTGACCGGGCGCTCCTGGAACGCATTGTTGAACCGGAACGGCAGATCATCTTCCGCGTTCCGTGGATGGACGACAAGGGCGAATACCACGTCAATCGTGGCTACCGTGTCGAATTCTCGAGCGCACTCGGTCCCTACAAGGGCGGCCTCCGCTTCCACCCCTCCGTCAACCTCGGCATCATCAAGTTCTTGGGCTTTGAACAAATCTTCAAGAACTCCCTCACCGGCCTTTCCATGGGTGGTGGCAAAGGCGGCTCCAACTTTGACCCAAAGGGCAAGTCCGACGACGAAATTATGCGTTTCTGCCAGTCCTTCATGACTGAGCTGCAGCGCCACATTGGTGAAAACGTCGACGTTCCGGCTGGCGACATTGGTGTTGGCGGTCGCGAAATCGGGTACATGTACGGTCAGTACAAGCGTATTCGCAACAGCTTTGATGCGGGTGTTCTGACCGGCAAGGGCATCAACTGGGGTGGTTCGCTGGTCCGTACCGAAGCAACGGGCTACGGTTTGGTGTACTTCGCAGCAGAAATGCTGAAGGACGCTGGCACCAACATGGATGGCAAGAAGGTCGTTGTCTCCGGTGCTGGCAATGTCGCCATCTACGCCATTGAGAAGCTCCAGGAATTCGGCGCGGACGTTATCACTGCCTCTGATTCTTCGGGTTACGTGTATGATTCCGACGGCATTGATCTTGATCTGCTCAAGCAGGTCAAGGAGGTCGAACGCGGACGTATCAAGGATTACGCGGACAAGCGCCCGAATGCGACCTTCGTTTCCGGTGGCTCCATCTGGGATGTTGAATGTGATGTCGCTTTGCCGTGTGCCACGCAAAACGAACTCGATGGTGAAGCAGCTGCCAAACTGGTGAAGAATGGCACCAAGTTTGTTGCCGAAGGTGCCAACATGCCATGCTCTCCGGATGCCATCGATATCTTCAACGAGGCGGGTGTGCGGTTTGCCCCCGGTAAAGCGTCCAACGCCGGCGGTGTTGCTACCTCTGGCCTGGAAATGGAACAAAACGCCGCTCGCAGCCACTGGTCTTTCGACCAGGCGGATCAGCGTCTCCATCAGATCATGGTGAATATTCACCATACTTCGATCGAAACCGCTGAAAAGTATGGTTTCCCGGACAACTACATGATCGGTGCGAATATCGCCGGCTTCATTAAGGTTGCCGATTCAATGATTGATATGGGTGTTATCTAGATAATAGAAGTAACCCTTTGTCTTCGCGATGGGCGGTATACGGCGTAACCTTTGGCGTCGTGTACCGCCCATTCGAAAAGAACTCCTCACAATAGAAATGAAGAAGGTGGCCGCCGTGGCAGCTGCTCGTAAACGAGATCGCAAGCGTGAACTGGATAGTGAGCGTGTTCATGAGATTCTGCGCGATGCTGTTGATCTCGAACCAGTTGTTGACGGGCACAAGGCGTTGGCAGTCCCACCGGATATCAAACGTGATGTTCCCCCGCCTCCTCCTCTTCCTGAAGAGGAGCCCGTGGACCCTGCATCTCTCCGTGTGTTTACGGTCCCTAACCTTATTAGTCTGATCCGCCTCTTCCTGGTGCCAGTGTTTATCTGGCTATTGGTGGGGAAGCATGATTACATCATGGCTTTTGTCGTCCTCATCATCGTCGGGGTGAGCGACTGGGCGGATGGAAAAATCGCCCGTTTCTGGCACGTGGAATCGAAGATCGGCAGTTATCTGGACCCCGCAGCCGACCGACTGATGACGGTTGCTGTGCCCATCTCCATGGCGATCGTTGGCTTCATCCCGTGGTGGATGGTTGTCATCATCGTCTGCCGCGACATATTCCTTGCCGGATTGATCTTCGTGTACGAACGTCGTGGGCTTCGCATGTCGGTTATTTACCTAGGCAAACTTGCCACCGCCAGTTTAATGGTGGCGTTCCCCATGTTGTTGTTGGCATATTTACCCGTATCCTGGAATCACTGGGTGATGCCTCTTGCATGGGCCATTTTTATCTGGGCATTTGCGCTCTACATTTGGACGGGCATTCTTTACACCTATCGTGGATTCCTGCTGTTCAAGAAGGTTCCGGTGCTGACTCCAGAAGAGAAGGCACAGTGGGAGGAAGACAAGCGAATTCTGCGGTAGAGAGTGGTTAATCTGATGGCGATTTAGGGTCTCAAGAGGGTGCACGAAAGAGCCTTTGCAGGGTATCCTTAAACCAGGAATTGAGTGTTGTGCGGGCCCCTTGGTGTCCGTTTTAGAAAGGAAGACTAGTGAGCGAGAATCCCGTCGGTTACCCATTCCAGGAACCCAGCACGGAGACCACTTCTGTTTTCCGTGCCAAGCTATTGAAGGAAAGCGACCTGGCTGCTACTGAGCCCGTTGTTGCTAAAGCTGCTTCTGTCGATGGTCTTCCAGAAGGCTCTGCTCTGCTTGTGGTCAAGCGGGGTCCTAACGCTGGTTCTCGATTCCTCCTGGACCGGGATGTCACTACCGCTGGTCGCCATCCGGAGTCGGATATTTTCCTAGATGATGTCACTGTTTCTCGTCGCCATGCCGAGTTCCGCCGTGAGGGTGACGTCTACAGCGTCTCCGATGTCGGAAGCCTGAATGGTACGTACGTTAACCGTGAGCCCACTGACTCCACTACACTCAATAACGGCGACGAAGTTCAGATCGGTAAGTTTCGTCTGGTGTTCCTGACTGGTCCGCGTCGAGGCGCCTAAATGTTGGCGCAGCCTCTGCGATCATCCGATGCGACGATGTCCATCGGCTCTGTCGTTGAACTGTTAGCGAAAGAGTTTGACGATATTTCACTGTCCAAAGTTCGATTTCTCGAATCTGCAGGGCTGATTAGCCCGTCACGGACAGCATCCGGCTATCGCCGGTACTCCCGTTCTGATATCGAGCGGTTGCGTTTTATCTTGACCGCTCAGCGAGACTTGTTCCTCCCCAACAAAGTGATCGGGGAACAGTTGGAGAGAGTGGATGCCGGCGAGCTGACGTTGGCTGAGTTGCACCAGCAGTCGACCATGCCGTTGAGCGCCGTCACCGAGCATAAGGAGAACTTCTCCCACGTTAGCCAAGTGCGGCTGACTGAGCGGTCGTTGTGTCTGAAGACGGGGATTGACCCGGAGTTTTTGGATGCTCTCATCGACGCTGACCTGCTTCGTGCAACTGGGGCAGGCTTCTATGTCGAAGATGACATCGCGATCGTCGAAGCGTGTAAAACGCTGTGTGAGTCCGGCATTGATACGCGACATTTACGTTCATTCCGAACTGCGATAGATCGAATTGCCGATCTAGTACGACAGGCTGCTGGTGCAAGTCGCGCGTTGCAATCCGCTGAAGTTAAGGGTCGTACTGCAGAACAAGCACGCGTGTTGGCCAACAGTGCGAGTGATTTGGCGGCGGGTCTGCTTAAGCAACGTCTTCGGGATGTGTTGGATTATTAATGAGAGTTCCGGTACGTATCGTCGGTATTCAAGCTGATACCCCCGAGGATGATCCCATCGTTATGCTGCGTGAGCGAACAGGGGATCGAATTCTCGGTATGTGGATAGGGGAGCAGGAGACTGCACTGCTCACGTTCGCGATGGCTAAGACGGAGATTCCACGTCCATTTACGCACACGACGTTGTGGAAGGCTATTCAGGCGGCAGGGGCAGAGGTACAGTCCGTCTGTGTGACTGCCCAGCGGGATGGCATTTTCTGGGCGGAGATTGTGCTTGATAATGGTCGTCGCGTAGATAGTCGACCTTCTGATGCTTTGATCCTAGCGGCAACATGTGGTTGCGAGATTACTGTGGAGGATACTGTCCTTAATGCCTTTGGGGTGGTCGATCCGCAGAGTGGCGAGTCCGCAGCTAGGCTTTCCGGGGGCGCAGCTGAGGCTGACGTGGAGAGATTTTCTGAGGAGCTTCCCGATGATCTAAGTGGGGAGATCGACGCATTCCGTGAGATGCTGGATCATCTTTCGATGGATGATTTTTTGGATGGTCCCGATGACGAGAAAAACTAAAAGTCTCAACTAATACTTGAAGCTTTTGGGCGTGTCCTATTGCTCAGATATTTCTCGACAAATACTCTTTATTCACGTAAGGCAAGACCAGTCACATCAGTAACATCAGCAATTTTTATCACATAAGTAACACTTTGTTCCCGTGCTGGGTTACCATTGGCAGTAAAGATGCAGCTGACGTGACGTGCGCAAGGTGGAAGTATGGATAACTTCGGGTCCCACAGCGACAATCACAGTGAACAGCCGGGACTCTTCCCTGACCGTTCCATTCCTGATGAGCAAACCGGTTACCGCGGTCCTACCGCCTGCCAGATTGCCGGTATCACCTATCGTCAGCTCGACTACTGGGCACGTACTGGTCTTGTTGAGCCTTCTATCCGTGGCGCGAAAGGTTCTGGCTCGCAGCGACTCTACTCCTTTAAAGACATTCTCACGTTGAAGATTGTAAAGCGGCTGTTGGATACCGGAATCTCGCTGCAGAACATTCGTATCGCCGTTGACCATCTCCGTGACCGAGGCGTGTCTGAGCTATCCAACACCACCCTCGTATCCGATGGCACCTCTGTCTATGAATGCACATCGGCGGAGGAAATGTTTGACCTTATTCAGGATGGCCAAGGTGTATTCGGAATTGCCGTTTCCGGCACAATGAAAGAACTCACAGGATCTATTACGCACTTCCCGGCCGAGCACATTGAGAGTTCTGCTGTCACAGCAGTGCCGCTGGTTGATGAATTGGCGGACATGCGCCGTCGGCGTGCACGCCGAATTGGGTAGGCGTCGCCCTTTCTCACAGACGTATCAGTGCGGACCCACCACAATTGGTGAGTCCGCACTATTTATGCTCGGACAAACTCTCCTGCGTGGGTCAGTCTATACAGCAGGAGTCCTTTCTGCAGGGATCGTATGGGTCGTAGGACAGGGCTTCTTTACAGGGGCAACCGTCGTCGTTTCCGAAAAATGTAACTCATTCTGCTGTAGGAAAGCATCAACGTCGACCGCAGCTTGTGTGGCCTCAGCAGTGTGTTCCGCAGTCGTTTCGTCAAGGTTAGCAGGGGCGTTCTGCGCTAAATCAAGGCTTACGGAGTAAAACGATGTTCCCTTCATTTTCTCTGGTTTAGTGACCACCAACGAAGGGTGTTTCTTTTCAACTTTTTTAATATCAGAAAGCGATCCGATCCAGACACCCGGAACGTAAGGAGTCCGTTTCATGAGCGCGGTAGCAGCTTCTCCAGACTGTTGAGCAGAGATCGAGAAGGAGGCACATAGTCCGCCGTCCGACGGAAGCGTAGTTTGATAGGAAGTAATTAGCTCCGTGAGAGACTCTTGCACTCCTGCGGGGGCCCAAATCTCGATAGTAAGGTAGCCTGCGGAACAATCCTGCACGGCATCAAGCGTACGGCTATCATCAACACTCTTGTGCGCTAATGTCCAGCCCACGGCTGCAGCGATCACCACCAGGACCACCAGGACAGCTGCGATAATCCAGCCAGCCAAGAATTTCCGCGGTCGGTTTTTCGACCGGTGCCGTGAGCTTTCGAGAGACATTGTTCTTACTCCGGAATCTTATGCGTGGAATCGCGGACCGTACCTACAAATTCTTCCATAAGATCTTCCAAGGCGACGAACCCAATAATCTGATCAGTTTCCGGGTCCGTGACCAGGGCCAAATGTGAACGTAGACGACGCATACGAGCGGAAACAGAATCGATGCTGGAATCTCCGGGGAATGTAATGAGCGGACGAATAAGATTGACGGGAATTGGCTTTCCGCTCAACTCATCCGAGTAAAGGTAGTCCAGCACATCCTTAATGTGGAGGAAGCCCAGGTAATGGCCGATGTCGTTCTTTACGGGGTAGCGAGAATAACCGGTTTCCCGAACCAGTTTCTGGAGGGATTCCAGAGTGATGTGGCCCTCTTGCAATTCTAGAGTGCGCATGCGATGGACGGGAATCATAATGGCACGCACGGGACGATCAGATGCTTCGAGTGCCCGGTCCAGGCGGCGCGTCTCGTCATCGTCGATGAGTCCTTCTCCGCTCGATTCGCCGATCATAGCTTTGAGCTGAGCGGACGTGACGCGATGTTCTAGTTCGTCTCGCGGTTTCACGCCAATGAGGCGCAAGGTGCCATTTGCCAATGCATTGAAGAAGTGAATGAGTGGACGTGACACCTTCATAATCATCAGCATCGGGGGGACGATGATGATAGCAGTACGTTCGGGAGAAGAGATAGTGAAGTTCTTGGGGACCATCTCACCTAGCAGAATATGCAGGTAGGAAATGATGACGAGGGCGACGATAAAAGCGATGGTGTGGAGCGAAAAGCCGGAGACACCGGCGAGCGCGAGCGGTTTTGCCAGGAGTTTGGCAATGGCCGGTTCTGCAATTTTGCCGAGCAGCACAGAAGCCACAGTGATACCTAACTGACAGGTCGCGAGCATCATCGAGAGGTGCTCAGAGGCATCGATCACCTTGTAGGCACGCGAATGGCCGGCGGCGGCCAGTGCCTCCAAACGATCATGTCGAGATGACACAAGAGCAAACTCTGCTGCTACGAAAAAGGCATTGACAGCGAGGAGGAGAATAAGGAGGAGGATTGCCGGGAGGGTGCTCATTGCTGTTCTCCCCTCGCCGTGACGGTAGCAAGTGGGCGTGGGGTCAATAGCACGCGGTCGACGCGTCGCCCATCCATCTTGATGACACGGCAGTACCACTGTATTTCTTGCACATCGCTGACGGCGTGCACTTCGGATGGCACGGCCAATTCGTCCCCTTCTTCGGGGATGCGCCCCAGTTTCCACATGATAAGACCGCCGAGGGTGTCAAACGAGGGGTTGTCGGGGAACAAGTAGGTGGTCGCCGCAGCGACTTCATCTCGTCGGAGTTGGCCGGAGCAATCCCAGCTATTACCGCGTTTAAGTACGTCAAGGAGGCTCGCATCGTGTTCGTCGCGGACGTCACCGAGGATCTCTTCGATGATGTCCTCCATGGTGACGAGTCCCGCTGCGCCACCATATTCGTCAATAACGAGGCCGGACTGTTGGCCGCTGGCCCGAATAGTGCTGAGTACAGCGTCGGCATCCAAACTGTCGGGGACACGGGGGAGGGGTTTCATGAGGTCACGCATAGTGACGCTAGTGAGTTTGGCGGGGGAGAGGGTAAAAGCGTCCTTCACATGCACGATGCCCAGCGTGCTATCGAGATCACCGGAGACGACAGGGAAACGAGAGTGTCCGGTTTCTTCCGACAGTGACAGGAGATCACGGGCCACCGCATCGGCTGCAATCGTCTCAATTCGAGAACGAGGGGTCATAATGTCTTCTGCGGACAGATCGCCAAAGCGGAGGGATCTTTGGACCACCTGTGCCGTATGAGCCGGCAGATGGCCATCTAAAGCCGATTCTTGGACGATTCTGTCCAATTCCTGTGGAGAGCGAGCGGAAGCTAGCTCATCGACAGGTTTAGCACCTAACTGGCGGATGATGCTGTTAGCAGAACTGTTAAGACTATTGATCAGGGGGCGGAAAAGTACGGAGAAGCCCATGAGGAACGGTGAGGTCGCTTTGGCTAAACGCATAGACTCACTAATTGCCCAGTTCTTTGGCACGAGTTCGCCAAATGTCATGGAGAGAATGGTGGCGATAATAAGTGCGAGAGCGAGTGAAATTCCGTTAACCGCCGAATCCGAGATGTTGGGGATTTTCCGCAAGAGAGGCGTCAAAAACTGTGCAAGTACTGGCTCCGCGAGGTAGCCAGTGATAAGCGTTGTGATAGTGATACCGACCTGGCATCCGGACAATGCAAATGATAGGTGTTGATGGGCATGCTTTAGACGTTGCCCACTTTTGTGACCAGCGGCGGCCTCTCTGTCAACGGCCGACTTTTCGAGTGCTGTCAGTGAGAATTCTGCGGCGACAAAAATGGCAGTGATGCCAGTAATTGCCACAAATCCAATTAATGACAGAATTTGTGTAGCGACTTCCATAAGCTTGCTGGATTTCTCTCCTATTTTTCCCTTTCCATTGTACGGATCCACATACGTTTCGTCTTATTCTGCTCATTTATTCGCCTTCATTAACGCTTAATCAGTTGCACCGGTTTGAAATTACGAGAAAAAAATAGCAAACTTACCTGGTGCTGGAGGGAAGGTGATCCTAAAAACAAGGGAGTACCAGCAAGTGCTTGAGATGTATGCCAAAGAAGTGTTACACGAGATTTCGGATATGGGCGGCAGCCTGTGTGAGGAGGAGCCTCACTTGTATTCTGTAGCGGACCTTGAAGAGTGCCCGCGGCGCCGCTGGATCACCATTACTGATGTGATTAAAAACAAGTATCTTGAAGAGTACTATCACTCCATCGTCGACCCGAGCAAAGATAAAGAACGGGCAGTCGAAGAAGTATGTGCGCATATGATCCACCTTGTGCTGGGCGGTGTGGTTTCTAGCTACATGCTGAGCGGACGAGTGTGGGAGGTATGTCCAAGGAATATTCTCCTCCGCACACATGTGTTAGGCGGATTCGACCGCTATGGCGCAGAGCACGCCCGGGTGCGTGTGCTCGGAGATGACCCCTACGTATCCAAGCTGCGGCCGTTCCATGTCATCCCATCTGAACAAGATATGGCTGACTGGACAATGCTTCAGGCACAGGAGAGCCTGGTGCCAATCATGCGGGAATTGAGTCGCTTAAGTCGCTACACCGAATCTCAGTGTTGGGGCCCTTTGCGTGGACTTATCAACAGCTACGCTAAGCTTGTCATGCATCGTTATCCCCGTAAACGCGATCAAGTGGAGCGTCGCATGCGATACGTTTATGAGAGCTGTGAGCGTCTGGGCCTTCCTCTTTCTCGGAGGATCGGTAGACTCTAGCCATCACTATGATGCAAGGAGTTATCGAATGCGCGACGTTATGGATCTCTATGCGCCCTATGTCGGGCGTACCCTCTTCGGGGAAGAATTGGATCAAGCGCGAGAGATTCTCGCGGCTCAAGGGTTCTCCCACACCCTTGGCATTGTTTATGACGAGGTTTCCATAGACAAGGTAGTCGCTCACTTGGATGTGCGACCGGAACTGTGCCAGCCAATGGGTATTGTCCACGGCGGAGTTTACACATCATTAGTGGAGGATGTCGCCTCTCTTGCCGCGTGGTGGTGGTTAGGTGGGCGAGGGCTAGCTGTTGGGTCCTCCAACAGTACAGATTTCCTCCGACCCGTCACCGAAGGGCGGTTAATCGCTACGGCTACTCCGCTTCATCGTGGCAGGACTCAGCAGATTTGGGTTGTTGATATTGTCCGCGAGGATGGTAAACGGGCAGCACAAGGGAAGCTGCGGGTGGCCAACCTTCCCATGGGTACTCCCGACGACGAGTAGCTCCCATCGCCTCTCATCTGTGTCGGTCTCACTGCCGTTTCCTACGGGTGTTGATGGCGCCTAGGGCTTACCATGGGGGAGTACTACTTGTGCTCCTCAGGAAGGTGACGATCCGGTAATGAGCGTGCTCGACCTGTCGCAATGGCCACGCCTTGCCACTCCCTCCGCCTCACACTTCCGGCTTCGTCAACGCCATGTTCGAGATGAGTTCCCACAGTTTATGTGGGTAACGGAGGCAGGGGAGTGTCCTGAACTCGTACCGGGGCGCTTGCCGTTGGAGGGTACTGAAGCGGCGCGTACGGTGAAACTCTATGATGAGGCGTCCGTCGATGAACGGTTTGCTCGGGATGGATGGTTAGGGCTGGCGGAAAGCTTTATGGCAGGGGAATGGGATGCCCAAGACCCCTCCTATTTTTGGGGTACCGCTATGTCTCTCAAAGGGGCGTTGCCACGCAAAGAACGCGCTCAGCGTCGTCAACCATTAGTCGCTTCTCCGCGGGATCGATCATTTGAGTTCTTTTCGACGTATCTCGATGAGACGTTCAATTTTGGTGCTGCAGATTTCATCAATGGTCCGCGCTCGACCGTGGTCGATAATGGGGTGGCGGAAGTGTATCTTGATGATCCGTCGCCTTTGCCGTTGCGCAAAGACCTGTATGATGCGCAACGGCGACGAGTCTCACGTGTCCTCCTTGATGCTGACTTACGTCGTCGCGATAAAGTTCTCTTTATCGGCGCTGAGTGGGGGGAAACTGCACTAGAAGCGGTGGCATTTGGGTGCGATGTCACAGTGTTGTGTGAGACCCCACAAGTTGAGAAGATTCTCACCACCCGGGCTGATATGGCGCAGGGGGGACAACTTCGTCTTATTCCCGGATTGTTCAGCCAGACGGGCGTCTATGACGTCCTCATCTCGATCTCTCCGCTTCCACACGACGCTATTTTTGATGCCCTGCCGCAGCTTGTGGCCGAAGATGTGGCTCCGCGCGGCCGAATTGTCGTGGAGAGGCCATGGCGGGGGCGCCCTCATCAAGAGATGCCTCTCGCATGGTGGTGGGCGTACGTCGATACAGATACTCAATTGCGTTCTCGGGAAGAGTGCGTATCAGCTCTTATGGCTGCCGGAGCTCGTTTAACCCAAGCGACTCACTGCGGGCATCACTACGTGCGGTCATTTGAATTATGGGATGAGAGTTTCCGTGCACATGTTTCGCAGGCGGGCGCATTGGGCTACGACGCAGCCTATCGCCGCTTGTGGCGCACAGCATTGGCACTGTCACGCGCGGGAGTGCGTACGGGGGCTCTCGAGTACCAACGGTTGGTTTTCCAGAAACGTTAGGGCTTTTCGGGGAGGGAACCACTTTCAACCCAAGGTAGAGACGCGGCTTCTGTGTAATAGCTGAAATGACATAATGTAGATTATCGGATAAAGAGGGAAACTGAAAGGCTCTGCAGAGAAGTGTCAGTTCCGAATATTGCAGAGAAGGCACAGGGAACATCTACTCAAAAATGGTAAACATATCCGTGCTTCGTGCGTGGAACGAGCAAGTCCGAATGTGACTGGAGACATCATGTTTGGTTTTATCGCGACGAGTGCTCATACTTCTTGTTACGTGTAGTGTGATTACACTCTATTAGCTCGTTGCTTGGTTATTCCTGGGGGGCGTATATAAGACTACCTGGGTCCTAGTGGCCCCACTGACCGCAACGGCATTACCCATTTCCCTGCCATATCGCACTAGTCACACGAGTTTACTTTTGTCACAGTGACAAAATAACATGCTGTGGCTACAGGTGAGAGAACCTAAGGTAAGGAAGTGAATTAAGCTGCGGGATCCTAATTGAGCCGTGTACTGCCGTTGTGTGCCATTAATTGAAGGACAGGAGCAATTCCGGTTTTATCGAAGACGCTCCGCCTCCCGGGTGAGCGCCACAACTTCATCAGCAATCTCATGGAGCTCTTGTGTATTTGCACCTTCAGTGATCGCGATAAGAAGATCCTCTGCAGCACAGCGCGCCTGGAAAATACGGTCGATAATAGCTTCTGCATCATCCTGACTGAGGACGATAACGTCATTCGGCAGTCCACGCTGTGTAAGGTCATGGCGTGCTTCATAAGCACGTTGCCGACAAGACTGTGAGCAGTATTTACGTTTTCGTCCACGAGTGTTTGTGGAGATATCGCGACCGCACCACGCACAGTGAGCATCTTCGTGGTGTGTTGTATACGGTGACTCCACCATAATCGCCTTTCGTGTCTTCTTCCGTGAAACGGTAGAATATACGCAACTATACGGTGGAGTTGAGCATTTTGCTGGATCCTCGTGGTTGTCGGAACTAAAATGACCTCTTCGCCGTTGTTATATCTGAGAGATGCTTTGTCTGTATGTTATTTATGTGTTATAAATAACATTTAATTGAGTAACGTAAGGAATGATTCTGCATGGCTGATCGCGTTTTGCGAGGTAGTCGACTTGGCGCCGTTAGTTATGAGACTGATCGTAACCACGACTTAGCACCTCGTCAGATGGTGACATACCGCTGTGACAACGGGGAAGAATTCGTTGTTCCGTTCTCCCATGAAGCAGAGATTCCACAGACGTGGATCTGTAAGAACGGCATGGAAGGTACCCGTGTCGATGGAGAAGAAGAAGACGACAAGCAGGTCAAGCCGCCACGCACCCACTGGGATATGCTGCTTGAACGTCGCAGTCTTGACGAGCTCGACGAGCTGCTCCAAGAGCGTCTTGAGGTGCTGAAGAAGCGTCGCCGTCGTGTGCCCACTAACAACGCCTAAACAACGCACGGTGGGAGCAGAACACGCCGCCTCTCCCCCACAGCAGCTGCGTTTCGGTTAAGACATGGTCTGCCAGGTAAGCGGGCTAACGTTATAAAGAATGGCCCACGGGAAATTCCCGTGGGCCATTCTTTATCAGCATGTCTTACTTCTTTAGATGAAGGAGCGTGAGAAGCTTTTTCCAACGAGACTGGATACCCCAAAGAAAGACTCGCCCGAAGGCTTCAGTGATAATGTTTCCGCTCATCTTCGATTCACCGATTTCGCGCTCGGTGAAGGTGATGGGAACCTCGACGACAGTAAAGCCAGCTTGGATTGCGCGCCAAGCGAGGTCAATCTGGAAGCAGTAACCGACAGAGCCCACCGCATCGAGGTCGATAGTTTCTAACACCTCACGACGGTACGCACGGTACCCGCCGGTAATATCGTTCAGTTTGGCACCCAACACGATGCGAGTGTAAATGTTGCCACCACGGGACAGGATCTCCCGCTTCTTCGGCCAGTTCACTACGGTGCCACCCGGCACATAGCGGGAACCGAGCACCATGTCCGCACCTTCATCAATGCGGTCCAGCAGACGGCAAAGCTGTTCAGGCGCGTGAGAGCCATCCGCATCCATTTCACACAAAACGGTGTAATCGCGCTCCAGACCCCAATGGAAACCGGCAATGTAGGCGCCGCCGAGGCCGCCTTTGCCCTCACGATGCATGACGAAGATCGAGCCTTCATTTTCGGCTGCCAGCTTGTCAGCAAGATCACCAGTACCATCCGGGCTGTTATCATCAACGACCAGAATGTGGACGTCAGGCTGAGCGGTCTGAACCCGTTCCACAATAAGTGGAAGATTCTCTTCCTCGTTGTAGGTAGGGATGATCACCAGCGTACGGGCGCTTGGCTTCAATTCATTTGCAGACATGTTGTTCCTTATTTGGCCACCCGTAGGTGGGCATCTCAGGGCTGTTCAAGCTGTAAGGCTAGAGCGTAATTTTACGCTTCCTCCGGGCAATAATCGATCCGCCACACACCAACACCGCCAGCACGCAGAGAACTCCATCTAGCCACGGCTGGATACAAGTGGCGGCAGTTCGCGTCTGATAAAGAGACACTGTGCGAACCGCAAAATCCTGTTCGTAAAGGGAGGTCTCGTCCATAATAGCGCCCTCCGGACTAATAAACGCACTGGCTCCAGACGTTGCCGCAACTACTACCCAACGGTGTAACTCCCGCGCTCGGAACTGGCTGATACCCAGCTGTTGGTAGGTCTCATGAGAATAGCCAAAGGTCGCATTGTTCGTGGGGACAGCTAACCAATCTGCGCCATGGTGTATCGCGCGTCGGCCACTATCCCCGAAAATGATCTCGAAACAGGTTGCGACACCAGCACGGGAACCATCAACCGGAATGATCCCATTTCCCCTCCCCGCCTGAAAATTACCTGCCCAAACTGCATAGGGGGAGATCTTTTCCACTAACCCACGGAGAGGGAGATACTCTCCAAAAGGCTGAATATGACGTTTTACATGACGTATACCCTGATAACCATCAGATGTCCATAATAGAATGGCGTTGAGCTCCGGATTATGAGACTTTCGTCCTAAGACCGCCCCCACTAGAATTGGTGCTCGAATAGCTCTGGCAGCACTGGTAATAAGCGCATTGGCATCAGGATTGCCTAAAGGATCAATGTCCGCGGAGTTCTCCGGCCAAACCACTATGTCAGGTTGAGGCTGCTTTCCCAATCTCACTGCATCAGCCAGACGGAAGGTTGCCTGCGCGTGATTCTCCAACACTTCCATCCGAATCGCGTTAAACGTCAGTCCGGAAGTAGACACATCACCCTGAACAAAAGCGATGCGTCGGGTGCTGGTGGGTTCGGCATGAGTACGTTGCGAGAAGTCATAGATAAACGAACCTGAAGTCATGGTAAGAACAATCAGCAGCACACCTACTGCAGATCGAAAAACTTTGGGCGGGCGTGGCCACGAATACCACGAAAAGATTCCTGTATGCCCTCTATCGTCCCGTCTGCATACGGCAGCATACGCCAGGAATAGCGCCGCTGCGGCACCTATCACGAGGGTGTAAGCCCACATCACTACAAGAAAAGTGACGGCCGAGGCGGAACCCCACGGCGCGGCACTGACGAGTGGGCTGGTCGACTGCCCATAGGCGGGAGTCCCCCAGGAAAAACCTCCAAAGGGAAAACGGGCCCGAACCGCTTCCACTGCAGTCCACCAGAGTGCGCTCGCCGCCGCCGTGCGAACTGAGAAGACTCCCCAAAGCCTCATGAAGTGGACGACAGGAACCGTGATCGCCACGACAAACAGGGCCAGGATGATACATAATGCAATCCACGGTGGCTCTTCGACAAAAGTCTGAATCCACTGGAAAAGTGGGAGGTAGAGAGCTAGTGCCCACACAAATCCAGCGCCTGCCGCGCACCAATAAAAGTGCCGCCGCCGCATCGCCACGAGTAGGCCGAGACCTCCGAATAATAGTGCGATACCAACAACTCCCAGCGGCCAAAGGTTGTACGGTGCAAAACTGAAATAACTTGCACCTCCACCAATAGCGGGAACAATAATTATCGGCCCCAATAGCTTCACGATGGAGCTGAATACAGAACGAGGAGAAGGAGCGGACATCACTCCATGGATCCTTCAGTTTCTAACAAGAGATCGGTGAGCTGCTCCAACATCCGTGAGTCGGGATTCTCCCAGAGTCCCCGCTGAACCGCTTCCATAAGCCGCTCACACATGCCGTGCAATGCCCATGGGTTGGCCTCTTCCAAGAAAGTGCGATTCTCTGTATCAAGGAGGTAGGATTCAGCTACCGCGCCATACATCCAATCGTCCAAGACGCCTGTTGTCGCGTCGTATCCGAAGAGATAATCAACTGTGGCTGCCATCTCAAAGGCGCCCTTGTAGCCATGTTTACGCATTCCTGCCAGCCAGCGAGGATTAAGCACCCGTGCTCGCACCACCCGTGTGGCCTCTTCACTGAGGCTACGGTGCCGGACAGCTGATGGGCGCGTAGAGTCTCCGATATAGGAGGCAGGTTTATGATTGCGGAGCGCTTCCACCGTCGCTACCATGCCGCCATGAAATTGGAAGTAGTCGTCAGAATCGAAGATGTCGTGTTCTCGGGAATCGATATTCTTCGTTGCGAGGGTGATCCGCGCGAAATTGCGTTGCATGGCTGTTCGTGCTTCGATACCAGCCATATTACGGCCGTAAGCGTATCCACCCCAGGTAGTGTATACCTCTGCTATATCTTTTGTTGTCTCCCACTGTCCACTTTCCATCAACTGGATTACACCAGCACCATAGGTCCCGGGTCGTGAACCAAAGATACGTGTCGTGGCAGTGCGCCAGTTCTTACCGCTACTTCCCCCCGGCTCATCAAGTAAGGCGTGTGCACGGATGTAGTTATCTGCAGTATCTTCAGGGAGATCTGCCACAAGCTGTACGGCATCATCCATCAGTGCGATCGCAGCAGGGAACGCATCACGGAAGAAGCCTGAGATGCGGAGCGTCACATCAATACGCGGACGCCCCAATTCGGAAAGTGGAATGATCTCCAACCCGGTAATACGTCGACTCTGAGCATCCCACACAGGACGAACCCCAAGCAGCGAGAGTACTTCGGCAATATCGTCACCGCTGGTCCGCATTGCGGATGTCGCCCACAAAGAAATGCCGATAGATTCGGGATATCTGCCGTGATCGTCACAATAACGGTCGAGCAGAGTCCGTGCGAGATCTTGACCGGTCTCCCAGGCGAGCTCGGAAGGAATGGCGCGAGGGTCAAGGGCATAAAAATTACGTCCGGTCGGGAGGACCGACACAAGTCCGCGTAACGGTGAACCAGCTGGTCCAGGTGGTACTGCAGCACCATCAAGGGCTGCTAATACGTGGGGAATTTCCTGCCGTGTCTGACGCAGACGCGGTACCACCACCTCACACAAAAACTTCAGAACTTGCGGGAGGCGTGCACTATTAAAGGCTTCCGAACCCACATGAAAAGCTTCACAATAACGATTGATTGCATCAGTCACCAGGCCAACATCCCACTGGTGTGCCGCCAAGTCTTCGACGAGGAAACGGGCATGTTCTTCTGCCCTGTCCACCTGATGCCGACTATCAGTTCCATCCTCTTTGAGGCCGAGGACCTCACGTAATCCTGGAAGAATCTCCTGGCCACCCCATAATTGACGAGCTTGTGCAATGGCGAGCACCATATTCGTGAGGTGCTCCCCCTGGGGCTCACGGGAGAGAACATGGAGGCCGTCACGAATCTGGACATCTTTGATCTCGCAGAGCCATCCATCGACATGCATGAGCATGTCATCAAACTCATCCTCATTAGGCCGTTCCTCAAGTCCTAAATCTCGATGCATTTGAGCGGCCGTCATCAGGGTCCAAATTTGCTGCCGAATGGCAGGAAGCTTCGCCAGATCCATCGCGCTAATGTTCGCGTGTTCGTCCAGTAGTTGCTCCAGTCGAGCAATGTCTCCATAGGATTCCGCACGCTGAGTAGGGGGAATAAGGTGATCTACTAGCACAGCATGGGCACGCCGCTTAGCCTGAGTACCCTCGCCAGGATCATTAATCAAGAAGGGATAAATGACGGGAAGGTCCCGCAGTGCCGCATCCGGTCCGCAGGAAGGGGAAAGTGCGTTCTGCTTTCCTGGCAGCCACTCCAAATTGCCATGCTTCCCCACATGTACGATCGCGTGCGCACCCCAGCCGCCAACCGTCCGATCCGCGGCAAGCCACCAGTAGGCAGCAAGATAGTGGTGTGACGGGGCCAGCTCCGGATCGTGGTAGATCGACACAGGGTTCTCCCCAAAGCCGCGCGGTGGCTGTACCATCACCAACACGTTGCCAAGCTCCAAGCCGGCAAAAAAGATCTCTGGGTGTCCGCTACGGCGAGCATCCACGAATAGCTCTCCGGGAGCAGGGCCCCAGGCATCTTCAACCTTCTGCTGCAGCTGAAGTGGGCACAGGCGGAGCCAATGCTCATAGGTTGCAGCGTCCAACCGGAGTGTATTTGCAGCAACCTGTTCATCCGTCAGCCAATCTGCGTCTTGCCCACCCGCCGCAATAATCGCTTTCATCAGCTCGGCCGGATTATCGGCAGCAGGATCGTCAATGCTATAACCCGGGATGGCTGCTTCATCTACGGTATAGCCGGCAGCAGCCAAAGCGTGGAGCAACGCGAGGACTGAGGCAGGAGTATCCAACCCAACCGCGTTACCAATGCGGGCATGCTTTGTTGGATAAGCCGAGAGCATAAGAACAATACGCTTATCGGCATTGGCAAGGTAACCCAGCCGCACCGTCCTCATCACCAGTGATGCCAATCGGGAACAGCGTTCGGGGTCTGCCACGTAACGGCTGAGACCGTCTTCTCCCTCCTCTTTAAAACTAAAAGGCACAGTGATGATACGCCCATCGCATTCGGGAATTGCCACCTGCGATGCAGCATCCAACGGGCTCATCCCCTCATCAGACTCCAACCACTTGTCGTGTGGAGAGGTCAGACAAAGTCCCTGGAAGATGGGGATACCCAGACGAGCAAGGGCTCCTCCATCCCACGTGTCGTCCTTATCCCACGGGGTGGTAACAGCAGAATCGGGGAAAGTACATTGTCCTGGTTGATGGGCGGCCAACACCGTCACGACAAGTGCGTCAAAGGTCCCCAGATAGTTCAGCAAATCTTCGTCGGGAGTGCGCAGAGACGACACAAAAATAGGCACTGCTACTCCCCCACACGTAGAAAACGCCTCTGCAAGTGTTGTTATAAACGCAGTGTTTCCGGCGAGATAGTGCGAGCGGTAGAAGACAATCCCCACTCGGCCCTTGGCTCCAGCGAGCTCGTTCTTACCGGGATCTGTACCCATAATGCCCCAGGCAGGATGTGCGTGGGGTGCCGGCACGTGGTTGCTTGCTTCCCTCGGACTCATCCCCGGGGTACAGACCGCGAGTTCAAGGTAATCCCAGAGAGACTCCATATTATCCGCACCGGATGCCGCAAGATAGAGATGAGTGACGTGCGCAATCTCAGCTGAGACCGTGGAACACGCCAACAATTCGGTGTCGATCAATTGTTCGCCGGAAACCACCACAAGGGGTTTCTCTAGTACCGTCACCAGTGAGATTAGACCATCCCAGGTACGAGCGCTGCCCAGCAGGCGAAGCACGATGACGTCGGCGTCCGTCAGAAGAGTGGTTACTTCTTCTGCTGCTACACCGGAAGGGTTTCGCCATAACCAGGGGCGATGAGACTGAGCAGCCGCTAACCCATCAGTATCAGAAGTGGAAAGCAAAACGGCGCGCACACGAACCTACTTTTTCAGCGATAGTAACTCCCCCATGGTATCAAGGAGCACGTGGGCTAACCTGCTGCATGCACCCAACAGACTAGGCTAGTGGAGTGCACACCTTTATTCCTCGGCAAGAATCCGACCACTCCTGCCACGACTCGTGTCCAAGCGCGCTAAGACTTTTCCCCGCACAAGACGGCGGCATCGCGCGCATCCGCAAACCAGGCAGCCTTTTTACCCCTGCTGAACTACATTTCTTAGGAGAGGCTGCTGCGCACTATGGGGACGGGTTCTTACATCTGTCAAACCGCTCACACCCGCAGCTGCGCGGGGTCCGCAAGGGCGACATGCATCAAGGCCTTATCGCTGACATTGCAGCAGCGGGGCTTCTCCCCCATCCAACCCATGATAGTGTGCGCACTATTCTCGTCTCCCCACTCCACCATTCGGAAGGCCCATCTGCTGACTCCCTTGCACGTCTTGTCGACGAGCTCGACCAGGCACTCTGTGCTTGCCCCGCGGTCGCAGATCTCTCCGGACGAACCATTATCGCGCTTGATAACGGAAGCGGTGACGTCTGCTACGAGCGCCCAGATCTTGGGGCTGTGGCACAGCCCAACGGTAGCTGGATGATCCTTCTGGCAGCCGCTCCCACTCCCCTCACGTGCGCACAGAATCATCTTGTAGAGATACTTGCCGCCGCTGCTCAGTACTATGCCGAATTTCCCCGCCAGCAGTGGCGGATGGTCGACGAGGAGCAGTGTCGAGAGACTATCTTGATGCAGCTCCGCGAGCACTATTCGCGGCAGCTTACCGAACTCAAGGACGCAGACGTATCACTCCCACCACGGTTCCAGCCCACAGCCGGTATCACAGCAGATACTGTAGTGGCTACCATCCCCTTCGGGCGAATGACCGCAGAAGCCGCACAAGAACTAGCCGGCTTCGGCTACTCTGTGCGTTTTACACCCTGGCACAGCGTCGCCATCTATGGCGTTTCAGCAGCTGCCCGCGACGACCTGTGCACCGCCCTAACTCGGTTAGGAATGAGCGTCGATCCACGTCACCCGGCGAACTGGATTAGTGCCTGTGGTGGACAACCGGGATGCCGACGTGCGCATGCTGATGTACGTGGTGATGCTTGGCAGCAGATGCACTCCTCCGACTACCAACCAGGAGTCCGAATTCACTATGTAGGCTGTGCCCGCCGGTGCGGACACCCCAATGCACAGCATTGGGAACGTCTAGCCACAGCACAAGGAGAGTATGTAGAAACGCTCATGGACGCAGATGGGCGAACCCCAGTAACTAGCGGAGGACATCAGCTGCATGAGCTATAGCTACACCAGTTCGGGAGATGACATTTACGCCGAGTCTTTCCGTATCATTCGGAAGGAAGCAGATCTCTCCAGGTTTAGCCCCGCGCTTGAGCCTATTGCTGTACGCATGATCCACGGGTGCGGGCAGACTGACCTCGCTCACGATATTGAGGCCAGCGAAGGATGTGTGGAGGCCGCCCGCCGAGCGCTGCAGATTGGAGCCCCTGTACTTTGTGATGTCTCCATGGTGGCGACCGGTATCACACGCCGGCGGCTCCCCCACAACAATCCCATAATCTGTACCCTGCACGAGTCTGGCATCCGTGACGCCGCTGCAGCGCACGGGCTGACCCGTTGTGCCCAAGCCGTCGACATGTGGGCCCCCTACAGTGATGGTGCTGTTGTTGCTATCGGCAATGCTCCGACCGCCCTCTATCGTCTCCTCGAGCTTCTTGACGATGAAAAGATTCCCGACCCAGCAGCTATCATTGGCATCCCCGTGGGTTTTGTTGGTGCCGCAGAATCCAAACAGGCGCTAGCCGACTGGTGCGCGTCCCACCCGGGACGAACAGAGTATCTGACAGTTCATGGCCGGCGAGGCGGTTCAGCCATCGTCGTATCTGCTCTCAATGCTCTCGCCACGCCTTCGGAGAAAGCGTTCTAACCATGTCTAGCTCAAACGATGAAGCTGCTATTCACCCTCGAGAACCACGGGGACACCTCTATGCTATCGGTGTTGGTCCGGGAGATCCCGAGCTCCTCACAGTCAAAGCCGTTCACGCGTTGTGCGCTGCTGATGTCGTTGCCTATCACCAGGCCCCCGGCCACACCTCCCACGCATTGCACACTGTCACCCCCTACCTTGACCAGCAGCGACTGCTTACCTTAGAGTACCCAGTGACTACTGGGTCAACTTCTCACCCAGAGGGATACCAAGGAGCACTAGCGGAGTTTTACGACACGGCTGAGAGGCTGTTGCGTGCTGAGCTCGCAGCTGGCAAAACCGTCGCCCTCATCGCTGCCGGAGATCCCCTTATCTACAGCTCACAACAGCATCTAAGCCGCCGCCTCGCTGGGGACTATCCGGTCGACATCATTCCCGGGATCAGCAGCTTTCAAGCGGCAGCCGCTGCCACCAACAGCGTATTGTGCGAAGATCATGACGTGTTTCGTGTCGTACCGGCAACCTTGCCCCTCGCAGAACTCACTACCCAACTGCGCAGCGGCGATCCGCTGGCAGTACTCAAACTAGGCCGTACCACCGAGACACTCGTTTCGGCGCTCCGCGCGGCGGACCGGTTAGAACAAGCTCTTGTCGTAATGAATGCCAGTACTCCGCTTGAAAACGTTGTCCGTTTAACGGATGTCCTCAGCAGAGGGGAACGAATCCCCTACTTCTCCGTCGTACTGCTACCCTCCGCGACAGTTGCTGACGGAGTTGTACGCCAGGAGAATCTCCCGGCGGAAGGATGCGTGGACGTCGTGGGGTTGGGCCCAGGAGACGCTAGATTCCTCACCCCGGACACGGCGGATATTCTTACCCAGGCAACTGATGTGGTGGGATATGGCGCCTATACGCAACGAGTCGCGTTGAAGGAGGGCCAGCGCGTCCATAGCTCGGGAAACATGGTGGAGCTAGAGCGTGCGCGACTGGCGCTAGACCTAGCTGCCTCCGGAAAACGAGTGGTTGTTGTTTCGTCGGGGGATCCCGGTGTGTTCGGTATGGCTACCGCGCTGATGGAAGTTCTGGATACGCTTGATCCCCAGAGCGGGGATGTGGAAAGGTTCGCCCAGCTGCCGATTGAGATTCACCCTGGAGTCACGGCAGCTCTGGCAGCAGCAGCCCTTGTGGGTGCTCCCCTTGGCCATGATTTCGCTGTCCTTTCCTTATCAGACCGCCTGAAGCCTTGGGAAACCATTGCGCAGCGCGTTCAAGCCTGTTGCACCGTGGATCTGGCATTCGCTGTGTATAACCCAAAATCGCGGGCGCGCCCGCACCAAATTGATACCTTCATTGAACTTCTGCGCCGCGCACGAAGTCCCGAAACTCTGATAATTAAGGTACGAGCGGTAGGCTGTGAACAGGAACAATACAGTGTCAGCACGCTTGCCGACTTTACGAGTGACGATGTTGACATGCGCACTGTGCTTATCGTCGGGTCCTCCCGCACGCGCAGAGTGGCCGTGGGTGACCGTCAGCGGGTCTATACCCCGCGGCGTTACGACTAGGAGATGTAGTGGCAGATAAGCCAGTTAAGCCCCGTGTAGTGTGGGTAGATATCGCCAAAGGTATCTCCATTCTCACGGTCGTTTTTCTTCACCTATCGACCTGGGGAATCGACACAGGAAACTCACCTGGACTGTGGTACAACGTTTCTGCGAACTTCGTTCACTTGCGTATGCCGCTTTTCTTCATGGTGTCTGGCCTCTTCGCAGCCAAGATTCGGCGTTTCACCTTTGCCGAGCTCATCGTCAAACGCACGTGGCTATGGGGCGTTCCTTATATTCTGTGGGGAGCCATCGTGCTGCTGGCCTCCCACTTTATTCGCGGCACCTCTCTCGACCAGTTCTGGAGCCAATGGGGCCGGGGGATCATCTTTCCCGAAAACGGAATTTGGTTCCTCATGGCTTTACTAGTTTTCACCTTCGTCATTTGGGTGTGCCGGCGGGTACGTGGGCGCTACGTGCTGGCAGTGTCCTTCATCCTGACACTGATTGCTCCCTTTATCGGAGGCTCAGCGCAGGCTGGGCCCCTATGGTCGTGGACGCGCGTTGCAATGTACTTTTCCTCCTACTGCATTGGGCTATACGGGCGCGAGATTGTTATCCGTGTTGCTGCGAAAAGTCGCTGGTACCACGCACTTATTCTCTTCGTATTGCTCATTGTGATGGAACAAGGCTACCGCTATATCAACAATGAGTTTCTGCACACCAGCGCCAACATTCTCCTCATCGGATATGGCCTCATTACTGGCGTCGCGATCGCGGTAGCGCTGGACGGTACCTACTTTGGAAAACTGCTGTCCTACCTTGGGCGACATACCCTGGAGATCTACCTGCTCAACGAGATTCTCGTCTGGGTGTTTTATAAAGATATCTTCCCCCTCATTGACACCCACACCGGCAGCGACATGTCCACCTGGCAAGAGGGTGAACTCTTCATCGACCCGCGGGGCGTACTCAGCTCAATGAACTTCTGGGCTCCGCTGATCGGACTGGTCTTCGTGACAGGTGTTTCCCTTCTGATTCGCGAGCTAGTGCGCGGTTCCCGTCTCGACTACGTATTTACCCCTCCCACTTTTGCTTGGATGACCCGCTGGGTGCAGAAGAGCATCGAACGTCGTGCACAACGCCATGCGGAGGCACGTGCGCAGGCAATGTCACAAGGCTGCCAATACCAGCCCGAGAATGACGAAGCTTTGCTTTCAGAGCCAGACGTCACTACCGAGTTACTGGCGTCTGAAAAGGGTCTTTTGGAAGAGCGCGCGGTACACCTTCCCCAAGCCGGAGATGATCATGCTCGGCGCGGCAACAGATCTGGCGAGCCGGAGCAAAGACGTTAGCAATCTTGCGTAGAGCAGATAATCCGCTGCAGCTGCTTGACTGCTGCAGCAGTTGTCTCAACTTCTTCATGATAAGGTGAGGGCCGCCGAGGTACGGGTCGATCCACCATAATAACGGGTATCGCTCGTTTGCGAGCTGCCTCAATCTTCCCATACGTTGCTGCTCCCCCACTATTTTTTGTGACCAGCACATCACAGTCGGCGTGTTCGAGGAGTGCACACTCTCCCTCCACAGTGAAGGGGCCACGGTCGAGGATGACCTCGTGGGAGTGCGGCAGTGGTGGCGCAGGTGGTTCTACACAGCGGATAAGGCAGTGGGTGTCCACAGCAGAAAACGCTGCGAGCTGCTGCCGCCCAATAGTGAGAAACGCACGCTGAAAGCAGTGTAAACGGCTAGCAGCCGCCTCCATCGTAGGCACATGAATCCACTGGTCACCAGGTACCTCCCGCCAGGGCGGCCGATGCACGGTAAGAAGAGGAAGGCGGCGTTGGCGGCTGACCTCATGGGCAGTAGCCGAAATTCGCTCGGCAAAAGGATGAGTGCAGTCGATGAGAGCAACGACATGGTGATCCTCTACCCATTTTCCCAACCCAGGTATTCCTCCAAAACCACCGACGCGCACCTCCCCCTGCGGTAGACGCGGATGGGAGACTCTCCCCGCGAGTGAAGAGACGATGGCACACTGGCCGAAGCGGGGATTCTCCACCAAACATTCTGCAAGCTGTCTTGCCTCGCTTGTCCCACCGAGGATCAGAATAGTTCTGGGACCGTCTGCCCCCACTAGCTGCTCGTCTAAGCCACTCATTGTGATTCCTGCTCACGATCAGCGATGCTACAGATCGTATGTCCATACGCATCGCGGGGGCGATTATCGGAGTAGAGATAACTGGTAGGGGCCGCCAGCAGATGTGCCTGGGCAAGATCTACACCCGGGCCGACAAAGATCACTGCTGTCATACGAATTCCGGCATCCGCTACAGCCTGCGATAGGTCACTAAGACGGCAGCGAAGCACTTGCTCCTCTGGCCGACTGGCATAGGCCACAACAGCGCATGCACACTCGGGACCGTACAACGGAAGGAGCTTTTCAACAATACTGTCGGTATAGGCAGCCGCCAAGTGCAGGGCAAGAGTAGCTCCACTAGCAGCGAGGTTGGCCAGTGTTTCCCCAGGGGGCATGGCGCTAGCTCTCCCCTCGACACGGGTGAGAATAAGAGATTGCGTAACTGTAGGCACCGTCAGCTCCTGTCCAAGAGCTGCGGCTGCCGCAGCAAAGGCAGGAACCCCGGGCACGATGGAATAGTCAATTCCCAGCTTGCGGAGATGACGGATCTGTTCGTTGACCGCACTGTAGACCGAAATGTCTCCAGAGTGCAGGCGGGCAACATCGTCGCCACGTGCATCCGCAGCCGCAATTAGATCGATAATCTCGGCAAGCGGCCGACGTGCGGTATTCACTAGTTGTGCGGGGGGAGGGCAGTACGCCAGTACCTCAGGTGGAACAATTGATCCCGCATAGAGGCACACTGGGCACCGTTTCAGGAGCTCCACCGCACGAACCGTAAGCAGATCAGCAGCACCTGGACCGGCACCGATAAAGTACACCGTCATTTTTCTACCACCCATTGCACATGTCGGAGGCGGGGTCTCCAAGTGTGCAAATGCCCTAACGGGCTATAGGTTGCTTCCGAGTACTCGGTCAGGCAACCACCATAACGAGCGCACGCATCCTCCACTACCCGGAGAGACTCCGTCGTCACGGCAGTAGCGACCAAACGTCCCCCCGGCATGAGGCATTCCCAACAGGCAGTGACTATTCCAGGTGTCGTCACCCCTCCCCCAATGAAGATCGCTGCGGGAGCAGTCTCCACCTCCCCAAAACTAGCGGGAGCTTCCCCACACAGGGTGAGGCCGGTCACCCCTAAACGCTCTGCGTTATCGATAATGTCGCGGTGTCGGGTAGCTTCGGCTTCGAAACAATGAGCAGTACCGCCGGTGAGCCGGCACCATTCGATGGCAATCGACCCAGAACCCGCCCCTACATCCCAGAGCTCTTCGCCCGCACAGGGAAGCAACTGAGACAGGGTAATCGCCCGCATGGCCTGTTTCGTGAGCTGCCCTTTGTCGGTGGAAAAGAGCTCATCGGGAAGGCCAGCTGTGCGGCTCGCCCGACTATCCCGGGGATCGCAATATTGGCACTCCATCGCCAGAAGAGTGATATCTCCGCAAAGAGAGTTTGCGCCCGCTGCTAAACGGGAGAGTTCACTCGCTGTCCCCTCCCACCGCGATGCAGAAGGAGTACCAAGATCGCCCAAGAGCCAGAGCCGTGATGCATCGTAGCCATGCCGGCATAGATAGCTGGCGACCTCCTGAACATTCTGTCGCGTAATGCCGTAGATAAGAACACGTTGATCCGGCGAGAGCACGCGACGTAACGCATACAGGGGTTTGGTGGTGAGGGAAAAAACTGGGATGTCAGAGTAGCTCCAGCCCAGTTCACTTGCCGCCAAACTTGCTGCAGTTGGTGTTGGGTAGCACCGAATTTGTACTCCAGCCGGGGCACAGTCGATGACAGTCTCGCCGATACCATGAAACAGTGGGTCTCCAGATGCGAGGATGACGGTATCGGTGGGAGCCGTCTCAAGGAGGTGGCGGAGCATCGTACGCAGCGGTGAGTGCAGTGTTACAGACTGACCCGTCACTAAGTGCTCCACCAGGGCAAGCTGGCGTGGGTATCCGAGGACTAACGGAGCGCGGTGAATGAGCTGGGCAACATCACTATCAGGATCAGTTAGAGGGGCAGTGGTGAGCCCGATGACATGAATCATCGGGGCATTCTCCGCCACAGTGAGGAGGGTACGAACAGCATGATAGCGGCGAGGAAGCGTAACCGATTGGGCACCCACACACGGTGTTTACCAGACCGAATGGCTTGATAGACCTCGGCAGCAACTTGTTCTGCCGTCGATGACATGATGGTAGGATCCATCCCTTGCGTCATCCGTCCGATGACGAATCCCGGTCGTGCCATCACAACATTGATTTTTTCTTTATGGGTGGCATCAATGAGACCTGAGAGGAAGCCGTCTAGTCCCGCTTTGGCTGACCCGTACACATAGTTTCCGCGCCGCACACGCCACCCCGCAATAGACGAAAACGCTACTAATAGCCCGTGGGTATGTTTGCGAAGGTACTCGATAGCTGCAGTAATTGTTACTACTTGGGCGGTGTAATCCGTGTGCGCAATGCGATACGCCTCTTTCGGATCATGCTCTGCCTTATGTTGATTTCCCAGGACTCCGAACGCCACGATGATGGTGCTCACCGGCATGCCACAGGCCTTCTCAGCACGCTCGTAGATGGAGGTGAGATCGCTTTCCACCAGAGCATCCCATTCTAGGCAGTAGACCTGCTGGGCGCCTCCCCGGAGGAGATCTTCAATAGCTCCAACATCGTGTTGCGACGGGCGCTGTGCGAGGACGACTGGCCGCCCGTTGCAGAGTCTACTGGCAAGTGCCACTCCAATCTCAGATCGTCCACCGAGCAGGAGAACACCGCCTTCCGAGGGCTGCAGAGTCTTCACAAGAATCCCTTTCCTTCTACAGTGATTCGGCCACGATACCGCGCTGGATGGCTTTTTTCGCTTGGTAAGAACAGTCTACGAGGTGTTGATACTCTGTGGTATCGAGTTTGGTGAGCTGGGAAAGAAGGTCCACGATTTGGCGAATGTGTCGAACGAAGTCTCCCGGGGTGACGCTCAGACCAAACATTTTCGCGACGATGAGGCACTCTTCGAGAGGAGCTCTGCTTGCCCAACGATAGACGGCTGTCGTTAATCCACCGTAAAGAGGGCGGGACAATTCCACGTCGTGTTCCTGCTCCAAGCGGTGAATGTCGCGGGCGATGCGTTGGGTATCGGCAAAAGTATCGGCGAGTACCTCCGTTTGCGCGGGAGGCCAGTAGTGGTCCGTCTCTTTTCGGGCTTCTCCGGTAATCGCAGAGATCACCGCGGCGAGTTCCGCGGGCTCCAACCCATCCCACGCGTGTTCGCGTACTGCTTCTGTGCAGATAAGGTCAGTTTCGCAGTAGATGGATCGGAGAAGAGTGCCAGCGTCAGTTAGTTGGTAGTCCGAGGTCAGATAGCCGGCGTCATGCAGAATGCTGCACACGCGTGCAAAGTCGGTGGCAAGGGTTCCTGAGGCGTGGTCAATGTGATGTTGGAGAGCCTCACGTTGTTGGACAAGGCGGGCTCTATCACGGTTGAGGGTGGTAATCTCAGCGTGTGTGAGGTGTCCATGAAGGGGGTGGCGGCGTACCTCCTTCCGTAGATGGTGTAGGTGGGCTGGAGGATGAAGGTCCTTTTCTCGGCGCGCATCTTTGGGGATACGGATATTACTGTGTGCGAGTTCCCGGCGGGCGAGCTTCACGGTGTGGGCGTCGTCTGCGGCCCCCTTTTTCTCCAGGTGGATATGGCCGAGGGAATGTCCATTATGCCGAACATTAGAGAGAGGAGTTGCTCCCACCCAGGTGGATGTCACGACGAGAACACGGTTGTTGCGGGGACGTTCGAGTATCACCGCAAGGATAGGTTTCTTCCGGACACTGATGCAGATGACGTCACCACGACGTAGTTTAGCTAAGGCACCTTTAGAGGCGTGTGGCTTGTCCTTGTTCCGCTTCTTTTCCCATGCTTTAGTCTCTATATTGAGCTGGGAAATAAGGTCGAGGTACTCGGACATTTCGGGGGAAATATCGGCATCTATTGTGGCAAGCTGTTTATCTACTCGTGTCAGCTCTCGTTGCGCGTGGACTACCGCTGCGTCGTTCTGATACTGCCCGAAGGACTGGTGAAGCAGCACACGAACATCTTCGTAGCTATGGTGGGCCAACAAGTTGACGACCATGTTGTAGCCGACTTTAAAACTTGAACGAAGTGGTGACGGGTCGGCGTTGTGTAGGGCTGCGAGACGGTCTAGGTCCACTTCTGGGCTGTAGTAGACGATAGCGTGGCCAGTGGCATCGATACCGCGGCGCCCAGCTCGGCCGATAAGTTGCGCAAACTGACTGCTGGTAAGTTCTTCATGGGTGGCGCCGTTAAATTTTGTGAGCTTCTCCAATACGACGGCACGTGCGGGCATATTTATGCCTAACGCTAGTGTGGAGGTTGCGAAGACGATTTTTAGCAACCCTTTGCTGAAGAGCTCCTCCACAACTTGTTTGAACAGGGGCAGCATGCCTGCATGGTGGGCAGCAAAACCACGGCCGAGTGCGGCCCGCCATTGCGCGAAGTGTAGAGTTTCGCGGTCAGCTTCAGAGAGTTGATGACAGCGTTCATCGACGTGTTGGAAGATGCGCTGCCGCTCTTTTTTCGTCGTCAATGTAACGCGGGAACGAGTACATTGGGCAAGCGCGGAGTCACATCCCGCACGGGAAAAAATGAAGTCGATTGCGGGTAGTAGGTTCTCCCGTTCAAGTGCTTCGACTATGCGAATCCGGTTGGGAAAACGTTCATGGTGGCCCGGGCTGTGGAGTACCCGGTCGACGCGGTCTTGCAGGTGTTGTGAGACGTGCCTACCGTTCTTGCTAAGCAGCGGGTAGATCGTGGAATTGAGAAGAACGTCGGCTGTGAGCGGTACTGGACGAAATCCCGTACTGACGGTGCTGGTAGGGCCGACAACTGCAGTGATCCAGTCAGAGAATTCAGCGGTGTTTCCGATGGTAGCGGAAAGTGCAATGAGCTGAATGGTATCAGGAAGCGAGAGGATGACCTCCTCCCAGACGGCTCCCCGGAAGGCGTCCGAAAGATAATGAACTTCATCCATTACCACATAGCTGAGGTCGTGCAGAGTGGCACTGCCGGCATACAGCATGTTACGGAGGACTTCCGTCGTCATGACAACGACAGGAGCATCCCCGTTAATGGATTGATCTCCGGTGAGGAGACCGACATTATCTTTTCCCCACCGAGCGCAAAAGTCTCGATATTTTTGATTCGAAAGCGCTTTGATGGGGGTCGTGTAAAACAGTTTCTCAGACTGGTGAAGGGCTAGTACGGCAGCGGCTTCAGCAATGACAGTTTTCCCCGCTCCTGTAGGGGCGCTGACGACTACATTATGTCCCTCAGCAATATGGGAGATAGCACGCCGTTGAAATTCGTCAAGGGAGAAAGGGCGACGCGCAATAAAGGCGTCAAGAATTTCTTGTCTAGCGTGGAGCGTTGTCTGTTCCATTATCGGCGGGTTCCTCGTCGTCGATGTCGACATCGGCCCATGCCCAACGTTCGTGGACATCGACCTGCGTTGGTGGCTGACTGTCCGGCAGCGGTGCCGGTGCAGCGATAGTTGAAGCAGCTACCTCCTCCCCATTTTCTGTTAGGGCGGTAGGAGCAACTGCATCGGGCGTTCCTAGAGGAGAAGCGCTATCGTCGTCGGCGTCCATCCACGCTGGACGTTCCTTTTTCTTGCGCTTGTCGTGTACGCGGCAGATTTGAATAGCAATCTCTTGCAGCACAGTCAAGGTAAGCGCTAGCGCGGTCATGGAAACAGGGTCCCCACCAGGGGTGACGAAAGCTGCAAAGCAGAAGAGGCAGAGAATAGCGACTCGTCGCCACTTCTTGAGTTGCTCGTATTGCACCACACCCATGATGTTGAGGGTAACGATGAGCAGGGGTAGCTCGAAGCTCATCCCGAAGATAACGATGAGCGCCAGAATGAAGTTGAAGTATTGCGTACCTGAGAGCGCAGTAATCTGGACGTTATTGCCCATATTGAGGAGGAAGTCCAACGCTTTTGCGACTACAAAGTAGGCCAGCACAGCGCCGCAGATGAAGAGGAGGGACGCAATGCCGACATAGAGGAGGGCGAACTTCTTTTCCTTTTTGTACAGACCAGGTGCGATGAAAGCCCACACCTGGTAGAGCCAGAATGGGCTAGCAAAGACGATTCCGGCAACAGTTCCCACCTTTAGGCGCAGCATAAACTGCTCGAACGGTCCAGTTGCGAGCAATCGGCAGGTATCGTCATTACCCAACTGGAGGCGTGCTTCTGGGGGGATCGCACAATAGGGGCCCCGCAGAATTTCACCGAGGCTAGGAACAACGCCAATGCGCAGGTCGTACCAGACGAACCCAAATATCATCGCCAGGAAAATGATCCCGACGATGATGACGATGCGTTTCCTAAGCTCTCGTAAGTGCTCCGTCAACGCCATCTTTTCCTCTGGCGTACGGATGTGCTTCTTTTGAGCCAAGAGCCTGTTCTCGTTTAGTCAGGAGGGGAAAGCTTATTCAGCCTTTTTCATGGGATCGGTGGCGGGTTCAGCAGGCGTCTCTACCACGACCGTGTCGTCATCGACAATAACTGCATCTGCCTCGACCACAGGTTCGGCCTGAAGCTGCTCTGCTTTCTTCGTCTTACCAGCCTTGCGGGAAGGCTGGCCGTCCCCATTCTCGTTCTTCATTTCCTTCATTTCAGACTTGAAGATACGCATGGAACGCCCCATGGAGCGTGCCAGTTCGGGAAGTTTAGCTGCTCCGAAGAGGACGATAATAACGAGCAGGATAATAAGAATTTCCGGCCAACCAAGACTGGGCATGGTGTCCTCCAACTAACGTCATAAGAGGGGTTTCACTGTATGGTTAGTCTACCGCGCCAACGCCTCCATGGCTCGGTCCACGACAGCCTTTTCTATATGTTCAGGTTGGCATACCACCATATAGTCTGCGTAGCGCTGTGCCGTTCTCAGCAACCACGCTTCGGTAAAGTACGGTAGCACGCCAGAGAGCGTGCTGGGGTTACTGTCGGTAATGGTGATACCGAGCAGCTCTGCCAACCAGACTGCGTCATGACGCAAGGTGACATGTGCTTCCTTGGCCGCATCGTCATCTGTACAGTAGCGTTCAATATCGGCGTTTTGGAGCGGTTCCTCCCCCTCCCACAAAGCGTCAGGACGAAGCTGGACGATCCGATCTAGTCGGAATTGGCGGAGTTCGCGCGCATCCAAGGACCAAGCAATGAGGTAGGCGAATCCCTTACGAATGATGAGGCGGTAGGGCAAAACTCTGCGACCCCTTGTCAGCTCACCCGTACCACTAAGATAGTCAAGCGTTAGTACCCGCCTATCGGTAATAGCAATCGAGAGGGTTTCGGTAGCACCAGGGATTCCGCCGGTGGGTGCAGCGGTGTTGACGGACTCAGTGGAGGAAGACGGATGGCCGGTCAGCTTAACGAGCACGCTGCGGACTACCGTATGGTTGGCTAGCCCGGGGACCTTATCAACGTGCTCTAGGGCCAAAATAAGCGCGGCTCGCTCCGCAGGCGTAAGGCGGAGAGGTTTCTCTAATCCCTGCGCTGTGTAGACGTAGATGTTTTCGCCCCATATGTCTATATCGATAAGATCGCCGCCATAGTATCCGGGGATGCCGCAGCAGACCGCTATCTCGAGGATGGAGGTGAGCTCATGGGGCGAAATTCCGAAGTGTGCAGCTGCTTCACGGCGAGTGATGCCGCCATGGTTGGCGAGATACGGGATGATGTCGAGGGCGAGCGCCACTTTTTGCGAGGTCTTCATTCGGTGACCTCCCCTGCTTGATAGCGTCGAACAACTCGCTCGAGACAGGTGCGGACGTCCTGCGCCAAGTCGGAGGGCTCCAGCACGGTGGCGTGTGGAGTGTCGGCGAGTACTGCGTCGCGCAGCCATTGATAGCTAACAGAATCGAATGAGAGATGTCGTCGTTCGCTGTCGTGAGGTGCGGTAGTGACCCGATCCGCAGCTAGCACCAGCTCCGAACTGGTGTCAGCATCGACCTCGACAGATGCAGACACGTAGCGTCGCACAGAGGACAGCTGTTGTCGCAGGATCTCTCGTACGGGAATAGGGGGGCGTTCTTCCTGCGCTGGAGCGCCGGTATCGGTAACGTCTCCGCTCAGTCGGGAAAGCCGAAAAACTCGCATGGCTCTCCGTTGACGGTCGAAGCCTACGAAGTACCAGTGGCCGTTGTCAGCGACCACCCCCCAAGGCTCCACCTCACGTTCTTCTGTAGTGAGTGCTTGTGCGGTGTGGTAGTGGAAGGTGACGGTACTGTGGTGCGCTGCTGCCTCAGAGAGGGTACTCAGTCGGGTTAGATCTTGCTCGGTTGTTGCGGACGCGAAGTTGATGAGCCCGGGGTGGGTGCCGTCATCGTCATGTTGCAGTTTGTCGAAGCCACTTTGCAACTCTCCGTAGCCATCAGCAGTGTAGAGCTGCATGGCAAGATTGATGACGGTGCGCTCTGCCGAGGTGAAGGATAGTGGAGCGAGTTGGTAGTCTTCTTTGATGATGCGATATCCGGGAATATTGCCCTTTTCATCTGTGCTATCCACGCTGATGGGAATACCCAGGTCTTTGAGGGCTTGCTTATCGCGTTCAAACATTTGTCGGCCAGCTTCTCCATTATCTGCAGAGTAGCCTGCTACAGTTTGCCGGATCTCATCCGCAGTGAGATAGACCGGCGTGTTGAGGAGCGCGATCACGAGATTGAGTTGACGTTCTAGCGGCGAGACTTTGGGGGTAGGCACACCTTGATGGTAATTCATCCAATGCTCGAAATAAGGGACTCAGCTTCGGGTGTCATAGGCACGAACGGATCGTTGAGCTCTAGTTCGCACGGGTCGTAGGACAGGCGTTTAATATGCGTCCAGTCGGCAGAGAAAGGGGTTTCTGAGTCAAGACATTGTGCGATAAAACGCCCTCGCATGTTGGCGCGAGTGGTATTGGGAGGGACATTTCTCGCTTTCTCGACTTCTAAAGGGTCTGTCAGCCGGTTGATGAGTCCACGTGCCTCCATCAGCGGGAAAATACCTCGTCCGGGACGGACATCGTGGTACGTCAGATCGAGTTTCGCGCAGCGAGGATCAGAAAGCTCAATGCCATGGCGTGCAATTTGCCTGTCGAGAAGAGTTTTCTTGATGACCCAATCGATGTCGGCAGCAATGGGGCTCAGGTCACCCGATTCAACCGCAGTGAGTACTTTTGTCCACAGTTCCACCACCCAGAGGTAACGTGACGTCTGTAAATCGGCTGGACGATGGGCCAGATAACGAGTGGCGACATCGCAGAAAACCTGTTGGACCTGGAGTGCTGTCGCAGTGCCGCCCGCTTTAAGCGGGAATTCTGCTCGCCCGTCCAGGCCATGAGAGACGATACGGATGGCCTCAATCGGATCTTGTGGGTAGAAGTTGGGGACCTCGACACCTTCTTCCAACATTTCCAGCATAAGGAGAGTGGAGCCTAGCTTCAGCGCTGTGGTGGGCTCGGCCATCGACGAGTCCCCTACGATGACGTGCATCCTTCGGTAAAGGGAGGAGTCTGACAGCGGTTCATCACGGGTGTTGATGATGGGCCGTGAGCGTGTTGTCGCAGAGGAGACTCCATCGAAGACGTGCTCTGCGCGTTGAGATAGTCGGAAGGTCGTCTCCCCTGTGTGGGGATCGGTGAGAACTTTTCCTGCTCCGCATATGAGCTGTCGTGTTACCAGGAAGGGAATAAGAGCTTGGGAAATGCGGAAGAAGTCATCGGTGCGTTCGATAAGGTAGTTCTCGTGGGAGCCGAATGAGTTTCCAGAGGCATCGGTGTTGTTCTTAAAAATGTAGACGTCGCCGCCGATGTTGCTGTGGGACAATCCTTGCTCAGCAAGGATGGCAAGCTCATTCATATCTTCGTCACCTGCACGAATATAGGTGACAAGTTGATCAACGGAGTCGCATTCGCAGGTGGCGTATTCCGGATGGGAACCAACATCGAGGTAGAGCCGCGAGCCATTCTTCGTGAAAATGTTCGACGAATGGTAGATGTGAATAACGGGTGTAAAAAAGTGGTGGGCAATTTCATCGGCGTTGAGCCGCTGCTTACCGTTTAGCATGCAGGCAATGCCGTATTCAGTTTCTACTCCCGCGATGCGACGACGCATAAGTTACTCTCCACCTTTTTGGATAAAGGACAGGACGAACTGTTCAGCATTGGTATCGAGCATGCTGTCAATTTCGTCGAGGAGGTCGTCGGCTTCGTCGACAGATGCATGCAGATTAGCCTGGCCGCCGCCAAACTCATCGTCATCTCCACCATTACCGTGGCCTCCGAAAACCTGTGCCTGTGGCATTAGCGTTCTCCTTTCAACAGTTCTGACGAGACCCGTCGCAGGATCGTCTGGGGGTTGTCTTCATTGTCCACAATAGGAGCGCAGTTCGCCGCCCCCAGCGAGAGCGGATCGTCAATACGCAACGTGTATACGCCATCGTTGGGACCTGCGACGGAGATACTGTCCCACGAAGCTGCGACAATGGCTGAACCGAACTTTTCTACTAAGGTACCCCGCAACCAGGCACGTGTCGTCGTTGGAGCGTGCATAACTGCGGTACGGACCACTGGCTCATCGATCAGACGTTGCATGCGACCAGCAGCAACTAACTTGTTGTATATACCGGAAGGGCGGAGATCGCTATAGGCAAAATCGAGGGCAGTGAGCCGGGCATCATCCCACCCACACTGGTAGCGCCGTTGAAGCTTGGTGAGCAGTGCTAGTTTCGCCGTCCAGTCCAGATAGTTGGAGGTGCTCAAGGGATCTGTGCGGAGATCTATCAACACCTTATCCCACCACTTACAGAGGTCATCAGTACGTTCTTTGGAAAAACAGCTGTGATGGTGAGGCGTGGCAGGAACATGCGGATTTCGTTTTCCGTGAAGGAAAGCGTAGACACGGCTGCGGTACTGTTCTTGAATATCTAGTGCCGTCATTTGCCCCCCCGACAACAGAGGGAGCGGAACCTGCAAGGTGAGATCACGGGAGACCATTTTTACTGCCTCAACAGGGTCTTCTAGTACGAGATCAGAAAAATCGACACCAGCTTCGATAGCGATGATGACCAGCATGGTCAGTCCTACCTTGAGGTAGGTGGCAACTTCCGCCATATTGGCGTCACCGACAATGACATGGAGACGCCGCCACATCTCTTCGTCAGCGTGCGGTTCATCGCGAGTGTTAATGAGACCTCGATTAAGGGTGGTCTCCAAACTGATATCGGTTTCGATATAGTCTGCGCGTTGTGAGATCTGGAACCCGGTGTCCTGGCTGGTGGTACCAATGCCGACACGACCAGCACCGGTGTAGACCGTGCGTGTAACAAAGAACGGCATGAGTTGCTGCGCGAGCAGCGTAAAATCCAGGGACCGTTTCACGAGATAGTTCTCGTGTGCCCCGTAAGAGGCACCTTTGCCGTCGACATTGTTTTTGTAAAGCACAACTGGATAAGAGTCGGGGAGAGACGCGAGGATCTTTGTCGCCTCGTACGCTATTCTCTCCCCCGCTTTATCCCAGATAACAACGTCGAGGGGATCCGCGACTTCCGGCGTTGAAAACTCGGGGTGTGCGTGATCAACGTAGAAGCGTCCGCCGTTGGAGAGGACAAGATTGGCGAGACCCGGAGCATTGGGGTTGATACGTGGGCTCGGCCGCGCAATACCCAGGTCGTAGCCGCGTGCATCACGCAAGGGATGCTCGGGGGAATAATCCCAGCGAGTTCGAGAATCGGCAGCCATACCCAAGGAGTAGGCATACGCCAGTACAACATCGGTGGAACTGGAAATCGGACTGAGGAGAGGATTGTCTGGAGTAACAATGCCAAATTCCACTTCAGTGCCAAGAGACCGGGCGTACTTACTCACGGGTCGATGACTGTGAAAGTAGTCGAATATCAATGATCCGTTCGCCTCTCTTTCCAGACACACGAGCCCACTCATCAGGACGGTTAGCGTTGGGCAGATCTTCGTTTTGTGAGTACTCAAGAGCAACAGCGTCCAGCATGAACTGCTCAGTGATGCCTGCCGGTTTGCCCTCAAGTTTTGCCTTAATTGCAGACTTCTTTGCACGATCCACAATGTTGTGGAGCATCGCGCCGGAGACAAAGTCCTTGAAATAGAGAATTTCCGTCGAGCGATCTCGGTAGGTTACTTCAATGAACTCGTTTTCCGGGATTGGTGCATACATGCGCTCCACCGTGCGGTTAATGAGTTCCTGATAGGCAACGTCGGTGTCTCCTCCACCCAGCTCAGCGATAGTGGCAGCGGAGAGAGGCACAGCCCGGTTGAGGTACTTTGCGAGAATATCTCGTGCACCATCTTCGTCAGGACGGCGAATGCAGATTTTCACGTCGAGACGTCCGGGCCGCAAAATTGCGGGGTCAATCATGTCTTCTCGGTTCGTAGCACCGATGACAATGACGTTCTCCAGGCTTTCCACGCCATCAATCTCGGCAAGAAGCTGGGGCACGACAGTGTTCTCCATATCAGAAGAAATGCCAGACCCACGGGTCCGGAACACTGCATCCATCTCATCAAAGAAGATGATCATGGGATTACCGTCGTTCGCTTTATCTCGCGCCTGCTGGAAGATGAGTCGAATCTGGCGCTCTGTCTCACCAACATATTTGTTAAGGAGTTCCGGGCCCTTCACATTGAGGAAGAAGGATTCAGCGCGCATCTTTCTAGGCTTCTTTTCGCCTGCTGCAGCTGCTTGCCGTTCGGCAATTTGCTGAGCCAATGAATTAGCGACGGCTTTTGCGATTAAAGTCTTACCGCAACCAGGAGGGCCGTAGAGTAGTACGCCTTTGGGCGGGCGGAGGTCATATTCGGCATACAAGTCGCGATGAAGAAAAGGAAGCTCAACAGAGTCTTTAATCTGCTGGATCTGCGGTTCAAGACCACCGATGTCAGAATAGGCGACGTTCGGAACCTCTTCGAGGATGAGCTGCTCCACCTCACCGCGCTCCACATGATGTAGTGCCACGTTCATACGCTCGTCAACGATGAGAGAATCACCGATACGCACTTTACGAACGCCCTGCTCGGTCTCAACTCCATCGACAAGGGACTGCGCCAACGTGACTACACGTTCTTCGTTCGTGTGGTTGGCTACTAGCGCATGAGAGTCGTCGACCATCTCTTGCACCTTAAAAATCTGGCCAGCCGCGGGGGTATCAACAATCTCCACCGCGATGAGGGCATCGTTCAACCGTACGGTGGTGCCCACATGGATATCGGTGATCTTAATGTTGGGGCTCAACGAGACGCGCATTGGCCGATTACTAGTAAAGACATCGATCGACATTGCCGTCTTGTTGTCAAGGTCCATGTTGTCGAGAAGACGCGGGTTAAGGACGACTCCAAACGCGGTGGGTGGGGACGAGAGGGAATCGAGCTCTTCTTTCAGCTCGTTGATTTGTTCACGAGAGGCTTTGAGGAGTTCAGCCAGCTTGATGTTGCGCGTCTCAAGGCTATGCAACTTGGTCTTGAGGTCGTCTACTTCAGTCATAATGGTGCAGCTATAAAGGTTGTAGGTACTAACGGTAACGGCCCGCTAAGCGGGCAGCATAATCGCTTCTAGGGTAACCCAGAAAACCTTAGGAGCGCCGTGCTTTTCGCCGAGGGGGAAGAGGTTTTGTGCCATCGGCAAGTCGTCGAGTGGAGATGAGGAAAGCAGTATGGGCTTGCATCCGGTGTTCAGGACGTACAGCGAGATCCACCACGTGCCATTCGCGCACAAAGCTCTCCCATGCGCGAGGTTCAGTCCAACACTGCTGTTCGCGAAGCGATTCGATGAAACGTGATAACTGCGTCACCGTCGTCACATAACAAATAAGGACGCCACCGGGGTTGATGAGATCTTTTACCGCGGGAAGGCAATCTTCAGGGCTCAGCATGTCGAGAACGATGCGATCAACACCATCCGGGATGTCCCCTCGGGTGACCTCAGCTAGATCTCCTTGCTGGAGTGTCCACCAGTTCGGATGCTCACCATAAAACTCGACGACGTTCCGTTCAGCAACCTCCATATGGTCGCCGCGGATTTCGTAAGAATAGACGTGTCCGGTAGGGCCGGTTGCCCGCAGCAACGAACAGGTGAGTGAACCAGAGCCAGCGCCTGCTTCGAGGACTCTGGCACCAGGGAAAATATCTCCTTCCATCAAGATTTGGGCAGCGTCTTTGGGATAGACGACTGCCGCACCACGAGGCATCGAAAGAGTGTAATCGACAAGCAGATGGCGTAGCGCCAAATAGCTACCACCCGCGGAGGATTCGATAGAGGACCCCTCGGGCTGTCCAATGATGTCGTCATGCGCAATAAACCCTTGATGGGTGTGGTAACGTCCGCCCGCCTGGAGGGTGAGAGTGATGTGCCTACTCTTTGAGTCAGTCAGTTGGACGCGGTCACCTTCAGCGAAAGGTCCCTGAGAACGCATTCTGCTCCTTTGATCCGGTTCCGGACGTGTTGTGTCACTGTGACCGTGTACGCTGCCAAATATGACGAACGAACGGACCCAGGACGAAGCTTCGGGGGAAGCTTCTCAACCTCTTAAGCCTACTGCATCGAAGCCCATTGCCTTATCTGCCTCTCGCGCTAACGACTTTCGCCAGTGTCCTCTCCTCTACCGCTTCCGGGCGATTGATCGACTTCCTGAGCCCACCACTGAGGCGCAGTTTAAAGGAACGGTAGTGCATGCTGTTTTCGAGAAACTCTTCGGTCTGCCGCCCGCGGAGCGGAATCCCGATGCAGCTATTGGGCTACTTCCGGAAACCTTTGAAGCGCTCCGAGCAGAGGAAGATCCGACAGTAGTCCCCGCTGGCGAGGAGCGTCGATTCCTGAACGATTGTGCTGCCCTGGTTTTTAACTACTACCATGTTGAGGATCCTCGAAGGTTTGACCCTACTGGTCGCGAACAATACATCCACACAGTGCTGCCAGATGCGACGCCAGTGCGAGGATTTATGGACCGACTAGATGTAGCGTCGACAGGAGAAGTACGGATCGTCGACTACAAGACCGGTAAGAAGCCTCTCCCCCGCTATTCCGGATCGGTGGAATTCCAGATGCGTCTTTATAGTCTGATGTACTGGCGCGTTTATGGCACTGTACCGGACCAGATGAAGCTCATCTATCTGAAAACAGGCGAGACGATAGTAAGCCGCCCGTCTGCGGCAGAACTTCTCGACACTGAGCGTGAAGTTGTGCGTCTCTGGAACGATATTAGACAGTGTGGAGCGACTGGCGAGTTCATTCCGCGCGCGTCAAAGCTCTGCAGCTGGTGCGCGTTTCAACAGTACTGTCCAGAATTCGGCGGGACGTTGCCGGATTATCCTGGTTGGCCCGGCGAATCCCACAACTGACATCTGAGGAGTAGCGAACTCGTCGGACGTCAGAGAGAGGTCTATAGCGCGGTGGCTACAAGCGGCAAGTACGGAGATCAGACGCGAGAATGGCGCTTGCACCAAGAGCGTGCAACTCATCCATGAGAGCGTTTATTCCCTTCCGGGGAACCATTGCGCGGACTGCGCACCAGCCGTCATTAGAGAGCGGGGATACCGTTGGGTACTGAATACCGGGGGTGAGCTCGATAGCTTTATCGAGCAACTCTCGTGGGCAGTCGTAGTCCAGCATGAGATATTTCTTTGCGTAAGAGACACCCTGTAAACGGCCTGCGAGTGTTTCCTTAGCATGCGCCAGCTCAGGGCTATCGTCCTCGGTACTGTCACGTTCGATAAGCACGGCCTCGGATACGCAGAGAGGTTCACCGAAAGGGGCCAGGCCATGGGCGCGTAGGGTGCGTCCAGATTCTACGATGTCTGCAATGCAATCGGCTACGCCAAGCTGAATGGAAATCTCGACAGCTCCGTCCAAGCGGATGACGGTGGCATTGATACCCCGTGACGCAAGATCGGAACGAGTGAGGTTCGGGTAGGCGGAGGCAATAGTTTTGCCCCCGATTTTCTCAACACTCCACTCTTCATGAGCAGGCGCTGCATAGCGGAAACTCGAACCACCGAATCCCAAACCAAGGCGTTCCCGAACGGGTGCCTGAGATTCGATCGCCAGGTCACGGCCGGTAATGCCAAGATCTAGTTGACCGTTCCCGACATAGATTGCAATGTCCTTGGGGCGAAGGAAGAAAAACTCGACTCCATTGGAGGAGTCCACCACAGTAAGATCCTTCCGGTCAGCTCGAGCACGATACCCGGCTTCCTTCAGCATCTCCTGAGCAGGCTCGGAAAGGGCGCCTTTATTCGGAATAGCAATGCGCAGCACGGCAGCTACCTTTCAGATGTCGATTAGAGGAATTTGTAGATGTCGGCGGGAGTGAGACCGCGTTTCACCATAATGACCTGCAGCCAGTAGATAAGTTGCGAGATTTCTTCAGACAGCTCGTCATCAGACTGGTATTCAGCAGCCAACCACACTTCGCCGGCTTCCTCCGCAACTTTCTTACCAAGGGAATGGAGCCCTCCATCGAGCGCAGCAACGGTTCCGGAGCCCGCAGGGCGGCTCACGGATTTTTCCAGGAGTTCAGCGAATAGGTCTTCGAAGTTCTTCACGATTCGTATTATTCCACTTTTCTGACGTGCAGAGTTATTCGGACTATAAGGGCAGTGAGTTCCCTACGTAACGCTGGAGATCAGTAAGGGTAACACCAGTGAGAGACTCCCAAATATCGTAGCCATCACCGGGAGTGAGGGGATTCTCAGTACGGATGCCAAGAACATGGCAGCCAGCAGCACGCCCCGAAGCGATTCCGGTCATGCTGTCTTCAACGACCAAGCACTCCCTGGGCGATACAGAAAGCAGCTCCGCAGCACGAAGATAAGGATCTGGGGCAGGCTTACCGGAGGGAACTTCATCCCCACAGACGCTCACTGCAAAATTCTCCTTACCCACTTTGCGGAGGGCCAAGTCAGTGAGAACCCGTTGAGTGTTGGTGACGAGTGCTTGGGGAATGCCAGCCGCACGAATCTCCTGGATAATGTTCATAGCTCCGGGCTGCCACTGCATTTCTGTCTGGTAGAGCTCCCCCATCGTTGCAATGATCTTGTCATTGATCGTGCGAATGAGGCCATCGTCAGCACCTCCCGCGAACCCGGCGAGGGCGTCCAGAAGATTGTCCATGCTCATACCGATGGTAAGAACACGTTGTTCTGGGGTTAGAGGGGCTCCCGCGTCCTCCATAGTGCTGTAGATAGCTTTGTCCCAGAGGACTTCAGTGTCGACGAGGGTTCCGTCCATGTCCCAAAGAACTGCTTTGAGAGTGCTCACGCGTACTGTCCGTTCTTTACTATTCAGGTTGGTGTCGTGCGTTAGGTGTTAAAGTACTTCGCCTCAGGATGGTAGAGGACGAAAGCGTCTGTGGACTGCTCGGGGTGCAACTGGTATTCCTCCGACAAGACGATACCTGCCCGTTCAGGTTCGAGAAGCTCCATCATCTTTTCACGGTCTTCTAGGTTTGGGCAGGCGCCATAACCGAAGGAGAAGCGTGCACCCCGATACTTGAGATCGAAGTAGTCAGCTTTGTCTATGGAGTCCTCTGAGCCGGCGGAGGAGCCATCAGACAGTTTGAGTTCGTGTCTAATACGTTCGTGCCAGTATTCGGCGAGAGCCTCGGTGAGCTGAACCGATAAACCATGTGTCTCAAGGTAATTGCGGTAGTCGTTCTGGGCGAAAAACTCATCAGCATAGTCAGCGATAGGAGTACCCATGGTGACAACTTGGAACGGTAGAACATCAACTTGCCCAGTCTGCTCCATGCGGGCGCGAGACTGAACAAAGTCGGCAATGCAGAGGAAGCGGGGGCGCTGCTGGCGGGGGAACGTGAAACGAAGCCTCTCTGGTGCATCTGGTCGAGGCTCGGTGAGAATGACGATGTCATTCCCTTCTGACACTGCAGGGAAGTATCCGTAGACAACGCAAGCATCATTGAGTACGCCCCGGGTGGACATTTCGTTGAGCCAGAGACGAAGCCGTGGCTCACCCTCGGTTGCGACGAGTTCGTCGTAGTCAGGGCCATCACTCCCACGTGTCGGCCGCAAGCCCCATTGTCCGAGGAAGAGTGCACGATGATCGAGAGTACTGACATAATTTTGGTAAGGTATGCCCTTCACGATGCGGGTACCCCAGAAGGGTGGGGTTGCTAAGGGGACGTCCACTGCCACCTCGGAGCGTTCCGGAATAACGATGTCCTCCTGCTGAGCAGCCCGTTTTTCCGCAATGCGCTTGGAACGTTCGCGCCGCTCAAGACGGGCCGCTTTCTTTTTCGCTCGTTCTTCTTCAGCAGCCAAGGCTGCCAGTGCGGCCGGACTTTCTGGGGCGAAGTCGATGACACGACGTCCGTGTTTTGCGTCCATGATTTCGCCGAGCAGCCGCAGTGTCTCAAAGGCGTCTTTGGCGTAGTAGACCTCACCTTCATAGATCTCTGCTAGATCGTCTTCGACGTAGCCGCGGGTCAGTGCAGCCCCGCCCAGGACAACGGGGTACTTCTGGGCAAGTCCACGGTCGTTTAGCTCAATGAGGTTTTCCTTCATCACGACTGTGGACTTCACCAGTAGACCAGACATACCGATGACGTCGCAGTTGTTGATTTCTGCCGCTTCGATAATGTTGTTGATGGGCTGTTTAATACCAATGTTGACGGTGTCATAGCCATTGTTAGAAAGAATGATATCGACGAGGTTCTTGCCGATGTCGTGCACATCGCCTTTCACAGTGGCGAGGAGCATATTGCCTTTGGACGTCTCCTCCCCTTCTGTCCGTTCGATAAACGGTTCGAGGAAGGAGACTGCAATCTTCATGATTTCCGCGGATTGCAGCACGAAGGGAAGTTGAATCTGTCCTGCCCCGAAGAGCTCACCAACGGTTTTCATGCCTTCAAGGAGGACATCGTTGATAATCTCAAGTGCTGGTTTTTCGTCGAGTGCTGCAGTGAGATCCTCTTCGATCCCACTACGTTCACCATCGACAATTCGCTGTTGTAGGCGTTCCATGAGCGGTAACGCGGCGAGCGCTTCTGCTCTGGCTTCGCGCATGCTGGACGCATCGACGCCTTCGAAAAGGTCCATGTAGCGCTGGAGGGGGTTCTCCACTCTGTCGCGACGATCCCAGATGAGGTCAAGCGCGGCCTCCTTGGCCTCATCCTCGATCTTGTTCATGGGAAGAATCTTGGAACTATGCGCGATGGCAGTATCGAGTCCCGCTTCCATCAACTCGTTGAGGAAGACAGAGTTGAGAACTTGGCGAGCCGCTGGACTAAGGCCGAAAGAGATGTTGGAAAGGCCGACGGTGAAGTGCACATCGGGGTAGCGCTTGTGCATTTCCCGAACAGCTTCAATTGTCTCAATGCCATCGCGGCGCACCTCTTCCTGGCCTGTCGTAATAGGCAGAACAAGACAGTCAAGGATGATGTCGGATACATGCATTCCCCAGGTTGTGGTGAGAGTCTGTACCAGACGCTCGGCAATCTCCACTTTGCGTTCTTTAGTGCGAGCTTGGCCCTCTTCATCAATCGTCAGTGCGACGACTGCTGCACCATGTTTCTTCACCACCGTCATCATTCGGTGGAAACGAGACTCCGGCCCCTCCCCTTCTTCGAAGTTCACGGAGTTAACTGCGCACCGTCCACCAAGAGCCTGCAAGCCAGCTTCGATGACGGCGGGTTCTGTAGAGTCCAACATGATGGGCAGGGTGGACTGGGTCGATAGTAGCTTGGCGATGGGCGCCATGTCTTGGGTGCCGTCTCGCCCAACATAGTCCACACAAAGATCCAGCATGTTCGCTCCGTCACGAATTTGACGACGGGCGATATCGTGGACGGTTTCCATGTCGCCGGCAAGGACGGCCTCACGGAAGGCTTTGGAGCCGTTGGTGTTGGTACGTTCACCGATAAGAGTGACGCCAGCATCGCTGCGCAGTGGGGTGGCTGTGTAGAGCGAAGCTACACAGTCTTCGGGTGAAGGAGCCCGCTTTCCCAGCTGAAGAGCTTTCACTGCCTGGGCGGTTTCGTTGATGTGCGCAGGGGTTGTGCCACAGCATCCTCCCACCAGAGACAGTTTGTACTTATCGACGAAGTGAGTGAGCGCGTCTGCGAGCTCTTCTGGCTGGAGGGGATATTCTGCACCATTGAGTCCAACTACTGGAAGTCCAGCGTTGGGCATAACGGAGACAGGGACGGAAGAGTGCTGCGATAAGTATCGGAGGTGCTCCGACATCTCTTCCGGGCCGGTCGCGCAGTTCATACCAATCATGTCGATACCCAAATGTTCGATTGACGTCAGTGCGGCTGTAATATCTGAGCCCACCAACATGGCACCGTTGGTTTCAAGGGTGACGTGCGTGATGATTGGAAGAGTTCTCCCGACATCCTGCATAGCGGCTTTAGCAGCGATAACCGCGGCTTTCACCTGAAGAAGGTCCTGACAGGTCTCGATGAGAATGGCATCTGCCCCACCCTCGATGAGTCCACGAGCTGACTGTTGGTAGGCATCTCTCACCGACTCAAAGTCAATATGCCCTAGTGAAATAATTTTGGTGCCAGGTCCAAGAGAACCCAACACCATACGAGGGGTGCCGTCGGCGGAGGGCCGCATTTCGTCTGCCACACCCCGAGCAAGCTGTGCTCCAGCGAAGGCGAGAGAGAAAATCTTGTCTTGGATGTCGTAGTCAGCAAGGTTAGAGACGTTGCAGCCGAAAGTGTTGGTTTCGACGGCGTCGGCACCCGCTTCGAAATAGGTGCGATGGATCTTTTGGATGACGTCAGGGCGGGTGAGGTTGAGGATCTCGTTACAGCCCTCAAGGTTGTTAAAGTCGTCAAGGGTGAGGTCCTCGGCCTGCAGCATCGTGCCCATAGCGCCATCACCGATGACGACACGGCGCTGCATGGCGTCGAGCAGCGCAGTGTTTTTCTCCACTTAGCGAACTCCCAGCAGACTATCGAGAAGAGTAAGGATGGTGGCGGGAGCTGTTGTGTCATCCCCTAGCCCCCGGAGTGTCTCTTCTGCCCAAACATCAATGAGGGCTAATGCGCGCGGTGTGTCAAGGTCATGGGAAAGTGCCTCTCGGACTTTCTGGACGGTATCTGCGGCAGGTACACCAACTGGCTGCTCACATGCTTCACGCCATCGACGGTGTCGGGTGACTGCGTCTGCTAACACAGTGTCGGACCAGTCTCGGTCGGCGGCGTAGTGCCCGGCATAAATGCCTAGTCGGATGGCGCTAGGATGTACTCCTTGAGCGCGTAGTTTAGAGACGAAAACGAGGTTGCCCAGGGACTTCGACATTTTGACTCCGTCGAGAGCAATCATACCGGTATGGACGTAGTGTCGAGCCATACGTTCGCACCCGGTCGCAGCTTCAACGTGGGCGGCGGAAAATTCGTGATGGGGGAAGATGAGATCTGAGCCGCCGCCCTGGATGTCGAAGGAAGTTCCCAGACGGTTCAGCGCAATGGCAGCACATTCGATATGCCAGCCGGGGCGGCCTGCCCCCCAGGGGGAATCCCACGCCGGTTCACCAGGACGCTGTTGACGCCACAGCAGAGCATCGAGGGGGTGGTGTTTCCCGACGCGTTCTGGGTCTCCGCCACGTTCCGCAAAGAAGTGTGCCATGGTCTCGGCGTTATATCCGGATTCGTAGCCAAACTGTGGGGTGGCAGTTACCGGGAAATACACATCCTGATATTCGGGATCGTCATCAACAGATATCTGATAGGCAGCGCCGTTATCGAAAAGCTTCTGAATGAATTCCACCACTTCGTCGATAACCTCAGTAGCGCCAACGTAGTGATCTGGCGGAATGACCCGTAGCGCTTCCATATCGCTTCGGAAAAGGTCTGTCTGCTCATTGCCCAACTCGCGCCAGTCCACACCGTCGCGGTCGGCACGTTCAAAAAGTGGGTCGTCAACGTCAGTGACGTTTTGGACATAGTGCACCTTATGCCCGTTGTCGCGCAGAATGCGGTTGATGAGATCGAAGGTGACGTACGTGGCTGCATGGCCTAGGTGCGTCGCATCGTAGGGAGTAATACCGCAGACGTAGAGCCCTGCGGTTTCTCCGGGCGTGACGGGAGCCAAATCTCCGCGGGATGTGTCACGAAGCTGGAGCGGGACAGGTGTACCGAGGAGGGAAGGTACTGAAACAGAAGGCCATGCGTACATAGCACCCAGTCTACTGGGCGATCTCCCCTATCGTAGTCTCGGGTGAAGGGTTGCACGCAGAGGGAGAAAAATTTGCACCCGTAACGGTTTTTGGCCACTGTACCTAATAGCGCTGCTGCGGTGCGTGTGCAGCCTAGCGTTGATAATCGGTGAGACGGTCGATGACATCGCTGAGATCGCGGCGGTAGCCATTGAGCCGGGCGCAGATGTGGCCCTCTGGGCCGATCGGTTCACCACAAAGCGGACAGAGTGGGCGTCCTGCCGTATACACCACAGCGGTGCGGTGCGCGAACTGTCGGGCGAGCTGGGGACGTAGGAGAATGCGGACAGCGTCCGGACCATTTTCTGCGTCATCGGACATCATGAGAGACTGGTCAAAGTCACCGGCAGTAAAAGCGAGGAGCTCGAGAATGACAGCTGATTCTTCTTCGCTCCAGGCCAATCCGATGGTTCCTACGAGGAATTCAGAATCGAGCGGCATATCCAGTGGCGACAGATCCTCTAGTCGCCGGGATCGGTGTGGGATACGCAGGTTGTAGTAGTCCCCCACATCGTCCAAAAGCTGATCGATACGTTTGGCGATGAGCCGCAGCTGGAGTGCATCGAGTTCTACAGAGACGAGCTGTTGATCCTGTGTTACCTGCAGATAGTAGCTTTGGTCAGGATATTCTCCGATTGCGCCAACGATGCAGCGGGAGGGATGGTCAAAGACAAAGAGACGACGGGACACTATGCAGCAAGCACCCCGGTTCCCAGCAAGATAAGGACGATGATGCCCACCACGATGCGATACCCAGCAAACCAGTTGAGGGAATGCTTTTCCACGAACTTCAGTAGCCAGGCGATGGAGGCGTAGCCCAAGACGAAGGCAATCACAACGCCGACACCGAGTTGGAGAGCACTTGCTGCCTGCCCATGCACCGGATTAAACGCATCGGGGAGGGAGAAAATACCGGAGGCTAACACTGCAGGAATGGCGAGTAGGAAGCTATACCGGGTAGCGACGGAGCGCTTGAGACCAATAAACAGGCCGGCGGAGATTGTGCCACCGGAGCGGGACACGCCCGGGATGAGCGCGAGGCATTGGGCGAAACCCATGATGAGGGAGTCTTTCAGCGTGAGCTGGTCGAAGTCACGCTTCTGTGGCCCCCATTTTTCGGCAGCTAAGAACACAAAGGAGAAAACGATGAGGACGCTCGCGGTGAGCCAGAGGCTGCGGGCGTTGTCGCGAATAAGGTCCTTTCCGAAGAACCCAATGATGCCGATGGGGATGGTGCCGGCGATGACGTACCAGCCCATCTTATAGTCGAAATCATCTCGGCATTCTTTGTGGAGTAGCCCCTTAAACCAGGCCTTGACGATGCGGAAAATATCCTTCGCGAAAAAGACCAGCACGGCGAGCTCCGTCCCCAACTGGATAACGGCGGTGAAGGATGCGCCGGCGTCTTCGCCCCAGAAGAGGCGAGAAACGATATTGAGGTGGCCGGAGGAGGATACCGGAAGAAATTCCGTTAAGCCCTGCACGATGGAGAGCACAATTGTCTGTGCCCAATTCATGGTCTCCACGCTTGCTCCTTGTGGTGCGTGCTGTGTATTTCGAGCACCGCCTAGTGGTAGCGGCTATGTCACTGCCGGGGGAATGGCGTTCCTACCGGTCTGTTCAGCAGTTTAACCTAAACAATGGCAAGATAGACATGACAGCCCCTAACCCAGCAGGTAGGTACCTCGTGTTGTATGACGTTGTGAAGCGGACAATGTTCCTTCTTCCCCCGGAGAAGATCCACACCTTCGTGTTTGGAATGATCAAGACGCTCCATCTGGTGCCTGTATTAGGACGTTTGGCACGCCCAATCTTCAGCTACAACGACGAGATTCTGGCACAGGATTTGTTCGGGGTACATTTCCCCGCGCCACTGGGGCTGGCCGCTGGTTTCGACAAGAACGCTGCCGCATCCGATGCATGGGGTGCAATGGGGTTCGGCTACGCAGAAATGGGTACTGTGACGGCTGCTGGGCAGCCTGGCAATCCGCAGCCGCGTCTCTTCCGTCTACCAGAGGACCGGGCACTGTTGAACCGGATGGGCTTTAACAACCATGGTGCCGGCTATGCCGCCAACAACCTACGTCGTCGCCGTGGCACTACCGTCACCGGTATTAACATCGGCAAAACGAAGGTGGTGCCTCCGGAGGAAGCAGTATCGGACTACCGCACCTCGGCTCGTCTCGTGAGTGCGTTGGCGGACTACCTGGTGGTGAACGTCTCCTCCCCTAACACCCCAGGTTTGCGAGATCTCCAAGCCGTAGAATCGCTCCGTCCCATCCTCGAGGGTGTCCAGGCGGTGTCTGAGGTTCCAGTACTTGTCAAGATCGCCCCGGATCTTTCCGACGAGGATGTTGATGCGGTGACTGATCTTGCCCTCGATCTTGAGCTTGCCGGAATTATAGCCACCAACACCACGATTTCCCGGGACGGTCTACGCACTGATGCGGCCAAGGTTGCGAGGATGGGGCCAGGGGGCATCTCTGGGCAGCCGGAAAAGGCACGTGCACTGGAGGTTCTTGATCGCATTTATGCCAAGACCCAGGGGCGAATTGTCCTCATCGGCTGTGGCGGCATTGAGAGCGTTGACGATGCGTGGGAGCGCATTACCCATGGCGCTGACTTGCTCCAGGGGTATACCGCGTTCATCTACCAGGGACCATTCTGGATGCGGCGAATTCACAAAGGCTTGGCGAAGAAGCTGCGGGAGAACGGCTTCTCTTCACTGCCCGAAGCGGTTGGGTCAGCCGTTCGCTAGGCCCTAGCCTGCCCGTGACTGCACTTCTGAAACTAGCGTTGTACAGGCGATTTGGGGTTCAGGCAAAGTTTGCAGTAAATTAATGCGAGCAACCTCGTGAAAATGTTTTACACAGGATCGCGACTGATAATTGCACAGTGAGTCCGAGTGGCGGAATAGGCAGACGCGCTAGCTTGAGGTGCTAGTGCCCAATTGAACGGGCGTGGGGGTTCAAGTCCCCCCTCGGACACAAACTATGAACCCTGCACTTGGCTTTCCAAGCTGCAGGGTTTTTCTATCATTGAACAGGGACGACAGAAGGAAGAGCAATGATGCAAGAACTGCTTTCGCGGACGCGTAACGCGTTGCGAAAGCTGTGGTCGTTGCTCGTCTACATTGCTCGTGAAATATGGGCCGGATTTCGCGGTGCTCCGCGCTGGAAACAGCTCGCAGCCCCACTAATCTTGCTGATCTTTGTGGGCTTGCTTGTACTCACCGATGTGCCACCGCTGGTGGTAGTCAGGCAGGGTGTTGCCCAACTAGGTAGCTGGTTCCCGTTGGTATTCTTCCTGTGCTACGTCATCTTCACACTGTTTCCCATCCCCCGAACTCTCTTCACCCTTACTTCGGGAATACTTTTCCCTCCTCTACTCGCGCTAACCGTGTGCTTGAGTGCGTCTCTCCTTTCCGCCATTGTGGCGTGTGTCCTCACCCGCTACGTATTTCGGGGGTGGGTAGAGAACCATCTTCATCACCCTATGCTTGATGCGCTCAATGAGCGGTTAGAGAAGCGCGGATGGCTCGCCGTAGGGTCGTTACGGCTCATCCCCTTCGTGCCTTTTTCCGTCCTCAACTACGCTGCCGCCTTAACCCCTGTGAAGCTCGCACCTTTTGCTCTCGCTACGGTGGTAGGCAGTTTTCCGGGAACTACTGCCGGTGTGCTCTTTGGAGAGGCGGCGGTGGGGCATGCGAATCCGTGGGTGATACTCATTGGCGTGTGCTGTTGCGCTACCGGCATCGTTGGGCTCATTATCGACTCGAAGATGCCCGTCACGACTTCTCTTAGAGAGCGCCCGGCTCCGTTACAAAATCGATGAGCCGCTCGACGGCGCCAATGAGCGTCGAATCAAGATCCCGATAAGTTTTGACGCGAGAGGCTATTCTCTGCCACCCTTCCTGGGGTGTACCCCAATCGAGACGTCGGCATACACCTGCCTTCCACTCCTCGCCACGGGGTACGTCTGGCCAGGCAGGAATACCTACCGTTGCGGGCTTTACCGCCGCCCAAATGTCGACAAAGGGATGCCCTGTGACAAGCACGAACTCGCCAACATCTGTGACCAGCTTGGTCTCTTTAGTGCCAGTAATAAGGTGGTCGGCAAGGACACCGACACGCCGCACTCGGGAGGGGCTAAATTGGGCTAGCCGTTCAGGGAGATTGTCCAGCCCGGCCAGTTCTTCGACGACAATACCCTCTTGTGCGAGATCGTGTCCCCATACTTGTTGGACGATAAGGGCATCGTGCTTGCCTTCCACCCAGATGCGGGAAGCGCGAGCAGTGCGCACGCGCTGCGGATGTGTGGCAAGGCGGGAACCACTGTTGGAGAGTTTTGGTCTGTGTGGGGTGGTCCGGGGGCGCACGAGGTGAATGGGCTCGCCCTCTAATAGCAGTAGACCGGGTTTAGTCGGAAAGACACGAACGTGACCGTGCCGATTCTCCAGCCGCACAAGAACACCACTGTCCGACTTTTCAAAACCCACAACAGCTCCACAGTACTCGGTCGCGGCATCTTCGATAATAAGCCCTCGGGTACCTTCGACTTCCCGGTAGTGGCGGGCGGAAGCGCGTGACGTAAGCGGATCCGTGCCGTAACGATCATTCCAGCGAGACATGGATTCAAGCATAGTCACTAAGATGACTGCTATGGCTTCTCCCCTGTTTTCCGCTGCATGGTGGCTCCCTGCATTACATCGAGGCGAAACTAGCCCAGATGATGTCATTGAGGCCCTTTTGCGGTGGGCACGCGAACATCGAGTGGTGGCAGGCGATGGTCACACCTACCATGGTCTAGCGGAACTACTGCGAATGACCCGCGCCTGGGATATGCGGCTAGTTCAGGTGTTACCCGGTGATTATGGAGAGCTCTCAAGTGGTCCTACGCATCTTGACACTGGGCACTTGGAGGCACCTTCGCAAACACATATGTCCGTGACGGCTCTCGGAGAGTTGATCACATCAGCTGGTGGTTCAGCACTAGCATTGGGACACCCGGTAGAGCGGCCGGATGGCGTCTTTGTTACCTCTGAGATACTTACTGCCACGGTCGTGGCACCCCAGATGGTTGTGTGGCATCTCACTCCTTTTCACGGGACTCTCTCCCCCATTGTCAATGAAGGTCCGCGTGCTGCCCTAGGTAGCCTAAGGATGGCAGAGGAAGAGTCATTACGGTGTCTGGAGACATCCTCTATGGTTGCGGATGCTGCACAGCAAGAAGATTTCCGAAACGCTCTCATCGATATTGATGAAGCTCTACTTATAAGCGACTCTATCCTTTACCCGTTGAGCGTTGATAGTCGTTATCTGCAGCTGTTGCTGGCCGCTGATCATGTAGACGCCATTGTGGCAGTAGCTCGAAAGTATGCACAGACGACAGAAGCCGCGCTTCTCCCCCTGCTGAGAACAGTACAGCGGGCGCGCGGCACTGCCTGGAATGAGTGGCATTATGGCCACTCGGCCGAGTGACGAGGTGATACGGGGTTAACTCGTCACCATGCGGACGACGAACGGGGACATACCATCCCAACGGACTGGATTCACTTTGACGACCTCACCAGAGTAGGGAGCCTCCAGCATCATTCCATCGCCCAGGTAAAGGGCAACGTGCTGGCTGCCACCAGGCCCGTAGAAGATCATGTCGCCGCGCTTCATCTGCGACACCGGCAGCTGCAAGCCGGAGGTGTACTGGTAGCCACTGTAGTGGGGCAGGTTGTATCCAAGAGCGGCGAAAGCGTAAACCATCAGGCCAGAGCAGTCGAAACCGATCTTGTTGTAGTCGCCGTAGGAGTCTGCCACGCCGCCATCGCGGATACCACGGGTTGGCCCATAGACGTTGCCGCCACCCCAGGCATAAGGCACACCGAGTTGGGACATGCCGCGACGAACCACTTTCTCCACCTTCTGGCGGGCGGAGAGGAAGAGCGTATCGAGGCTGAATGGGGTGCTGCCAGGAGTGTTCGTCACCGTCGTGGTGCTGGTGGACGGATCAGTGGTCGTGGAATCCGGTACTACACTGTTGGCGTTCCCATCACCTTCGATTGCATCAGGAATGCTGGCGAGGAGATCTATGCTCCGGGTCACCAAAGAAAGATGCGGAATGCTCTTGATGGCGACATCTTCGGCGACACCGACAGCAACTGCTGCCTCGGGGCTTTGCTTTGCGACTTCCGCTTGGATGGTGCTCCCCAGACGGCGCCATTCAGATTCTGGAATGGACTGCAGTGCTTCGACGGGTAGCTTTGCGAGGTCCGCCACAGAAGAAACGTGGGTGACATCGACATGTGCGGACATGGCAGTCTTTCCGGCTGCCCGGGCAATAGTGCCGGTACTGTAAAGGCCTTGCTCCAGGCCCGACTTGAGAGCTGCAGTATCAACGCCCGAGCCGGTTTCGGTATCGGAGCGAACCGTTGCCACCTGTAGATCACGCAGTTCTTTGGCAATAGCGGTGCGCTTCTTAGCGAGACGCTTAATCTCTTTCTGCTTGGTATTGACGGCGGTTTGTGCGGCAAGCAGAACGGATTCCGCATCGTGGTTGCGCGACACAGCTTGTTGCGTAGCTGCCTCTGCCGCAGCGGCTGCTTGCTTGGCTTGGGAGGACCGATTAGCGCTCACTGCGCGGGCTCGTTTGAGCTCGTCGACAACAGAACTCTGCTGGGCTGCTGCACGGCTGATAACCGCATCGCGCGCCATGACGGAGTTCGGGTCTTCCCCGCTCATTAGATCGAGGGTGGTACTGCTCGTCGCTGCGTTGCGGTAGGCGTCTGCCGCAATAGCGTTCAGTTGCTGTTGTGCGCGCAAGACATTGTCATGGGCAGCGGCAAGTTCGGCTGCCGCTTCCGCGGCAGCCTTTTTTGCGTCTACCGCGTGTGCACGAGCACGTTGAAGGTCAACCAGTGCCTTGTTAGCACGTTCGCGGTCTTGCCCCAATTGATTGTTGAGGGTGGCGAGGTCTTGATTGGCGTGGGCGAGTTGCTTGAGCAGTGCGTCGAGATTGGCTTCTGCTCCCGAACTCGTCCGGTGGCTATCGATGTGTGGTTGAGCCTGTCCGAGCCCAGCGCCGGTGAATGCGACGGCACCGGTGACACCAACTCCGACCAGTGCGCGACTAGTCGTCTTGATGGTCTTCTTCCGGTCGGCTTTATGTGGGGTGCCCACGGCTACTCCTCTCCACTTACGCGGAAATGAGTACCGTGTTCTTCCCCGAGCACGGTCCTCACTTTCCACGAATGTGGCATTTTCCACTTATGTGACATTAGTACCGTACGACACTTCGGTCTCATATGAAACTTGTTTAACATAATTACATACATGTAAGTATGTGCAGGTCAGCAGGCATTTTGGGCTACCTGCGGATTTACTGTGATACGAAAAAGGCAACAGTTTCCAGATACTGAGATTGATAAAACTGCTGCCTCAACACGTCGAAAAAATTGCGAGACTAGTGCGTGTTCCCAGCTGCCACCGGCAAACGTGCCAACTTACGCTTCATCACCGTAACTACTGCTGTTACTGACAGAATTGCAGTGAGAGCAATGCCTCCAGACAGTGGTCCCCAATCTAGCCCACTTCCGGCCACGTCCCGAATATAGGTATCCGCCCGAACAACTTGCTGGGGGGCATAAAGATTCTCAGCCCCCACCACTCGATCGACATTGTTCTCCGCTCGCTCAAGCGCGTAACGGGGATACACGGGGCTAACTGAACCTACCTGCTTATCGTTCATCACCAGAATGGTGCCACTGACATGCGGATGCAGCAGCTCCGCTAGATTGCGAGGTGCGGTGAAGTCTTTATCGGAACCGGGATAATAGACGATCTTCAGATCCATACCCTTACTGCGTGCTAGCTCCACGCGTTCCCGAAGGGGGGCTTCTAACTCTGGGGTAGCTGATACCCCATCCTTCTGTAGATCTGCAGCTATAGCAGCAGGATTAACACCTTCTGGGAGTGCCGGATCAGACGTAACTGAAGGAAGCGGTGCTGAATCAGTCATGAAACCTCTCTCGGTCTACGGGGACTCCCCCAGTCTACTGATATGACCAGGCGGCGCGGTATCTCACACGGTTTAACAGGAGAACCCTGGGGAGTATCCGACGCTTCGGTAAAGGCCCAGTCGGTGCGGTACCCTAAAGACGATAAGAACCATTCAGAACGGAGCGCCTGCATGAGCCTTAATTCCTTCAACGCGCTAGACACCCTTGAGGTGAATGGACAGCAGTACAGCTACTACAACCTCAACTCTGTGCCCGGAGTCGAGAAGTTGCCCTATGCACTGAAAGTACTAGCAGAAAACCTGCTACGTACCGAGGATGGCTCCAATGTTACGGCGGAGCACATCAACGCACTCGCGCACTGGGACCCTTCAGCTCAGCCAAGCGTCGAAATCCAATTCACTCCTGCCCGTGTCCTTATGCAGGACTTCACTGGTGTCCCTTGCATCGTTGACCTTGCCACCATGCGTCAGGCCGTTTCTGCTCTGGGGGGCGACCCTGACCAGGTTAACCCTCTCAACCCGGCAGAGATGGTGATCGACCACTCCGTTATCGTCGAGTTCTTCGGCACTCCTGATGCAATTGAGCGGAACGTCGCTATTGAATACGAGCGGAATGAAGAGCGCTACCAGTTCCTTCGATGGGGGCAAGGCGCCTTCTCCAACTTCCGTGTGGTTCCGCCGGGGACTGGCATTGTGCACCAGGTTAACATCGAATACCTTGCGCGGGTCGTCATGGAGAACGAACATGTTCTCTACCCCGATACTTGTGTGGGTACGGACTCTCACACCACCATGGAGAACGGACTTGGCATCCTCGGCTGGGGCGTGGGTGGTATTGAGGCTGAAGCTGCCATGCTGGGCCAGCCGATCTCAATGTTGATTCCCCGCGTCGTGGGCTTCAAACTCACCGGGCAAACTAAGCCGGGCGTTACCTCGACAGACGTCGTCCTCACCATCACGGATTTGCTTCGTCAACACGGTGTTGTCGGCAAATTCGTCGAGTTCTATGGTGACGGTGTCAGTGCCGTGCCACTCGCTAACCGCGCCACCATCGGCAACATGTCTCCCGAATATGGCTCCACCTGTGCCATCTTCCCCATCGACCAAGAGACGCTTGACTACATGCGCCTCACCGGACGCGACGACGACACAATTGCGCGCGTGGAAACATACACCAAGGCGCAAGGCCTTTGGCACGATCCCAGCGTCGAAGCCGAGTACTCCGAATATCTTGAACTCGACCTTGGCACTGTTGTTCCCTCCATCGCTGGCCCCAAGCGCCCCCAAGATCGCATTACCCTCGACCGTGCAAAGGAAACCTGGCGTGAAGCGGTCCGGACGTACACCGACGATGCCGCCGGTGAAGGCGATCTGGCAGGCAGGCCCTCCCGTCCCGTGCATGTGGAGACTGCCGACCATGGAGAATTCGATATCGACCATGGCATTGTCGGTATCGCCTCCATCACCTCCTGCACCAACACCTCCAACCCATCCGTCATGTTCTCGGCTGGTCTGCTTGCCCGCAATGCGGTGCAGCGCGGACTCTTCGTGAAGCCTTGGGTGAAGACGACGATGGGCCCCGGCTCCCAGGTTGTTACGGACTACTACGAGACAGCCGGGTTGTGGGAGGACCTCCAAAAGCTCGGTTTCTACCTGTCCGGGTATGGTTGCACCGCCTGCATCGGTAACGGTGGACCTCTCATTCCTGAAGTCTCGCAGGCCATCCAGGACAATGACTTGGCCGCATGCTCGGTGCTGTCCGGTAACCGAAACTTTGAAGGGCGTATTAATCCCGATATCAAGATGAACTACCTGGCTTCCCCGCCGTTGGTCATCGCCTATGCCATTGCCGGTACGCTCGACATCGACTTCGAGACCCAGCCCCTTGGTAAGGACTACGAGGGCAACGAGGTATTCCTCCGCGACATCTGGCCGTCCGATGAGGACATTGACACCATCATCTCTTCCTCGATCACGGAAGATATGTACGCCAAGGACTATGCGGATGTTTTCGCCGGGGATACCCGCTGGCAGAACCTCGATACTCCCGAGGGCGACACGTTTGCCTGGAACGAGGACTCGACCTATATCCGCAAGGCGCCCTACTTCGATGGCATGGGTCTGGAGCCGGAGCCCGTCACGGATGTGAAGGGCGCCCGCGTGCTTGCTAAGTTGGGAGATTCCGTCACCACCGACCACATCTCCCCCGCCTCCGCGATTAAGCCGGGTACGCCCGCTGCGCAGTATCTTGACTCCTACGGGGTCGCGCAAAAGGACTACAACTCCTTCGGATCGCGCCGCGGCAACCACGAGATCATGGTGCGCGGTACCTTCGCCAACATCCGACTGCAGAACCAGCTGCTCGACGGTGTAAGTGGAGGCTACACCCGCGACTTCACCCAACCGGATGCACCGCAGAGCTTCATCTACGACGCTGCTCAGAATTACGCGGCGGCGGGAGTCCCGCTGGTTGTGCTCGGCGGTAAGGAATACGGCACTGGTTCCTCCCGCGACTGGGCAGCCAAGGGCACCGCACTGCTGGGTGTGAAGGCAGTCATCGCGGAATCCTTCGAGCGTATCCACCGCTCCAACCTCATCGGTATGGGCGTTATTCCGCTACAGTTCCCCGCTGGTGAAAGCCACGCGTCGCTGGGACTGGACGGCACAGAAGTCTACGATATTGCGGGCATCACCGAACTGAACAGTGGAATCACCCCCAAGACTGTGAACGTGACCGCTACCAGGGAGGACGGAACTACCGTGACGTTTGACGCCGTTGTTCGTATCGATACACCTGGTGAGGCAGACTACTACCGGAACGGCGGTATCCTGCAGTACGTTCTTCGCAACATGGTGAAGAACGGCTAAGCCCGTTTTTCTGACGCTTTTTGACTCTTGCCGGCCAGACTTCCGTATGGAAGCTAGCCGGCAAGAGTCATTTCAGACAAAGTCCGAGGGTAACCCCCGCTCAAAGGGGCATTAAAGCACTCCCCGGTTGATTACGTCGAAACTTCGAGGACCAATAGATGAGATCTACGCGAGCGTCACGATCTCCATGTAGTCGTCACCCCACAAATCCTCCACACCATCAGGAAGAACAATAACGCGTTCAGGCTTTAGTGCTTCTACCGCTCCAGGATCATGTGTCACCAGTACGCAAGCACCTTCATAGGTTCGTAGCGCTTCGAGCACCTGCTCCCGGCTAATCGGATCCAGGTTGTTCGTTGGCTCGTCTAAGAGCAGCACGTTAGCTTGGGAACAGACCAAGCTTGCCAGGGCCAAGCGTGTTTTTTCACCGCCCGACAACGTGCCAGCAGGCTGCTCCCACATCTGTTCGGTCAGCATAAAAGCACCGAGGAGACCGCGCAGATCTTGTGCCCCAGCATCTGGAGCTTGTCGTACCATGTTGTCCCATACACTCGCATCTAATTGCAAAGTGTCATGCTCCTGCGCGAAGTAGCCACGTTTCAGTCCATGACCCGGCACAACGATGCCATCTCCATCAGACTCTTCCACACCCGCCAAAATGCGCAGTAATGTCGTCTTACCAGCACCGTTAAGTCCAAGGATGACGACGCGGCTCCCTTTATCGATGGCCAGATCAATCCCAGAAAACACTTCGAGGGAGCCATAGGTTTTGGAGAGATTCTGTGCCGCAAGTGGGGTTTTCCCGCAAGGAAGCGGCTTTGGAAAAGCAATATTGGCATGCTTTTCCGCCTGGCGCACCTCTGCAGCTTCATCGAGCAACCGCTGGGCACGCCGTTCCATTTGATGAGCTGCAGCCGCCTTTGTCGCTTTAGCTCCTAGGTGGGCTGCTTGAGCTCGGAGAGCTGCTGCCTTCTTCTCCGCATTGGCTCGTTCTCTGCGGCGACGTTGTTCATCTACTGAGCGGGCAGCCAGGTAGCGTTCCCAACCCATACTGTAGGTATCGATCTCCGCCCGTATGGAATCGAGAAACCAGACTTTGTTCACGACAGCATCAAGTAAGCCCGTATCGTGGCTGATGACGATCAATCCACCCGTGTACTGGCTCAGAAACTCCCGAAGCCATTGAATACTATCTGCATCCAAATGGTTCGTAGGCTCGTCCAACAGCAGCGTTGTTCCTGCTTTGCTGCCATCGGCATGGGAACTACCAAAAAGGATACGGGCCAACTCGACGCGACGGCGTTGTCCACCAGAGAGGTGCTCGAGTGTCTCCGAAAGGACTCGCTGTTCGAGCCCTAAGGAGTTGCAGATGCGTGCTGCGTCACCCTTCGCCTTGTAACCACCTAAGTCGTTGAAACGCTCCTCTAAGCGCGTGAACTTCTTAATAGCCTGGTCGCGTCTCTTATCGTTATCAGTCGTCTCGAGGATGAACTGCTGACGTTCCATGTTGCGGGCAATGCTGTCCAGTCCGCGGGCAGAAAGGACACGACTCAACGCTGTCGTCTGAAGATTTCCTTCACGTGGATCCTGCGGCAGATAACCGATCTCTCCAGATCGCACAACGGTGCCTGCATAAGGTTCGGTTTCTCCCGCGAGAATACGCATCGTGGTGGTTTTGCCTGCCCCGTTACGCCCTACTAGACCAATGCGATCCCCTTCGTGAACAACAAGAGAGCCAGGAACAGTAAGCAGCGTGCGGATGCCAGCACGCACTTCAAGATCAGTAAAAGAAATCATGGAAAACTGAAACGAGAGACAACGAGAATGAAGTGGATGAGCGCCCTAGTGGGAGGGTTTATTGGGCTTCCCGAGCTTACCACCGGAGCCGGGCTTTCCCCGCTTCGCAATGGATTGTCGGCCCACGTCCCGTGATGCGTGTTGCACAAGCGGGAGCTCACCGCGCATGCGGCGCACCTCTCGATCGAGAAGATACATCACCGCGAAAATAAGGATAGTCATGACGACCAAGCCCAACCACTGGTGAGCAAGAATGGCATATGCTGCCAATGCGAACTCAATGGCGAGGAGCAGCGCCGCAATAATGATCTTTGACTTCATTTAGAGGGTAAAACCTAACGCGCGAAGTTGTTCACGTCCATCGTCCGTGATCATATGGGCACCCCACGGGGGCATCCACACCCAGTTTATCCGCAAGGCCCGAGCGTGTCCCTCCGCGCACACAGCGACGAATGCTTGATCCTCAATAACGTCGGTCAGCGGACACGCTGGCGATGTCAATGTCATGTTGACGGTAGCACGACGGGCGATATCCATCTCTACCCCATAGACCAGACCCAAATCGACCACATTCACGCCGAGTTCTGGGTCTACAACCTCGTACAATGCCTCCCGCACTTCTTCAATTTCTGACTCAGTGGCAGCCGGAATGTCGTCAGGTAACTTGGCCAGATCTTCGGCTTTGACTGCCCGATAATCGTCAAGAGTCCATGTGGAGAAGTCGGTGTCGGCAGTGATCTCAGGCGCAGCCTGCTCGTTGGTGTCACTTTCTGATGGCACGCGTGTTGCGGCACTGTCCTGCGGGTCAGCGTCAGGATTTTCGCCGTCTTCCGCAGCAGCGCTGTTTAATGCCGAAAGCGCATCCAACACAGCTGCTTCTTGCTCATGCTGGTGTTGCGAGGTGAAATCAGGTTCCACTAGTTATCCTCCCCTACTTCCGTGGACGTACTACTACCTGGCTCAATGGTCTCATCCAAAGCCTGCGAACTAGCATCCTTAAACGCCATCCAGCCGAGTAATGCGCATTTGACTCGCGCAGGATACTGCGAGACACCGGCCAATGCGATACCGTCGCCGAGGACCTCCTCGTCACCCTTGTCCTGACCACGGGAGGTGACCATCTGCTCGAAACGATCGCAAATGTCGAAGGCTTCCGCGACTGTATGCCCGATAAGCTGCTCCGTCATGATTGATGTGGAAGCTTGGCTGATGGAACACCCTTCGCCGTCGTAGGAGATGTCGCGGATACGGGTTTTCTCCGGGTTTCGGGGGTCTCCGGGATCATGGTCAAGGTGTACCCGTAGCCGAATATCGTCGCCACATGATGTGTTGTGGTGGTGTACTTCCGCATCCCAATCATTGCGCAGACCGCGCGCATTGGGGTGCCGGTAGTGATCCAAGATGACCTCTTGGTACATGCTTTCTAAGCGCATGAGGTAACTCCAAAGAACTTCTGCACACGGACGATTCCCTCTACCAGCTGATCGATGTCAGCGCAGGAGTTGTAGATGTAGAAGCTGGCTCGGGCAGTGCCAGAAATGCCGAAGCGGGTGTGCAATGGTTCAGCGCAGTGGTGTCCCACCCGAACAGCGATGCCATCGTCATCGAGGAACTGGCCAACGTCGTGGGAGTGAATACCATCGATGGTAAAGGAGAGAGCACTCCCTCGCTGTTCCGGCGTAGTCGGACCGATGATACGGACACCCGGTAGACCGGTGAGCTGCTCAAGCGCGTAACTGGTGAGCTCTTGCTCGTGGGCAAAGATATTGTCCATTCCTAAAGCATCGAGGTAGTCAATAGCAGCAGCAAGCCCGATGACTTGACTCATGTTAGGGACGCCCGCTTCGTAGCGTTGCGGCGGAGCTGTGTAGGTAGTCTTTTCCATGGTGACGTGTTCAATCATAGAACCGCCGGTAAGGAAGGGCGGCAGGCCCTGCAGAACCTGTGCGCGTCCGTACAGCACGCCGACGCCTGAGGGGGCCAGCATTTTGTGACCAGAAAATGCGGCAAAGTCGACACCAAGTGCGGTGACGTTGACCGGCATGTGGGGGACCGACTGGCACGCATCAAGGACAACCAGGGCCCCAACTTGGTGAGCACGCTCGACCACGGTGGCAACATCAGTGATGGCACCCGTCACGTTGGAGGCGTGTGTTACCGCCACCACTTTGGTGTGTTCGGTCATCTGTACTGCGTCGAGGTCCAAGCGGCCATCATCTTGGAGGGGGAACCACTTCAGCGTTGCGCCTGTGCGTCGGCACAGCTCCTGCCATGGGACGAGATTAGCGTGATGCTCCGCCTCTGAGATGATAATCTCATCCCCTGCGGTAACACGGTAGGCACCAGCTCGCTCATCCCCCAAAACGTAGGACACGAGGTTGAGAGACTCCGTCGAGTTTTTGGTGAAAATGACCTCGTCGACGGCGCAGCCTATGAAGCCTGCTACGGTTGCCCGTGCATTTTCATAGGCGTCAGTGGCTTCTTCAGCAAGCTGATGAGCGCCCCGGTGGGTGGCAGCGTTGTGATGGAGCAGAAAATCGCGCTCAGCATCCAATACCTGCAGTGGCTTTTGAGACGTTGCTCCCGAATCGAGGTATACCAACGGCTTTCCACCCCGCACGGTACGGTTGAGGATGGGAAAGTCGGCACGTACAGACTGGACGTCAATCATTACTTCCCTTTCCCAACAAACTCGTCATAGCCCTTTTCTTCCAGCTGGTCAGCCAATTCTGGGCCATCCGTGAGAGCGATCTTTCCATTAGCGAAAACGTGAACGACATCAGGCTTCACATAGCGAAGGATGCGGGTGTAGTGGGTGATGAGGAGAACGCCACCATTGGTTTCGTTCTGATATTTGTTGATGCCGTTGGAGACATGTCGGAGAGCATCGACATCCAGTCCGGAGTCGGTCTCATCCAAGATGGCGAACTTGGGTTTGAGGAGTCCGAGCTGCAGCGTCTCAAAGCGCTTTTTTTCACCGCCGGAAAAACCTTCATTAACAGATCGATCGTTGAATGCCGGATCGATATGAAGGAATTCCATCTCTTCACGAACTTCTTTGACCCACTGGCGCAGGCGGGGTGCTTCCCCACGTACAGCGGCTGCGGCAGAGCGGAGGAAGCTTGAGGTAGAAACTCCCGGTACTTCAACGGGGTATTGCATCGCGAGGAAAAGACCAGCGCGGGCCCGTTCATCGGCGGTCATGCCCAGCACGTCGGCACCGTCGAGAGTGATAGACCCACCTGTCACTTCATATTTGGGGTGGCCTGCGATCACATAGGAGAGAGTTGACTTGCCAGAGCCGTTAGGTCCCATGATGGCATGGGTTTCTCCAGAGTTGATAGTGAGTGAGACCCCTTTAAGAATCTCGATGGGTTCCTCGGACTCGTCGGTACGCTTGACCTGTGCGGTAAGGTCTTTAATTTCAAGTACGGACATTACGTTTTCCTTTAGCGGGATTAGTTGCGAGTTTCTCTAGAGGCCAGCTCGTTCAAGCTGCCGGATGACGACGGCATCAAGCTCATCTTCGAGGCTGGGAAGATTAAGTTTGTGGACGATGTCGTGGAAGAAACCACGTACGACAAGCTGTCGGGCAGTCACTTCATCAATACCGCGGGATTGCAGGTAGAAGAGTTGTTCTTCATCAAATCGTCCCGTAGTGGAAGCGTGTCCGGCACCGATAATCTGACCGGTAGCGATCTCCAAATTAGGAATGGAATCGACCCGGGAAGCTTTACTAAGGAGGAGGTTGCGGTTGCTTTCGTAGGTGTCCGTTCCGTGAGCTTCCGGCCGGATGAGTACATCCCCTACCCAGACGCCGTGGGCATCACCCAGTTTAGAATTAGGGCTACCCAAGAGCGCACCTTTGTAGTTAACGTTTGACCGGCAGTGCGCAAACTGGTGGTCGATAAGCAGCCGGTTCTCGACATGTTGTCCCGCCCCACCGAAAAAGAGACCAAGCAGATCGACATCTCCGCCAGGACCTCCGTACTTTACTGAGGTCGTCGTACGTGTGGCTCCTCCACCGAGAGTAATGATGCCATGGTGGAGCCGCGCATCCCGCCCCACGTGAGCATGATGGGCAGAAGCAACAACAGCATCGTCGTCCCACAGGTTAACGAATGCGACAGTCAGCGTTGCATTATCTCCTACCGAGAACTCGATGTTGTCTGCCTGCAGCCCTTCGCCTGAGCGGTACACCAGCAGTTTGGCGCTGGTGTTGGCAGGCACTTCAACAACGAGATGCCCACAGGTAACGGTGGCAGGGGTGGAGGTGTCGCCGGCTGATGCACCTGCGGGAGGGTGTGCCTCAGCTGCAGTGTCAATCGTGAGAACCGTGGGCTCTGCAGCAGTTGCATCGGCGGGAAAACGCAGGACGTCCACATCTTTGCTGCTATTCCAGGCCACTGCTGCTAGTCGGTCGGAGGGAAGCTCAACCTGTCCTGCGGGGGAATCCGTACGTGCTAGCCGCGTGAGCTGAGCACCCCCAGGAGTAGAAAGATCAATTGTCCACGCCCGTCGCGCGGATTCTTCGGGAACCTGTGCAAGCGGGGTGAAACGTCGTGTCGGGGTAAAACGCCAGTCTTCAAGTTTGCCGTGGGGCCGTGGGAAATCCTCAACCGACGTGGAAAAGACGCGATCCGCCTTGTGTGCAGTGTAGGTCATTAACCGACTGCTCCTTCCATCTGCAGTTCGATCAGGCGGTTGAGCTCAAGGGCGTATTCCATGGGGAGCTCCTTCGCGATGGGTTCGATAAAACCACGTACAACCATCGCCATGGCTTCCTCTTCGGTCAACCCGCGGCTCATGAGGTAGAAAAGCTGCTCTTCAGAGACCTGGGAAACGGTGGCCTCATGGCCCATAGTGACGTCGTCTTCGCGAATATCCGCGTATGGGTAGGTATCGGTGCGTGAAATGTCATCTACGAGCAAGGCATCGCATTTCACCGATGAAGACGCGCCATGCGCACCCTTGTGAATAGAGACCAACCCGCGGTAGCCTGAGCGTCCACCGCTGCGTGACACGGACTTCGACACAATGTTGGAGGACGTGTATGGCGCCATATGAACCATTTTGGCGCCTGTATCCTGATGCTGTCCTTCTCCGGCGAATTGCACAGACAGAACCTCGCCTTTGGCATGTGGACCCATCATGTAGACGGCCGGGTATTTCATGTTGAGTTTGGAACCGATATTGCCGTCTACCCATTCCATGGTGGCGCCTTCTGCCGCCTTTGCGCGCTGCGTCACCAAGTTATAGACGTTGTTGGACCAGTTCTGGATGGTGGTGTAGCGGCAACGAGCATTCTTTTCTACTACGATCTCGACGACACCGGAGTGCAGCGAGTCGGTCTGGTAGATCGGTGCTGTACACCCTTCGACGTAGTGCACGTATGCGTCTTCATCGACAATGATGAGGGTGCGTTCGAATTGCCCCATATTCTCGGTGTTGATGCGGAAATATGCCTGCAAGGGAATTTCGACGTGGACTCCCTTGGGAACATAGACAAACGATCCACCTGACCAGACAGCGGTGTTAAGGGCGGAGAACTTATTGTCCCCAGCGGGGATAACGGTGCCGAAGTATTTTCGGAAAAGCTCAGGATATTCGCGCAATCCAGTGTCGGTATCGACGAAGATGACGCCTTGCTTCTCTAGGTCTTCACGGATCTTGTGGTAGACCACCTCCGACTCGTACTGGGCAGCTACGCCGGAGACGAGTCGCTTCTTCTCGGCATCCGGAATACCGAGTTTGTTGTAGGTATTACGAATGTCCTCGGGTAGGTCTTCCCATGAGGTCGCTTGCTTCTCTGTGGTGCGGACGAAATACTTATAGGCATCGAAGTCGATTCCCGAGAGGTCGGGTCCCCAGGTCGGTAGTGGCTTTGCCGCAAAAATCTTGAGAGCTTTGAGACGCATCTCGAGCATCCATTCAGGCTCATTCTTGAGGCGCGAAATCTCTCGCACGACGTCCTCTGAAAGACCACGACGAGCGGTCGCGCCGAAGGTGTCGGTGTCGTGCCAGCCGTAGTCATATCGGCCAATTTCGTCGATGTTCTTATCGCGCTCGGCGATAATGTCGTCAATGTCTGGGGGCAGGGTCTGCGTCATGCTTCTTCCCTTTCCGCATAGGTATGAGCAGTGGTTTGGGACACACTGATATTGGTTGTGCAGGTGTGCGCCCCGTAAGCGATGGTGGAGAGTCGTTGAATGGGGGTATTGAGTAGTTCGGAAAGAACCTGATGCTCAGCGGCGCACAGGGCTGGAAAATCATGAGCGACATGCGCTACCGGGCAGTGGTGCTGGCAGATTTGCACTCCGCCACGTGCGTTCTCGACGGAACTTGCGAAGCCACTCTGGTTGAAGGCATGCGCGATCTTCTCAGCACACTGTTGCACCTCATCGCGAGGTGCATCCTCTCTGAGGGGAGTGATGTCGGCGACGACGTCTCTCATGTGCTGTTGGGCGAATTCAACGAGAGCACGTTCTCCACCAAGTTTTCGAACCATCCGTAGGGCATCCACGGCAAGGTCATCATAAGCGTGTCCGAAGTGAGATCGGCCGGTATCACTGAGGTGGAAGAGCTTTGCCGGGCGGCCTCTCCCCCGTTCCTGGTAAGGTGACGGATCCACTGCCGTAGCGACGCCATCTTCCACCATAATGTCGAGGTGACGACGAACCGCGGGAGGGGTGAGAGAGAGTTCTTCTGCGATCGCTGAGGCGGTAAGAGGGCCGTGGAGAAGCATTCGGGCAATAGCTTCACGAGTGGTAACGGTATCGTGGACAGGCTGCGGAGACGGTTGTGCTGATCGTTTAAAGTAACGCACCAGTGCTCCTTCCGTGACGCTTTCTACTTTTGCCAACACTAGTGTTGCGTAAATAATTCCCGAGGTCTAGCAAGGACTGCCTAACTTTCCGAGTAGCTATGTCTGGCAGTTGTTTCCGCTAGGCTTAAGAACGTGGCTCTACCATTGTTCGCAACACGCAGGTCTTCTACTGTTGAAGCTGCCTCAGTGGGCCGTCCACGTGGCAGTATTCTGCGTGTAATTCACCGCGAAGAAGCCATCGTCGCTCCACTTTCTGCTGAATCGACACGGCGGTGGCGTGTCGTCAGGCTTATCGGCACGATGGCGGCCCTCCTTATCGCTATCGGAGGCTGGGGCGGCGGAGCGGTGATGGCACAGAATCCTATTTCCGCTGTGCCTGTGTTGAATGTGTTGGCCCGTGCTCCATTCGCAGCAGTCGGTTTGTGTCTTATCGGGACTACTGTCCTCGTCGTCAGTTGGCTGACAATGATGCGCTACGCACTCCCTCTTCGCCATTTCCATCGGGGAGAGTCTGACATCACTCAGATGACTCGTGGGCAAACTTGGACTGTGTTGGCCGCGTGGTCTATTCCGCTGTTTTTTACGGCGCCGATGTTTTCCAAGGATGTCTACTCCTATGTGGCATTTGGCTATGCCGCGCATCAAGGTCTTGATGTTTACGCCGGAGGCCCGCAGGACCTTCTTCACGGTGGTCCGTTGGTGGATAACGTTCCCTTGGAGTGGCGCCACACCCCTGCCCAATATGGCGCCGGTTTTGTTGCGATAGCCCGCCTTATTGGTGCACTAACCGGAGAGAACATTGTTGCCTCGATTGTCTGTTATCGGGTTCTCGCGCTTCTTTCTCTTGTTGTGTTGGCTATTGCTGTGCGTTGGCTGGCACACCGATGCAATATGCGGGCGGCGACCGCGCTGTGGTTGGGAGTGCTTAACCCGCTTACGCTATTCCATATGGTTGCTGGCATTCACAACGAAGGCATCATGCTGGCCCTGACGATGGTAGGTCTCGCCATCGGGTTGGAAGGCACCCGTTTTCCCTGGAGATCAGTACGGGGCTGGGGTCTTCTCATTCTTGGCGCTTGCCTTATCGCATGGGGAGCAAGTATCAAATTACCCGCAATGGTTGCGTTGGGTTTTCTCGGTATGGAGGCTGCCCGTCGCTGGTGGAAAGGCTGGTGGGCGATCCCTCTTCAAGGTGTCATCATGGCCGCAATTATGGCAGTAACAGTAGTGTTGGCGACAGTTCTTGGTGGAACCAGTTGGGCATGGATTACGACTACAGGTGCGGCTGCTCAGTACCCCACGGTGCTGACGTTAACAAATGATATTGCGAAGGCAGCAACTGCTGTGGGGAGCCTCTTGGGGCTGGGTAACCATTATGAAGCACTGCGTGGCCTCTTTATCGTGATTGGGCTTCTTATTGCCGTCGCATTCCTCTGCTGGGCGTTGTGGAAGGTATACCAGGGAGAGCTCCACCCAATCGGCGGGTTCGGGATGTCAATGTTCGTTATTGTGCTGTGCTTCCCGGTGATGCATCCCTGGTATTTGTTGTGGGGCGTGGTTGCACTGTCTGCGTGGATTAATGATCGCCGCTATCGCATTCCGGTGGTGGTGATCTCCGCAATTGTGTCCATATGGATCATGCCTCAGGGCGGTACAATGCCGCTTTCTCTTAATGTGGCACTCGTTATCGAAACCCTAGTGCTGTTGGTGGCTGGGCTCTTTACGTGGCGCATGCTGTTTAATCGGGACAATGCGCTGCGGCGAAATCGCCTTACTGCAATGAATGAAAATTAAAGCAAGACAACGGGTCTCTTGATTCTTAGGGTACATTTGGCGAATTCTAGGAAACCCCCCAGCCTGCAGACCTGCCATTGTTGCAGGAAAGCAGAAAAGCCGCAGAATAACTCGACAATTCACGTCGGCACACCGGGTTGTCCGCCTACACTAAACAGAAAGAATGCTTAGTGGACCACTGAACAAGGAGCACTCCATGTCATTGAGCCCGGAACTCATGAAATATGTAGAACCGAACTACCCCAGCGATTGGACAGACCTCGATAGCAAAGCAGTCGACACTGCTCGCCTGCTCGCTGCCGACGCCGTTCAGAAGTGCGGTTCCGGCCACCCCGGTACTGCGATGAGTCTTGCCCCTCTCGCCTACACCCTCTACCAGCGGGTGATGCGTCTCGACCCGAAGGACCCAAAGTGGGTTGGTCGCGACCGATTCATCCTCTCCTGTGGCCACTCGTCCCTCACCCAGTACGTCCAGCTGTACTTCAGCGGCTGTGGACTGGAGCTGCAGGACATTAAGGATCTTCGTACCTGGGGATCTCTCACACCCGGCCATCCCGAGTACGGTCACACTGACGGTGTGGAGATGACCACCGGCCCACTCGGTCAAGGTCTTGCTACCTCGGTTGGTATGGCTATGGCAGCACGCCGTGAACGTGGCCTCTTCGACCCTGACGCTGCAGCTGGTGAATCGCCCTTCGATCACTACATCTACGTCATTGCCTCCGACGGCGATTTCCAGGAAGGTGTCACTGCGGAAGCCTGTTCACTTGCTGGTACCCAGCAGCTGGGCAACCTCATCGTCCTCTATGATGACAACGACATTTCGATTGAAGATAATACCGACATCGCCTTCACTGAGAATGTCGCTGCCCGTTACGAAGCCTATGGCTGGCACGTCCAGCATGTTGATGGCGGCGAGAACATTGCCGACATCGAGGCTGCCATTGACTCCGCTAAGAAGGTGACAGATAAGCCGTCACTCATTGTTGTGCGCACCATTATTGGTTATCCGGCTCCCACCAAGCAGAACACTGGTGCCTGCCACGGTGCGGCACTGGGCGTCGATGAAGTTCGCGCCACCAAGGAGGTTCTCGGATTCGACCCTGATGAGGACTTTGCTGTCGCCGACGAGGTTATTGCGCACACCCGTAAGGCAATCGATCGTGGTGCCGATGTACATGCGGAATGGCAGAAGAGCTTTGACACGTGGGCAGCTGCCAATCCGGAAAAGAAGGAACTCTTTGACCGTCTGTTCGCCGGTGAGCTTCCGGATGGATGGGATGCTGAGCTTCCCGTATGGGAGGAAGGTGCCTCGGTAGCTACCCGTAAGGCCTCAGAAGGTGCCATCAATGCACTCGCAAGTGCTCTTCCCGAGCTGTGGGGCGGCTCCTGTGACCTCGCAGGCTCCAACAATACAGTGGTGAAGGGCGAGGAGTCCTTCGGCCCTGCGACCATCACTACCGAAACGTGGTCAACTGACCCCTATGGCCGGAACCTCCACTTCGGCATTCGCGAACACGCGATGGGCGCCATCCTGAATGGTATCGCCCTCCATGGTCCCACCCTCCCCTATGGTGGTACCTTCCTTATCTTCTCCGAGTACATGCGTCCGGCTATTCGTCTCGGTTCACAAATGGGTACCAACGTCGTCTACGTGTTAACACACGACTCTATCGGTCTAGGTGAAGACGGCCCGACCCACCAGCCAGTCGAGCAGGTTGCGTGCCTGCGCGCTATTCCTGGCGTCTCAGTGTTCCGTCCCGCTGACGCCAATGAGACTGTCGCCTGTTGGAAGGCTGCAGTTCAGGATAAGCGAGGTCCGAAAGGCCTCGCCCTGTCCCGTCAGAATCTTCCCGTCCTGGCAGGGACGAAGGAGAAGGCCGCTGAAGGTGTTGTCCATGGTGGTTACGTCCTTCAAGACTGCGATGGCACCCCTGACGTTGTGCTGATCGGTACTGGCTCAGAAGTCCACCTGGCGGTCGATGCTGCTACTGCTCTCGCTGAAGAAGGCATTAAGGTACGTGTCGTTTCCATGCCATGCCTCGATTGGTTCGAGCAGCAGGATGCTGACTACCAGGATTCCGTCATTCCGAAGGACGTTAAGGCACGTGTTTCCGTTGAAGCCGGTTTGGCGCTGTCCTGGTGGAAGCTCCTTGGCGATGCCGGCAAGGCTGTTTCCCTCGAACACTTCGGCGCCTCTGCACCTGCTCAGGAGCTCTTCGAACGTTTCGGTATCACTGCAGAAGCTGTTGTGGAAGCTGCGAAGGCTTCTCTCGCTGACGCCAAGTAACCCTTAAGGAAGGACACATACATATTATGTCTATCAACCCTCGTATTGCCGCCCTCAAGGAGCTCGGCACCTCTGTGTGGCTCGATGATCTCTCCACCGACCTGCTTGAGAGCGGTGCTGTGGATGATTTCATTAATGAGACCGGCGTTGTTGGTCTGACCACCAACCCCTCCATCTTCGAGAAGTCGATTACCACATCCTCCACGTACGATGCCACCATCGCCAAGTGTGCAGCAGCTGGAGAGAATGCCTCTGAAGCAACCTTCTCACTCATCTGCAAGGATGTTGATGAGGCCTGCGAAAAGTTCCTTCCCGTTTGGGAGGCCTCTGGTGGGGTCGACGGTCGCGTCTCCATCGAAGTGGAGCCTGGTTTCGCCCATGACACCGCTAACACTATTGAGCAGGCCCGTGCTTTGTGGAAGCGGCTGGACCGCCCGAACCTCCTCATCAAGGTTCCGGCTACTGCTGCTGGTATTCCCGCAATCAAGCAGCTTATTAGCGAAGGCATTAGCGTCAACGCTACGCTTATCTTCTCGGTAGAATGCTACGAAGCAGTCATGAATGCCTACATTGAAGGTCTCCGTGAAGCTAAAGATAAGGGCCTCGATATCTCCAAGATTGTTTCTGTCGCATCGGTGTTCGTTTCTCGCCTAGACGGTGTAGTCGACAAGCAACTCACTGAGGTGGGAACCGAGGAAGCACTCGCTCTGCGTGGCAAGGCTGGTATCGCCAATTCACGCCTTGCCTACGATGTCTTCGTCAAGGCACATGCCGAGGGCGGAAAGTTCGAGGATCTTGCTGCAGCGGGCGGCCATCCCCAGCGTCTGTTGTGGGCATCCACCTCGGTGAAAAACCCTGACTACCCCGACACACTCTACGTCGTTGAACTGGCTGGTCCCGACACCGTCAACACGATCCCGCAGAAAACCCTAAAGGCGATGGCGGATCATGGTGAAGTGAAGGGCGATACCCTGACAGGCACTGGTGAGGAAGCTGCTGCGGTATGGCAGGCTATCAAGAACCAGGGCATTGATCTGAACGCCGTTGTCCAAATGCTGGAAGACCAAGGCGTTGCCTCGTTTATCGAATCGTGGAAGAACCTGGTGGCTTCCGTCGAATCCCGTATGAAGGAAGACTAAAGGGCAACGGCCTAGTCTCCTCCTGAGTGCTTCGTCAATAAGTGGATCCCCTCCGAATGATCGGAGGGGATCCACTTATATATAGAATCTGAAAGCACCAGCCCCGGGTTAGGTGGGAATAGCCGACTGGCTCTGGGCTAAAAGTTGCACTAGTACAGCAGGATGCTTACCCCTACTAGACTCCGAGGCGGATGACGACACCCATCGCGATAATGGAGATTAGCCAAATCATCGCAAAGATAATGGTAAGACGATCGAGGTTCTTCTCCACCACGCTAGAACCGGAGAGGCTTGATTGGACGCCACCACCGAACAGTGAGGACAAACCTCCGCCCTTACCGCGATGGAGAAGTACCAGCAGCATCAGAACTAAGCTGCTCACGATTGCGAGTACAAGTAGGAAGATCTTCATGGCGTCCTTCGTAAGTTAAATGCAGACTTCGCTAGTATACCGTTAAACAGGCAGAGAGACGAAGACGGCACGCATGCTACCGGTGGATATCGGAAGGGGAGGAGCAGCACTCAAGCGAGTGCATGCCCCTCCCCCTCTGCAGTTAACAGCAGAGAATCTTTAGGCAGCAGAGGAAGCAGCAAGTGCGCACAGCTTGGCAAACTCGTCAGCCTTCAAGGAGGCACCACCGACGAGGCCGCCATCGACATCCTCTTCCGCAACAAGCTCGGCGACATTTCCGGCGTTCATGGAGCCACCGTAGAGGATACGCATGGAGTCAGCCAGTTCCTGATCAGCAATGTCGGCAATGGTCTTGCGGATTGCAGAGCAGACTTCCTGTGCGTCAGCAGCAGAAGCCACCTTGCCGGTACCAATAGCCCAGATGGGCTCGTAGGCGATAACAACCTTGGCGAGTTCCTCGCGGCTCAGGCCAGCAAGGGACGCCTTGGTCTGAGTGGTGACGAACTCAACATGGGTTCCCTGCTCGCGGATCTCCAGAGCCTCGCCAACGCAGACGATGGGCTGCATGTTGTGAGCGATAGTAATCTTAGCCTTGGCAGCAACGTCAGCATCGCTCTCGGCGTGGTACTCACGACGTTCGGAGTGGCCAATCACGACATAGGTGCAGCCCAGCTTTTCCAGCATGGAGGGGGCGATCTCACCAGTGTAAGCACCGGATTCATGGGTAGAAACGTCCTGTGCGCCATAGGCGAGAGCCAGCTTGTCACCCTCGACAACATTCTGCACGGAGCGGATGTCGGTGAAGGGAGGAATAACGGCGACATCGACACTTTCGGTGTACTTGTCGGGAAGAGCGAAGGACAGCTTCTGGACGAGGGCAATGGCCTCAAGGTGGTTGAGGTTCATCTTCCAGTTACCGGCGATAAGCGGCTTGCGAGCCATGAGTTTTCTCCTTAGATAGAGCGAAGACGTTACTTTTGAAGAACGGCGATACCGGGCAGGTCCTTACCCTCGAGCAGTTCGAGGGAAGCGCCACCACCGGTGGAGATGTGCGAGAAGCCATCTTCATCAAGGCCGAGGGTGCGAACTGCCGCAGCAGAGTCGCCACCACCAACAACAGAGAAAGCACCATTTGCGGTGGCAGCGATAATTGCTTCGGCAATGCCACGAGTACCGCTGGAGAACTTCTCGAATTCGAAGACGCCGGCAGGACCATTCCAGAAGATGGACTTGGCTTCGGCAAGACGTCCGGCAAATTTTTCAACAGACTTGGAACCAACATCGAGACCCATCCAGCCGTCGGGAATCTCGTCAGCTGCAACAGTCTTGGAATCGGCGTCCTTGTCGAACTTATCGGCAACGACAATATCGACAGGCAGGGCGATGACATCGCCGTACTTCTCGAGAAGTTCCTTGCAGGTGTCTACCATGTCTTCTTCGAGGAGCGAGGTGCCGACCTCGTAGCCCTGAGCCTTCAGGAAGGTGAAGCACATACCACCACCGATGACGAGGGTGTCAGCCTTTGGGGCCAGCGATTCGATTACACCAAGTTTGTCGGAAACCTTCGAACCACCAAGCACCACAGCGTAAGGGCGAGCCGGGTTTTCCACCAGTTGAGAAAGGGTGGTTACCTCATGTTCAACGAGCTTGCCAGCGTATGCGGGAAGCAGCTTAGCGATGTCATAAACAGAAGCCTGCTTGCGGTGGACGACGCCGAAGCCATCAGAGACAAAAGCACCATTATCACCGGTGAGGGCCTTGTATTCGGCAGCGAGCGACTGGCGTTCTGCTTCGTCCTTGGAGGTTTCGCGAGCGTCGTAGCGGACATTCTGGAGCAGCAAAATATCACCGTCGTTAAGACCACGAGCGCGCTCGACGGCATCGGGGCCGGTAACGTCCTCGGCGATCTGAACGAACTGGCCAAGCTGGTTGCTGAGTTCTTCGGCGACGGGTGCAAGGGAGTAAGCAGGGTTCGGTTCACCCTTGGGGCGACCGAGATGAGCGGAGACGATTACGCGAGCGCCTCCGCCAAGAAGAGCTTTGAGAGTGGGAAGGGAGGCGGTAATGCGACCCGGGTCGGTAATCACTCCGTCCTTGAGAGGAACGTTGAGGTCAGAACGAACGAGTACGGTACGGCCGGCAACGCCCTCAGCCAGAAGATCGTCCAGAGTTTGGACTGCCATAACTTTATTCTCCAATGATGTGCGTGTGTAGAAGTGCTACACGGAATGCGATTGGAGAGGGGCTCGGGAAGGAGCCCTCTCCGCTTCTATTGTCCTTGATTTCAGCGTCAAGGGCTAGGTATGCAACGAGCCTGGCCTATCACAGGATAGGCCAGGCTCGGAGTCTACATCGTCATCGAATCACGACCACGGTGGGGAGTTTCGATGGCCTACGCTCTTACCAGTTTAGAGCTTGGTGGCAACGAGGTCGACAAGGTTGGCGAGGCGGTTGGAGTAGCCCCACTCGTTGTCGTACCAGGCACCGATCTTGACGAGCTCACCATTAACACGGGTCAGACCAGCGTCAAAGATGGAAGAGTGAGCGTCGCCCTGGATGTCGGAGGAAACGTAGGGATCTTCGGTGTAACCAAGGATACCCTTGAGTTCGCCTTCGGCTGCCTTCTTCACAGCAGCGTTGACTTCGTCAACGGTAACCTCGCGGCTCAGGATGGCGGTGAGGTCGGTGATGGAGCCGGAGGGCAGCGGAACGCGGATGGCGAAGCCATCAAGACGTCCCTTGAGCTGCGGGAGGACGAGCGCCACGGCGCGGGCAGCACCGGTGGTGGTAGGAACCATGTTCAGGCAGGCGGCGCGGGCACGACGCATATCGCGGTGCGGGCCGTCCTGGAGGTTCTGATCCTGGGTGTAGGCGTGGACGGTGGTCATGAGGCCCTTCACGATGCCAAACTCTTCATCGAGAACCTTGGCAACCGGAGCCAGGCAGTTAGTGGTGCAGGAAGCGTTGGAGATGACGTCCTGAGAGCCGTCGTACTCTGCATCGTTGACGCCCATGACGATGGTGGCATCTTCGTTCTTAGCAGGTGCAGAGATGACGACCTTCTTGGCGCCAGCTTCAATGTGGCCGCGAGCCTTGTTGGCATCAGTGAAGATACCGGTGGACTCGACAACGATATCAACATCGAGATCGCCCCAAGGAAGAGCAGCGGGGCCTTCCTTGATAGAAAGAGCGCGGATCTTCGCGTCGCCAACGTAGAGGTACTCGTCGTCGTGGGAAACTTCCTTGTCGAGGCGACCCAGGATGGAGTCGTACTTGAGAAGGTGAGCGAGAACCTCGTTGGTGGTGAGGTCATTCACGGCCACGATTTCGATGTCGGTATTACCCTGAGCGCGCTGTGCTTCCACTGCGCGGAAGAAGTTGCGGCCAATGCGGCCAAAGCCGTTGATGCCTACTCGCACCGTCACATTAAGCTCCTTAAATAGATGTTCTGTTTGGGCGATGTTTTTCAATCACCAGCGCCTCTAAGAATAGTGGCTTACCTTCCGAATCGCACTTTTGTGAGATTTGAAAACATCATATTCCCAGGTCGCCTGGAAGTATGTGTGATTAAAAACACACAAACTAGTATGGCAACTGTTGCGTCACGTTCGCAAATTTTGCTAGAGATTCCCCATAAAAAACAAAATCTGAAAGACAATTACATTGATTATGTGTAACTCTCAGCAATTACATATCAAGTAACTCAGGGTTGCGCGCTGCCGCCGCCGTCTCCGTATCTGGTACCCCTAATTCCTCCGCCCGACGATCTGCCAACGACAGCAAACGCCGGATACGCCCAGCTATTGCATCCTTCGTCATCGGTGGTTCAGCCAAACGCCCTAATTCTTCTAAGGATGCTTGTCGATGATCAAGCCGCAGCATGCCAGCTGCTAACAAATGGTCTGGAATATCGTCACCCAGAATTTCGATTGCCCGCTCCACCCGCGCTGCGGAGGCTACCGCTGCCCGTGCTGACCGTCGCAAGTTAGCGTCATCGAAGTTTGCCAGACGATTAGCCGTCGCCCGAACCTCACGGCGTTTCCGCTGGTCTTCCCACACGGCACGCGTCTCAGGAGCCCCAATGACCCGCAGCATCTCCCCAATCTGCTCGGCATCACGAATGACCACGCGATCAGTCCCCCTCACCTCGCGCGACTTCGCGTTAATACCCAGCCGACGAGCTGCGCCCACCATAGCCAGCGCCGCCTCAGGACAGGGACACGTCACCTCTAGAGAACAGGAACGACCTGGCTCTGTCAGCGAGCCATGCGCCAAAAAGGCACCCCGCCACGCAGCAGCCGCATCTTCAACGGAACCAGCGACCACTGCGGCGGGAAGTCCCCGCACTGCTACCCCACGACGGTCCAACAGCCCCAACAGTCGGGCAAGATCACCACCATGCGGATCCAACCGCAGAAGATAACGGTGGGGACTGTTAGCCCCCGACCCCAGTATATTGAGCTCCATTGGAAAGTGGTATAGATGATCGATGCCTGCGACGACCCGACGCGCAATGGCCTCCGTATCGACTTCCGCCTCCAAGGCCAGACGGGCCCCGTGCTGATGAAGTGTGCCGACGAAACGCAGCAACGTCGCTAATTCTGCAATAAGCGGAGTGCGTCGCGGAACTGCAACCTTGGTCAATTCCTCCTTTACCGCTGCCGTCAACGACACAACAACACCTTCTTCCCTACCAGGCACTTCTGCCCACTGATACATTACTCACGGCCCAAGTCGCGATGCACTGCTGTTACATTAGCGTCTGGAATGGCCTCTCCAAGGCGGCGAGCCAGCTCCATAGTAGTCGCAACAGACCGATGCTTCCCGCCAGTGCACCCCACACCCAACAGCACATAAGCCTTGCCCTCAGCGCGATAACCAGGTGTCGCCAAAGTAATCATGTGAGCAAAGCTCTCGATAAACCTCTCCGCAACATCATTATCGAGTACATACTCAGCCACGTCCGCATCCATTCCAGAGTGTGGTCGCAATGCTGGCACCCAGTACGGGTTAGGAAGAAAACGCATATCAATCACGAAATCAGCATCAAGAGGTATTCCATATTTAAACCCGAAGGACTCCACAATAATGTCAAGTCCTTTCTCCCCTGAAGCACGAAACTCCGACAATCGCTCACGCAACTTTGTCGAGGTTAAGCGTGAGGTATCCACGACGAGATCTGCATGGTTCTTCAAGTCGGCAAGTAGCTCACGCTCGTCTTTAATGCCTTCCTCCAAGGGCCGCTTATCCTGCAAAGGATGGGTCTTGCGCAATTGGTTATAGCGTCTAATAAGCACCTCATCGGACGCATCGAGGAAAAGTACACGGGGTGACCAGCCGCGGGAGCGCAACTCATGGACAACGAAGTCGAGGGAGCCAGAAAAATTCTGTGAGCGGACGTCAGTGACAATGGCTAACCGTCGAATCTCCCGCTTGGAGTTCTGCGTAATCTCAGCGGTACGAACAATGAGCTCCATTGGCAGGTTATCAACGACATACCAGCCGAACTCCTCCAGCAGCCGGGCAGCAGTACCACGTCCCGCACCGGACATGCCAGTAATAAGAACGATCTCTAAGGGGTCAGTAGACACAGTGCGAGCCTCACTCTCTAGTGATCCACGACGACGGCACCGGAGCAGTGCCGACTTCACCTCATAGTGTGCCAGATTTAAGCGTGTAGAGCCGCAAAAACCTTCTCAGCCCGCTGTCGACCGAAACCCGGGACTGTCGCGATCTCGTCAGCATTGGCCTCCCGCAGCTTCTTCATCGTCCCAAAATGGTCCATCAACGCTTGGTGCAGAGCGGGGCCAACCCCATCAATCCCCTCCAGCTCGGAGGCCACCATGTCCTTCGAGCGTCGCTTCCGGTGAAAGCTAATAGCTGTGCGGTGGGATTCATCGCGTATTCGCTGTAACAAATAGAGTGCTTCAGATTCACGGGGCAAGATAAGAGGATCCTTCTCCCCCGGTATCCACACCTCCTCGAGGCGCTTTGCTAGACCAACGACGGGAACATCCGTAATACCAAGCTCTTTAAGAACTTCAGCAGCTGCAGCGGCCTGCGGAGAACCACCGTCCACGACAAACAGCTGAGGCGGATAAACGCTGCGCCGTCTAGATACATCCGTAACGCTTCCCTCACTATCCGGAACAGCGCGCGCATCCTCTCGATAATGCTTGAAACGCCGCAGTGTAACCTCCGCGATGGAGCCCACATCATTTGACTGCCCATCACCGGCTGCCTCTTTGATGAGATAGGTGCGGTAATCAGACTTTCGCGGTAACCCGTCTTCGAACACCACCAAGGATGCCACGACATTGGTGCCCTGAATATGGCTAATATCAGTACATTCAATACGCAGCGGTGGCTGCGGGAGGCCTAGATAAGTCTGGAGTTCTTCTATCGCCAATGAGCGAGACGTCAGATCGGATGCACGTTTTAACTTATGCTGGCGCAGTGATTCCGCAGCGTTCTCCGTCACCGTCTCCAGAATGCGGACGAGATCTCCCCGCTGAGGCTGGCGAATCTCCACACGAGTATTTCGGATTGTAGACAACTGCTCTGTCAGTTCTTCCGTGTGAGGAGGCAGTACCGGAACAAGAATCAGGCGCGGAATGTCACCCGGATGTGTGTTGTAGAACTGCGGAAGAAAACTCTCCACCACGTAAGGCAGAGCAGGATCGGACACATTATCCTCCCACTCTCCCAGATCGGACTCCCCTGTTTTCGATACCACCCATCCCTGTTGGCCAACGATACGGCCATGTCGAAAACGGAAAAGTTGAACAGACGCTTCGATCTCATCAGACGCCACACCAATAACATCCGCATCTAGCGTCTCCTGCATCACTACAGTCTGCTTCTCCAATACCGCGTGTAAAGCGGCAATGTGGTCACGCAAACGCGCTGCCTTTTCAAAATCGAGGGAAGCGGCAGCTTCGTCCATTTCCGCGGTTAAGCTGCGAACAATTTCTTTGTCTTGGCCGCTGAGGAAACGCTCTAACTGCGCTATCAGTGCCTGATAGTCGGCAACATCAACCTGCCCTACACACGGTGCACAACACTTGCCAATGTAGCCTAACAGGCATGGGCGCCCTAAAGCGCTGTGTCGGTTAAACACTCCAGTCGTGCAAGTACGAACCGGAAACACCTTCGTGAGTTGATCTAGAGTGTCACGTAACGCTCCGACTTTTGCATAAGGACCGAAGTAGCGTACGTTCTTCCGCCGGGCCCCCCGATAGACCCATACACGTGGATAAATATCTGCCGAGGAGATAGCGAGTAGCGGATAAGACTTATCGTCCCGGAACTGAATATTGAATCGTGGCGAAAAGTGCTGAATCCACGTCCACTCCAGCTGCAGCGCCTCGCCCTCATTGGACACCACAGTCCAATCAACACTAGCAGCCTGGCTCAGCATTCGACGTGAAAGCGGTCGAATACTCTCCTCCGAGACAAAGTAGGAGTTCAGCCGGTTACGGAGATTCTTTGCTTTTCCCACATAGATGACACGCCCATAGCTATCGCGAAATCGATAGACCCCAGGCTTGGTGGGAATCGTTCCAGGGGCAGGGCGAAAATCTGCGGGACACCCCATGCCCACTATCCCAACTGGCGAAGGCGCTTCAGCTCGCTGGCCACTTCCAACGCTGCAAAGGTAGCTTCGCCACCCTTATCCTCGACTGAATCTGCATAACCTGCACGGTCATGAGCCTGTTCCACGGTGTTCACGGTCAGCACAGCGTTTCCTACCGGAGTAGCTTCATCTAACGCCACACGCGTCAAGCCATCGGTGACAGATTGGCACACATAATCAAAATGGGCAGTGTCACCACGGATGACAACGCCAATTGCCACCACGGCATCATGGGTGCGGGCGAACTGCTGGGCTACCACGGGAAGTTCAATTGATCCAGCGACACGAGCGACATCAACGCTAGCACCGGTCTGTTCCGCCACCTCCCGAGCTCGGGCAAGCATCTGCTCACATAGGTCGCGATTCCACTGCGCGGCGACGATACCGACACGCATGCCAGTGGCGTCAAGAGTGGAGATACCTGGACGGCCTGCTTCTGCCATATCTGCTCCTTGAATACACAAGTGGGGTCGTAAATACTCTCCCATCCTACCCAGCACAGCCAAGGAAGCGACGAATCACCCACGCAAGGGCGCCACTACTAAGAACGCACCTTAATGGGAATGCTGATGGTGGGAACACCCACAGTCGCTATCACCACAGTGATGGTGCGAGTCTTCACTATCAGTTGTGCGAGTGTGGTCATGGTCGATCCACGCCGAGCTTTGCGCATCACTTGATGCACTACCAACAATCGCGTCGAGATCCTCAAGGACATGGCCCATCCGATCCCGCTTAGTCCGCAAGTAGGTGAGGTTCTCAGGGGTGACATCTAACGGCAAATGAGCGCGTCCAGTGATCTCAACTCCATAACCTTCTAGGCCTTCACGCTTGTCGGGGTTATTCGTCAGTAGACGCATGGAGCGTACACCGAGATCATAAAGAATCTGCGCCGCCGACGCGTATTCACGTGCGTCTGCAGGCAATCCCAACTTGAGATTCGCGTCAACAGTATCTTCGCCCTCATCCTGCAAATGGTATGCACGCAGCTTGTTCAAAAGGCCAATTCCGCGACCTTCATGACCGCGGAGATAAAGAACAATGCCGCGGCCCTCTGCATCAATCATCTCAAGGGAACGGTGAAGTTGGGGCCCGCAATCGCAGCGTCGAGATCCGAAAACATCGCCGGTAAGACACTCCGAATGTACCCGTACCAATACGTCTCGCCCGTCGTTGGCGGAAACGTCACCTTTGACGATCGCGACATGTTCCTGGCCGTCAATTAAAGACCGGTAGCCGATAATTCGGAAGTTTCCGTAATTCGTTGGGAGACTTGCATCAGTGACTCGTTCTATCAGCTTCTCGTGTTGGCGCCGCCACTGGATCAGGTCCTTTATGGAGATCATCGACAGCCCCTGTGCCCGAGACCATTCACGCAGCTCTACGGCCCGTGCCATGGTGGTGGGATCTTTCTCGGAGACGATCTCACACAGTGCACCTGCAGGAGACAAGTCTGCTAAACGGGCAAGGTCAACCGAAGCTTCAGTGTGCCCGGCCCGCATCAGTACCCCACCAGAAACAGCGCGGAGAGGCAAAACATGCCCAGGCCGGTTAAGGCTAGCGGGACCCGACGCAGGATCAGCCAAGGTGCGAATAGTCAGAGCACGGTCTGCAGCAGAGATCCCGGTAGTCGTTCCTTGTGCCGCATCTACAGTGATGGTGTAAGCGGTCTTTCGGGGGTCTTCACTGTGCGCCACCATTGCTGGCAGGTGTAGACGATCGCACAGCTCACCATCCATCCCGACACAGATGTAGCCGGAGGTATAGCGAATCATAAAAGCAAGGAGCTGCGGTGTCGCCTTTTCGGCAGCAAAAATCAGGTCGCCTTCGTTTTCACGATTCTCATCGTCGACGACGACAACCGGCCGGCCGGCGCCGAAGTCGGCGATGGCCTGCTCAATACTGTCGAATTCGATCACGGGTGGTGCGCTCCTTGGGGTCGGGGGACGTCCTCATCGTACTTGCTACTGTACTGGATCATGAACCCGTCGCCACTCCACCAAATCAGCGATGGAAATCATCGCGATCTTATGGTGGTCGCACCATTCACGCAGTTCTTCTCGCCTCGCCATCGTCGTCGGGTCTTTTTCTGACACGATTTCACATAGTGCCGCTACTGGCTCATAGCCGGCGAGCCGAGCGAGATCAGACCCTGCCTCAGTGTGTCCTACTCGGTTAAATACGCCGCCTGCTACGGCGCGAAGCGGCAAAACATGGCCAGGTCGATGGAAGTCGCTCGCAACAGCCGCGGGATCACCGAGTTTCTTGATGGTGAGGGCTCGATCATGGGCAGAGATTCCAGTTGTGGTTCCTTCTGCTGCATCCACGGACACTGTGTAGGCAGTGAGGCGACGATCTTCACTCTTCTCCCACATAATGGGGAGAGCCAAACGATCGCAGATGCTGGCATCCATACCGACACAGATATATCCCGAGGTGTAGCGGATCATAAAGGCAAGCAGCTCGGGAGTAGCCGCAGCAGCAGGGAAAATAAGGTCGCCTTCGTTTTCACGGTTGTCATCGTCGACGACAACAACGGGACGACCTTGTCGGAATTCTTCAATAGCAGTTTCGATGCTCTCGAAAAGGCTCACGATTTCGCTCTCGTTCTGTGGTGGTGACGTGTCTAGTATGGCCCATCAAGGCACGAACTAGAGAACTGGGATGGTGACAGATCTCTTACTTATAGGGAGTAAGGAGATGATCGACATATTTGGCGATCGCGTCGACCTCCACGTTTACTAGGTCTCCCACCTGTGCATCCCCAAAGGTGGTTCGAGCAAGAGTTTCCGGGATAAGGGAAACCTCTGCCCAGCTATCCCCTACCGCAGAAACAGTGAGGGAAACACCATTAAGCGTGATGGAGCCTTTATATGCAACAAAGCGAAGGATGTCAGGGTGAAGGGAGATTCTAACAACGTGCTCTGAGCTGATGGAGGAGATAGGTGCGGTGGTATCCACATGACCCTGAACCATGTGGCCACCAAGTCGTTCTCCCACTGCGATAGCACGTTCGAGATTCACGACGCTTCCAGGGGTGAGAGTCCCCAGCGCGGTAAGACGGAGCGTTTCGTGCATGACATCAGCGGTGAACCCGTTGCGAAGAATGTCAACGACAGTGAGACAAACACCGTTGACTGCAATGGAGTCGCCCTGGTCAGTTCCATCCATGACAGTAGAACACTCGACAGTGACACGCTGTAGGGGGCTGTCCGGCGTGCCACATTCCACTGCGTCGGCGAAGACTCCACGTTCTTCAACGATGCCAGTAAACACTAGAGCTTCCTCTCCAAAACGAGTTTGAGGTCTGCTCCTACTCTCTCACAACTTACAAACTGAAAGCGCTGTGCGTTCGGCAAAGTGTCAATAAGTGAGCTATGAGCAGCAGAGAGTCCCTGCCCGAGAATCATCGGGGCAGTGTACATCAATACTCGATCAGCATAACCCCGGGCCAGTAGATCTCCCACCAACCGGGGGCCACCTTCCACCAAGACGTCTTGATAGTCGGTGCCAGCAAAGTAGGCCAGTACGTCCTCCCACTTTCTGGTGCAAAGATGCGTCAAAGGCGCCGCCGCATACCCCTCGGGGATAACACAATTAGGAATTCCTGATGCTTGCATGCGCTCAATCTCGCCGGCAATGGCACTGGTACCAATGACGTAGCGATGCGGTTGATGGGGAAAGAGGTCGCCGTGCGGGTTACGAGCTGTCAACGCGGGATTATCTACCGCAAAGGTACCCGTTCCGACGACGATCGCATCTACTCGTGCCCGCTCAAGATGCGCGTCAGCACGGGCTTCTTCACCAGTAATCCACTGGCTCGTACCATCAATCGCAGCCGAAAAACCATCAAGAGTAGCAGCCATTTTAACGGTGACGCGTGGACGGCCCGTCTCTTGTTTATGAAGCCATGCCCCCAGACCGCCTTGCCGAACCTCGGCACGTTGGGTGCCGTCGAATTGCGTACAAGTCACTCCACGTGCTTCGAGGTAGTGCGCGCCGCCCCCAAACGAGGTGGTATCTGGAAAGGCGTAATGTAGTGCCGCTATTCCTGCTTCCGCCAAGGCATGTGAACAAGGGCCCGTCCTCCCCCAACTATTACAGGGTTCGAGGGTGACGACAGCGGTCCCACGACGTGCCGCCTTGCCTGCCATCCGCAAAGCCTCGATTTCAGCATGGGGCCCACCAGGCGGCTGCGTACATCCGATACCGCGCACATGGCCTTCTGCGTCAAGGATAACAGCGCCGACAGGGGGGTTCGGGGTACTCGACCCACGTGCGCACTCAGCGGCACGGATAGCGAGCCGGAGGGCTTCTGCTGGGCTGGCTGCTTGCCCCAGGTACGAAAGGACGGTCTCTGGGAGTTGTGGAGACGAGGTCATAACGCTTTATGCGACAGCTGCTTCTCGCAATTGTGCAATGGCGGCAGCGCGATCCGCCTGATTGTAGACGGCTGAGCCCGCAACAAAAGCATCCACACCAGCCTGGTAGGACACCCCGATGGTATCGGTGGCAATACCACCGTCAATCTCGATTAACGTGGACAATCCCCGCCGATCGATTTCCTGGCGGAGAATTCGCGCTTTGTCGAGAACCTCCGGCATAAAGGACTGGCCGCCGAAACCAGGTTCGACACTCATAATGAGAACCATATCGACGTCATCCAAAATATCGAGGTAGGGCTCGATCGGAGTATCCGGTTTTACTGAGATCGCTGCTTTTGCCCCCATCTCCCGCAACGTACGACACAGTGCTGCAGGATCGGGAGAAGCCTCCACGTGGAACGTGACGGAGTACGCTCCTGCCTTAGCATAGTCAGGAGCCCACCGCTCTGGATCCTCGATCATTAAATGGACATCAAGGGGCATTTCTGTGATCTTGCCGACGGCCTTCATCACCGGCAAACCAAACGATAGATTGGGAACGAAGTGTCCGTCCATAACATCGACATGCACCCAATCTGCAGAAGCAATCGCAGCCACATCATCAGCAAGATGCGCGAAATCAGCAGAGAGGATGGACGGGGCAATAATCGGTTCACGTTGCATAGGTCAATCCTACTTCTGCACAGAAGGTGAGACCGGACGTTTGAGGAGCGAAACGAACATCGCATCAGTCCCGTGACGGTGCGGCCATAGCTGAAGGAAAGGGGCACTAGTGACGTGCTGTGCTCCCTCACTTTGTGCCCATTCAGGCCACAGCGCAGTGGCGTCGAGAATATCGAGACCAGCTTCTACTGAGACATCTCGGATCACCGCCTCCGTCTCCCGTAGATGCGGGGAGCATGTGGAGTAGGCAATGACTCCACCGGGACGCACTAAATGGGAGGCACTAATAAGCAGTTCGCGCTGCAAACGGGTGAGATCAGCGAGATCACTTGGCTGCCGGCGCCAGCGTGACTCCGGTCGCCGGCGGAGCGAGCCGAGCCCCGAGCACGGTGCGTCAACCAGAATGCGGTCGAAACCGCCCTCCAGCCCAGTGTCACGGCCGTCAACTTCCACGACTGTAACCGGTCGGCCTTCGCAGGCGTTCCGGACTAGATTCGCCCGGTGATGACTAGGCTCCACTGCGGTTACAGTCGCACCTGCGATTGCAGCCTCCGCACCCAAAAGTGCAGCCTTTCCCCCGGGTCCTGCGCAAAGGTCAAGCCAACGCCCTTGGTCCTCGCCGTCGAGCGGAGCTTTGCGAAGCGTCAGCGCCACAATTTGCGAGCCCTCATCTTGCACCCTGGCATGCCCTTCGCGGACAACTTCAAGCCGGCCAGGGTCTCCACCATCTATGAGATGAACTGCATAGGGGCTCAGTAGACTGATGTCGCCGCCCGTCATTGCTGCGACTTCCTCGGCTGTAGCTTCTCCTGGCAGAGCCACCAGGTGAACGATGGGGCGAGAGTCATCCGCCGCAAGGGCAGCAGCAAGTTCTGCGGAATCCTCATCAACCCGCAATGCTCCCGCGAACGCTTCCGCGATCCAACGCGGATGGGCCGTGCGGTACGCCAACGCCCCAAGGGGGTCCTGAGCAGCCTGTGGGCAGCAGCGTTCGTCCCATTCCTCCGGGGTGCTGCGCGAGATAGTTCGTAATACAGCATTGACGAAGCCCGCCGACCCCTGTCCACGCTCAGCTCGGACTAGCTCTGTCGAAGTGGAAACAGCAGCGTGCTGAGGAACACGCGTACGCAATAGCTGGTACGCGCCGAGGCGCAGGACATCGAGAAGGTCCCCATCAATTTCCTCAACTGGGCGATGCGCAGCTTCCGCGATAATTGCGTCGAGGAATCCTTGAGCCCGTACTGTACCGTTGGCGAGTTCCGTTGCGAAGGCAGCATCCTGCTTATTTAGATGGCGATGCCGTAGCTCCTGAGAAAGCATAATATTGGCGTACGCCCCATCCGCGCGCACGGCGCGGATGACGGTGAGTGCAGTCTCCCGTGCGGGATCTTTCACTACGGCACCACGACGCCGGTGAGCGTGACGCTGCTTCGGTGCAGAGTAACTGTTCCGTTTCTGCTGTCTCCGCTTCTTGGGTGTGGATTCAGCGGTTACTCGGGAAGGTTGTGCATTCTGCTGTTGGGCCGCAGTTTTGGAGCGGGATCGGAATCCACCACTCATTGCATAACCTCGTCTCCACGCAAATGAGCACCACGCGCCCAGTCTGCTGCGTTCATCATCTTTTTTCCTGGTGCCTGGATGGTAGCTAGTTGGATAGCGCCAGTCGCAGTTCCAACAAGCACATATTTGCCGGTAAAGAAGAGTTGACCGGGGGCTAGAGCGGCTCCAGAATTGGCGGGTTGCTGGGCAATCGCCGGAATGAGCGGGGTGGTGCCTCCGATCTTCAGTCGTGTTTCCCCTAGCATGGTCCATGCACCAGGACTCGGTGTCATCGCTCGAATATGTCGATCGACAAGATGAGTTGGAAGTCCCCAACGAATACGGGCATCCTCGGTAGAGATCTTTGAGGTATAGCTCACTCCGACATGTGGTTGTGGAAGTGGTGTAAGAGAGCCATCTGCGATACCGTCCATGGTGTCAGTAAGGAGACGCGCGCCCTGTTCGGCAAGCCGCTGCATCAGCGTAGCGCTCGTGTCTGTGGGGCGAATGGTTTCGGTAACAGTACCAAAAATTGGGCCGCTATCCATCCCTTCATCGAGGCGGAAAGTGGTTGCACCGGATATCTCATCACCTGCCGCAATGGCAGATTGGACGGGTGCTGCACCACGCCACTGGGGTAATAGGGAAAAGTGGAGATTAACCCATCCGTGCTGCGGGATCTCCAAGGCAGCTGGCCGGAGCAGTTGACCGTAAGCGACAACCGGGCAGCAGTCCGGCCGGTGGCTAGCGAGTTGTGCGAGAAAATCGGCATCGCTCGCTGAGTGTGGTTTGAGAATGGGAATCCCGTGCTCTTCAGCGCATAACGCCACAGGAGACGGACGAAGCTTACGGCCGCGACCATACGGGGCATCTGGTTGGGTAATAACCGCTACCACGTGATGGTGAGGAGAGTTGCAGAGAGCCTGCAATGATGGAACCGCCGCTTCCGGAGTTCCTGCGAAAACCAGCCGCATTGAGCGCCTTTCTTAATGACTGAAGGGGACCCGATAGGTGGGACACGAAACAATAAGAGATACGTTAGCCCTGTGGAAGCACGGAGGGCTGTCCGAACCACTGAGCGTTGCGAATCTCCGCCATGGCAAGCTTTCGATCCTCAGCGCGCTGTTGTTTCATGAACATGATGCCGTTGAGGTGGTCCGTCTCGTGCTGAATACACCGAGCCATCAGCTCGGTGCCTTCGTACTTCACTGGATTCCCGTGACAGTCCTGCCCCCGTACGACCACATGGTTATATCGTTCCACATTGCCATAAACACCGGGTACAGAGAGGCATCCTTCCATGCCGTACTGCATCTCCTCCCCGATGGGCTCCCACTCAGGGTTAACAACGTAGCCGTCGTCGCCGCCTCCACAATCGAAGACAAAGAGTCTTAAGGACACACCAACTTGAGGTGCAGCAAGACCTACGCCATTGTCTGCACGCATGGTGTCAAACATATCTTCCACCAGCTTCTCCAAGGCACCGTCGAAGTCCGTTACCTCATCGGCACGTGTGCGAAGTACGGGGTCGGGGAAAAGCCGGACGGGAAGAACAGCCATAAAAATCCTTTCACACGGTCGCTCTTTACCAGCAAGTCTAGTCATTCCAGCAGCCAAACGCTGCATAGCTCAGGTATCACCCAATATGTACAGGATCCACTTGGATGCGGACGGGTACGGCTCCGTTGCGGGCCGAACGATACCGGACAATTCTGCGCACCGCTCCAAGCAATTCAGCGAATTGGGACGGGCGCACGCGGAGTAGTATCCGCACGAGTTCCCCATCGATATCAGTATTCCCCGACGGAAGCGCAGCGAAAACGGGGAGCTCTACAGGGCCTAGGGTTGTCACCGGTACCTCATCATTGATTTCTGCGGCACATTCTTTTACTGCAGCAAATTCACCATCAATAGCGATGAGATGCTGGCTAGGTGGTAGCTGAGCGTTCTCTCTTTCGAGACGAAGCCTCTCGGCGACTCCACACGGGTCCCACCGGATCAGCCCTTGGATGAGCGGATGTGCTGGATCGCCCGCGACAATAGCCTCTCCACCATGCGTAAATGGGCGGACGAGGCGTACCGCGTTACACCAAAGCCGCAGGGTATCCTCTTCTGCGGACAGGTCAGGTCGTTGGGTCAACGCCCAGGGATCTAGCATCACCAGTGCACCGTATCCAGTTGGAGCGACTGGCTCACTACCTGGTGTGGAGACAACAATTGCAGGACCTGCAGGAATGGTTTCCTTTCGTTCATCGCCATAGGAAAGGATGATAGGAAAACCGGGGAATGCGCGCCCCAGTTCCTCAGCAGTTCGCCCTGCCCCTATAGTTGCTGCACGCAACTTATGGCTTCCGCAGTGTGGGCAGGCAAATCGCGGTTCTGGAGTTCCACACCAACGGCAGAGAGGCACCTGCGCGTGGTCTGCACGTCCTTGACCATGTGGGAGGCTTAACGGGCCTCCGCAGTGCCGACAACGGACAGGCTCGTGACAATATCCACAAACCAATGTGGGAATATACCCTCGCCGTGGAACCTGGAAGAGGGCTGGTTCTCCCCTCTCTAAAGAGGCTTTGACGGCCCGGAATGCCGCGTGGGGAATGCGTGCTGCACGAGCAAGAGGGTCTTGCTCCAGCGCCTTGTCCGAATCCCCAGGAGCAGTAATACGCGGCAAGCTAGCCTTTAGTTCGGTGCGTTCTGGCTGAAGGTAGTGAGCCCAGCCGTCAGCAACACGCTGGCTCATAGCGATGCTGACCATCCATCCTGCCGCAAGAAAATTAGCACCTTCAGCTTCTGCACGGTGGGCCAGTACGTCCCGTGGATGTGGATAAGGTGCTCGTGGTTCCGAGAAAATCTCATTGCCGTCATCGAGAAGAAGCACGGTGTGAAGGTTCGGTAAAGGGCTAAAAGCAGCTGCCCGTGTACCAATGATGACGTCTACCGCCCCGTACAGCGCCTGCAGCCAGGTGCGATAACGCGGTGCTTGGCCGGAGGCGGCCGATAGCCCCACAATTCCGTCACTACCCAAAGTATCTCGCACATGCGTCAGCAGAGGGTCGAGATCGTATTGATCCGGTACCAGCACCAGAACTGCCCCTCCAGCACGCCGAGCAATCCGAATAAGATCGCACACTCGTGCGGCGAGATCTTCATCGGGAAGCAGCTGCCACGCTGCCCGTACTCTTTGGGAGGGAAGCGCTCCCACCATGCTGGTGCCCCAACGGTACCGCGCCCACGCTCTCTGAGACTCTTTAGGAAGCCCAAGTTCACTATTGATACTGGTGGTGCTATCAACAGCTCGCGGTGTCGGGAGGTCCTCTTTGTCGATCCGGGAGACACGAGGTGGGATAGCTAGCCTTATGACGTCCGCTACGGTGCCTGCATAGCGACGCGCCGTCCATTCCACTAGTTCTCGGAACGAGCCAGTAAGAACCCGATGTGGGGAGATTACTCTTCGAAGTGGTGTCAGTTCGCCTGGGTACTCACTATCTGTGCGCCGTTCAAGAAGGTATCCATCAACCTGGCGCCCATGGAAGGTCACTCGCACCCGTGTCCCTGGCTGGGCATCATCCGCGAGCTCAACGGGGACAGAATAGTCAAAGCCTCGATCCAAATGCGGCACATCAAGCAAAGGGAGCACCCGCGCAACGGGATTATCCGCTGCTAAACGTAAGGAACTGGCCATGCTTTATTCTTACCAGAGAAAGGTGTGAAGCCCGTGTCTTCGCGACACGGGCTTCACACCCGCTAAGTTTGTGCGCTAGGCAGTAAGACCTGCAAGCGACGCTAGGTCAGCAGCACGGTCGGTGTTTTCCCAGGGCAATTCGACATCGGTACGGCCAAAGTGTCCATAGGCTGCTGTCTGCCGATAGATAGGACGGAGAAGATCAAGATCGCGCACAATAGCACCGGGGCGCAGATCAAAAACCTCTTCGATCGCAGCTTGAATGCGCAGCGGATCACACCTTTCGGTCCCGAACGTTTCGACAAACAGTCCCACCGGGGCAGCTTTCCCAATAGCGTAGGCGACTTGCACCTCGATGCGGTCAGCAAGACCAGCCGCAACAGCGTTCTTAGCTACCCAACGCATAGCGTAAGCGGCAGATCGATCGACCTTCGACGGGTCTTTTCCGGAGAATGCGCCGCCGCCGTGGCGCGCCATACCACCATAGGTGTCAACAATGATCTTGCGGCCAGTCAAGCCGGCGTCTCCCATAGGACCACCGAGGATAAAGCTGCCTGAGGGATTGACCAGCAGGCGGGGATTATCCGTGTCGAGTTCAGAGCTAGTGAGGTCATCCAGCACCGGGTTGAGCACACGATCGTGGATAGCTGGAGCCAATTCACTTTCCAGGTCAATACCGGCGTCGTGCTGGGTCGAAATGATCACGGTGTCAAGGCGAACTGCCTGATGACCGTGATACTCGATACTAACCTGCGTCTTGCCATCAGGGCGAAGCCAGGGCAATTCCTGGGTTTTACGCTCTTCAGCCAACCGGCGGGATAGCCGATGGGCCAGTGCGATGGGCAGCGGCATAAGCTCGGGGGTATCGGTGCACGCGTAACCAAACATTAAGCCTTGGTCGCCCGCACCTTGGCGGGATAGTTCATCCTCGTCCGATTCTGTGCGAACTTCGTGGCTGACATCAACACCATCAGCAATCTCCTGCGACTGGCGGCCAATAGAGATGTTGACGGCACAGGTGTTCCCATCGAAGCCCTTTGCCACATCGTCGTATCCGACATCTAGGATGGCTTTACGAACGGTTGCGTCGACATCGACGCTGGCATTGCTACGAACCTCTCCGGCAATATGAACCTGACCGGTGGTAGCAAAGGATTCAACGGCGACATGTGAGTAAGGGTCTTGTTCCAGGTAAGCGTCCAGCAACGAATCACTAATAGCGTCGCAGAGCTTATCGGGATGGCCCTCTGTAACCGACTCACTGGTGAAGAGACGGCGAACATTGCTCACGATATAAATCCTCGTTTCTGCAATATGGGCAGATGCTTATAGACGAATTACGAAGAATGAAAAGGATCGCGTTTTCATCCCCGTATAGCTTACGCGGTAGGCCGACAAAAGGCCTAGACGAAATGAATGTTTGCCTAACTTAGAGTAAAAAACCGCCCTACCGTCTATCTATGACGGCAGGGCGGCACTTGCTTTTGTCGAGCTATCCAGTAGCGAGCAATGGGTCATTCCCAACAGTGGGAAACTACTCCCCTTCCGTGTACTCGAGAAGGTCAGCATCAATCTCGCGTAGCGCGATGGACAGCGGCTTCTCGTGTAAGCGGGGCTCTACCAGCGGACCAACGTACTCGAGGATGCCCTCAGCAAGCTGGTTGTAGTAATCGTTGATCTGGCGGGCTCGTTTCGCAGCGAAGACAACGAGCGCATACTTCGAGGAAACCTTCTTGAGAAGTTCGTCCAGCGGCGGATCGGTGATACCGATCGGCGGCTCGTAGGGCTTCGGTGCTGCAAGACCTTCAGCTAGGCTCTGTTCAGCCACGTTTTGTGCCTCCGTGTGCCTTAGAGTATTACCGTTCAACTCTATGGGTAACACTCGGAACAGGCAAATTAGATATGTTCAACGTCAGTTAATTCCCCAACAGGATATCAGCTCAGAAACAGCGTCTTCGAGGTCATCGTTCACGATAATGCGGTCGAATTCGGACTGTGCTTCCAATTCAGCCAAAGCAGTCTGAAGTCGACGCTCAATGACCTCCTGGGATTCAGTTCCCCGTCCTACCAGGCGGTCAACCAAAATTTCCCAGCTTGGGGGTGCGAGGAACACCAGTTGCGCATCGGGCATAGAATGGCGAATCTGCCGGGCACCGGCCAGGTCCACTTCTACAAGCACTGGGCGCCCAGCATCCATTGCTGCAACGACAGGTTCGCGAGGAGTCCCGGAGCGTTGCAGTCCACCGTGAATGTCTGCCCATTCGAGCAATTCATTATTGTCGATGTAGCGCTGGAACTCGGGTTTTGAGACGAAAAAGTAATCTCGCCCATTAACTTCGCCAGGGCGAGGTTCGCGCGTCGTCACCGACACCGAGAAGTAGAGGTTGGGGACCAGTTCGCGGAGCCTTTGGACGACAGTCGATTTACCTACGGCAGAAGGGCCGGCTAGGACTACCAGCCGACCCTTCTGGGTAGCTTTGTCGTTCGAGGCCGCGGATGCGCTGGAAAGGGCTCGTTCAGTCTCGTCGGACACGGTGAAAACTACTCACCGAAACCGAAACGCTCGAGCAGGGCACGACGCTGGCGGTCGCCCAGGCCACGGAGACGACGGGTGGGAGCAATTTCCAGCTCGGTCATGATTTCCTGAGCCTTCACCTTACCGACCTTGGGGAGAGCTTCGAGAAGAGCAGAGACCTTCATTTTGCCGATGATCTCGTCGGTTTCAGCGTTCTTTAGGACGGTCTTAAGATCGGTTTCACCCTTCTTCAGGCGGTCCTTGAGCTCGGCGCGGGCACGACGAGCAGCAGCAGCCTTCTCAAGCGCGGCAGCGCGCTGTTCGGGGGTCAATTCAGGAAGGGCCACGATTCCTCCGTATCAGATAACTTTTATCAACGGAACACAGTTTTCGGTTCCGGGCGCTTGAAGACTCAAGCACCAGCTTGTGTCGTTTATTTTCTTAGATAGCGTAACACCAAACGACCAGGTACAACGCAACACAGCAGCATGTTTTCCCAGTTTAGGCGAAATATTCGGCGTTCAACTGAGAAAGCCGTGCTGCCAAGTCTTCCACAGACGGGCCGCATTCTAAAAGTGCCCGCGAAATGTTAGGGACTCCTAAAGTGCCACCATGACCGATAATCCGGTCTACATCTTCTTTCGTAGCGCCTTGCGCACCCACACCAGGTAGGAGCACAGGGCCGCATAGATTCTCAAGGATAGGCGGATGTGGGACAGTTGCGCCAACCACCACGCCGAAAGAGCCAATTCCGTATTGCGCTTTTTCCCGATTATTCAACTCGCTGAGATAATCAACGATCTCCTGCGCGACACTCGGGGATGCATGGAGCTGTGCCTTGCCAGAGTGAGTAGGGATCGCATCCTGCAGAGAAGCACCCTCAGGATTCGACGTGCGAGCAAGGACGAAGAGGCCTCGCCCAGTTTCTCGCGCAGCAGAGTACAAAGGAGCTAAAGACTCGACCCCTAAGTACGGGGAGACTGTCAATGCATCGCTGGCCAACGGAGAATTATCTCGCAGCCACGCATCTGCATACCCTTGGTTGGTCGACCCAATATCGCCTCGCTTAGCATCGGAGACTACCAGTGTCCCAGCCTCACGCAGGTCCACAAGAGCCTTCTCTAACACGGCGAAACCCTTCGAACCAAAACACTCGAAAAAAGCTACCTGGGGTTTGACCAATGCTACCTGCCCGCCGAAAGCCTCAACACAGATACGCGTGAACTCGGTAAGGCCCGCGAGATTCCAGTCCAGCCCCCATTGCCGCAACAGAGCGGCATGAGGATCAATACCTACGCACAACCGACCAGTCTGCGCGCAGGCCTCCTGGAGCGCAACACCAAATGGTTTGGTGGGCCCGCACACGGCTTTCACTAGTTTGTCCGATCCATTCGATGGAGCTCCTGGAGCGGGTGCACAGTGAAATCCTCATCAGCGCGCAAAGCTTCAATACCTTGGACGCACGCAGCCGCACCAGACACGGTCGTAACGCACGGAATACCACGCGATACTGCAGCTGCTCGGATACCATATCCATCTTCCCGTGAACCGGAATTGCCCTTGGGAGTGTTGATGATAAGGTCGATCTGTCCGTCGCTTATGAGGTCAACGATGCTCTCAGCACCCTCTGGACGGTCGTCATCACCTGTCTGCTTGTATACCTGGACGCAGTCAATACCATTGCGACGCAGCATATCGCTGGTCCCACCAGTAGCCATGATGCGGAATCCCATGTCAAAGAGACGACGGGCTGGGAACACCATCGCGCGCTTATCCGTATTAGCCACAGAGATAAAGACTGTACCTTCCGTAGGTAGGCTTCCGTAAGCGGCAGTTTGGCTCTTCGCGAAGGCCTTGCCAAAGTTGGTGTCGATGCCCATTACTTCGCCGGTGGACTTCATTTCGGGTCCAAGAAGAGTGTCGACTCCCTCCCCGTCTGCTTTCCGGAACCGGTTGAAGGGGAGCACCGCTTCCTTAACGGAGATGGGGTGACCCATGGGGATTGTTCCCCCATCGCCCTCGGCCGGCAGCATGCCTTCCTTACGGAGGTTCGCAATAGTATCTCCCAGCATGATGCGGGCACAGCACTTGGCGAGTTGTACAGCAGTCGACTTGGAGACAAACGGGACGGTGCGGGATGCACGGGGGTTCGCTTCCAAAACGTAGAGGGTATTGCCCTTGAGAGCGTATTGAACGTTCATAAGGCCCTTTACCCCAATACCCATAGCGAGGGCCGCGGTAGAACGGCGAACCGCTTCAATATCTCCACGGCCAAGGGTCATCGGAGGGAGGGCGCAAGCAGAGTCGCCGGAGTGGATTCCAGCCTCTTCCACGTGTTCCATAATGCCGCCAAGATACACTTCTTCCCCGTCGCAGAGAGCGTCAACGTCAATCTCGATGGCGTCATCAAGGAAACGGTCAACCAGGACCGGATGTTCCGGGGTGAGCTCGGTGGCCCGTTCAATGTAGTCACGCAGTGAATCTTCGTTGTACACGATCTCCATACCACGTCCACCCAGGACATAGGAGGGACGCACCAGAACAGGGAATCCGATTCCGTTGGCGACTTTAGCGGCTTCCTCGAAGGAGGTCGCGGTGCCGTACTTGGGGGCGGGAAGATTAGCAGCGGAGAGGACTTTACCGAACTCACCACGATCCTCGGCGAGGTCGATAGCAGCAGGTGAGGTTCCAACAATTGGAACACCCGCCTCCTCCAGTTTGGCTGCTAGCGAGAGTGGGGTTTGCCCACCCAGTTGCACGATGACGCCCGCCACATCACCAGAAGCACACTCAGAGCGGTAGACCTCAAGGACATCTTCAAGAGTCAGCGGCTCAAAGTAGAGGCGATCGGCGGTGTCATAGTCCGTCGAGACTGTCTCCGGGTTGCAGTTGACCATGATGGTCTCGTAGCCGACTGCAGAAAGCGACTGGGCTGCATGGACACAGGAGTAATCAAACTCAATACCTTGGCCGATACGGTTGGGACCGGAGCCCAAAATAATGACCTTCGGCCGGTCCTTTTGAGGCACGACTTCGGTTTCAGCTACAGGGTCAAACTCATAGGCGGAGTAGTGGTATGGAGTTTTCGCCTCAAACTCTGCAGCGCAGGTATCAACAGCTTTGTAGACGGGATGAATACCCAAGCGGTCGCGGAGTTTGCGGACTCCTGCCTCACCATCAATCTCCGGACGGAGAGAGGCGATTTGGCGGTCTGAGAAGCCATTGTACTTTGCGAGTTGAATAATCTCCGCGGTGAGTACCGGCGCCTCCACGACCTCGTTTCGAACGTCGACGAGCCCGCGAATCTCGCCCAGGAACCACGGATCAATACCAGTCGCCGCATACAGGTCATCGATGGAGACCCCCTGTCGCAGAAGGTATTCAACTGTATAGATGCGATTTTCAGTGGGGCGCTTGACCTCTTCCACGAGATCGTCGACAGACTTCTGGCCGTTGCCCGTGATGAAGTCGTCGGGGCGAGTCCAGAAACCTGCATACTTGGTTTCAAGAGAGCGAAGAACCTTGTTGAGGGATTCACGGAAGCTCCGTCCCAATGACATGGCTTCACCCACCGACTTCATGGTCGTAGTCAGCGTGTCATCCACACCTGGGAACTTTTCAAAGGCGAAGCGCGGTGCCTTCACTACGACGTAGTCGAGAGTTGGCTCGAAGCTGGCGGGTGTTTCCTTCGTAATATCATTCGGGATCTCATCCAGGGTGTAGCCAATGGCCAGTTTGGCGGCGATCTTCGCGATGGGGAAGCCGGTCGCCTTAGACGCGAGTGCGGAGGATCGCGAAACGCGCGGGTTCATCTCGATGATGATGAGCCGCCCAGTCTTCGGGTCCTGGGCAAACTGAATATTACAGCCACCCGTATCGACACCGACAGCACGCAGAATAGCGATCGATTGGTCACGCATAATCTGGTACTCACGGTCAGTGAGTGTCATAGCGGGAGCAACCGTGATGGAGTCACCAGTGTGAACGCCCACTGGGTCGAAATTCTCGATGGAACAGACGACCACAACGTTGTCGTTGTGGTCCCGCATAAGCTCGAGCTCGAATTCTTTCCACCCGAGGATCGATTCTTCGATGAGGACATTGGCGGTGGGGGAAGCAGCGAGGCCGCCGCCAGCGATCCGATCAAGATCCTCCATCGTGTAGGCCAAACCAGAGCCCAAGCCACCCATCGTGAAGGACGGACGTACCACCACGGGCAAACCAAGTTCGGCAACAGTCTCGTGCACTTCCTCCATGGTGTAGCAGACACGGGAACGCGCCGATTCGCCACCGATCTCCGCGACAATATCCTTGAAGGTCTGGCGATCTTCGCCACGCTGAATGGACTCGAACGATGCACCGATCAGTTCAACGTTGTACTTCTCTAGCAGGCCACGGTCATGGAGATCGACAGCGGCGTTCAGAGCAGTCTGTCCGCCGAGTGTAGGAAGAACGGCGTCAATCGGATGGCCGTCGGCTGCTTCCTTCTGGAAGATCTTCTCGATGTAATCAGCAGTGATGGGCTGGACATACGTTGAGTCTGCAAATTCCGGATCCGTCATAATAGTGGCGGGGTTGGAATTGATAAGGGAGACACGAATGCCTTCCTGCTTCAGCACACGGCAGGCTTGGGTACCGGAGTAGTCAAACTCGCAAGCTTGGCCAATGACAATCGGGCCGGAGCCAATGACGAGAATGTGGTTGAGGTCTTCGCGACGTGGCATTTACTTCTGTCCCTTCTTGCCATGCACCTCAAGGAGGTCAACGAACTGGTCAAAGAGGTAGTTTGCGTCGTGGGGGCCGGCGCAGGCCTCAGGGTGATACTGAACGGAGAAGGCACTGCCGTCGAGCAGCTTGACGCCTTCCACAGTGTCATCATTGGGACAGCTGTGGGAGATGAGGGCGCGGCCGTAGGGAGTGTCGAATTCCATTCCGGGTTCACCCTCCAACGCGAAACCGTGGTTTTGCGAGGTGATAGCAATACGGCCGGTCTGATGGTCTTTCACCGGAATATTGATGCCGCGGTGGCCGAATTTCATCTTGTAGGTATCGAGGCCAAGTGCACGACCGAAAATCTGATTACCAAAGCAAATGCCAAAGAGCGGCATCTCATTCTCGAGTGCAGCTTTGGTCAGGGCGATAGGGGCGGTAGCTGTGATCGGGTCTCCGGGGCCATTGGAGAAGAAGAGACCATCAACATTCAGCTCCTCGATTTCTTCCCAAGTGGTCGCAGCGGGCATCATGTGGACGCGGAGACCACGATTGACGAAGTTACGCGGGGTGTTAGCCTTGATCCCGAGGTCAATCGCTGCGATGGTGAAGCGACGCTCCCCTATCGGATCCAGAGTGTACATCTCCTGCGTGGTTACTTCGCTAGCAAGATCCTGCCCGGCTGCCGGTGGTTGACTCCGGACCTTCTCCAACATCTCGTCTTCGCTTATCAGCGAGTCGCCGGAGAAGATGCCTGCCAGCATGCTCCCTTTTGTGCGGAGATGCCGCACAATGGCACGGGTATCAACATTCTGGATGCCGACAATCCGCTGTTCTTCCAGCTCTTCCTGCAGTGTATGGTCAAGTCGCCAGCTGCAGGGTTGGTGCGCATAATCGCGAATGACGTAGCCGGCTACATGGATTCGTCCCCGCATTCCGTTACGGACAGCGTCGTTGGTAGGCTCGGCGGTCATGGACTCGCCATCAACCATGTTCCATCCGGTATTGCCGATCTGCGGCGCTGTAGAGACCACAATTTGGCGGCGGTAGGAGGGGTCCGTCAGGGTTTCCTGGTATCCGGTCATACCGGTGGCGAAAACAGCCTCACCCAGGGTCTCCCCTACGGTTCCAAAGGCATGCCCGCGGAAGATGCGTCCATCTTCGAGCACGAGGGCTGCTGGAATTCGTTCGCTCACTATTCCTTCTTTCCTAGTCTATGCGCTTTGTGGTTCTAGAGGGCGGCTTCACCGTCACGCGCAGTGACACGTCCGCGAAGTACCGTGAGCACTGGGCGAGCACGGAACTCCATGCCTTCGTAGGGAGTATTGGAGGCGATTGAGGCAAGCTCTTCACCGTAGACACACCAGCTAGCGTCAGGGTCGATAACGGTGAGGTTTGCGGGTTCACCAGCTTCCAGCGGGCGCCCATGGTCGGCGAGTCCGACTATTTCGGCCGGGCGTTCACTCATGACGCGTGCGATATCGCGCCAGGTCATGCGACCGGTTTCCACCATCACCTGCGCCATAATGGCGAGGGAGGTTTCGAGTCCCAACATGCCATTCGCAGCTTCGGCGAATTCGCAGCAGGTCTCTTCCGACCCGTGCGGGGCATGGTCGGTGGCGACACAGTCGATGACTCCATCAATCAACGCTTGCTGAAGTGCTTCATTATCTGATTCTTCACGCAAAGGCGGGTTCACCCGGTAAACGCCGTTGTAAGTGGAAAGAACTGAGTCGTTCAGGAGGAGATGGTGCGGGGTGACTTCAGCGGTGACGTTGACACCCTGCTCATGGGCCCACTTTAGGAGTTCAACGGTGCCTTTGGTGGAGGCATGGCAGACGTGAATATGGGCGTGTGCATCGCGAGCGAGAAGAATATCGCGAGCTACGATGGACTCTTCCGCTGCACGCGGCCAACCTTTCATCCCGAGTTTGGCTGCCATCGGTCCCTCGTGGGCAATGGCACCTTCGGTGAGTCGATCTTCTTCCGCATGCTGTGCAATTGTTGCCCCCAGCCCTGCCGCATACTCCAGTGCACGTCGCATGACGAGAGGATTATTGACGCATTTTCCGTCATCGGAGAACCACCGAACCTGGGCCCTACCCTTGTTCATCAAACCCATTTCAGACAGTTCTTTGCCTTGTAGTCCCACCGTAATGGAACCCACCGGGTAGACGTCGCACAGACCGATTTCCTGGCCTTTGCTCCACACCATCTCCGCTAAGTTATTGTTATCGATAACGGGCTTGGTGTTGGGCATGGTGTAGACGGCAGTGAAACCACCGAGAGCTGCGGCAGCAGAGCCACTGGCGATAGTCTCCGTATCCTCTCGACCAGGCTCACGGAGGTGTACGTGAATGTCAACGAGACCAGGGAGAAGGACGTTGCCGCGGCCGTCATACTCTTCGCATTCCGCGGGGAGAGCGGCGAGAGTGCCGTGGGGAGCAATAGTATCGATGCGGCCGTCCTGTACAAGAACGTCGACGGCGTCTCCTTCGCCGTAGAGGTGGACGTTGCGGATGAGAAGTGCAGTCATAGTGTCTTTCTCCATGGTTACGCCTCGTCAGCACCAGTGAGAAGCGTGATAAGGATGGCCATACGAACGTGAACACCGTTGTTCACCTGCTGAAGAACAGCGGTTTGCGGCGAATCAGCAACATCAAAGTTGATTTCCATGCCACGAATCATGGGGCCCGGGTGCATGACGATGGCATCGTCACGAAGCAGTGCGAGACGTTTCTTGCTCATTCCGTAGAGTGCAGCGTACTCACGCACGGAGGGGAAGAACGCTTCGCCAGCCTTCATGCGCTCTTCTTGGACGCGCAGTAACTGGACAGCGTCAGCATCATGCAACTCTGCATCAAGGTCGTGCGAAACACGGCATGGCCATTCTTCGACGCCAACTGGAAGCAGCGTGGGAGGGGCCACGAACACAACTTCTGCTCCAAGTTTGGAGAAAAGGAGGAGATCGGAGCGAGCCACTCGGGAGTGGAGAATGTCGCCAACAACGACTAGTTTGCGACCCTCAAAACCGCCGTGATGCTGTCGAAATGTGAGTGCGTCGAGAAGCGCTTGGGAGGGGTGTTCGTGCTGACCATCACCAGCGTTGATGATGGAGGGGCCATGGACCCCGTCTGGGGACAGCCATTGTGCCAATTGTGCGGGTGCACCAGAATAAGGATGCCTGACGATGAGGGCTTCCGCACCGATCGCGGTCAAGGTTTGGCCAGTATCCTGAAGCGACTCGCCTTTCTTTACCGATGAACTTCCCGCTGAGATATTGACGACATCGGCACTGAGCCACTTTGCCGCTGTTTCGAAACTGGAGCGTGTGCGTGTGGAATTCTCGTAGAAGACGGTGAATACGGTGCGTCCGCGCAGAGTCGGAAGCTTTCGAATTTCTCGCTCCAGCAGCGAGGATTTGAGCTCATCTGCAAGATCGAGAAGGGCAAGGGCACTGTCTTTGTCGAGATCGTTGATCGAGACGAGGTGCTTCACTCTGCCTCTCCTTCTGTGATGTCCCGAGTGAGGACGACTTCGTCTGCGCCGTCCGATTCGTCCAAGTGAACGTTCACGCCCTCAGCGCGGGCAGTGGGAATATTTTTGCCCACGTAGTCTGGCCGAATAGGAAGTTCGCGATGTCCGCGGTCGACAAGAACCGCTAGTTGGATCACGTCCGGCCGACCAATGTCGCGGAGCGCGTCGAGCGCTGCACGTACGGTTCGTCCGGAGAAAAGAACATCATCGACGAGAATAACGAGCGCGCCATCAATCCCGTTGCGAGGAATCTGAGTCTCACCCATAGGGCGGGGGCGACGTTGACGAAGATCATCACGGTAGAGGGTGATGTCGAGTGATCCGACTTCTGGGGAATTACCGGTGAATTCCGCAATATTTGCAGCAAGTCGGTGGGCGAGGTGGGTACCTCGCGTTGGAATGCCCAAGAGAACAACACGCTTCGATGAAGATTCGTCAAGCGCTGTTTTTTCAATGATCTGATGGGCGATTCGTGCGACGGTGCGTGATACGTCCGCAGCGTCAAGCAGTTGCACGTTGTCGTTCATCCTGACCTCCTTCTCCGCCTCGCTGGACGGCTTGTTAAAGGATGTCTGCTCTGAGGTTTAAGTGTAGCAGCCCCAGCCCTGCTCACACATCTCATAACGTTCGGAACCTGAAGGTTTCCCCTTCAGGTTCCGATCCGTTTGTTGAGGCACACGTAGCAGTTAGTCAGCGTAGTTCTCTCGCTCCACTTCATCGGTGGAGGGAACGGCATCAAGCTGCTCTTCTGCCAGCTCGACAGTGCTGGTGTGGGACAGCTGCTCCTTAACAACATCGCGATCGCGCAACACTTTGTCTAGCACTCCATTGACGAAACGCGGAGCATCATCATCCGAGTATTCTCGTGCCAGGCTTACAGCCTCGTCAACTGCCGTTAATGCCGGCACATCATCGGTGAACAGAAGCTCCCATACACCAATTCGAAGCGCTGTACGATCTACCGCAGCAAGCCGGTCCAAGGACCAGTCGGTGAGGGAGGACGACAGAATCTCATCGATTCGATCAATCTCTTCGGCGACACCGGTAATAATCGCGATAGCGTAGTCGCTGACGAGTGGCATGCCGCCTTCCCCGAGACGCGCCAATTCTAGGGCGTAGTCGCGACGGTTTTCAGCGAGCTCAACAGGATCAACATCTCGACTTTCTGCTTCGAAGAGCAGAGTCAGTGCGCGCTGACGAGCCTTATGCCGGCTGCCAGAATGACGCGGGCGAGCAGCTTTACCTGTCCCCGCTCCGGAGCCCTGTGTTGGATTAGTTGTTGACACGGCTCAGGTAACGACCATCTCGAGTATCGATGCGCAGAACGTCACCGGTATTGATGAAGAGAGGAACCTGCACTTCAGCACCCGTTTCCAGAGTAGCGGGCTTGGTGCCGGCAGAGGAACGATCGCCCTGCAGGCCTGGGTCGGTGTGCGCCACGGTGAGGTCAACAGCAACCGGCAAGTCGGCAAACAGTGGCACACCTTCGTGCATAGACACCTGGACGGTAGTGTTCTCGAGGAGGAAGCGAGCTCCATCACCCAGGATTTCGGGTCCGACGGTGATCTGATCGTAGGTGTCCTCGTCCATCAGCACGAAGTCGTTGCCGTCCTTGTAAAGGTAGGTAAAATCGCGCCGGTCCACAGTCGCAGTGTCCACCTTGACACCGGCGTTGAAGGTCTTATCAACAACCTTACCAGTGACAACATCCTTCAGCTTGGTCCGCACGAAAGCGGGACCCTTACCGGGCTTAACGTGCTGGAATTCTACGATCTGCTGCAGCTTGCCATCAATCTGCAGTACCAGGCCATTCTTGAAGTCTGCGGTACTCGCCACAATGAGCTCTTTTCTGTCGAAATGTCTAGGTAGTCGCGAGGAGTGCACTCCTTAGCAACTAGTACCTCATGGAGTTTACTAAACGTGCAGCAATTCTGCGGAAAGCGCCTGCAGAGAGCGCACATTTCCGGAGTCTTCGAGCACGTAGGTGTTTTCTATTCGCACACCCCCACGTTCAGGAAGATAGATCCCGGGCTCGATTGTGAATACTGACCCAGCGACCAATTCTTCTGATGAACCACTACGTACCCATGGATGCTCATGGATATCCACGCCAACTCCATGGCCAGTCGAGTGCCCGAAGTACGGACCATAGCCGGCATCATTAATGACTGCGCGGGCGGCCTCATCGAGTGCTCCAGCGGAAACCCCTGGACGCACCACTGCAAGTGCTGCCTGGTGTGCATGCCACACGCAGTCGGCGATCTCTTCTTGCCATGCGGTGGAATCTCCGACACAGAACGTGCGGGTGCAATCTGAGTGGTAACCCCTTACTACTGCACCAAAATCAATGACGACGAGATCACCGGCAGCAATTGGGGTATTGTCGGGCGAATGATGTGGGAGTGCACTGTTAGCTCCAGTACCCACGATAGTTTCAAAGGAGACACCTTCGGAACCTCGCACTTTCATGAGGTAATCGAGGCGGGCTGCCACTTCGCTTTCGGTAGCGCCAGGTACAAGGGCATGCTCATCAATAAGCTGCTCCAGCGCAGCTTCAGCACACTGTGCGGCTTGATTGAGCGCAATGATCTCACTGCGGTCTTTGACCGACCGCAACTGTGCAATATATGCAGACACATCACTAAGCCCCTCCATCATCCCAGCAGAAGTCAGGTCCTGCTGTGTACACGAACTCAGCCACGCCGCCAGCTCCTGGTAGTCGAGCCAGTTGAGGAACTCACCATCCACCCCCAGCGTGTTTGCGTGCAGATGCCGTGTTTCACTCACCTCAGTTAGTGCGGCACTACCACGTGCGCTGCAGCTCTCTACTGCAATTCCAGGACATTCTGCAAAAGCTTGGAGGGTATAGCGGGCGTCGGTGATGAGAACGTCGTTATCCGCAGCGAAGCTGTCAATCCAGAGAAGAGCGTTAGAACCCGAAAAACCGGTGAAGTAGCGAATTGAGCTGAGCCCAAATAGTACGATGGCCCCCGCTTCTACCGAACAGCGGAGCCGATTGCGCCGCTCGGCATAGTTTTCTGCAACTGTCATTGCTACCTTTTCTAAGTTCGGTCGTTAGCTCTGCTGCGCAAACCAGCGCAACGCAAGGCGGTAGACGTCAATGCCGAGTCCAACGATCACCCCGGTGGCGATGGCAGAAAGGTAGCTGTGGTGACGGAACTCTTCGCGAGCGTGGACGTTAGAGATATGGACTTCAATAAAACCAGCGTGGTCCGCGAGTTCGGCACAAGCATCACGTAGCGCAACTGAAGTATGTGTCAGTGCTCCAGCATTGAGGATGACGGGTTCCTGCGTATCGGCGCAGTCATGCACCCAGCCCAGAAGTTCCGCTTCTGAGTCCGTTTGTTTGACCTCGATCTCGACCCCCAGCTCAACTGCATCTTGTTCCAAAATAGCGACGAGGTCAGCGAAGGTGGTCGACCCGTACACTTCTGGTTGACGCTTTCCCAGGCGTCCTAAGTTCGGACCGTTTAGTACGTGGATCATTCCTTCTCCTTACTGTTTGCTAACTTCAGCATAGGCAGCAGCAAGTTGCTCTTGCGTCGGATTCTCCATTCGGACAGGGTTTCCGATGCCGTCAAGCACGACAAAACGAAGAACTCCGGTGCGGTTCTTTTTATCGGAGTACATCGTGCTTATGAGCTCATCGAGTGCCTCTGCATCATAGGATGTGGGCAGCCCTACTGCCGACACAATGTCGCGGGTACGGTTTACGTCGGCTTCAGTAAGGAGACCCGCAGTGCGAGCCAGTGCCGCCGCAAAGACCATCCCCACCGCAACTGCATTCCCATGTCGCCACAGGTAGTGTTCCCGTTGCTCAATCGCATGCGCCAAAGTGTGGCCATAGTTGAGGTTCTCACGAAGGCCTGATTCGCGAAGATCGCAGCTGACGACATCAGCTTTCACCTGTACCGAGCGACACACGAGTTCATGAAGCACCGGCCCGTCAACATCAAAGACCGCTGCGGGATTGTCTTCCACGAGTTCAAGAATGCGCTGGTCCGCAATAAAACCGCACTTCACTACTTCCGCCATACCAGAGACGATTTCAGACCGTGGGAGTGTGTGGAGAACATGCAGATCAATAAACACTCCCTGTGGCTCATGGAACGTCCCCACTAAGTTCTTACCGATGGCATTGTTGATCCCGGTCTTTCCGCCTACTCCGGCATCAACCATGCCAAGCAGAGAGGTAGGGCAGCTGATGAAAGCAATCCCCCGCATCCAGGTGGAGGCGATGAAACCAGCGAGATCTGTCGCCGCTCCACCACCGACACCCATGATGACGTCTGCACGGGTGATGCCAGCTTTACCACACTTGATCCACAGTTCCTCCGCAACAACAAGCGTCTTTCCCGCCTCTGCATCAGGCACGGGGAAGAGATGGACAGTACTGCCGTTCTCCCGCAGTGCTGCAGCGATCTCTGCCACAAAATAGGACACGCTCTCTTGGTAGACGATACCGACGTTCCGGAATCGCCCACCCAACTCTGCAATTTCCGGGACGAGGTGGGAGCCGATTCTCACATGGTAGGGGTGAGCTGCGTTTACATCGATCACAGTTACTGTCATCTCAGTCTCTTTCGTATTAGTCGTCGTCCACGTCGGCGGTGAGCCGAGCACGGCCGAGGAAAGCACAAATCTCATCAATCACGTCGAGAGGTTTGCGATGTTCAGGGCGAATAGTAAGATCGGCAACCTCTCGATAGTAAGGGCGGCGAATTCGTCGCAGCTGGCGATAGTGTTCAGCGGGGTCCTTAGCAGCAAGAACTGGTCGCGTAGAGGTATCCGCGGTGCGTCGGATTCCCTCTGCAGCCGAAATATCCAAGAAAACAACGGGAACTTCAGCAAGCAAGGTACGGGTTCGAGACGAGAGAACCGCTCCGCCCCCCAACGCGAGAATGCCATCATGGTGAGCGAGACTCTCAGCTACGATATCCTCTTCAATTTCGCGGAATGCAGATTCACCGAGCTCAGCAAAAACCTCCCCGCAGCTCTTCCCATACTGCTTCTCTATCACCTGATCGGTATCAAGAAATGGAAGCTGCAGCGCGCGAGAAAGACGTTTTCCGGCGGTAGTTTTTCCCGATCCCGGGAGTCCCACAAATACGCAGACTGGGGCAAAAGCTACTGCTCCCATGTGAGACGATCCTTCACATACTCCTGGTAGGCGCAGTAGTTTCGGCGTGTTTCCGCAAGGGTGTCTCCACCGAATTTCTCCAGTACTGTCTGTGCCAGCACCAACGCCACCATCGCTTCAGCAACGACACCGGCGGCGGGTACCGCGCACACATCAGAGCGCTGGTGGATAGCTGTTGCCGGGGCACCATTTGCCATATCAACGGTCGCTAATGCTCGTGGCACGGTTGAAATAGGCTTCATAGCTGCTCGTACTACCAGAGGTTGGCCATCTGTCATCCCACCTTCTAGACCACCAGCATGGTTCGAGCGACGGATGACGCCCACCTCAGCAGGATCCATTTGGTCGTGGGCAATGGAGCCACGGCGCCGGGCAAGCGCAAACCCTTCACCAATCTCAACGCCTTTAATGGCTTGAATACCCATAAGCGCACTGGCCAGCCGGGCTTCCAAACGGCGTTCTCCCGACACAAAAGACCCCAGGCCAATCGGGAGCCCATGTACGACTACTTCCACGACACCGCCTAACGTATCTCCTGCCTTCCGCGCGGCATCGATTTCAGCGATCATGCTCGCTTCGGCGTCCGGGTGGGAGGCTCGAACGGGGCTTTCGTCAATACGTGCTTGGTCAGCACTGGTGGGTAACTCATCTACGCCGTAGAGGGAGGAGTCTCCAATAGAAAGGACACGAGAGACAACTTCGACTCCCATGACTTCGCGGAGGATTATGCGTGCGACGGTACCGGCTGCAACCCGCGCAGCTGTCTCGCGGGCCGATGAACGCTCGAGAATATTCCGAGCGTCTTCCGCACCGTATTTGAGCATGCCCGCAAAGTCGGCGTGCCCAGGCCGCGGCCGGGTGAGAGGTTGGTTGCGCGCGAGATCGTCGATGTCTGCGGGGTCAACAGGGCTAGGAGACATAATCTTCTCCCATTTAGGCCATTCGCTATTGTCAATTTGAATGGCGATTGGTCCGCCCAGCGTTACGCCGTGCCGCACTCCGGTCAAAAGAGTGACGCGGTCTTGCTCAAACTTCATACGCGCACCACGGCCGTAGCCAAGTCGGCGCCGTGCTAGTTGTGTGGAGACTTCATCAACCGTCAAAGGTAGTCCAGCGATAACGTCTTCCACGAGTGCGATCAGCGCTTGGCCGTGGGATTCACCTGCAGTAGTCCATCGAAACACGGTTCTATTCTGTCATGTTTCGATTCGTTCCCCTATCTCACTCCACAGGTGTGCAGCATTTTCGCAAGCGACGAGAACAGTTGCCACCGGGGTAACGAGCTTGAGAACCTCAAGCGATATCCATTATGAAAGAAGCCTGCAATAGGCTAACCAACTAGGCGATCAACCACTGGCCACAGCACGAGCAGCGCCGTCACCAGGGATAATGAGATGCCATGTGGGAGGGTAACCATAGCACAGTTGTGTATTCTCCCAGAGCTAGCGTGCACTGCGGTTGGTATCTCAAGATCTTGTTGCCCCAGACGATGAGCAAAGGTTCGAGACGTCACGAGAAACTGCCCAATACCGACGAGCGCGGTGACACAAAAAGGGGCTATAGCCACTATCCACCAGTCTGACCAACTCTGAGCCGCGGCGACCATTCCGATGGGGAAAGCTACTTTAACATCTCCCCCGCCAATTCCCTTTGTCCTCAATAGAGATGGAGTGGCGTAGCACAGCATCAACGACGCACCTCCCAGAACGGACCTCGAACTAGACCCCGCTGTCACCACATAGCAGCTCGCCACGACGATCCCGACTATAACAATGGGGGTAGGAATCCTCCTGTTGCGGCTATCGTGCCAAGACAGGATAAAGAGCCAGACCAGCACAAGTAATTTCGCACCGGCATGTAGCAAAATTAAGGGATCCGCGACCACAATGCTCCTCCAGATGGTTGTGAAGATCCCTTAGTGTATGAGCATCAAGCAGCGTTGAGGGAAGCTACCATGGCAGCGAAAACGTCGTCCGTGACGGTCATACCAGTAAACATTTCGATTTGCGCAACCGCTTGGTGGACTAGCATCGTGCGCCCCCCCACGACTTTACCTCCATTGTCCGCCACAATTCGTGCCAGAGACGTGGGCCACGGCGCGTAGACGACGTCAACGAGGCGGGGAGTTCGACGGAGGAAATTGCCGTATCCCGCAGCGGCATCACCAGGCAGGGTCGAAATAAGCGTGTCTGCAGTGGCACAGGTATCTTGCAACACATCTGGGTCATTAATCGGTACCCACGTGTAATCAATCCCGAGTTGGGCTGCCACATGCAAGGTGGGTTGCGCACGCTCCTCAGATCGAGAGGCAATGCTGACGCGCCCTGCTCCGCACTGTTGTAGTGCAGCGAGACATGGCCTGGCGGTGGCACCGGCACCCAGAAGAAGAACATCTCCCCCGGTGTGCCCGACGCACTCCAACGCGGCTAAGGCACCATCAATATCGGTGCAATCGGCATACCACCCGTCACCCTGTCGAACGAGAGTATTTGCCGATTCGACGAGGTGAGCGCGGGTCGACACAACATCAGCGAAGCGGAGGGCCGCATCCTTACAAGGCATGGTGACAGAAAACCCGCGGGTTTCTGGTGCTGCACTGGCGACCACTTTGGGGAGATCTGTTGCGGTACATTCGATCCGCGCATAGTCCCACTCGGTGAGGCCGAGAGCGTGGTAGGCGGCTTGGTGAAGGACGGGTGAGAGGGAGTGTGCGATAGGGGAACCCAGGACTGCTGCAGCAAGCATAGCGACCTTTCTTCGGATCTGCTTCAAGCCCTTACTGACTGTCGAAGACCCCGTTTCGGTGGGCTTCTTCGATGTCGCGTTCGTGGTCTTTCAGCGTGACATTGAACCTAGTGGTGCCTTGTTTATCAACAGTAACGAAGTAGAGCCATTTGCCGGGAGTGGGTTTTTCCATCGCCTCCACTGCTTCAATGGTGGGTGAGCAGATGGGGGTAGCAGGAAGGCCATTCATTGCGTAGGTGTTCCAGGGGGTTTCTGTACCACGGGCAGCATCGCTGGTGGCGACTTGCTGCTCGGAGAGCCCATAGTTCACAGTGGAATCGAATTGGAGCGGTTGGTGACGCTTCAGCCGATTCATGATTACTCTCGCAGCTTTTCCATAGTCGGCTGTTCCAACCTCACGTTGAATGAGGGATGCACCTACGACCACCTCATAAGGTGAGAGCTTCTGGGCTTTGGCAGCATCCACAAGACTGGATTGCTGGTAGAGTTCAGCCGAGGACGTTACGAGTTCTCGAATAATCTCAAGGGGGGTATGCGTCGGGTTGAAGACGTGCACACCCGGCAGGATAAGGCCTTCAATCTTTCGTGCAGGATACTGTGCGGTTGCGACATCATGGCGTGCCCACGAGGGAACTCCCAGCTGCATTGGGCTGGCGTGTGCTACAGCATTACGGAATGCTGTAGCGGTGATGCAGTGCCGCTGTTCTCCCTCGGTGTAGCAAGATGCTTTGGCAAGATGGTGGTAGATTCCGAAGACGGTTTCGCCATTGACGACACGTACGTCCTCCAAAGTGACACCGCCGGGCAGATTCACCGCTCCAGCTCGGTTCGAGGGGTCGAGTAGTCTCTCTACTGCCCGTGCCGCGGCCATCTCTTTTCGCAGTTGGTAGAAGCCGGGTTGCATAGAGGTGATATTGGGGTTGTTGTTAGCAGCCTGAATAAAGGCTCCCTCGGACTTCACGACTCCCATGGACACGAGCTTTGGTGCAAGAGAGGCAGCGGTGACGCCCGGTGCCACTTCAACCAAAACAGAACCAGACCCGGCGCCTTGATAGTCAGGATAGACCGGAATTTGACTACGACGATGCTGAACCAAACCGGCAAAAAGCGCCAATACAAGGACAATCACAGACCCGACTGCGAGAGCACGTCGTTGATCGATCCTAGAGTCAAGCCTACGAAGGGACGCTGTGAATCCGCGGGACGATGCGGTGCCTATCTCCTCGTTATTCTCCTCTGGCGTGGGGACAACAGGGATGTCGCCACCGTCAAGTTCAGACTGCGGTTCGGGAGCGTTATCGTCGTTATGTCGTCCCACTACCTCACTGCTCCTTTTCCGTATCGTGAGAGTGTCGTTTGCGAAGGTCGAGCCATGTGTTGAGGATCTCTACCGCTGCCGCCTGGTCAACGAGGCCACGCTGAGCCCGACTTGCGACGTTCGAAGACCGAAGCGCTTGTGTCGCCACCACAGTAGAAAGACGTTCGTCTACTAAGCGTACCGGTATTTCGGGCCAACGCTCACGAAAAGCATTGACAAAGCCGATAGCCATTTCCACCGAGCTAGAAGCGCGGTTACGCAGCGTGCGAGGCAATCCCACCACAATCTCCACCGGTTCGTAGTCCTCAATCAACAACGCAACCTGTTGGAGTGTAGCAGCGGGCCACGGATGTTGTTTTAGGTGGAGTGTGGTAACCGGAGTGGCAAGAATTCCATCTGGGTCACAGGATGCCACACCAATACGGGCTTTACCGACGTCAAAAGCCAACCGCCGACCCCTACCAGGATCATCCTCGCCTGGGGTATCGGGCACGTACTCGTCTAACTCCACGATGAGTTCCTACGCGTCCACGGAGGAAACTGCAGCATCCACCGCAGCACAAGCTGCCTCGAGTCCTCGTGCATCAGTACCGGAGCCTTGGGCCAGATCTGGTTTTCCGCCTCCTCGCCCACCAATGGCAGGAGCGGCCGCTTTCACGATGTCTCCGGCTTTTACTCCGCGTTCAATCGCCGCTTGGTTGACAGCAACGACGAATGGAAGCTTGTCGCCTTCTGCGGTAAAGAGAGCGACCACTGCTGGTGTCTCCGCGAATCGACCACGAATATCGCAGGCGAGGGTACGCAGTTGACCACCGTCAGCACCAGCTGGGCCGGCTAGAGCCACAACTTTAATACCGTTGATGTCATGGGCGTCGTTGACGTAGTTTGCAGCAGCTTGCAGAACTGCCGCCATACGAAGTTCGGCCAGTTCTTTCTCGAGGTTTTTCACCGACTCTTGCAGGCCGCTGACGCGCTCTACGATATCGCCAGGCTTCACTTTAAATCGCGTGGCTAGCTCGCTAACAATTCGTTGATCGGATTTTGCAGCATCCAGTGCGCGCAATCCGACATAGGCTTCGACACGCCGAATTCCTGAACCAACGGAAGACTCTCCGATAAAGCGAACCAGTCCGATTTGTGCGGTGGAGCTGACGTGGGTGCCACCGCAGAGTTCTTTGGAAAAGACACGTTCCTCTCCCCCGCCAATGGTGACAACTCGAACTTCATCGCCATAGTTTTCACCAAAGAGTGCAACAGCACCGGATGCTTTGGCATCGTCCAGGTTCATGATCTCGGTGGTTACCGGAAGGTCTTGGTCGATCGCCATGTTGACGCGCGTTTCGATTTCGGTGAGTTCCACTGTGCTCAGTGGATCTGTCCAGTTAAAGTCAAACCGCAAATAGCCCGGCTTGTTGAGAGATCCAGCCTGCACAGCTTGATCTCCCAGCACTGTACGCAATGCCGCATGAACGAGGTGGGTAGCTGTGTGTGCTTGCGCGGCATGACGCCGGTAGGTTCCATCGACCTGTGCCTGAGCTGGTCCGGGTGCTACCGTACCAGCGGAGATTGTCCCGCGGTGAAGCCAGACTTTCTTGCCTACTTTTTGTACATCGGTGATGGCGACTTGACCAGTTGTAGTGGTGATGGTGCCGCGATCAGCACACTGGCCGCCAGACTCCGCATAGAACGGGCTCTCGTCGAGAATGACTTCTACTGCGCTGCCAACACTCGCTTCAGCCGCCTCGTTCCCATCGACGATAATGCCGAGGATCTGAGTATCGGCAGTGAGGCTCTCGTATCCAGTGAACACGGTGGGTTGGTTGTCAATGAAGTCTCGGTAGACTCCCAAGTCTGCGTGGGCATGTTTCTTTGCCTGTGAATCTGCTTTCGCTCGTTGCTTCTGCTCCTGCATGCGCTGCTGGAAGGCGTCATCGTCGACAGTCAATCCTTGCTCCGCCGCCATCTCGCGGGTGAGGTCGATGGGGAAACCATGGGTGTCGTGTAAAGTGAATGCCACATCGCCAGGAACTACGGTCTGACCAGTAGTTTTGAGCTCACGTGCAGCGGCTGCAAAAAGCTTCGTGCCAGCATCAAGAGTTCGCAGGAAGGCCTTCTCTTCGGTGGTGCATACTTTCTGGATATGGTCGCGCTGCGCTACTAGTTCGGGAAAAGAAGGTGCCATTGAGTCACACACAGTAGCGGTCAGCTCCTGCATCACGGTACCAGTGGCTCCTAGCAGACGAGCTGAGCGAATGATACGGCGAATGAGGCGCCGCAGAATATAACCACGTCCCTCATTCCCAGGGATCACGCCATCAGCAATGAGCATTACTGCAGTGCGCGAATGATCAGCAATAACCCGGAAGTACACCGCATTCTGATGGTCCTCAGGAGCATCACTATACGCTGTTCCTGTCAGACGCTCTGCCGTAGTGATAGTTGGACGTAAAAGGTCTGTCTCATAAACGTTTTCGACCCCCTGCAAAATAAAGGCGACACGCTCGATACCCATGCCGGTGTCAATATTCTTCTGCGGCAGAGCACCTACGACTTTATAACCGTCTTTGCCGACACCTTCGCCGCGTTCCTTTTCCATAAAGACAAGGTTCCAGATTTCGATATAGCGATCCTCATCCACTACCGGACCGCCTTCTTTGCCATAGGCAGGGCCACGGTCAAAGAAAATTTCGGAGGACGGACCACAGGGGCCGGGCACACCCATCGACCAGAAATTGTCCTTCATACCGCGTCGTTGAATGTGATCTTCGCGGAGTCCTACGACGTCGCGCCAGATGGCGAATGCTTCGTCATCATCTTGGTAGACAGTTGCCCACAGCAGATCCGGGTCGAATCCATAACCACCTTCGTTAACGGGACTGGTAAGAAGCGTCCAGGCATGCGTGATGGCACCTTCTTTGAAGTAGGCGCCGAAGGAGAAATTACCCGCCATTTGGAAGAAGGTGTTGTGGCGAGTGGTGATACCCACTTCGTCAATATCAAGTGTACGAACGCATTTTTGGATGGAGGTCGCCGTTGCGAAGGGGGCGGCTTGTTGACCCAGGAAGTAAGGCTTAAAGGGAACCATGCCGGCGTTAACGAACAACAGGGTGGGATCATCGAGCACGAGCGGGGCAGATGGGACTAGCGTATGTCCAGCCTTCACATAGTGGTCAATGAAGCGTTGCCGAATTTCATGGGTGTACACGGATGAGATCCTTTTCCCTTTAAGTACCACGCTGCACCTATTCCAGTTGCCTCATCATTACGATGCGACACCACGCAAAGGCAGCGGTAGTTCTACAGTGTGCGCGTATCGTTTTTCTAGCTTCTAAGCTTACCTGGTGAAGCCCCTGGACCTATCACCTGTACACATAGGCAGACAAAAGCCTACCGTTCCCGCTTTGGCTTTCCTCGTACCACTGCCCGCAACTTGGGGAGCCAGCTAGCAATCCGCTTCTCCGCGCCGTGCTCCGTGGGATGGTAATAATCTCTACCCACGAGGTTATCCGGAGGGTACTGCTGTGCCAGAATGCCCTCGGCAGTGTGGTGTGGATACTGGTAGCCAATAGCATTGCCCAGCTTCTTCGCCCCCTCATAATGTCCGTCTCGCAAGTGTGGAGGCACCGGACCAATATTCCCTTTCTTCACATCTGCAAGAGCAGCATCGATAGCGGTGTAGCACGCGTTAGATTTAGGTGCAGTCGCGAGTTGCACTGTCGCTTCAGCAAGGATAATTCGTCCCTCCGGCATTCCAATCATCTGTACTGCTTGCGCTGCCGCCACGGCGGTCTGCAATGCGGTGGGATCCGCCAACCCGATATCCTCCGCAGCAAGAATCATCAAGCGTCGCGCGATAAATCGGGGATCTTCACCGGCACTGATCATGCGGGCCAAGTAGTGAAGTGCTGCGTCGGGGTCGGACCCACGCACAGACTTAATGAAGGCGCTAATGATGTCGTAATGCTGATCGCCATTGCGGTCATAGCGGGCTAATGCGTCTGGAGTAGAACGTTCAATATCCGCCACAGTAAGTGGTGCTGCAGCATCCATCCGGGCATCCGCTGCTGCCTCCAGGTATGTCAACGCACGCCGCGCGTCGCCTCCTGACAATCGAATGAGATCGGCGTAAGCCTCTTCTTCGACCGTCAGCGCGCCACCAAAACCACGCGAATCAGTAACTGCGCGCTCCAAGACGCCCCGGACATCTGCTGGAGAAAGTGACTCCAATTGCAATACGAGCGAGCGAGACAGTAGCGGTGACACCACCGAGAACGAGGGGTTCTCTGTGGTTGCAGCGACCAAGAGCACTACCCGGTTTTCCACGGCGGCGAGGAGTGCCTCCTGCTGGGTTCGGGAAAAACGATGAACTTCATCGATGAACAGTACGGTATTAATACCGCGGATAAGACGAGTTCGGGCATCATCGATAACCTGCCGCACATCCTTGACACCCGCCGAAAGCGCTGAGAGTTCGACAAATTCGCGTCCAGTTGCCCCGGAAATGAGACTCGCTAAAGTAGTTTTCCCAGTACCTGGTGGACCAAAAAGGATGACGGAATTGGCACCTCCACCTTCGATAAGCCGACGAAGCGGTGAACCTGGTTTGAGAAGGTGTTGCTGCCCCATTACCTCATCAAGAGTGCGGGGGCGCATTCGGACGGCTAACGGCGCATTATCGCACTGTACGTTGGACGAGCGAGAGGGACCCGTAGGGGACACTAGAGGTGGTGCAGATGCTTTTGCGTGAGACTCTGTAGTGGAGTTATGCACGGCGAAGAGGCCAGGATCATTCTCATCCATAAGACCTCCTCCTCCGTGTCTTAAACGTAGCTCTGTAGAGCCGCAGCCACATCACGAGAGTGCTGGGCAAGCTCGGCGTCGTCCCAATACTCTGCCAGGGTACCAAGCTGGCCAAGTACGCGAATGGCGAGAGGCCGAAGAATATCCTCCGTGGCTGCATTATCTATACCAGTTGCATGTTCGAAGTCGCTGTCTTCATCAAGAACCCAGCTCACACTCAACCATGCCCAGGTGAGTGCGCCATCAAGAATGCGTTTGTGAGAAGACTGCGGACGACGCATCCGTGGCCACATCGCATCCACCTGCTCTACCCAGGTCTGGGTAACCGCATCAATTTCCGCAGTAGTCAGCTGATATCCGTGCAGATCGGAAGGGAATCCCAACAGAATTGCAGCGATATCAACTCCAATATCGCGATACCCGCAGAAAGCGAAGTCCAACAGCTGAACGTTGTGATGTGTGACGAGAATATTCTCTGGAATCAACTCTGCAGCGCTGAAGGCACGATAAGTCCCCCGAACTGCACGTTTTACGCTGCGCTTACCCCGGTCTTGGACAGATTCAGCTAAGTGGATCCCCAACTTTTCCTGCAATAACAAGGGGACGCTCTGTAGTGTGTCCGCCAAAAAATGTGAGGAAAATGGCACGACGAGACCAGGGGTCTTTGATTCAGCCCGATGCAGCAAGGCATGGAAATCGTCCTCGCGGCCAGCGGTAGACACTTGCATAGCACCAATAAGTGCTGCCAAGTCCTGTAATGCAGCCAGTGTTGAAACAGTATGTGCACCGGGGTTTAAGAGATCTTGAAGAGTGCGTGTGTTTCCTACATCCGAAAGAACGAACGCTCGCTCAGCGAAGTCGTAGGCGATAAGTTCTGGGCCAAAACTGTCTGGGGTACCGAGTGAGCCCACGAATTGATAACCCACAATCTCCCGAAGAAGAAGACCGGCACGCTCCTCCCCACGGTCGGGGAATACCTTCACAACCACTTTCCGAGACGGAAGAAATGGACTATCAGTAGTGATGCCACGAACGAGAACAGCATCAGAATCCGACTCGATGCACTCAGTGTGCGAGAGACTAACCGGGCTACCTACCCGGGCACTCAGAATTCGCTCACCGAGCGCAATCGCGTCACCAACTGTGTTAGTCATTGTCCTTAGTAGCTTCGCTCTTCTCTCCGCGATCTCCGGATCGGACCGGCTTCGCGTCGATTCCAGATTCCTTGCGCTGCTGCGGAGTGATGGGAGCGGGAGCGTTCGTCAGCGGGTCAACACCGCCACCTGACTTCGGGAAGGCGATGACGTCGCGAATAGATTCCTCACCCGCCAGCAATGCTGTAATGCGGTCCCAACCGAAAGCCATACCGCCGTGCGGGGGAGCGCCATACTTGAAGGCATCGAGAAGGAAGCCGAACTTCTCCTGCGCTTCCTCCTCACCGATACCCATCACTTTAAAGACACGCTCCTGCACATCGCGTCGATGGATACGGATGGAACCGCCACCAATCTCATTACCATTGCAGACAATGTCGTAGGCATACGCCAGTGCGCTGCCAGGATCCGTATCGAACGTATCCATCGATTCGGGCTTGGGGGAGGTGAAGGCGTGGTGGACAGCAGTCCATGCAGAGTTGCCCAAAGCGACGTCGCCGGAAGCAGTGGCGTCCGCAGAAGGTTCAAAGAGCGGTGCGTCGACAACCCATGTGAAGGCCCAGTCACCGTCCTTGATAAGGCCAAGCTTCTTCGCGATCTCGTTACGAGCAGCACCCAGCAGAGCCCGGGAGGACTTCGCCTCACCAGCGGCGAAGAAAATACAGTCGCCTGGTTCAGCGTTCACATGGGCAGCGATGCCTTCACGCTCTTCAGCAGAGATATTCTTCGCGACGGGGCCAGACAGCTCGCCATCTTCGCCTACCAAAATGTAGGCCAATCCTTTGGCACCGCGCTGCTTTGCCCACTCTTGCCAGGCGTCAAGCTGACGACGGGGCTGAGAAGCACCGCCCTTCATGACGACAGCACCCACATAGGGATTTTGGAACACCCGGAAGGGGGTGTTCTGGAAGAAGTCAGTACACTCCACGATCTGAATATCGAAACGCAAGTCGGGCTTGTCAGAACCGTAGAGACGCATAGCATCTGCGTACGTCATGCGCGGGATGGGAGTAGTGATTTCGTAGCCAATGAGCTTCCACAGGTTGACGAGGATCTCTTCGGCCAGGGCAATAATGTCCTCCTGGTCAATAAAACTCATCTCGATATCGAGCTGGGTGAATTCGGGCTGCCGGTCAGCACGGAAGTCCTCATCGCGGTAGCAGCGGGCAATCTGGTAGTAGCGCTCCATGCCAGCGACCATTAGCAGCTGCTTAAAGAGCTGCGGTGACTGCGGCAGCGCATAGAAGGTACCCGGCTGCAGACGTGCCGGCACGAGGAAGTCACGGGCACCTTCTGGCGTGGACCGCGTCATTGTCGGAGTTTCAATCTCCACGAAGTCATGCTTGGCTAACACCTCACGGGCCGCGGCGTTGACTTTAGACCGTAGACGGAGATCGTAAGCGGGCCGATCACGACGCAGGTCAAGATACCGGTAGCGGAGCCGCACTTCCTCACCAGGCTCATCATCGAGTTGGAACGGCAGCGGTGCACAGCTGTTGAGAACTTCCAGTTCCGCGACATTGACCTCAATCTCGCCAGAGGCAAGGTTGGGGTTCTCGGACCCCTCCGGACGAGCCTCTACGACACCAGTAACCCTGATGCAGTACTCGGAGCGCAGGTGATGGGCTTGTTCTGCGACGGCGGAGTTGCGGAACACCACCTGGGCGATACCCGAGGAGTCCCGCAGGTCCACGAAAATAACACCACCGTGGTCACGGCGGCGCGCAACCCAACCAGCAAGGGTAACAGTCTGTCCAGTAGCAGCGGCGTTCAGTTCGCCGGCGAAATGCGTGCGCAGCACGAGAGTCCTTTCATGCTGAAAGTTATCAATAAGCCTTAGGCATACGTTTCTCCATTCTACTCGTTTACCCGCAGGCAGCCGAACTCACTTCAGCCTCCTCACGATATTTTGTGGAAGAGTGTGTCAGGCTCAGTATCAGTGTTCGCCCTCCGCGCATTACTTGACGATCTTCTCCGCAGCCGCCCATCTATCGGGTAATTTCATCTGCAGATAGTGCAAAGGAGCGCACAATGACTTTCCAGGCTGGCGGTAATCTCTCTAGTGGCCGGGTCTCTGCAGGCGGAGGCCGTGGCGGACTCGCTATCGGAGGCGGGTTAGGGACACTTGCTCTTCTCCTGGTAGCAGTGTTCTTTGGGGTAGATCCACAAGCTATTCTCCCTGCCATCCAGGGCAGTGATGGTTCCCAACAAAACTCTGCTGCTGTTCAAGATATGCAAGAGCGTATAGACCGCTGTAAAAACAGCGACTCGGAAGCGGCAAACAAGGATCCTGTCTGCCGAATTGTGGCGACAACAATCAGCGTGGATGCCATTTGGGGTGAACAACTCCCTCACCAAGCGGATACGCAATACCGACGTCCCAACACCATCATCTTCGATAAAGCCGTGAACACCGCCTGTGGTGCAGCAAGCGCGCAAACCGGTCCTTTTTATTGTTCAGGTGACAATACTGCCTACTTCGATCTGAGCTTTTTTGAGACAATGCTGACTCGTTTGGGAGGGGTCAATGCACCTGCCGCGCAGGAGTATGTTGTCGCCCACGAATACGGACACCACGTCCAGAACGTTCTTGGCTGGTTAACCCAAGACCGTATGCGTAGCAGTGGTCCTGGTTCTTCACAAGTCCATGTCGAACTTGAAGCGGACTGTTTTGCCGGTTTGTGGTTCCACTATGCGTCTCGTCCTGGGAATCAGCCATCTGATGCACCCATGTTGAAACCACTAAAAGATGACGAATTGCAGGCGATCAGGATTACTGCCCAAGCGATTGGCGACGACGCTATTCAAGAAGGTGCTGGCCAGCAGGTGAATCCCGAAAGCTGGACTCACGGGTCATCGCAACAACGCCTCAATGCTTTCATGACGGGTTACACTCATGGATCTCTAAAGAAGTGCCACGCTTTGGGGCGTTAGCCCTACATATGTGAGCTACAGAACGGGGAAACGAGATGGGTAGTACACAACGTCTACCCACCTCGTTCTGGACGACTCAACTGGTAGAGATCAACCCCCCAGCTTTCACGCCTGAAGCTTGCGCAACACCGCTGGTGTTACTTCAGAGTACACAACCTCATGCTGCTCCCCCGTCCGGAGATCCTTCATCACAACCGTGCCGTTGGCCATCTCATTCTCACCAACGACCAGCGCAAGTACGGCACCAGACTTGTCGGCTGCTTTAAACGCACCCTTCATCCCACGCGACCCAAACACCATGTCGGTGCGAATATTGGCCCCACGAATATCCGCGAGAAGTGGCATCAACGTTTCTTTAGCTACATCGCCTAGCGGGACACCAAACACCTCACAGTGCGCCTCCGAGCCCGGTACGCATCCCTCTTCTTGGCAGGCCAAGAGAATACGGTCAACACCAAGCCCAAAGCCAATGCCGGAGAGAGGCTGGCCGCCGAGTACTTCCATGAGTCCGTCATAGCGTCCACCGCCACCAATCCCGGATTGCGCGCCTAGCCCATCATGGACAAACTCAAAAGTTGTCTTGGTGTAGTAGTCGAGGCCGCGGACCATCCGTGGATTCACGGTATACTCAACACCCAAATTATCGAGAATACGCAGCACGGAATCAAAATGGTGACGGCACTCGTCGGAAAGATAATCCAGCATGAGCGGAGCATCAGCGGTCATCTCCCGTATTTCAGGACGTTTATCGTCCAACACCCGCAGGGGGTTTATTTCCGCCCTTCGTCGAGTTTCCTCATCAAGCGGCAGGTTGAAGAGAAATTCCTGAAGGGCTTCTCGGTAGGCAGGCCGACAGGTTTGGTCGCCCAAGCTTGTCAGCTCAAGCCGATACCCTCGCAGGCCCAAGCTACGCAGGGCGCTATCGGCCATCGAGATCACTTCTGCGTCTAACGCCGGGTCATCTACGCCAATTGCTTCGGCACCGACTTGTTGGAGCTGCCGGTAACGGCCTGCCTGCGGACGTTCGTACCGGAAGAAAGGCCCAGCATAGGTGAGCTTGAGGGGGAGCTGTCCACGGTCAAGATTATGTTCAATAACAGAACGCATAACTCCAGCCGTTCCCTCCGGACGAAGGGTAAGCGAGCGACCAGAACGATCAGAGAAGGTGTACATCTCCTTCGTCACCACGTCGGTAGACTCACCGACTCCACGAGCGAATAGACCAGTTTCTTCAAACATCGGAAGTTCAATGTGGGAGTAGCCGTGGTTTCGAATGGTAGTAACAAGAGTCTCGCGGACAGACTGGAAGTGCGCCGACAGCGGAGGGACGTACTCGGGCACGCCTTTGGGAGCTCGGAATGGTGCGGCAGCTGATCCTTTAGCCATCCTCACGTTCTTTCTCTTCGATAGTGATACTGAAATCTATTATGTCGTATCCTTGTCGCTTTACCGGAAGCGACGCAGATAGACATTGTCGGCACGCTCGGCCGCCATCGTGCTGGTTTCGCCGTGCCCGGGGGCAACAAGTACTGCCCCGGGCAACGGAATAAGCTCACGTTCTATTGAATCAAGCAACGTCTGCGCATCGCCGCCAGGTAGATCAGTGCGTCCTACCGCACCTTTAAACAGTGTGTCTCCGGAGAAGAGGACCGTCGGTGCAGAAGAGCCATCGGAAATGAGTAACCCCACTCCGCCCGGCGTATGTCCTGGCAATGGGAGCACCTTTACAGTGAGCTCAGCGACAGTGAACTTCTCGTCGCAGTACGTGGTCAGTCGCTCCGGTGCGTGCCATGAAGAAAAGGGAAAGAGAGTGGACAATGTCGGTCCGACTCCTGCCGCCGGATCCTCCACCATAAACACATCGTCGCGGTGCACGACCACGGGAATATCATAGGTGACTGACAGTTCCGGGGTACTCCAGATATGGTCTGCGTGACCATGAGTGAGGTAGATCCCTACTGGTTTCAACCCGTTGTTATTAATAAGTTCACACGCTGGCGAATGTGCTTCTTGCCCAGGATCAATGATGATGCAGTCATCACTAGAATCGCTTGCCACGATGTAACAGTTCGTGCGGAAAGCTCCTGCGGGAAAAGCGGCAATTCTCATACAGACCTCTTTTCTGGAATATAAGGGCAATCACCCTTCACCAACATGGTCATTTTAGGACTTTGCGGTAGTCTTCTAGTGTCTACGTCTGTTGTGAAAGGACGCCTAGTGGCTGTATACGACAAGAATAATAGTGGCGCCGGGGACAAACCCGAAGACAAACTCGACAGCATGATTGAAGCTGGCGAGAATGTCGCTCCCGCGGATGACGCTGCCGCCAAAGCTGCGCAACGCCGCGTTGCCGCCCGTGAACGACTCGAAGCGAAGATCGCAGAAGATGCTGCTGCTGAGCGTCGCCGCCGCCGCAATGTTGCCCTCATCATCACCTCGATTGTGGTCGTTATTGCCCTCATCGTGGCAATCGTCCTCATCGTGAACAAGGTGAAGGATGATAAGGCTCGCGAGGAAGCAGCTGAGGCTGCCAAGTGGGCTAGCTGCCAGTGGGGTCCTTCCGAAGAGGTACCTGATCTCATTAAGGCGTACACCGATCAAAAGAAGCAACTGGAAGATCAGTGGAAGCAGATGCAGTCTCAGCTGGCACAGCAGGACGCTACCCAGCAGGAAGAAACGCGGAAACAATACAACGAACGTATGGCACAGATTGATGCTCAGCTTGCCTACGCTCCAACGGTGAAGAATCTGCTCGACACGAAGAGCAGAAAAGTCGATGCACCGGTCAACGGTACTTACCCCCGTACAGGCAAGACCATCACCACACTCAAGACCTCTGCTGGCGACCTGCAGGTGGATCTGATCCACCGGCATGCTGCCTGCAACGATGCTGCCTTCAAGAAGCTTATTGAGGCTGAGTACTTTAATAAAACTTCCTGCCACCGCATGACTGATTCACAGGGCTTTAACGTCATCCAATGTGGCGACCCCACCGGTACCGGTATGGGTGGACCTGGCTTCTACTCTGTTGATGAGAATCCTGACTATCTTGTTACTGCTGCTGGTCAAGACGCCGGTATACAAGGACAGATGGTGACGTATCCCAAGGGTACTGTTGCAGTAGCCAATTCCGGCCCCAATACCGGTGGTAGCCAGTTCTTCATCGTTCTTACTGATTCACAGCTTCCCCCGAACTACACAGTAATTGGTACCGTAGCCGCTAAGGATTTCCCGGTTCTCGACAAGATCAAGCGTTACGGCGTCACACTCGCTCCGGGCACTGTCGCTCCCTCTGATGGAAAGATTACTGACGGCGCTCCCGCTACCCCGGTTGAGATCAAGTCCTGGAGTGTTGTGAAGACCGTTGGCGTCGAGCAACCCAAAAAGAAAGACTAAAGAGGACGCGCTAGCTACCCGCGCAACCTCTTAACGTCAGACATAATACAGGGAGGCAGTACCTATCGGTACTGCCTCCCTGTATTATGCAAGACGCATCGCACCTTCACACCAAAACCCACCATCTCAGCAGGATGTGAGCGTTCACACGGAGATCACGAATCTCACTCCGAGATCTACCTCGGTCCCTGGCTACTAGACACTATTGATGCGGTAGACGTCATAGACGCCTTCTACCTTGCGAACTGAATTGAGAACAATGCTCAGTCGCTGCGGATCTCCAATTTGGAATGCCCATTTAGAAATCGCGACCCGGTCATCCAGCGTTTGTACCTGCGCAGAGATAACGTCGACTTTCGCCTCAGATAGCGCATGCGTCACATCGGAGAGCAGTCCCTGCCTATCGAGGGCTTCCACCTGTATACACACGAGAAATACAGCCGTGGAGGCGTTGGCCCACGAAACGGTCATTTCTCGGTTCTTGTTGCTTGCCAGCAAATGCTTGGCGTTGGGGCAGTCTGCACGGTGGACAGACACAGAGCCCATTCGAGTGATGTAGCCGACAATGGCATCTCCCGGCACCGGTGTGCAGCATTTCGACAGCTTTACGCTGATACCAGGCATACCGTCCACCAGTACACCGGCGTCATCGGTAGTTTTTACGGCACGATGAGAGGTGCGAAACGCAGTACGCTCAGTCAGAGTCTCTTCTGCTTCCTCCACGGATCCGAAGAGTGCGACCAAACGGCTGACAACGTGCCCTGCTGTAATATTTCCGCTACCAACAGCGCTATACAGCGCCGTAGCATCAGCCAAATTCAGGTCTTGAACGAGTTGCGCCATCGAGTCGTTATTCAATAGACGGTGTAGTGGCAAACCTCCGCGTCTAATCTCGCGGGTGATGGCTTCCTTGCCGGCTTCGATATTCTCTTCACGCCGTTCTTTAGCGAACCATTGGCGGATCTTCGTTTTTGCACGCCCAGAAACGACAAACTGTGCCCAGTCTCGACTCGGCCCCGCACTGGGGTCTTTCGAGGTAAAGACCTCAATGACGTCGCCGTTTTTCAGTTTATTTTCTAGCGGTACGAGTTTTCCATTGACCTTCGCCCCAATGCAGTGATGGCCTACTTCGGTATGCACAGCATACGCAAAGTCAATGGGGGTGGACCCTGCAGGCAAGGTGATGACGTCACCCTTAGGGGTGAAGACGAAAATTTCTTTCACAGCCAAGTCGTAGCGCAGAGATTCGAGGAATTCCCCGGGGTCGGCTGCCTCTCGCTGCCAGTCAAGCAGTTGACGCATCCACGCCATACGGTCCAATTCCCCGGAGTCGCCACGGTGGCTTCCCTTAGTTTCTTTGTAGCGCCAGTGCGCTGCAATGCCATACTCTGCAGTCTGGTGCATCTCTTGGGTACGAATCTGTACCTCGAGCGGCTTACCTTCTGGGCCCACCACTGTGGTGTGCAGGGATTGGTAAACGCCAAAACGCGGTTGAGCAATGTAGTCTTTAAAGCGACCTGGCATGGGCTGCCACAGGGAGTGAATGACACCAACAGCGGCATAACAGTCGCGGATGTCATCGCAGATGACGCGGACACCTACCAAATCGTAGATATCGTTAAATTCGCGTCCCCGTACCACCATCTTCTGGTAGATGGACCAATAGTGCTTGGGGCGTCCATAAACATTCGCCTCAATATTTGATGCTTTGAGCGTACTTTCAATCTCCTCAATGACCTGCGCTAGGTAGCGCTCGCGTGAAGGAGCCCGTTCGCTGACAAGCCGCACGATTTCGTCATACTGGCGTGGGTAGAGTATGCGGAAGCAGAGGTCTTCAAGTTCCCATTTGACTGCAGCCATACCGAGTCGCGCTGCTAAAGGAGCGATGACATCGAGAGTCTGACGTGCTTTTGCGGCTTGCTTCTCAGGAGGTAGGAAACGCATAGTCCGCATATTGTGGAGGCGATCCGCAACTTTGATGACGAGGACTCGTGGGTCTTGCGCCATTGCGATAATCATTTTACGGATCGTTTCCGCTTCCGCGGCAGAGCCCAAAGCTACCCGATCGAGTTTGGTGACACCGTCAACCATCGCAGCGATTTCTTCACCGAAATCCGCAGTGAGTTGCTCCAGCGTGTACTCGGTGTCCTCAACTGTGTCATGGAGTAAAGCTGCTGCGAGTGTTGCCGTGTCCATGCCAATTTCAGCAGCGATCGTGGCAACCGCTAATGGATGAGTAATGTAAGGGTCCCCAGATTTCCGGTACACCCCTTCATGCAGACGTTCTGCGGTAGTGTACGCGCGAACGAGAAGATCAACGTCTCCACCGGGATGGAAGCCATGGTGGACAGCTATAAGTGGCTCAAGTGCGGGGGGTACTGTACTGCGATTACCGATCATGCGACGGGCGAACCGAGCACGCACACTATGGGAAGAGAAGCCTCCCCGCTGAGCAACAGACGGGTTGTCTTTATCGGCCATTGAAACCACCTCCGCCAGTTGCAAATTAGGAGCTAGACATGCCCTATACTACGCCGTTGTGATGGAGAATACCGGGAGGTCTGCCAGTTTAGATCGTCCATTCAATTCTGTGAGTTCCAGGATAGTGGCGAAACCTGTCACCACTCCCCCGGCTTTTTCAATGAGCTCTAGTGCTGCTTGGGAGGTACCGCCAGTCGCCATGACATCGTCGACAATGAAGATACGTTTTCCGGTGATATCCAATCCTTCTGCCGGGATTTCCAAAGCGGCCTCACCGTATTCGAGCCCATAGTCAACGTGGTGGACCGGTGGAGGCAGTTTCCCAACTTTACGCAGCGCTAAGACTCCCACGTCTTTAAGCACAGCTACTCCAGCAGAGATGAGGAAGCCACGCGCATCTAGACCAGCAATAATGTCAACATCTTCAGCCCAGTCCGCCATCTGCCTCATAATTCCGTTAAAAATCTGAGGATCAGCGAGGACCGGAGTGAGGTCAGCAAAATGAACGTCTTTTTCGGGGAAGTCCGCGACCCAGCGAATGCTATCGTGGATGCTCTGCGCGAGCGTGGTTGCCATGAACTGCTCCTTTAAGAATTCCAGCGATCCATATTCCAGCCGACACTGGCGGAGGAACGGCCTTGCGTTACACCTTGTAAGCCAGGGCTAACGAATTGCCAGCGTGGCTGCACATAGAGAGGCAAAGCGTAGCCCATATCCAACAAGTACTGCTGGAAGTTGGTCACTGTCTGGGCAAAGACTGAATTACGATCGATACCATCTTTTTGAATCGGCATGTTTTCGCCTTGGATGTTGTTGAGCCGGGCCACCCGCACAAACAGCTCCCGTGCATCACCTTTACGGAAGTCCGGAAGACGATAGGGGCTCAGACCCACCAGGCCGCTAGCCACATCGAAGGATCCACCGGGACCAACTGCACCAGCAGTACCGAAGAGGCCAGCCTGTACATTTCCTGATACGAGTATCTCTCCGGTGTACGTTTCTGCCGGGGCACCTATCACCGTAAACCCTCGACTCTTACATGCATCTGCCATCATCTCGATGACGTGTTTAGCACGCGATGAGGCTGCTGGATAAACGATATTAACCCGTTGCTTCCGTGGCAGTTTGCGTAAATTCCCTCGTGTATTGAGGTGGGTCCATTCGGATACTTGCCGTGCAACGGGGTCATTGCCGAGCGGAAGGATTGAGACGGCGGGCCGTCCCAACACCTCAGGCGTCCCAGCTGCGCTTTGTTTGTCTTTGGCGACAAAGTCCTGAATCTGGGCGCGCGGGACGCAGGAAAGGAATGTTCGGCGAACTTGCGGGTCAGCGAATAGCCCACGGGTTGAGAGCCGAAACTGCATGATGTTTTCGGAAGACACCGCAGCGCTGGTAGCGCCTTCGGGTGCTGCCGGGTTGTTGTCGTCGTAGGCGATGTCTCCTACTTGTACATCACCATCTTCGATGTGCTGTTTGACGTTCGTGCCTGTCGAGTAGATAACGACTCGCCCAATGCGCGCCGGCTCCCCCCACCACTTATCATTGCGTTCCAGGGTAATGGCACCCTCCTCATCGATCCCCGTAACTTTATAGGGACCGGATGAGACAAACCTGGAGAGATCCAATGACGGACGATCAAAACGCCACCCTTTATTCCAGAAGGCAGCGACTCGTGCAAGTCCTTCCGGGTTGGTACCGGCGAGGATCTCACGAAGATCTTTTACTCCCGTTGCTCGGGAGGCAATATGCCAAGGCATAATAGTTCCGGAACCGAAAAGCGCCAACCAATCTCGAGGCAGCTGGCCCGATTGGAACACAATTTCGGCATGCTTTGACTGTGGACTGCAGTTGATCGTGCCGATCTCGGATAGCCCAGGCATGGACATTGCGTTAAATGGACTACCGTGCTGGGGACGACGTGCCAACCAGCTGAAAAGAACGTCATCGCAGGTGATTGGCTCTCCGTCGGAGAATTCGGCGTGGTCATCAATATGCATTTCAACCCGGACAGGAGCACCAAGTTTTACTTGGACTGTACCGAACTCAGTATCAGCTAGTCGATTACCAAGTCCATCCAAGTAGGAGAAACCGATATTAACCCGAGGGAAGGCCGCTAGGCTCCCACCGGTATAGCCTGCGACCGTAGCAGCATTGTAGTCGACGATGGGGCCATCTACGGCATAACCCACAGCTCCGCTCAGCCCACCTGTGGTACAACCGGAGAGGCCAACAACAAGTGAGAAGATGGCACCGGCAATGCCGCAACGGCGGAGAATGGTGCTAGCCATTATGCAGTCCTAGTGGGCAGCTGCAGCTACCGCATCGGTAACGGAGTCTGTCGTTCGTGCTTCCAGGACAGCTTTATCGTGTTCTTGTACCTCAGTACGGAAACGGTTCTTGATACCGACAACCAGCGGAGTGGCAAGGAACACAGATGCATATGTACCGGTCACGACACCCACGAGCTGGATCAATGCAAGATCCTGTAGTGTACCAACGCCTAACATCCATACAGCGACGATCATCAGTGAGATGATCGGCAGCACGGAAATGATCGTGGTGTTAATCGAGCGCATGATGGTCTGGTTAATAGCTAGATTGGCGCCTTCAGCGTAGGTGTGCCGTTTGTGGCGAAGCGCCGCATCAGTGTTCTCTTGCACTTTGTCAAACACGACGACGGTGTCGTAGATGGAGAACGCGAGAATGGTGAGGAGGCCGATGACGGTAGCAGGGGTGACTTCGAACCCAATGAGCGAATAGACACCAGCTGTCGTGACAGTACAGAACACCAGTGATGCTAGTGAGGCAAACGCCATATCGCGCTCGAAGCGAACGGCGATGTAGAGACCCACAATGACGAGGAATACGAAGAGAGCCAACAACGCTTTCTTTGTGACGGTGGTTCCCCACGTGTTGGATACAGTGGAATCACCAATGGCGGTAGCACCGGAATGCCCAGATGCGTCTACAGGCTCAAAGGTATCTCCGAGCTGCATCTTGACCTTCGCGATCTGGTCATTGTTGAGGTGGCGGGACTGGATTTCCACCATACGCCCGGAGCCTGAACCGACTATGGAGACATTTGCTGGTTCAAATCCGAGGGTATTAGTGAAAACCTCCTCTACGTGGGCGGTATCGACTTTCTCTGCACCAATCGGCATGTTGAGCTTCGAACCGCCGGTGAAGTCAACTCCGAAAGAGAACCCACGAATGATGATGGAAAGAATAGCGATGGCGATGATGACACCGCTGACGATGTACCAGTTACGGCGTTTACCGACGATGTTAAAGGCGCCGGTACCGGTGTAGAGACGTGTAAGGAGGGAGTGACGTTGTTGTGCAGGGTCGTTCGCAACACCGTAGGTCTCATCGAACTGTTCGGCGTCGACGTCGATAGGAGCAAGATTCTCTGCCATGTTAGTTCTCCTCTCCAGCCGTAGCCTGGGCAGCCGGAATAGCATTGCGCTGCTGGACGAGGCGGGCAGCGGCTGCACGACGTTCCGCAGTGATCTCTTGTAGTTTGCCCAAACCGTTAAAGGCAGGCTTAGACATGAGCTTCAAGTGAGAGGCCAGGAGCACAAGCGGGGACGTCACAATAAAGACGATCAAGAGGTCGAAGACGGTGGTCAGACCAGTAGTGAAGGCGAAGCCACGCACCTCTCCAACAGCCAGTGTGTACAGCACGATAGCGGCGATAAAGGTGACAGCGTTGCCAGTGACAATAGTGCGGCGCGCCTTTGCCCAGCCGCGCGGTACCGCTGAGCGGAAAGAACGACCCTCACGGATTTCGTCTTTAATGCGCTCAAAGAAGACCACGAAGGAGTCGGCTGTGGTGCCGATACCAATGATGAGGCCTGCTACGCCGGATAGGTCAAGAGTGTAGCCAATCCACCGTCCCAGCAGCACAAGGCTGCCGTAGACCATGGCTCCTGTGGCGACCAGAGAAAGCATGGTGACGATCCCCAGTGCACGGTAGACCACGAGCGCAAAAATGGCGACAAGGATAAGCCCGACCAGGCCGGCGATAAGACCTGCGTTGAGGGAGGCGATACCGAGCGTCGCAGGAATCGTATCTACCTTGCCACCCGGGGTTCCGTCGGGTGAGGAGAAGTTCAGCGGCAGCGCACCGTACTTGAGGTTATTTGCTAGGGAGATAGCCTCTGCTGTATTGAAGGGGCCAGTGATTTGGGTGTTGCCATTCTTGATGGGTTCCTGGATAGTGGGAGCGGACACCACACTGGAATCAAGCACCATGGCGACCTGCTGCTCGTTGTAGGTGGTCGTTACCCGAGCCCAGGTATCCACTCCTTTGCCTTTAAAAGCAAAGGAAACGTAGGTGTGCCCTTGCTGGTTATTGAAGCCACCTTCGACGGTGTCTGCTTTGATAAAGGAACCGTCGAGGCGCGGCCCGTTGGGGTTGTCGGGATTAATTAGCGGGGCTGGGCCCAGAATGTATTTCTGTCCCTGGGAGTCACAGGTGATGAGAGGCCTTGCGGGGTCGTCGTTACCAGCAAAACGGTCTGCCGCTTGACAGCTCATTTTGGTGGCATTCTCCCGTAGGATACGCAGCTGTTGGCCGGCTGCGAGCGGTTTGCCATTCTCTCCCTTGAGCGGGGCTTGGCGGAATTCCCGCAGAGCCTCAACTTCGCGTGCACGAACCTCAACAGAGGTTTCGTTCTGGCGAGCTTTCGCCTTGGGCTGCTCGTCCACCTGGGTGGCATCGGGACCGAGTGCTTCCATGACCGGACGAACCACCAGTTTCGCGGTGGTACCAAGGTTACGAGCATCTTCAGCGTTAGTACCGGGAACGGTGATGACGAGGTTTTGACCGTCGATCTGAACTTCTGATCCAGACACGCCCATGCCGTTGACACGGTTCATGAGGATCGTCTGGGCCTGCTTGAGCTGATCTTCAGATGGGTTACCGGAAGGAGTAAGGGTAACGCGAGTACCACCTTGCAGGTCGATACCTAATTTCGGTGTCGCTTTGCCATTTCCTGTAAAGAAAATGAGGCAGTACATCAGGATGACGAGGATCGCGAAGACACTCAAGAGAGCATATTGAGTGGATTTCTTCGATGATGGCGTCACGGTCGTGCGGTTAGCAGCCACTGTCGTCGGACTCCTTTTAGTGACGTTTCGGTCAGAAAGGCCATTAGCCCTTCTAGATTACGGCCATTTGGCTACTTATCCGAATTTTCAGAGGGAGAACCAGTCGGACGGTCGTCCTTGCCCTCATCAAGGTCTTCCAGACCTTCAATGGTGTCAGGAATCTCGGGAGTCTCCGCATCCTTCCAATCGGTAGCGGAAGTGGGATGTGCAGAATCGGTATCACTGTCAGGTGCGTCACCAGCAGCAGCTGCTTCAAGTTCTTCATCGAGCTCGCTGGGAGTAGCTTCTACCTTGCCACGCACTGAGTTAAGATCCCAGGTAGTGACAATGCCATCAGCAATCATGAGGTCAATCTTGGTATCAGAGACCTTGACGACTGTGCCATAAAGGCCTGCAGTGGTGGACACTTCATCACCGGGCAGTAGTTCCGTGAGCATGTTATAGCGCTGTTCCATCATTTTCTTCTGCTTGCGGCTGCCAAACAGCATGAAAACGATCATCGCAACGACAAGGATGATGAGCATAATTGAACCGGTCATGTGTTCTCCTTCTCAATGGCGCAGCGCGCCGGGGTTACTAGTGCAGAACGGCATCAAAGCGCTTTTGCTCATCTGCCCACCATGTCTGCACCATTACAGTGTGCCAGGATTATTGGAAAATAGCCCTGGTTGATTGTCGTCTTCGGCCCTTTTACCTACCAGAGACGACGAGGGTGGGGTGAGCCCGAGGTGCTCCCATGCTTGCGGAGTGGCTACTCGCCCACGCGGAGTACGCGAGAGCATGCCAGCCCTTACGAGGAATGGCTCACAGACTTCTTCGATAGTGTTGGGTTCTTCACCCACGGCCACCGCGATGGTGGAAAGACCAACTGGGCCGCCGTTATACATGCGGATAATCGCGTCGAGTACGGCCGTGTCCAGACGATCTAGGCCTAACTCATCGACGTCATAAACAGCGAGCGCAGCACGTGCTACTGTACGGTCAATATGGCCTTGGGACCGGATATCGGCATAGTCTCGAACTCGCCGTAGAAGTCGGTTGGCGATTCGTGGTGTGCCTCGTGACCGGGATGCAATCTCCCCTGCCCCACTTGGCTCAATGTCAATGTCGAGGATGTTGGCTGAGCGGTGAATAATCTCCTCTAGCTGCTCGACATCATAGAAGTCCATGTAACCGGTATAACCGAAGCGGTCTCGCAATGGACTCGTCAAGAGGCCTGCTCTGGTCGTGGCTCCTACCAGTGTAAATTGTGCCAAGCTGAGGGGAATAGAGGTGGCGCCTGGGCCTTTACCCACCATTACGTCAATACGGAAATCCTCCATAGCTTGGTAGAGGATCTCTTCAGCAGGGCGTGATATGCGATGGATTTCATCAATAAAGAGAACATCGCCTTCCTGCAGGTTCGACAGAATTGAGGCGAGATCACCCGGCCGTTCGAGCGCAGGGCCGGAGGTACTCCGAAGGGTTGTCCCCAATTCTTGAGCAATAATCATGGCTAAGGAGGTTTTCCCAAGCCCTGGCGGACCACTAAAGAGAATGTGGTCGGGTACTACTCCCCTGTGACGAGCGCTACTGAGTATCAGCTCAAGCTGCTCGCGTACTCGTGCTTGGCCAATGAAAGTGGTGAGGTCTGCTGGACGCAGACTCAACTCTTCGTTTTCCCCCTGCAGCGATGCGCCTGACAACACTCCCTTTGCTGGACGAGTGTCACCCGCGGAGGAACGGGAAGGGACGAAATCGTCCTCTGTGAATTCGATCATGCTCGCCCTCCCAAGTGCGAGAGTGCCTGCCGGAGTACGGCGGCAGCCTCCGCATCAGGAGCTTCCCGAAGCACTGCTCCAATGGCTTTTTCAGTTTCTCGTTGCGAGAAGCCTAGCCCGGCGAGAGCTTCGCTCACTTCTTCAGCAACGCTGGAGTGGGTCGTCGCCACTAGCGTTGTGTCTTCGTCCCTACTTATTGACTCGACCTTATCTTTTAATTCGACGACCAGACGTTCGGCAACTCGTTTCCCCACCCCTGGCACTTTCTGCAGTGCCGCAGTATCGCTGTGGGACAGTGCTGCGCACAGCTCTCGCGGGTGCAGCACCGAGAGAATAGACAGCGCCATTCGTGGACCAATGCCAGAAACCTTCTGTAGCAGCAAAAAGAGTTCCTGCTGATCGGGCTGAGCAAATCCGTAAAGAGTCAGGGAATCTTCCCGCACGACCAATTCTGTCAGCACAGTAGCGGTGCTGCCGCGGCTGAAGGTTGCCAACGTATCTGGTGTCGCGAATACACGGTATCCCACCCCCCCTACCGTGATGATCACACTATCAAGCGAAATTCGGTCGATAGTACCAGTCAGAGAGGCGATCATTTACGGCTCCTTACTAGTCGGTAGAGGATGAACTCCCACAGGATCAACAAGTGAGGAGGTGGGTTGTGTCGTTCGTAGCTTCTGTTGCAGGGGATATCGCCATAGATGGCAGATAGCAATGGCTAAAGCATCTGCAGCATCTGCGGGGCAGGGTGGTTCAACTAACCCTAGGATACGCGTCACCATAGCAGTGACCTGCGACTTATCGGCTCTACCATTGCCGGATACAGCTGCTTTTACTTCGCTAGGAGTGTAAAAGGTGACGGGAACATTGCGTCGGGCTGCCTCAGTTGCGGCAACCCCTGCTGCCATTGCTGTCCCCGCCGCAGTATTTCGGTTGTGTTGAGTAAAAACTCGTTCGATGGCGACTGCCTCGGGGCGGTATCTGTCGAGAATCGCAGCGACTCCTTCCGCTACAGCGAGCAGGCGCTGAGCGATATCGGTGTCAGCGGGGGTGCGAACCACGTCAACGGCAAGGGGCTTGACCGCGGTCCCACCGGAACGCCGAACAACGCCTATACCACAACGAGTGAGGCCGGGGTCGATGCCCACAACACAGGTTTGGGTCATGACTTCCGTTCCTCACTCGTCAAGGAGATGGGACGAGGAGCATCTGCCCTCGACCGCGCCGGCAACGAGTTACTCCTCGTCGCCATAAAGTTCTGCTGCTACCTCATCAGAGATCTGCATGTTGGTGTACACGTTCTGGACGTCATCGCTATCTTCGAGTGCATCGACGAGGCGAATAATCTTCTTGGCACCCTCGAGGTCCAGTGGTACCTGCACATCAGCACGGAATTCGGCTTCAGCGGATTCGTAGTCGAGGCCAGCATCCTGCACCGCAGTGCGCACTGCAACCAAGTCGGAGGAACCACAGGTGACCTCGAAGGCTTCCCCTTGGTCCGCTACTTCTTCGGCACCGGCATCCAGTACGGCCATCAGCACGTCGTCTTCGCTGATGCCGTCTTTCTTCTCGACAACGACAACGCCAACACGATTGAAGAGGTAGCTCACGGAGCCCGGATCGGCCATATTGCCCCCATTGCGGGACATGGCGATACGTACTTCGCCAGCAGCACGATTTCGGTTGTCGGTGAGGCATTCGATGAGGATGGCGACACCGTTGGGGCCGTAGCCCTCATACATGATGGTTTCCCAATCTGCGCCACCGGCTTCCGCACCGGATCCACGCTTCACAGCACGGTCGATGTTATCGGCGGGGACAGAGGACTTCTTAGCCTTCTGAATAGCGTCATAGAGGGTGGGGTTACCGGCAGGGTCACCGCCACCGGTGCGTGCTGCTACTTCGATATTCTTGATAAGTTTGGCGAACATCTTGCCGCGCTTGGCGTCGATGGCAGCCTTCTTGTGCTTAGTCGTCGCCCATTTGGAGTGGCCACTCATGGTGTCACGTCCTTTCCCTCTACGTGGTACACGTGCGCTGTTGTCAATCTTCCACAGTCATTCACGTGTGTCCTGATATTTAAGGTATTTAGTGAGTTAATTAAAATCTACTGCCTAGCTGCCGAGCATGCGGAATTTACGCGGTGCCCTGCACGATTGACAGGAAGTACTGGTGGAAACGTCGATCCTCGACGAGTTCCGGGTGGAAGGATGTTGCAAGTGCGGAGCCTTGTCGTACTGCCACTGGATTGGTCCTTCCCTGTGTGTCAGTAACGCTGCACAAAACGTCAACACCTTCGCCTACTTCTTCGACCCAAGGCGCGCGAATGAAGACGGCACGGAACGGCTCGTCTCCCAGCGCTGCGATGGGAAGGTCGGCTTCAAACGAGTCAACCTGCCGGCCGAAGGCATTGCGCCGCACCGTCATGTTCATGGTCCCAAAACTACGTGCGTCAGCGCGCGTGTCCAGCACCTCATTGGCCAACAGAATCATACCAGCGCATGAGCCGTACACGGGAAGGCCCGCAGAAAGGAGCTCAGCCATAGGATCCCACATGTCAAAAATGGTGAGGAGCTTGCTTAGGGTTGTCGATTCCCCACCGGGGATGATGAGTCCATCGATGCCGTCGAAGTCGCGGGCAAGACGCACACGTCGTACATCCACGCCGCACGCGTGCATTGCGTCAACATGTTCGGTGACAGCACCTTGGACATCCAAGACACCAATAAGCGGAGCAGTCATTATGCTCTTTCTCGTCGGGATAGGTGGGTACAGTGAGTTCTACCCAAATAGCGGCAGGGCAGGCAACGTCATCAGCGAGCTCCTAATCACTCGTCAGACGCCACTTGCCCTGCGCCTATGGGGCTAATGCCGGCTTGCTAGGTGATTGTTACCAGCCGCGATCAGCAAGGCGATGGTCGACCGGCAGGTCATCCACATTGATGCCTACCATGGCTTCCCCCAGATTGCGGGAGACATCGGCAACCACACTGGGGTCGTCATACATCTTGGTGGCCTTCACAATGGCGGCAGCACGCTTCGCAGGATCACCGGACTTGAAGATGCCAGAACCAACGAACACGCCATCTGCGCCCAACTGCATCATCATCGCAGCATCGGCGGGAGTGGCAATACCACCAGCGGTAAAGAGGACAACAGGGAGCTTGCCTTTTTCAGCCACATCCTTGACCAGCTCGTAGGGTGCCTGCAGTTCTTTAGCAGCAACGTAGAGCTCATCCGGATCCATTGCCTGCAGCTTGCGGATGCCAGCGTTGATGGAGCGAATGTGGGTGACGGCGTTAGAGACGTCACCGGTGCCGGCTTCACCCTTCGAACGAATCATGGCAGCACCTTCGGTAATACGACGAAGGGCCTCGCCCAGGTTGGTGGCACCGCACACGAAGGGGACGGTGAAGTTCCACTTATTGATGTGGTTACTGTAGTCAGCTGGGGTGAGAACTTCGGACTCATCGATGTAGTCGACACCGATAGCTTCCAGCACCTGGGCTTCCACGAAGTGACCAATACGAGCTTTCGCCATCACGGGGATGGTGACGGCTTCCTTAATGCCCTCGATCATGTCCGGATCGGACATACGAGCAACGCCACCTTGTGCACGAATGTCGGCAGGAACGCGCTCGAGGGCCATAACGGCAACCGCACCGGCATCTTCGGCAATACGAGCCTGCTCAGGGTTTACAACGTCCATAATGACGCCGCCCTTGACCATCTCGGCCATGCCGCTCTTGACGCGGTAGGTACCCGTCTGATTCTCGTTGGTCACAATGACTCCTAGTCTCTACGCACATATCCCCCAGGCACACGTGCGAAGGGAATATGTGCAACACCATTAGAAAAGGGTGGGAATAGTAATTATCCCTAACAGCTTAAACCACGTCGGTTAAAGGAGGGTTAATCTTGCACAGCGTGCATCGAATTCGTCTCCATTGACAACGATGGCGCCGGTTCTGCCACGGGCCTCTCTGTGTCGTAGGAGGCGGCGTCCATCTCCAACCAGGATTCATCAATAATATTGAAGTAATACGGCTGTGAGGCATGTCCAGAGAGGCGGAAAAAACGCACCATAGGGGCTGTATGCAAGGCGAGAGCTTCGTTTACCGCATTGTTGTAGAAGCGTCGGGCCAAATTAACTCGCAACGCCGCTTCTTGAAGTCCCGCCAGATCTTCATGGTCAACTCGAGAGAAATCGGAGCGTCGCAAGACGAGTGTGAGGTCGTTCTCCACCGTTTCCCGATTACGCAGATCCACAAGTTGGGGGCAAGCAGTAGCTTCCACAATATGGGCTGTATGGCTGATGGTGTTCGCCTCACGAGTCATTTCGGCAGCTTCCGCTGTATCCATACCAAGGTGGGTAGCAGTTCGACGCATTGCTCTGGCGACCATCCGAGCAGCAAGAGCACGGCGGTCTAGTGTTCCCTCCAGTGCGATTGCCGCTTGTTCGCAGCGCTTATGTAGACGGTGTAGCCTTTGCGCTGTCAGATAGGCCCAGGTAGCGGTGACAACAATGCTGATTGCCACGATGCTAATGAGGACGACAGCCCATATCGGTAAAGAAATCATTTGAGGTGCACCTTTCCGGCCCCCAGCGTGACGGTATCGTAGACCGCAAGTACTTGCTGTGCCACAACCGACCAATCGTATTGCGCGACGACACTCGTGGCTCGAACCACTTTGGCGGTCGTTTTCTCAGGCTCCTGTAGTGCAGTGAGAATTGTCTGTGCCAGGGCTGCAGCGTCTCCTACCGGGCTGAGCCAGCCTGCTTCTCCCTTATCGAGCACGGCGGCGAAAGCGGGAATATCACTGGCGACAACCGGCACTCCTGCCGACATAGCCTCAACGAGAACAATGCCAAAGCTCTCTCCGCCCGTATTGGGTGCAACGTACACACTTGCGGAACGGAGCGCCGCTGCCTTGTCGGCCTCTGACACATGCCCTAGTAGCGTCAGCGTACCGACATTCTCTACGGCTTTTCGCCGCAGCTCAGTGGCATCACCGTCGCCAACAACCATCAACTCGACATTCGGGTATGCGGCATGGATCGTAGGTAGGGCCTCCAACAGAACATCCATTCCCTTGCGTGGCTCGTCGTAGCGGCCGAGGAAAAGTAACACGGGATGGTCTAAGCGCTCGTAACCGGGCAGAGGCTGGGCCGTTCGGAATTTCGAGACGCGCACCCCATTGGGGATGAGCACAGCATCACCTCCGATACCGTCCATTTGCCACCGTCGCGCCATATTAGATACCGCAATTCTGCCGCTGATACCTTCCATCCGTTTCGTCAAAAAAGAACGGAAGATCCGTACGAGAAGGCTCGGTTTACCTGAGGCATGAAAGGTGCTGACAAGCGGCCCTTGGGCAAGATACGTGGCCCACATGGTTAGGCTTGGAGAGGCCGGTTCATGGAGATGAAGGACATCGAAGTCCCCATCTTCGATAAAGGTCCGCACTGCACGCCAATGGCGGGGAGTGAAGCTCAGCCGTGCTACCGAACCGTTGAAAGGAATGGGGATTGCCCGCCCCGTTAGCGTCACGTAGGCGGGAACATCATCTTTTTTCACTCCCGGACCAAGCACCTCGACATAGTGGCCAAGTGCGATCATCTCGTCCGCAATTTCCAGAATATGCGTCTGTACACCGCCCGGAACATCGAAAGAGTACGGGCAGATCATACCGATACGCACGAACTAGCCCTCCTTCTCTTCAGCGAGCTTTTTCACACCTTCTTCGATATGGGCGAGATGACCAGCCGACAGGTCTTTCAACCAAAGAGGTTGCAAAAGATGCCAATCCTCGGGATGCTGAGCAATAGCGTCCTCGAATGAAGTAGCAAGGAGCTGGGTGGTTACCGCCACTCCCCCGCTGGTGTCAATGGGATCCCCCACCTTCATTCCCCAGCCACCCGGGGTGTACCAACAGTGAACAGGGCACAGCACCGCACCCGTGTCAGTTGCAAGTTTCGCGGGGCCAGCGGGCATACGAGTTCGTTCGCCAAAGAAGGTTACTTCCACTCCACGCGCGCGCAGATCACGTTCACCAAGAAGGCAGATAACGCCATTGCGCTTGAGTGTTTCCTTAAGGTGCTGCATGGGGGGAACTGTCCCACCGGTTAATGGAATCACATCAAAACCGAGGCTTTCCCGGTAGTCAACAAAACGCTGATAGAGACTCTCTGGTTTGAGCCGCTCGGCAACCGTACTAAAGGTACCAACCGCATGGACGAGCCACACACCAGCCATATCCCAGTTTCCTGAGTGTGGTAGTGCCAGCACCACACCGTTTCCTTTGGCCAGGCCGTCGGTAATGTGGTGTTTCCCCTCAATTGAGGCATCTAACTGTGGGAAGAGAGTATCCACGTTCATGGATGGCAGTCGGAAAGCTTCCCGCCAGTACCGCGCATAGGAGCGAATTGCGGCTCGCACGAGTTCATCGGGAACGTCTGCGGGACCCGCCACCCCGATCACTCTTGCAAGATTCTTGCGGAGTTGGGTCATGGGTCGATGCTTGGCGATCACATCGGCAGCAGCATCAAATAGACGACAGGCCACAGCGTCGGGCAGAGCTTTGACGACCGCCCAGCCTAGCGCGTAGCCCTTGTCGGACAGGTTCTCCCGTAGTACTGTCATGCGGCTTGGCGGCTGTTCTGCCATGGGGTGTATCTCCTCGTGCAGAAGTCGGTGACCAGAGCCACTGACTCTTTCAAAAGCTAGTGTTGAACGTCAAAATCTTCGCGTGCATGGGGAGCGTGTGACACTACGTGCAGGCGCTGTCCCACGGTGATAATGCTACCGATGGCCAGGATCCACATAGCGGCATTGATGAAGTAGGTCATCCACTGCACATCGAAGTAGAGGCCAATACCGGTAAATCCGATGCCGACGAGTCCGATGATGAGCCGCTCGGGCCGCTCGATCAATCCGTTGTTGACCGGGATTCCGGATGCCTCCGCCCGAGCCTTGGCATACGAGATAACCTCGGAGAATACGAGAGTGACAATGGTGGTGATGAGAAGCCAGGTATCATCCGGGCGATTGTTGATTTCCCACCAGAGGATGGATCCAATGACGGCACCGTCGGCAATTCGATCGAGTGTTGCATCAAGCACTGCACCGTAGGGCGTCCCGTGCCCAATCTGACGAGCCATAGCACCGTCGATAAGGTCGACAAACACGGTGAGTCCCAATAGGATCGCACCAATGGTGACGTGCTCGGTAATAGCAATAAGCACAATGGCGAGCGTGACATTGAGCACCGTGCCGAAGATGGTCATCATATTCGGCGTGACCCCAATTTTGAGGAGTCCGCGGGCAATCGGGTTAATTACTTTTGTGATTCCCGGGCGCAGATACTTTCCGATCACTACTTCTCCTTATGCCGAATGATCGCTTGCGGCAACTTGACGTACCCATTCTTCTGCCAAAAGGCGGCGCGTCTGCTGCAGTGTTTGCGGAAGCACCTTGGTATCAGCGAAGAGGGTGATGAAATTAGCGTCCCCTACCCAGCGCGGAACGACATGTTGGTGGAGATGCTCTGAGACGGAACCACCTGCACCATTACCGAGATTAAACCCGATATTAAAAGCATCGGGATGCGAGACTTCCCGAATCACCCTAATAAGACGTTGAGTCATCAGAGCTAGTTCCATGGTTTCCGCGGTGGTGAGATCCTCATAATCGGCGACCTGTCTATAGGGGATCACCATGGAATGCCCCGGGTTGTAAGGGTAGAGGTTGAGACACACGAAACAGAGTTCACCACGGGCCACGATAAGTCCCTCCTCATCACTGCATTTCGGCAAGTTGAGGAAGGGATCACGAGAGCTTGTGCAGGTGTTAGCGGAAGTCTCCGTCTCCTCCACGGGAGCAGCCTCTTCCGTGATGTAGGACATGCGGTAGGGAGCCCACAAACGTTCAAGCTTGTCAGGCACCCCTACCCCAGAATCCACATACTCAGTCTTCGGCACGTTGGTCCTCAATCAGCTCAGCAGTTGGTGATTCGTTGCGCTGAGAACGGGCCCACTCGGTGATGAGGTCGAGGGCTTCGGCACGCGGTACACCATTAACCTGCGAACCATCACGGAAGCGGAAGGACACGGCTCCTGATTCTTCATCGCGAGCACCTGCCAACAGCATGAACGGCACTTTTTGAGTGGTGTGCGTACGAATCTTCTTCTGCATGCGGTCGTCACTCAAGTCTACTTCTGCACGAATACCGCGGGAGGCCAACTCGGCAATGACTTCCTGAAGGTACGGGGCAAAGGTGTCAGCAACTGGGATACCGATGACCTGCAGTGGTGCCAACCATACGGGAAAAGCACCGGCATAGTGTTCTGTCAGCACACCAAAGAATCGCTCGATGGAGCCGAAGAGTGCACGATGAATCATAACTGGGCGCTGCTTGGTGCCATCGGGTGCAGTGTATTCCAAGCCGAAACGCTCGGGCAGGTTAAAGTCCAGCTGCACAGTAGACATCTGCCATGTACGGCCGATTGCGTCGCGTGCTTGGACGGAGATCTTTGGTCCATAAAATGCTGCACCTGCTGGATCGGGCACAAGTTCCAGACCAGAGGCTTCTGCAACCCGCTGCAAAGTAGCCGTCGACTTCTCCCAAATCTCATCCGAACCCACGAACTTCTCAGGGTCTTTAGTCGACAGCTCAAGGTAGAAGTCGTCGAGTCCGTAGTCGCGGAGCAGCGAAATAATGAACGTGAGAACGTCGGTGAGCTCAGCTTCCAGCTGATCTTCGGTGCAGTAAATGTGAGCATCATCCTGGGTGAAACCACGCGCACGGGTAAGCCCGTGAATAACACCTGATTTTTCATACCGGTAGACCGTGCCGAACTCGAATAGTCGGAGAGGAAGCTCACGGTAAGACCGCCCACGTGAGGCAAAGATGAGATTGTGCATTGGGCAGTTCATTGGCTTGACATAGTAGTCCTGTCCAGCCTTGCGGACGTCGCCATTCTCGTCTAGTTCCTCATCGAGGTGCATAGGGGGGAACATGCCGTCGGAATACCAGTCGAGGTGCCCGGAAGTCTTAAAGAGGTCACCTTTGGTGATGTGCGGGCTGTAGACGAACTGGTAGCCTGCCTCAATGTGGCGTCGACGGGAATGCTGCTCCATCTCGTTGCGGATAATTCCGCCTTTGGGATGGAACACCGGGAACCCTGAGCCAATTTCATCGGGGAAGCTGAAAAGGTCCAGTTCTGTGCCCAACCGACGGTGGTCGCGCTTGGCAGCTTCGGCCATTCGATCGAGATAATCATCCATAGCTTCCTGAGACTCCCAGGCGGTGCCGTAGATGCGTTGTAGGTCATCGTTCTTTTGATCGCCACGCCAGTAGGCGGCAGAGGAACGAGTCAAGTGGAATGCCGGAATAAACTTGGTGGTTGGGACATGCGGACCACGGCACATATCACTCCACAGCACCTCCCCTGTGCGCGGGTTGACATTGTCGTACACCGTCACTGCGCCGTCACCCAAATCTGCGGATTCGTCACCGGTGAACGTCGCTCCGGCTGATTTCTCTCGCAAGAGTTCAAGCTTGTAGGGCTGGTCAGCGAGGAACTCTTCTGCCTCGGCAAGACTGGCAAAAGACCGCTTACGGAACTGCTGCCCCTGTTTGACGATCTTACGCATAGCTTTTTCGATAGCTTTGAGATCATCCGGAGTGAATGGCTCCGCGACGCGGAAGTCGTAGTAGAAACCATTCTCAATGGCAGGACCGATGCCGAACTTCACATCCGGGAAAAGCTGCTGTACCGCTTGTGCCATGACATGCGCAGCTGAGTGCCGAATGATGGTGCGCCCATCTTCTGTATTTGCGGGAATTGCAGTAACGGTGGTGTCTGCTTCGGCTACCCATCCGAGATCGTGGATAGTGCCGTCGTCTTCCTGCACACCCAGGATAGCGTTGACACCTTTGGTGGGCAGTTCGGTGTCTCGCAATGCAGTACCGGCTCGCGTCCCGGCAGGGATGGAAAATACAAGATCGGCCGCTACGAGGGCGGCCTGCTGAGAAGATGAGTCATTCGACACGAGGATGTGCTCCTTGATTGTGGTGCGGTGCTACATACCTGGTAGCTACCGACGTTGCCTGCTCATCTTAGCGCGAAGATGAAACAATATTCCACGTAGCAGGACGGCACTCCATTTTCCTCCCCAAAATACAAAAAGTGGTCCCAGCTGGGATCGAACCAGCGACCTCCCCGGTGTGAACGGGACGCTCTTCCACTGAGCCATGGGACCGTTTGCCTGCTAGACACTTTCCCGTCAAAGCAAAGAAACTGTGCTAACTGCAACGAAAAGAATCTAGCAGACCGCCGCCTAATTTGTCCAAGCGGACACTAATAGGGCCAAAACAGGCATATTCACCACAATGACTGCCATCCCGCGGTCGCTACATCCGAACTTTTCCCACACGCGTCGCGAGACAGGCGTAACTACTCTCGTAAACAACGCGCAACACGCCTGTGAACAGGCGATTTTGCAGAGTGGGTAGTTGTCCGCTAATGTAATCGGAGCAAGCTCAAAGAGCGGAGCGAGATCCCAAAGGTTCTCGGTTCCGAGTTCACAGTCTGCAGTGCGGATGTAGCGCAGTTGGTAGCGCATCACCTTGCCAAGGTGAGGGTCGCGGGTTCGAATCCCGTCATCCGCTCCATGGTGGAAGCACCTGCGGTGGAGTGGCCGAGTGGCGAGGCAACGGCCTGCAAAGCCGTGCACACGGGTTCGATTCCCGTCTCCACCTCTCTTTTTTAAAACTTGCGCGATTAGCTCAGCGGGAGAGCGCTTCCCTGACACGGAAGAGGTCACTGGTTCGATCCCAGTATCGCGCACCAGTTAATATGGCGGCCGGATGGCCGCCATATTACTATTTTGCTCCATCGACCCTAATACTCATGCGGTGCTCAATCTGACCGCTACCTGCCAAAGACAACATCGCGATGTCCTTTACACTAGATCTATGACTGAACTTCCCCCTGCTTCTTTCCGTATTCGCCCAGCGTATGATACTGACGTTCCCGCTTTGCGAAAACTTGCCTGCGAGACATTCCCGATGGCCTGCCCGAGCTCCATCACTGCGGAAGATATCGCCAAGCATTGTGACTACCAGTTCAATGAGGAGCGCCTCCGCAATCATCTCACCAACTTTGCGCACTACCTTGCGGTCGCAGAAGATACCCAATCCGGACAGTTGCTGGGGTATCTGCTCTTAATAGCAGGGGCAGAAATGGATCCCGCGGCCTATGAAAAGCTTCGCGTTCGACCCTCTCTTGGCGTCGACAAACTCTACGTCCGCGCGGAGTATCACGGTTCAGGGATTTCCCGTGCCCTCATGGACCATGCTGTTGAACAAGCTTTTAACTGTGGCTACTCAAGTCTCTGGCTAGGAACTAATTCTGAGAACAAGCGCGCTCTTCGGTTTTATGAGAAACAGAGTTTTGAGATCGTTGGGTCGCGCACTTACTACGTTGGGACCACCCAAAACGATGACGTTGTCCTGGAGAAACTCCTCGTAGCTGCACCGCTTGCCTAATAGCTAGCACTACACTGCTATACGACAGCGTCCAGTAATACACCATCCACCACCATCTCACTGCAAGGATAAGGAATGGCATTACCTGCATCCCTCTCAGCCGCTACGGAATGGGACAAAGACTCCCTTAATAGGGTGTTGACCGTAGTGTTCTGGCCGCTGACGGTGCTGGTCATGGTGCACAAAGTCTTCATCCAAGCGGTCAACGGCTATGTCACCAATGATTTTGCGCCGGTGTACACGGCGGTAACAAAGTTCCTCGCCGGGCAGCCTGTCTACACGGACAATTACAGCTTTACCAACCCTCATTACCTCTACGCTCCCTCAGGGAGCTTGTTGTTGAGCCCTTTTGGTCTCATCGGTAGTGAAACTCTGAGCCGCTGGCTCTTCATTGGCTTTAACGCGGTCTGTATTGTGCTGGCATCTATGCTGCTGGTCAAAATGTTTGACTACAGTCTGCATGGTTGCGCTCTCCCCTTGGTACTCTTTTTCAGTTTTCTCTCCGAAAGCGTAACAAATACGCTGGTATTCAGTAACATCAACGGCGCGGTTTATCTGTGCGAGGTTGGATTCCTCTACTTGCTACTGCGGAACAAAAACATGTGGGCAGGGGTACCTCTTGGACTTTCCTTGGCCATTAAACCGATGCTGGCACCACTACTTCTCCTCCCGCTGCTTCTGAAACGATGGCAGCCTTTTATAGCAGCTCTCCTCATCCCCATTATTCTCAATGGAATTGGGTGGGTCCTATCCGCTGATCCGGCCGCATATTGGACGCGGACATTCGGCTATTTGGGAGAGGTGCGAGACTACTACAACAACGCCATTGGGGGTTGGCTCGCCTATTGGGGTGCCCCCGAACCTCTCGTGTGGATTGTCCGCTGTGTCGTCATTCTTCTTGGTTTGGCAGCAATTATTCTGCTTCAGCCTTACCGCAACATCGACCTTCGCCTATGGCTGGCCACCACCGCCGGAACTGCACTACTCATTGCATTTTTGGGAGGTGCGCTTGGCCAACGCTACTACTCCATCATGCTAATCCCAATGGTCATGACGATCGTTAGCAAAGCGAGCTTCCTCCGAAACTGGCCAGCATGGGTGGGGATATATCTGGTGTTGGAGGGGTCCAGTTGGTACTCCACCCGCTGGTATATCTACGGTCGCTGGATTGAATACAGCCGTGCAACGATCGGTTGGCTGCTGCTGCTCATCATCATCTTTATTGTCGGGCTATGGCGCTATCTGGCAGCACAGAAAACGCACGATCCTGACTATCCGATGGGGCGCGCCGCCCTGTTCTAAGGCAAACTCCCGCCTAAACTCACTCAGACTCGGCGCGTCAGCTGGGATTCTCCCGCCAGTGTTTTAGCGTAATAACCGTGATCAGCGAAGAATCCAGCATCGAGTCTGCCGCTTTCGATGAAGCGATTGACTCCCTCAAACACGCCCAGTTGCGCCGCGAGATTGAAGTGGGACCGATCCGTCCACCGCAGCGTCTTGCGCCGCTGAGCTACGCCATCGGGTTAGAGGTTGCCCATCCAGAAGAACTGATCGTTCCTGAGCAAAGCGAAGGCGATGCTTACGGCCGATTTATTATACTGTGTGATCCCAGCGGGCAAGACGCTTGGAATGGGACAATGCGGATTGTCACTTATATCCAAGCAGACATGGATGCAGCAGTCGCTGAAGACCCGATGCTCACAGAAGTCGCATGGAGCTGGCTTGTTGATGGTCTGCATGAGCGCGATGTGAAATTCTCTATGCTCGGCGGTACCGTAACCTCTACACACTCCGTCCGCTACGGCGATATCTCCGGACCTCCACGCGCTTATCAACTGGAAATGCGCGCCTCATGGACAGCAGAGAACACTGACATAGCTGCCCACGTAGAAGCGGTCGCAGAGACTCTTGCCTTTGTTGCTGGGCTGCCTCCCGTAGGGGTTACAGACCTTTCCGAGCGCCGTTAACACTACCGTGTCAGAGCAATCTCCCACACCGCCATCCCCGAACATCGATCGGGCACCAGCTGTTTCTGTCACTACTCCTCGTGATGGGCTACCGCCTTTACTTTCCACGCCTGCAGAAATCTCCGACGCTGCGGCTACTCTCGCAGCAGGCTCCGGCATCCTCGCTTTGGATACCGAACGAGCAAGCGGTTTTACGTACTCCCAGCGAGCGCAGCTCATCCAACTACGACGTAACGGGGCAGGTAGTTTTCTTATCGACCCAACACATTGTGCAGATCCAGTAACGGACCTTGCTCCATTGGCAGCCGTCATCAACCCTCTCCCCTGGCTTCTTCATGCTGCTGACCAGGATCTCCCCTGTCTCCGCCAGCTGGGGCTCAAACCACCTCAACTCGCCGACACTTTAGTGGCGGGACGTCTTCTGGGATACCAGAAGTGTAATCTCGGGCACTTGACGGAAGAGGTATTGGGACTACATCTCAGTAAGAGCCATAGTGCAGAGAACTGGTCTCGTCGTCCACTACCAGAGTCGTGGCTTAACTACGCAGCTCTTGATGTTGAGTATCTCATCGAGCTTTGGGATGCACTCTATGCGGAGGCACACGACCGAGGCAGAGATGAGTGGATACGCCAAGAGTGTGAATTTGAGCGGTGTAAACCTGATCCTGCACCAAAACAGGATCCGTGGCGCAGCACATCTCGAATTCACATCTTGAAGAACAGACGCGAAATGGAGATCGTTCGCCAGTTATGGATATCCCGCGATAAATTGGCCCTCCAGAAAGATATCGCTCCCGGTCGGCTTCTTCCGGATCGTCTCATCATTGCCCTTGCGGAGCAGAAACCAACGACTGAAGCGGAACTCAAACGCGTAAAAGGAACTCAGCGAACACGTCAGCGGTCTCGCTGGCTGGGAGCTATTAACGGTGCGCTAGCGGTTCCCGAGGAGAAACTTCCTGCTTTTCGACTACATGCTGGCCACAGCATTCCCCATCAAAGCCAATGGAAACGGCTCAATCCAGCGGCTGCCGAGAATCTCACGCGATGCCGTGCTGTCACTGATGAGATTGCCCAGCAGCTCGCCATTGATGCACAGGATCTAGTTGCTGGGGAGGCATTACGAACCCTCAGTTGGTCTCTCACTGAGCCAACCCCTCCACCAAGCGTGACAGAAAGCCTACGCTCCTCACGGGCTCGTCCCTGGCAGATAAGCCAGATAGCGGTGCCGTTGTCTGAGGCGCTGCACTTTCCCCTGCAGTAACCCTTGCTAAGTAAAACTTCCGTGGCGGAGTCGCTACTGGCAGAATTCGCGCACTCGCTTTCTCCTCCGCACCACTCCGCTAGCTAGTGAGGTGACGGAACCAGTCCTGCATACGCTCAGCGGCGCTCTCTGCATCAAGTCCACGTTCTTCAAGCAACGTCTTGCGCGTTCCCACGGGAAGAAACTCTTGTGGGAGGGCAATCTGGCGGAGCGGGACATCGCATTCATGCATACGCAGAGCATTGCCCAAAACAGACCCAATGCCGCCATTAATGCCATTGTCCTCGTAGACAACAACCATTTGGTATTGACAGGCCTGCGCAAGAATGGAGGCCGGTATGGGGAGTATCCAACGAGGGTCCACAACCGTTGCCTGGATACCTTGTTCCGCTAGCTTGTGGGCTGCTGCAACAGCTCGCCGGGCGAAGGTTCCCACTCCCACAATGAGAATGTCGTCACCATATTTGCAGAGAATATCGACACCATCGTCGGTACGTTCAAGCGCATTGAAGTCATCAGTGACGATCCCCTTGGGGTATCTTACGACCGTCGGTCCGTCTTTAGTCTCAATTGCTTCCGCAATTTCCTCACGAAGACGTTGTGGGTCGCGCGGTGCGGCTACGCGCATCGAGGGAATGATGCTCATCAGCGAAAGGTCCCACATTCCATCATGGCTTGCGCCATCGGGTCCCGTTACACCCGAACGGTCAAGCACCACTGTGACGGGCTGCTTAATGAGCGCTACATCCATCAAGAGCTGGTCGAATGCGCGGTTCAGGAAGGTGGAGTACAGCGCCACTACTGGGTGTTTCCCACCGAGGGCGAGTCCACTTGCGGAGGTAATAGCATGTTGCTCAGCGATACCGACGTCGAAAAAACGTTCCGGATACTTGTCGCGGAACGGAGCTAATCCAACAGGCTCTGCCATTGCGGCAGTAATAGCTACGACCTCGGGGTGCTCAGCTCCAATGCGGAGCATTTCACGGGCAAACACTGCTGTCCAACCGGGCTTACGGGGAACCAGGCAGACACCTGTCACAGGATCGATTGCGTCCGTGGTGTGCATGTGATCCCGCATGTCGTGTTCGGCAAATGCGTAGCCTTCGCCCTTACGCGTCACCGCATGGACAATGACCGGCCCATCAAAATCTCGGGCACGTTCAAGGGCCATCTCCATGGACCGCTGATCATGGCCATCAACAGGACCGATGTACTTGAGTCCTAGGTCGCTATAGAGAGGCTCGGGAACAACAGTGTCTTTGATGCCGGTCTTAAAACCATGCAGCAAAGAATAGATGAACTGCCCCAGCTTTCCTCGCTTTTGCAATTCTTTCTTCGTTTGATCCATGGCCCACTCGTATGCGTTTTCGGTCCGCAGACGAGTGAGGCGCTCAGCGAGGCCACCTATGGTAGGCGCATAGGAACGACCATTGTCATTGACCACAATGGTGAGTGATGTGTGCTTGTGCTCGGCGATATTGTTGAGCGCTTCCCACGTCATGCCGCCTGTAAGCGCTCCATCTCCGACCACCACAACAATATTGCGGCGGGTTATGCCGTCGATCGCGAAGGATTTTGCTAGACCATCGGCGTACGACAATGATGCTGAGGCATGCGACGATTCCACCCAGTCATGTGGGCTTTCAGCGCGGCTTGGGTACCCGGAAAGTCCACCTGCCTGACGCAATGTATCAAAGTAGTCGCGTCGCCCGGTGAGCATTTTATGGACGTAGCTTTGGTGTCCTGTGTCGAAAATGATGGCATCTTGCGGCGACTTAAAAACACGGTGAACTGCCAGCGTCAATTCGACCACACCGAGGTTCGGACCCAGGTGACCACCAGTATGCGACACATTATTGATGAGGAATTGACGGATCTCCGCCGCTAACTCCTTCATCTCTGGATAACTTAACCCGGTAAGATCAGCGGGTTCATTGATGTGCTCCAGAATAGACACAGGTGGCACCTCCTTCGGATGAACTCGTCCGGGTGGGACTCATACAGTCTAGAGTAGACGCCTTAACAGGGCGAAACACTCCATGTGCGGGGTATTCGGGAATCCATCAAAAACCTGCAGTTCAGATAAGGTGTAACCGTTTTCCCCCCAGAGTTTTATGTCTCGAGCAAAGGCCGCTGCATCACAGCCAAAATGGAGGACTGTGCGCGGTGCATGCAGTGCAACGGCAGAAATCACGTCTTTACCTGCCCCCGCACGGGGAGGGTCGAGCACCACGGTAGCGGGCGTCTGGTAGTGAGAAGCAATGTCTCCCTTCAGCCACCGTCCGACAGAGCTCTCTACCATCAAAACTTCTGGTCCATCCGAGTCGAAAGTGGCATTTCCTGCTGCTACAGCGGGCCCAGCAACATCCACCGACACGATCGGACCAGGCTGGGATGTAGCGAGAGAGAGTGCATGAGCAAATACTCCGCATCCGCCATAGAGATCCCACGCAACCTCACCGGTATCAAGGTCCGCACGGTCACGAATTAGCTCGGCGTACGTAGTGGCGGCGCCACGGTGGGCTTGCCAGAAAGCCTCTGCAGGTAGGTGCCACTCTCTCCCTAGAACGCGTTGACGAGCGATTCCCGATCCCGCCAGCACCCGTCGCTGGTGCACCTGCTGAATCCGTGCACGCCGAGAAGTTGCACGTGCGCGGCGAGATGCCTGATAACGATCCTCGTAACGTGTTAGAGCAATGATGTGCCGTTCTCCATACGAATCTGCGGCCAGCACGAGTTCCGAGTTTGTCCCCGCAAGTGAGACGACGTCATCAGCAATTCCCCATTCATCGGGAGAACCGGATAAGAGTGGAACCACCTGTGAGCATTGCTGCGAAATGACCTGATGTGAATGCGCTGCTCGTACACCAACGTCTCCCCCGCTGGTGATACTCAACCGTTGTCGTACTCGCCACTGCGTAGCAGTGCGCGTGACGTTGTCCGACAGCACGCTAACATTTCCCCTCCATGGGATGTCCTCTACCGCACCCAATCCGTGGAGGAGGTCCTCGACGATTTGAGCTTTCATCTCCCGTTGGAGACTAATCGCTGCGGAGTCCCAGCTACAGCAACCTGCACCCGCGGTAGCCGCAGGACACACATGTTCGCCGCGTTCTGGATGAGCCGCATGGATATCGATCACATGTCCGCGCGAAAAGGACTTCTTGTTCTGGGTGATCTCGATGGTGACGTCCTCGCCGGGGAGTGCTCCCGAGACGAAAATGACTCGCCCTTCATAACGAGCCACCATTTCACCACCGTGTGCAGGGCCTGCACAGGTTACGCGGATGCGTGAACCAACCCCAGGAGCGGAGACGGCTGGCCCGTCTTGCGGTCTAGCGCTCACCTTCATCTCCTTCGGGGGTTTCTGGGGTAACCACAATGACGTCCTCGCGGGCGTCGGCTGCGGCGCCTACCGCCTCCATATCGAAGTGATTCTCGTCGAGGAGGAATGGAACGACGGTAACAGATACGCCCGGCTCACGCACCAACCTCTTTAGCATGAGGTTCGTTACTTCGTTATGGGCAATAGACTCCCACCAGTGTTTTACCACCAACTGTGGAATATAGACGTTCACCACGTCGCGAGGATTGTGTGCCCGAATTCGACGAATGTAGCGAACTACTGGGCCGAGAATTGTCCGATAAGGGGCCTCTAAAACTTTCAGAGGAATATCCATTTCGGACTTTGTCCACGCTTCGACGAGCTTTCTGGTCTTCGCATCATCAATATTGACGGTGATAGCTTCCACAGCATCTGGCCGGGCAGCACGCGCGTAAGCCAAAGCTCGACGAGTTGGAAGGTGTAGGCCAAAGACGATGACGAGTGCATGAGTTCGGGATGGCGCCATCCCCTGCCAACGCGCATCAGCGAGACGCTTCTTTACTTTTGCGTAGTGCCGACCGAAGGAGAGGAGGACGAAGGTAATGATAACGATAGCGAGGATCGAGGCCCATCCACCTCGGATGAACTTAAAGATCACCGAGAGCAAGAGGACCGTTGCGAGCAGAAGAGCAGTAATAAGTGCCAGTGCCATACCGCTTCGAGCACGCGCAATTTTGCGGGGGGTGCGTGCCGCTCGCAGGTGACGTATCCAATGTTTAACCATCGCAATCTGGGCGACAAGAAAGGCCCAAAGGGACCCTAATGCGTAAAGCTCGAGCAGGCGCCGTGGTTGCCCATTAGTGAGCGCAAGCGCCAATACCACCAGAATAGCGAGAGAGAAAATACCCCCGTTGTGCGTGAGACGGCGACCTCGGTAGGAAAGGAACTGCGGTAGGAAGCCATCCTTTGCAACGTGCATCGTTAGTGAGGGGAAACTGATGAATACCGCAAGGGCAGCGACCATAAGAACCAGCGCTGACGCCAGCATAACTACCCATTCCATGAAGGGGTAGTCCGGGAACACCGCGGAGGCGAGCTGTACAAGCAGGGGTTGTTGCACATAACCGGCAGGCGAGCCCGGAAGTTGACGAAGTGGGTCACTAACAAAGGAGACTTGGCTAGCCCAGGAAAGTACCACCACTCCCACCAGGAGTCCAAAGGTAGTCGAAGCAGAGAGAGCCAAAATTCGCGAGGCATTTCGGTTCTGTGGCTTGTTGAGAATCTCCATCCCGTTGTTGACGCTTTCAACACCGGAAAGTGCTGTGGCACCAATTGCTATCCCGCCTGCTAGCAACATAAGCACAGCTTCAGCAGGTGCGTTAGAGACCCCGCCTGCGAAACTCGCCGAAGGTGTCAGACCATAGGTGCCGGACACTGCCACAATGGAGTTACCCATGGCAGCTCGGACTGCTCCACCCACCAGCAGGACAATGAGGACGAGAATGAAGAAGCCGGTGGGTAAGAGGGTCGCCCAGGCGGAATTGGCATAACCACGCATACTGACCCAGAGAAGAATAACCAGGATGCCTGCCGCGATGAGGGGGGTGTAAGGCATAACACCCGGTGTAATACCGGCAAACATATGCACCATCATGCTCAAACACAACGCCACGGTGAGGACGTAATCGACCATAAACCCAGCTGCTACGCTAGCTGCAGTCCGGTAGCCCAAGTTGTGTTTGACGACCTGGTAGTCGCCTCCCCCACCTGGGTAGATGCGGATAATGGTCTGCTGCGCACCTACCACGAGGAGAAGGAGGAACGCGATGGCCAATCCAACACCTAGCCCCCACGTGATGGCGGAAGCACCCGCAACTGCCAACACCATGAGAACAAACTGGGGGACGTACGCGACAGAACTCAGCATGTTCGCAGTAAATAGAGACGCCGCGAGCTGATTGGGAAGGAGAATCTGATGAGACTCATCGCTACGAATTCGGGAGCCCAAAAGCAACCCTTTTGCGCGGCGTGACAGATTCATCATGAGTTTCCCATCAACAGATTTCAGTACTCGAGCCTATCCAGAGTTCATGTAGCGATCCGCTGGCTAAGCAGTTTCTCAACTTTAGAATATAGGTTAGAAGCTACCAAGCGGGGTGAATCCCCAGCGATCATCCAGAGGAGAGCACTGTGTTCGTGGTGATTATGGGCTGTGGCCGTGTGGGTCGCTCGCTCGCAGCAAGAATGGAAGCTCTCGGCCACAATGTCAGCGTTATCGATGTCAAGAGTGAAGCTCTTGCCAAACTAGGTAATGATTTTCACGGTAAACGTGTACTGGGACAGGGATTCGACCGGAATGTTCTCACCGAGGCGGGAATTACTGAAGCGGACGCTTTCGCGGCGGTATCGAGCGGTGACAACACCAACATTATTGCTGCTCGGGTAGCTCGTGAAGAGTTCAATGTGGACCGGGTGATTGCTCGCATCTACGACGGGCGCCGAGCCGAAATCTACGAACGTTTGGGCATTCCCACCATCGCGACTGTGCCTTGGGCAGCGGACCGTTTGCTCCACATGATCACTGGGGAGGGTGTGGGCAGCACACTCTCCGATCCATCCGGACAGATTTCTGTCGTGGAACTGGTTCTTCATGTCGATTGGGTGGGCAAACCGCTCAGTGAATTGGAAAAAGCTACTGGAGGTCGCTGTGCATTCATTGTGAGAGCGGGACGGGCCGCTATCCCCACATCACGGACACGCATTCAAGCTGAAGACCATGTGTGGCTATCAGTACTGAGCGAGAAAGAGCAGCGCGCGGTCGCAATTGGCAGAATCGCGCCACAGGAGGTGGAAGTCTAATGCGAATCGCAATCGCCGGAGCAAGTGGTGTCGGTATCTCCATTGCTCATGAACTCGTCAAAAGTGGGCATTCCGTGTTTATACTCGAGCCGGATGAGGCCAGATTACGGCCTCAACTCATTCCAGACGCCCGCTGGGTTCACATGGATGTTTGTGAGGTTCGTGCGCTGGAGGAGCTCCGGCTGGAGAAGTTTGATGTCGTCGTCGCTGCCACTGGAGATGACAAAGCTAACCTCGTTTTGAGCTTGCTAGCGAAAACGGAATTTGGGGTTCCTCGGGTAGTTGCCCGTGTTAATGACGCTCGCAACGAGTGGCTGTTTGATGAGTCGTGGGGGGTGGATGAAATGGTGTCTACGCCGCAACTACTGGCGTCTGTCGTAGAGCAGGTGATTAATGTCGGTGAGCTGGTACGGCTTATGCCGCTCCGCAGGGGAGACGTGGACCTTTTAGGAATTCGTCTCCCCAGCCGTACACACTTGGCGGGGAAGAAAGTTGGGCGGTTCCATTTCCCTCGTGATGGGGTTTTAGTTGCTATTGTGCGCGATAACAACGTCATTGTGCCGAGGCCGGATGATGCCCTCGAACCCGGTGATGAGCTCCTCTTCGTTGCGAATCGTTCGGCGCAAGAAGAGCTCGCCGCACTCGTGTGCCAGAACAGTCCCAAAGCTGTCAATGACACCTACGAGGCAGCCACAAACGCCGGTACTACTCCGCTGGACTCGAGTGAGTCGAATCTTCTTCACTAGTTACCGTCTCAACCACTGGCGCCGATTCTGCCACGGTCGTTTTTCGTATCGCCCATACGGAGACAACAACAGCCAGAATTGTCAGCGGCCATCCCATGACGATACGAGTGACTCCTAGGGCGGTAGCCGCATCCTCCGCATAAAGCCATTGCTGAACAACAAATCGTGCTGCGAATACAAGTGCCCATGCAAGCGTGGCAAGGTCGTACCAGCGACGGCGATTCTTATCTGCACGCCAATCCTGACTGAGCCCGTTCAATGCGTTCCACAAAACACCAACGATGGGCCAGCGGGCGATCATCGAAATGATGGAGAGAATGGCATAGGCCGCCGATACCCAAATTCCCCAGACGAAATATCCTTTTGCATTACCCATTCGATAGGCGATGAATGCACATAGCGCCACGGTGAAGAATCCAGATACCGCCGGAGTCAGTTTCTCTTTGCGAAACAGTCTGGCGCAGAAGACTACAAGTGCTACTGCGAGCGCTACCCAGATCGCGGGCTGTAGCCCTTTCCATGCATTGACGGGGACAAAGATGAGGACAGGCAAAGTCGAGTAGACCAAGCCCTGCCAGCCTCCCATACGCTCGAGCAAGGTTTCTTCGATTTCCGCCTGGACAGGGTCCTCGGTGTGAGGATCACCCTCTATCCCAGCTGAAGGGAGTGAGGTGTAGTCGTCAGCGGGGTGGGGATCAGTGGGCTCTAGTGCAGTCATGACAGCAATTCGTAGCGTGGATTGTAGATAGCCAAATCTCGCCCATGCAGTGCGACACGTCCCTCGACTTGAACATGCCGTCCGGTGTCTATACCGGGAATGGTGTGACGCCCCATCCAATGAAGCTCAATAACTCCTGAGTCATCATAAAGATGTGCTTCTACGCCACAGGGTGCGTGAGGAGCACTGACTGTCACCATGCTAATTGTCCCAGTGATAGTCACTTTGTCACCGAGCCGACACTCCTCAATAGGGGTAATGCGGTTATGCAGGACATTCATAACAACGTACCTCGAAGGCGGGGGCTACCTGTATAAGACGTTGCAAGTCTAGCGTTCCTGCTAAGAAAAATCCTCATCGCTTCACCACCGCCCAGCTTCCCGGAGCCTTGATCTCCCGGACAGTACACTGACCATATGGTCCGGTCTCTCCTCACTCCCCCCGCACTACCCGAGTTACGGCCGCCCCTGTGTGTTATCGCCCTGCCGGGGACGGGGTTTGACGCTCAGTTTTCGCGCCGAGCCTTCTCCCTGTTAGCTGCAGAGTTATCCGCCCGACTGGTGGCCGTCGATCCTCGACCGGGTCATTTACTGGAAGGATTTCTTGGTGATGTCAATGGCGTTCTCGAGGAAGCCCTCCAAACGGGTGAACGGGTTGTCATTGTCGGCGTGTCTATTGGAGCAATTGCTGCATGCCGCATTGCGTTACACGAATCCCGCCGGGAAAATGCGCTCGCCGCTGGTTCATCACCACTGACAGCGGTAGTAGCGCTTATGGCACCGTGGACTGGAGAGGGGTTTCACACCGCACCAGCAGCACTGTCTGCTGCCGCAACAGCAGCTGCGCTTGACGAGCTAGGGATTGCCAAAGTACGGGCAACAATGGTCGCATCCTCTCCCCATTGGCTATCTGCTCTCCAGGATCCTTGCTGGGAACGATATAGTGACGAGCTAGCGGTGCTTATGCGAGAGGCAGCGGTAACACCCTCCCTTAGCCTTGCAGAGTTCACCCGCATCAGGATGCCGGTGGGGGTGGTATGTGTTGACGACGATCCTCTCCATCCAGCGAGCGTAGGACAAGAATGGGCGGCCGCACTGCACAACAGCGCAACCGCCCATATTTGTTTGTCAGATATCGAGAAGGATGTTGCTATCTTCAGCCGAGCTAGCCTTGCTCTGCTATCTGAGCTGCTTTCTTAGGACTCGGGACCGTCAAATTGTTGGAGTGCTTCGCCACGATCTGCCGACATACGCCGACGCGCTTGTTCTGCCGCTACCTTTGCAGCTTCCTGCTGTCGAAGCTGTTCTGCTTGGACTTGCTCGAGAATCTCCGTGGGTAGTACCAAAGGAATGGGGGTACGAGCAGGCATCGCGTTCATACCCCGACGGACCACCGTATGAGCAAACACTGTTCGTGCAATTTCTGCAGATTGCTCAGCATCTGCAGCATTGCTGACGACCACCGTTCGAAGCATCCAGCGTGGTCCATCGGCACCGATGAAGCGAATTACTGAGTTCGGTGCAGCCCCTACCACCTCACGTCCCCAGGGACCATCTTGGATAGATACTTTGGCGCCTTGTGCCCGCAGACCATCTGCCAGCTCGGAAGCGACCATACGCCACTGCCCGCCAGACTTCGGTGCTGAGTATGCGTCCATCGTGATATGACCGCTACCTACTAGGATATGCACAGCAAGACTCCCGTCAGCAGACGTTTCAATCTGCAGCTGTGCGTCCACAGGTGCTACAAAGGCATAAGCACCGAAGTCGGCGATCCCCGCACCTTCTTCGTTAGGGTCAAGAAGTTCGGTCAAGCCACCATCCGACTCATCGAATGGCCCCACTCCATGGTCTACCCGTGCCTTATGGTGGTCAGAGGGCGACACGGGGTGGGTAGCGCTATTTCCAGATTCCTCCGGGGACGCTGCTTCTTTTACAGAGCTAGCATCCTCGGTCTGAGGAGTCGGTTTGGCTGTAGCCTTCTTTTTCTTCTTTCCGATGCCAAACATTCGTTAGCTTTCTTCCAGCGTTGAATGACCGCCGGTGGAACCGTAGCCGCCCTCTCCACGGTCAGAATCATCGAGTGAGTCAACTTCGTTAAAGGTAAACATTTCCACGCGCTGGACAAGCATCTGGGCTATACGGTCGCCACGCTTAATGCGAATCGAGTTATGGGGATCGAGATTAATGAGACAGACCTTGATCTCACCGCGGTAACCGGCGTCGATGGTACCGGGGGCGTTCACGATCGAAAGGCCGTTGTGGGCTGCTAGACCAGACCGGGGATTAATGAGACCCACAGTGCCAAAAGGCAATTCAATCGCGATACCGGTGCGTACCAGTTCACGCTGACCGGGTTCGAGCACTACGGTTTCGGCGGAGTACAGGTCGACACCAGCGTCACCGGCGTGCGCACGCACAGGGACGGGGAGCTTGGGGTCGAGGCGGACAATGTCAACGATGCAAGAGTCAGATGTGAGTTCGGACATAGTGTCGAGTGTACCGGCGATTGACACTCGCGCGGGAGGGGTCTCAAAGAGTTTCCCTACCACCGGGATAACCTCGCATTTTGGTGGCTATATGACGGAAACTAATGTTTCTCACATTCGAAAGAAATACGACAAAAGCCACGTAAAGAACTCTCTACGTGGCTTTTTGGGAGAATGGAGCGATAGAACGAAATGCCAGTCTGCTGTGCGAGGAAACGTTTCGCTATCCTGCACAGTCTTGGCACACCATGGTACCGTCCTCTTCGACATAAGCAAGCCGGCTAATGTGCTGTACGAGGAAGCAGACACCGCAGGTGAATTCATCCTTTTGTTTTGGGACGACTCGTACGGTGAGTTCTTCATCAGACAGATCAGCACCAGGCAGCTCGTACGACTCAGCAGTATCGACCTCGTCAATCTCCGCGGAGCCAGCTTGGCTTTCTCCCCGTCCTGCCTGCAGTTCTTCCAGAGAACTACTTTCAAGACCCTCGGCATCGTTATTACGCGGTGCGTCGTAGTCAGTCGCCATAATTGCTCAATCCTTAATCGTCACAATGAGAGACGAGACGGTGCCTATGCACACAAATCGCGGGTGCGATTCGACAACGGCATACTACAGAAAGATATCGACCAATGCTAGCGAACAAGGGGATTTCTCGACATCTTTCTCTTGCAGAGATTCTCGCCATTTGGTTCAAGCTGCTGAACTGCAATTTTCTCTACGAATGAAAAGTGGGCGGCCCATGCTTCCCAAGAACCGCCATTCATTGCCGTAGCTCACTGTGCTCTTGGCCTCCTGCGGGGTGTATGTGGCCGCTGGCTCTAACGACGGTGACGAGATGCGCTTGTTTTTCTTTCGTAAATCCACTTGATTAGCGTGACAATTTAGGCTAGCCTTACCTTTAAATAGCTCAAAAATGGAAATTCTTAAAATAATTTTTTGCATGGAAATATAGTTCCGTATTACGGAAAGTGCCTGCTAAAAGCCTGTGCGGAATCGATCTACCTGCACTTTCCCACCCTCCAAATCTGAGAGAATTATTCCATTTTTGCAAAATCCTGAAAACTCACGCCAATTAGGCAAAGTAGCCACGTCAATTAACCGATAAACGCCAATTCCGAACAGGTAATTTAGGGCACCTCGGCCGTATAGTCTTAGTTATGGTCGAGGTACGAATTCATGGACGAGGCGGACAGGGTGTAGTCACTGCATCCGACCTCCTCGCATTTGCTGCATTTGAAGATGGCCACAGCGCACAAGCGTTCCCGAGCTTTGGCTCCGAACGCACTGGCGCCCCAGTGGTGTCATACTGTCGAATCCGTGACACGGAAATCCGCACTCGCGAACCCGTGCTAGAACCGGATTTGATCATTGTCCAGGACCCAACGCTCCTGGCAATCATGGACGTGTTCTCAGGTCTCAAACCTGATGGATATGCCCTCATTAACTCAACGAAGTCGATTGACGAGCTTGATCTCACTGAACTCGTCGAAAGCCACCTGCCGGGACACATCCATGTCATTCCTGCTACAGACCTGGCTTTCCAATACGTTGGTCGCAACGTCCCTAACGCCGTCCTACTAGGCGCCGTTACGGCTTTCACCGACATTGTTTCTATGGAAGCAGTCGAGAAAGCCATCCGTTCGAAGTTCCCCACCCCTCTTGCTGAAAAGAATATTGCAGCAGCCCAGGCCGCTGCGGAACTTCTCTCTAATGAAGAGGTGAATGCCAGTGCTTAAGCAAATTGAAGGATCTCAGGCGATGGCTCAAGCTGTTGCCGCCTGCAAACCGAATGTTGTCGCTGCTTACCCCATCAGCCCGCAGACCCACATCGTGGAGGCGCTTTCTAAGCTGGTTAAAGATGGCCACCTTACCGGGTGCGAATACCTCAACGTCGAGTCTGAGTACGCAGCTATGTCTGCCTCTATTGGCGCATCCGCAGTGGGCGCCCGTGCCTACACTGCAACGGCATCCCAAGGTCTTCTGTTCATGGTCGAGGCCGTGTACAACGCCTCCGGTTTGGGCCTCCCCATCGTCATGACGGTTGCTAACCGTGCTATTGGCGCTCCGATCAACATCTGGAACGACCATACTGACGCGATGAGTCAGCGTGATTCCGGGTGGCTCCAGCTCTACGCGGAAACCAACCAGGAGGCCGCTGACCTCCATGTACAGGCGTTCCGTATCGCTGAAGAACTATCGCTGCCAGTAATGGTATGTATGGACGGCTTTATCCTTACGCACGCCGTCGAGCAGGTTGACGTTCCGGAAGAGGAACAGGTTGCAAAGTTCCTACCTCCCTACGAGCCGCGCCAGGTACTCGATCCGGAGAATCCGATGTCCATCGGCGCAATGGTGGGTCCCGAAGCCTTCACTGAGGTCCGCTACCTTGCTCACCACAAGCAGAAGCAAGCTCTAGAGCTGATTCCACAGGTTCAAAAGGAATTCGAAACGGTCTTCGGACGCTCCTCGGGCGGACTTGTCCATACCTACCACTGCGAGGACGCAGATACGATCATCGTCGCACTCGGCTCCATCGTCGGCACGTTGAAGGACGTTGTTGACGAGCGTCGTGAGAAGGGCGAAAAGATTGGTGTCCTGTCAATCTGTTCCTTCCGCCCCTTCCCCTTCGAGACTGTTGGCAACATTCTGAAGGATGCGAAGACGATCATCAGCTTTGAAAAGGCCTTCCAGGTCGGTATCGGCGGTATAGTTTCGTCCCACATTCTCGACTCGTTGCGTGTCATCGACCCAGATCTCCAGCCCAAGCTTTACGAAGTCATTGCCGGTTTAGGTGGTCGTAACATCACCAAGCATTCCATCCATGAAATGCTTGATTCTGCCAATGCCAACACGCTTGAACCCCTCACCTTTCTCGATCTCGACCGCACTCTTGTGGATGCCGAGCTTGAGCGTGAGGAAGCTGTCCGCCGCTCTGGCCCCATGGCTGAAAATATGCTGCGCGACGTAAACACCCGTGCCAACCAAGCGGCTGACGCCCGAAATAACTAGGAGGTAGTGCAATGAGTGAAGTAAGCCTTCCGCTCCCCAGCATGCCGTCTACTCGTGAGACCTCCATTCCCGCTCGCGAGAAGGTCAAGTTCTACCAGGTAGGTTCCTATGCTGTAGGTAACCGACTGGCAGAAGAACAGCTGCGCTCCGTTCAGTCCGACCCTGATCGCTATAACTCGTTGACCTCCGGGCACCGTGCCTGCCAAGGCTGTGGTGAGGCCCTCGGCGCTCGATACGCTGTTGACACCGCGAGAGCGGCAACCGATGGCAATCTCATTGCGGTTAATGCCACGGGCTGCCTGGAAGTGTTCTCGACTCCTTATCCGGAAACGTCCTGGACGCTTCCCTGGCTCCACTCACTATTCGGCAATGCTCCTGCTGTCGCAGCTGGCGCCGCTGCTGGCCTCCGCGCCCAGAACAAGCAGGACATTCGTGTGATTGCTCAAGGTGGTGACGGCGGTACGGTCGACATCGGTATGGGCTGTCTGTCCGGTATGTTCGAGCGTAACGATGACGTCCTCTACCTGTGCTATGACAACGAGGCCTACATGAACACCGGCGTGCAGCGTTCTGGCTCCACCCCGGCTACCGCCCGCACCGCTACCACTCAGCCGGTTGGTGAGCATCCTGGTAACGAGTTCGGCCAGGGCAAAGACATGGCTCGTATCGCCATGGCTCACGAGATCCCTTACGTTGCTACAGCTACCGTCGCAGACCTTCGTGATCTCGAGTACAAGGTCACGAAGGCAATGCAATACCGCGGAGCGCGCTACATCCACATCCTGGTGCCTTGCCCGCTGGGCTGGGGATCGGCATCTCGCGACACCGTTAAGCTGGCTCGCCTTGCCACCCAGACTGGCTTGTTCCCGGTCTACGAAGCAGAAGCAGGCGAAATCACTTCTGTTATGAAGATTCGGCGGCCGGTGCCGGTGGAGGAATACCTCCGTCCACAGCGTCGCTTTGCACATATCTTTAAGAACAAGGACACGGAAACCCTGGCCCGTTTGCAGGCTATTGCTGACCGCAACATCCGCCGGTATGGACTCATTGACGCCGAAGGCCTCGATGATGACGTGCTCGAGCGTGTGATGTCGGTAGGTGATGATCCCGAGGGTCGTTTTGCTCGCACTGTTCGAGATGCTGCCGAAACCACCCAGGCTGATAAAGAAGCCCAACAGCACAAGCAGCACATTCTCGAATCCAAGAGCGGACATAAGGAGAAGTAGGACATGACTGCCCCTGAATCTAAAGGTGCTGCCCCCACCTCTGAACCGTTTGCCATTACGCTGGAGGTTGGTTCCTCACTGGCAAACGAAACGGGCTCCTGGCGCACTGAGCGTCCCGTCTACGTTCACAACCTGCCCCCGTGCAATAAGGCTTGCCCTGCCGGTGAGAACGTGCAGGAATGGCTGTACCACGCAGAAGAAGGCGATTACGAAGCCGCTTGGCGCGAGATTATGGTGAACAACCCGCTGCCCGCCACAATGGGTCGCGTGTGCTACCACCCTTGTGAGACGGCATGCAACCGTGGACAGGTTGATGAGGCTGTTGGCATTAACGCCATTGAACGCTTCCTCGGCGACAAGGCAATCTCTGAAGGCTGGACTGTTCCGCTGTTGCAGGAAGAGACCGGCAAGAAGGTTCTGGTCGTCGGTGCTGGTCCATCCGGTCTCTCCGCCGCTTACCACCTGCGACGTGCCGGCCACACCGTTACCATTCGTGATGCCGGCCCCGAAGCTGGCGGAATGATGCGTTTCGGTATCCCCTCCTACCGCTTGCCGCGCGGCATCCTACGTGCTGAGATTGAGCGCATCCAGAACATGGGTGTGACGATCGAGCTTAACACCAAGGTGGAGAATGTGGCGGAAGAAATTGAGCATTTCGACGCCATCTTCCTCGCAGTCGGTGCGCAGATTGGTAAGAACGTCAATATCCCAGCTGGTTCTGCTGCCACTATGGTCGACGCAGTGTCAGTGCTCCGTGATGTAACCGATTCCGACGCCGAGGAAAAGCCATTGCTGGGACGGCGCGTGTACGTCTACGGCGGCGGCAATACCGCTGTCGACGTTGCCCGTACTGCCCGTCGCTTGGGTGCTTCGGAATCCGTTATTCTCTACCGCCGTACTCGTGACCAGATGCCCGCCCACGACTCCGAGGTCAAAGAAGCTGAGGAAGAGGGCGTACTTATGCGTTGGCTGTCGACAGTGAAACACGTCGATCAGGGCGAGATCCAGATCGAGAAAATGGAACTCGACGAGAATGGCTTCCCCCAGCCGACTGGTGAATACGAGACGCTGCAGGGCGACTCTCTCATCATGGCACTGGGCCAGGATGCGGACCTTTCCCTCATTGAAAACGATGACGAGATCGAGATCAGCAATGGTGTTGTGCAGGTAAGCGACCAAATGATGACTGGCCACCGCGGTATCTTCGCTGGTGGTGACATGGTCCCGTCGGAGCGCACCGTTACCGTTGCGATCGGCCACGGAAAGAAGGCGGCGCGCTATATCGACGCCTTCCTTCGCGACACTGAGTACCATCCAGCCCCGAAGCACGCTGATGCGTCCTTCGACAGGCTGTCCACCTGGTACTACGCTGATGCGCCTGTACAGGTTCGCGAAAAGCTGGAAGGGGCTCGCCGCGCGTCCACCTTCGATGAAGTTGTGCTGGGCTTGGACGAAAGCTCTGCATTGTTCGAAGCTCGTCGCTGTATGTCATGCGGCAACTGCTTCGGCTGCGACAACTGCTTCGGCGTCTGTCCCGATAACGCCATCACCAAAATCAAGCCTGGTGAATACGAGTTCAAGTATGACTACTGCAAGGGCTGCGGCGTGAGCCAGATTGTTGTTGGAGCCAACGACAAAGGTGTCAAAGGTATACTTTGGGTTTAAGTTGGCGTTCTGTATTACATCCGGGCTTACGGGAGCTTTTGCTTTGGGAATCAGAGCCGGAGCGGCGGGCTGTTCCTCTGCCTCCACCTGTTCTTTTGCTTTAAAATCCACCTCACATTCCTTGCCGAGAAATTCTGAGATGGTAACTTTTAAGAAGGTGCTGTATTTTTTCTTTACATAGGATATAAATGGCTGCTCCGGTACAATGATGGTAATGGTATTTCCCTTAAAAGAATAGGGTTTCAACGGTTCCAGCCATGTTTTGTATGAGATATCCGTAATCTGATCCCCATACTCCTCCCTTAATATAAGAAGGATCTTTTCCCAGGTTTCTTTTAT